>NZ_JBKFBC010000014.1:78445-114350 GCF_053345995.1 Comamonas sp. C24C | reverse complement strand
TCGGCTTTGTTTGTGATGAACGGCCCGCTCCTGGTGGACCGTTTCAGGTGATCAATGCGAGCGCATCTTGGTGCGCAGACGGGCGATGGCCTGGCTGTGCAGCTGGCAGACCCGCGATTCGGTCACGCCGAGCACGGCGGCGATTTCCTTGAGGTTCATGTCGTGCTCATAGTACATGCCCATCACATATTGCTCACGTTCCGGCAGGGCCTTGATGGCCTCGACCAATGCGGAGCGCATGCGCTGGTCACGCAGCAAGGCAAAGGGGTCGACACCGGAGTCAGCCACATGCCGCTCCAAATAGTCGTCGCCATCGTCGCCGTCACCGCCGCCTATGTCCTCGAGATAGACCAGTTGCGTGCCCCGCACCTTGCCCAGCAGGGACTGATAGTCGTCCAGGGCCATGCCCAGCTCGGCTGCGATTTCCGACTCCAGCGGAGGCCGACCCAGACGCTGCTCCAGCCGGTTGAGCGCCTGCTCGATTTCCTTCTGGCTTTTGCGCGAGCTACGGCTCATCCAGTCGCCTTCGCGCAGTTCGTCCAGCATGGCGCCACGGATGCGCTGGCTGGCGAAAGTGTCGAATTGCACGCCTTGCTCGCTCTCGAAGCGCGACAGCGCTTCGGCCAGACCGATCATGCCCACCTGGATCAAATCATCCAGCTCGACGTTCGGTGGCAGTTTGGCGATCATGTGCAAGGCAATTCGACGCACAAGCGGCACATGCTGACGAATCAGCGCGTCGCGGTCGAGTTGGCCTTTGGCGGTGTACATGGCAGTCAATGGCTCCAGACAAGAGATTCAGATGCAGCAGCCGTGGTGGGCTGGGCATGCATGGGCAGGATGCAGGCCGTCTTGAGCATGTGCAGCGTGAGCTGATGCAGATCGCTGGCCTGACGCCAGCGCAAGCGCATGAGCACCGGGGCGTCGCCCAGATGGCGCTGCGAACACTGTAGCAGTGCATTCAGGCGCTGCAGGCGTGTCTGAGCGTTTTGCTGGGCGGTCCGTGAACTGCTTTGCTTGCGGCTCCAGTCGTATTTCTGCGGACCATCAGCCGCGAGCGGTGCCTCCAGTGCAGCAATCGTGCACTCCACACCGGCAAACAAGGCCAGATGCTTGAGCTGACGGTAGCTTTCAATGAGGTGTTCGGAATCGGGCGGAACAACCAGCAGCGGCTGAAGGCCCTGGCCTTGCAGCAGCGGCGTCAGGGTCTCGCTGCTCGCATAGATGAGAACGGTGGTGTAGCCGCGCACATAGGCTTGCAGGGCTGTCAGCATGTCCAGCCCCATCTCGTCGGCAGAGGCCTTGAGCTGCTTGAGGCCCAGTCGCGCGGGCAGGCTGGCCACCGACAGGGCGTCGCCGACGCTTGCGCGAAGTCCCGCCTGAGCCTGCCAGGCATGCTGCGCCAGCAGTTGGGCAAGACCTGGCGTATGAAAGGATTCGGCCTGGCTGCCATCGAGCACCAGCACCTTCTGCCCCAAGCGCTGCAACTGGGCGCACAGCGGCCAGAGCACGGCCTGCTCGGCAGCCGCACCCGATGCGCTGTGCAGCACGGCGAGCACGCGCAAGCCGGCGGTGCTGGCATCGCTCACATGCAGAGCCATGCCCTGATGCAATGGCGAGCGACGCTCAAGCATAGGCAGCCTCTGCGCTGGTGGCGGACGAAGGGGTGAAGAAGAAGTCCAGATCCAGCGACTGCGGATCAAAGGCCGACTTGGCCGCCGAGCGCATGGAGGCCGAGACCAGCAGTTGCGCATTGGCGCGCTCGAAGTCTTCGGGCACGCGCTGGCCATTGGTCACGCCGCGCAGCTGGATCTGATGACGAATCAGCGTATCCACCGAGGGACCGACCTTCACGGCTTCATCGACCTTGGTGAGGATGGCGTGTTGCGACCCGCGCGCCTTGAAGGCCTGCATGACATCGTCCTGCGCATCGCCCTGAGCGGCCGCGTTGACAGCCAGCAGCTGCTGCACGCCTTCAATGGCCAGCACATCCATGATCTCGTCCTTGCGCGGATCACGCGGGGCCACGCCGGTCGTGTCGATCAGCACCATCTTCTTGCTTTGCAGCAAACCGAGCAGGTCCTGCAGCGCAGCCTTGTCATGGGCCTGATGGGCCACCATGCCCAGCATGCGGGCATAGGTGCGCAGTTGGTCATGGCCACCGATGCGATAGGTATCCAGCGTGATCAGACCCACGGATGCAGGACCGTGCTTGGCCGCGCACAGCGCCGCCAGCTTGGCCGTGGTGGTGGTCTTGCCCACGCCGGTCGCACCGACCAGGGCAAACACACCGCCCTGCTCGTAGATGGCAGGCTGGGCTGCATCGGTGCGCAGATTGCGCTCCAGCACCTGCATCAGCCAGCGCACGGCGTCGCCGGCGGAGAGCGTCTCGGGCAGCTTCTCGATCAGTGCACGTGCAAGTGCGGGCGAGTATCCGGCACGGATGAGCTTGTGCATCAGGCTGGACTGGATCGGGTTCTGACGCGTCTGGCCCAGCCAGGTAAGCGTGTTGAAGCGCTCCTCGATCAGATCCTTCATGGACTGCATCTCCTGCATGAAGTTCTGGGGGGCAGCGACGGGCGCAGGTCTGGCGCTTTCCTTGAGCTGAATCTTCTCGGGGCGCAGAGGATTATGGCGAACCACCGCAGCGCTAGCCGTCTGAGACTTGGCTGCCATGGCGGGGCGCTCGTTGTTGCGCTCCTGCACGCGCTGGGCAAAAGTGGGCAGTGCTTCGCTGCTGTCCAGCGAGGACTCATGGCGACGGCGCAGCATGCGTTCACGCACATAGTCCTGGAAAGTCAGCGTGCTCATGGACAGCTGTTCCACATCGTCCTGCACGGAATGCTGGGCCAGCTCATTGATGGCCTTGACCGGCTTGGCCTGAATCTGCATTTCGCGGGCCTGCTCTTCCTTGGCCGTCTGGCGCGCCTGCACATGCTCCAGCGTACTCATGGCTTCGCCGCCCTGGCTGCGCCTGGCAGCAGCGGGAGCCAGAGGCGAGTGTTCCTTGCGCAGGCTCATGCCTTCGTCGCTTGCGCGGCGCTCCAGCGCTTTTTGCAGGGGCGAGCCGGTCTGCATGCCGGCATCCATGTCCTGAAGGGTCTCTTCGGCCGTGGCCATGACTTCCACTCCGTCCGGCGTCTGGCGGTTGGAGAGAATCAGGGTGCCGTCGCCAAAAACCATGCGCGCCTTGGCCAGGGCCTCGCGGGCAGTCGGGGCGTAAAAGCGTTTGATATTCATGCGGTTGCACCTTTAAGAATCGGGCCGATGCGGATGGTGTGCGTCTCGGGAATCTCGCTGTGCGCGAGCACCTGCAGACGCGGCGCCACACGGCGCAGCAGCTTGGCAAGAGAGTTGCGGATGACGTCCGGCACCAGCAGGCAGGCGGGCAGGCCCAGCTCTTCCTGTTGGTTGGCCACGTCGACCGCTTTTTGTGTGAGGATTTCAGCCACGCCGGGGTCCAGCGATGGCGCATTGGGGTTCGACAGTGCCTGCACCAGCAGACGCTCCAGGCCGGGCTCGATGGCAATCACGTTGAGCTCGCGGGTTGGACCGTAGATCTGCTGCACGATGGCAGGCGACAGCGCAATGCGCACGCGACGCGCCAGCTCCACCGGATCGGCCGTCTGCGTGGCGTTTTCGGCCAGCGTTTCGATGATGGTGCGGATATCACGAATGTGCACAGAGTCCTCCAGCAGCAGCTGGAGCACTTTCTGGAACGTTGTGATGGGCACCATTTTCGGGATGACTTCTTCGATGAGTTTGGGGGCCAGCTTGGCCACATGGTCAACGAGCTGCTGCGTCTCGGTACGAGACAACAGCTTGGCCGCGTGCACTTGCATCAAGTGTGACAAATGCGTCGCCATCACGGTTTCCGAATCAACGACGGTAAAACCGGCCATTTGTGCCGCTTCCTTCTGCCGCTCGTCAATCCAGTGCGCGGGCAGGCCGAAGGCCGGATCGGTCGTTGCCGTGCCGATCAGCGGCGTGGTGATGCCGCCGGGGTTGATGGCCAGGAACATGCCGGGGAAGGCTTCGCCCTCACCCACCATGACGCCGCGCAGCGTCATGCGATAGGCGCTGGGCTTGAGCTCAAGGTTGTCGCGCACATGCACGGCCGGCGGCAGAAAGCCCACCTCCTGCGCAAACTTGCGGCGCACGCCCTTGATACGCGTCAGCAGGTCGCCCTGACGACTCTTGTCCACCAGGGCAATCAGGCGGTAGCCCAGCTCCAGGCCCAGCAGATCCACGGGTTGCAGATCGTCCCAGCTCGCTTCGCCGTCACCCTGCACAGCCTGCTGCTGGGGCGCCGCGGCGCTGCTTTCTTCTGCGACGCGGGCTTTCTCACGCTTGTCCAGCATCCAGGCCCCCCAGCCCAGCAAGGCCCCCATGCTGATGAACACCAGATGCGGCATGCCGGGAATCAGGCCCAGCAGGATCATCACGCCGGCCGTAATGCCCAGCACCTTGGGCGACATGAACAGCTGCTGCACGATCTGGCGGCCCATATCGGATTCCTTGCCCACGCGCGAGATCACCATAGCCGATGCCACCGAGATCAGCAGACCCGGAATCTGCGCCACCAGCGCATCGCCTACGGCCAACAGGATGTAGCTGTCGGCCGCCTGGCCCGCGGTCAGGCCGTGCTGGGCCATGCCGATGATCAGGCCGCCGATGACGTTGATCACCAAAATCAGGATGCCGGCAATCGCGTCGCCGCGCACAAACTTGCTGGCACCGTCCATGGAGCCGAAGAAATTGGCTTCCTCGCCCACTTCGGCACGGCGGCGCTTGGCTTCCTTCTCGTCGATCAGGCCGGCGTTCAGATCGGCGTCCACGGCCATCTGCTTGCCGGGCATCGCGTCCAGTGTGAAGCGGGCCGAGACTTCGGCAATACGCTCTGCACCCTTGGTAATCACCACGAAGTTGATGACCACCAGAATGCTGAACACGATCAGACCCACGGCAAAGTTGCCGCCGATCAGGAAGTGGCCGAAAGCCTCGATCACCGCGCCCGCAGCGCCGGGGCCGGTGTGGCCCTCCATCAGCACCACGCGCGTCGACGCCACGTTGAGCGACAGGCGCATCAGCGTGGTCAGTAGCAGCACCGAAGGGAAAGCCGCGAAATCCAGCGGCTTGATCATGTAGGCCGCCACCATCATCACCATCAGCGCCACGGCAATGTTGAGTGTGAAGAAGGTGTCCAGCAGCCAGGGCGGCACAGGCAGCACCATCAGGCCCAGAATGGCCACCACCAGAATGGGAGCAGTCATCCCTTGCAGGGCACCGGCATTGGAGCCAGACCACTTCTGGAGCAGTTGCAGACGATTCGACGACATCACAGATTACCTTCTTGCTGCGCAGCAGCATCGACCGCCGCAGGCGGGGTGCGACCACGGTGCGGATCCAGCTCCACGGGCACGGGGGGCTCGCCCAGGGCATCGGGCATGGGCCCTTGGCCGCTCAGTGCAGCCTTGAGACGATAGACATAGGCCAGCACCTGGGCCACGGCCGTGTAGAGCGCGGCGGGGATGGCCTGATCCAGATCGGCATGGGCATAGAGAGCGCGCGCCAGCATAGGCGACTCCAGCACCGGAATCTGATGCGCGCCCGCGATTTCGCGAATCTTGAGCGCCACCAGATCCGTGCCCTTGGCGATCACCTGGGGCGCTGCCATGGTGGCGTCGTCATAACGCAGCGCCACGGCATAGTGGGTAGGGTTGGTGACCACAAAGTCGGCTCTAGGCACGGCCGAGACGCTGGCCCGGTCGGCGATCTCACGCTGCTTCTGGCGAATCTTGCCCTTGAGCTGCGGGTTGCCTTCGGACTCCTTGTGCTCCTGCTTGACTTCCTCATGACTCATCTTGAGGCGCGACTTGAAGAGAAAAGCCTGTAGTGGCACGTCGATCAGGGCCACCAGCAACACCACGATCAACAGCAGGGTGACGCCCGTGGTCAGCCAGGAACCCACCATGGCGAGTGCCATGGGCGATGGCTGGGCCGAAACCGATGCAATCTCGGCAATATTGGCACTCATGTACTTCCAGGCCACGAAGCTCAGCACGATGGTCAGGAACACCATCTTGACCACCGTGGTCAGTTGCTGCTTGGAGAACAGATTCTTGAGGCCAGACAAGGGGTTGAGCTTGCCAAAGCGCGGCTGAATGGGCTTGAAGCTGAAGATCCAGCCACCTGCCGCGACGCCGGACAACACCGAGGCCGTGGTGGTCACCAGCGCAAAGATCACGGAAATTCCAAGACCCAGCATCAGCATGGACTGAAAGCGCTCCAGCATCAGCGCCGGGGTCTTGGCTGCCGCGGCATTGAACACCAGTTGCTGGGCCATGGCCTCGCGCAGGTGATTCATCATGGGCTGGGTGCCCATCAGCACCAGCAAAGCGCCCGTGCCCAGAATTGCCAGGTGCGACAGATCGCGCGAGCGCGCACCCTGGCCGTCTTCACGCGTCTTCTGCAGCTTGCGTTCGGTGGCGGGCAGGTTTTTGTCTTGGGATTCGGACATGGCGCACGGACGGATTGGATGTCCCAATTGTCCGAATCCGGCGCCCCTGCAATGCGTGGATAAGCGGCAGCCAAGCCCTGCTTATGCACGACTCTGCCCCACAGCATAGCCATCAATTTGATAGCTACCATACACCATCTGCAATGGGATAGAGCCTGCTTTCAGTGAATTTTCATCCAGGCACTCAGGTCTGAGCCTGGGGCATGCCCAGCCTGAGTTCACTGAGCATGCGCAGCAGCATCCGGTTGAGGTCCTCGGCCTCCCACTCTTCCTGCTCGCGCAACTGCCGGATGGGCGCAGGGTCGCGGCTCTCCAAGGCCTGGCTCATCTGCAGCACGGCAGCATAGGGACCGGTGCGCGTGACGATGGCATCGAAGATGCGCTCGTTCAGCGGTGTGCGTCGCAAGATGGTAGCAACCGGCTCATGCAGCAGCAGATCCAGCTGCGAGAACAGGCTGCACAGATACATCTCGCGCTGCAGATCCAGGCTCACCCCGGCCTCGATCAGTTGCTCGGCCAGCCTGGCGCGCAGCACGACCTGGGTGCGCAGAGGCACCAGGTCCTGTTCGGTGCATGCATGGGGCAGCTGGTCGGCCAGCCAGCGCTCCAGCGTGCCAAGCCCCAGCATCACCAGCCCGCGGCGCAGCGAGTCCACGCCGCGGCGCAGGCCCAGCGCGGCCGAGTTGGTATAGAGCAGAAAGCGATAGGCCAGCACCGGGTCCGAACCCAGTATCTCTTCCATCACATCCAGGGACTGTTCCTTGTCGATGGCCTTCATGAGCCTGAAGAGCGCATCGCGCGAGGGCTGGGGCTGCTGCAGCCGAAAAGCCTGCATGGTGTCTGCCACGGGCCAGCCGGCCACGGCGGCCGCCTCGTGCTCGTCGAGACAGGATCGCGCCAGCTCCAGGCTCTGCAGACTCTGGTACATCTGGCCGTCCAGCAGATTCAGGGGCTGGGTGGCAAAAAATCCCGAAGCGGCCTCCTTGTCTGCATCCTTTGTCTGCTGGCTTGGGCGCACCACATTGGGAAGTCCCGCAGCTCCTTCTGGCGGCAGGCTCAGCAGGCTGCTGGCAAAGCAGCGCGCTGCATCGGCATCGGGCACATCGGCCAGCGATCCTCCCCAGACCAGCATCAGCCCGCGCGCCTTGGCCTTCTGCACCAGCTCGTAAATACCTTCATCCTGCTGCAGCCAGTCGCCACGCACCTCGATCCAGGGGCTACCCTGAGGTGCATGTTCGAGAAGATTGCACAGAACCTGGCGGGACTGTGGCGATATCAGCAGCGGCGGCGCCTGACGACTCCAGATCTCGTCCACGGTACGCAGAAAATGCGCCATGTCGGCAGAGCTGCCAGAGTCCTCATGCACATAAAGCTGAATTCCTGCCAGGCGTCGCGTACGTCCCCAGAGCGGTCGATAACCAAGAGTCAAAGAGCTGAGGGCAGACTGGGTCATGGAGGATTTGGACAGATGAACGACGAGACATCAAGACGGGCAGAGCCCGCGAAAATCAGCCGATGTAGTTAAACAGCGAAAGCTTCTGCATCTGCGCATAAGATTGCAGGGCGGCCTGCAAGCCCACCTTCTGCGTCTCCACCTGCGACAGCGCCGTGATCATATCGATATCTTCGGCACGCGAACGGGCTCCTTCCTGCGTCAGCGCCTGATCCTTCATGTTGGACTCCAGGCTGTCTGCGCGATTGAGCTGGTCGCCAGCATAGCTGCGCATGGCCTGCACCCGGTTCATGCCCGAGTCCAGTTCGCCTAGGGCGCGCCCCAGGCCCTGCTGCAATGCGGTCGATCCCGTCGTGCCGCCCTTGACCGTGGCAATGGCCTGATCGAGCACGCTGAAAATATCGGTGCGTGTACTCGGAGACATGGTGAAGCTGTCGCCGTCAGCCGGAGTTCCCTTGACGCTGATCTGCTGGCCACCGACGGTAATCGCTTGCCCTTCCTTGTAAGGTGTGGCTGTAACCACGGGATTGGTCGCCGTGGCAGAGCTGGAGTTGATCTCGTAGCTAATCTCGCCACTGCTCGGATCCTTGGTGAACACCAGGGTATAGCTATCGCCAGTGACCTGGCTCGGGTCGGTGACCGATCCCAGATCCGCCCAGGCCTTGCCGGAGTTGGAGGCCGCGCCATTGACCACAAACACCCCGTTGCCGGTAGGCACGTTCAGCCAGGCTGCATGGCCATCCAGCGAGATGGGCAAGCCGTTGTCGCTGCCGGTGTTCTGGCCCGGGTTGAGCTGGCTGCTCGATCCCGGAGGTGTGCTTTGCAACGGCGTGTCAGGGCTGCCTAGCCCACGAAAAATGGGCAGGCCGTTGGAATCCTTGGCGTTGGCATAGCCGAGAATCTGATCACGCAGGCTCTGCATCTGCTGGACCAGCGCATCGCGCGCCACCTGGTCGTACGAGCCGTTGCCGGCCTGCAGCAGAAGATCGCGAAAATCCAGCAGAGCATCGTGAGCCTTGCCCAGCTCGGACTCACCCTGGGCAATCACATCGCGCTGGGCGCCGAGCACGCGCTGGTCATTTTCAGAGCGACTGATGCGGGTACGTGCACGCTCGGCCTGGGCCGCGGCCACGGGATCGTCGCTGGCGCGCAGCACCCGCTTGCCCGCCGTGGTCTTCTCCATCAGGTCCACCAGACTGCTCTGACGCGAGCCCAAGTTGTTGATGGTGCTGTCATACATATTGGCCGTGCCAATGCGGTTGATGCTCATGCCTGTTCTCCGGCTGTAGGGGGTTAACGGCCAACGGCCTGGATCACGCTGTCAAAAATTCCCTGGGCTACCTGCAGCATCTTGGCTGACGCTTGGTAGGACTGCTGGTACTGCAGCAGCTTGGCCGCTTCCTCGTCCAAATTCACACCGGACATGGCGGTGCGATCGCCTTCCAGATTCTTGGCAATCGATTCGGACAGCTTGGCCGCATAGGCCGCGCTTTGCGTGCGCGTGCCAATCTGCGCCATGGCGGTGGAAAAACCGTCGCTGAGCGTGGTCGCGCCATCGAAGATCACGGCGTCGCGAAGCGACAGAAAGGAGCTGGCATTGCCCGTGTCCGAGCTGTAGAAGCTGTTGGGGCCGAAGCTCACGGTATCGCTGGTGGCGCCATCCACCGCAGGCGTTCCGGTGAGAGTAACCTTGAGCCCCGGAGCCAGCTCGATCGCCTGCCCGGAGATATAGGCGCCTGTCGCAGCCACGCCGCTGGGGGTCGGAGTGATGGTATAGGTCATCCCGCCAGCCCCATCGGGTGCGAAGGACAGGGTTGTGCCCGCCGGGAAGGTAGAGGCATCAAAGCCTTTCTCCACCTTCAGGCTGGACATGCGGACGGCGGCATCGCCCAGCGAGTTGATCTTGGCCGACACCGGATTGGCCACCGCCAGATCGTTGCCGGAATGCACCATGGTCTGAATATCGTGCGCCGCCGATGCCACAGGACTGAACAGCACGGACTGGCCGGCCTGACCATCGTTATTGAGATCAAACTGCAGACCGTCAATCGTCATGCCACGCAGATCCGTCAGATCGTTGAAGGCCGTGGTCTGGCCATCCGACAGACGCACTACCTTGCCCTTGGGCGCATCGTTGCCAAAGACGATCTTGTAATCCGAAGCCTTGAGCGCGCTCGAGTCCTTGACCGTGACCGTGGGCGTATCGGGCTGTACCCATTGAGCCCCCGTGGTGGAGCCCGTGGTCGTCATCGGAATATTGAACAGCGCCCCGCCCTTCTGCCCCGACAAGGTCAGGCCCAGCTGGTTCTGCGTATTGAGCGTATCGCCGATCGAGATCACCATGCGCCCCAGCAGGTTGCGCCCCTCGCTCAGGTCGTTGTTCTGAAACTGCAGCAGACCGGCAATCTCGCCGCCACCAGCCATGGCCGGAGTCAGCTCCACAGGCTGCCCGCCCTGCTGCTGGAAATACAGGCTCATCTTGCCGCTGCCGGGGTACTGCGTGGACTCCTGCAGGCTGAGCTTGGCCGCGCTCTGCCCCAGTACCAGTGGCTGGCTGCCGCCCACGAACAGGCTGATGGAACCATCGCCAGCGTCGACCTGCGAGGTCTGCACGTATTTGTTGATGTCGCGCACCAGTTGGTCGCGCTGATCAAGCAAGTCATTGGGCGTGTGGCCCGTGGCGATGGCGCTGCTGATCTGGCCATTGAGCGCCGCCACCTGTTCGGACAGGCTGTTGACCACATTCACGTCATTGCTCATCTGCTGACGCGTGCTGTAGTCCATCTCGTCGAGCTGGGCCGAAGCCGAACGGAAGCGCGCAGCCAGTTCGCTCATGCGCGTCAGCACCACCTGACGTGCCGAAGAGTCGGTAGGAGCGCTGCTCACATCGGCAAACGCATTCATCATGTCGTTGATGGCCGCGCCCAGACCGTTGGTTCCGCCGGAGAACACCTCCTGCAGCTGATTGAGCGAGTTCGAACGCGCGGAGTCTGCGGCACTGGCGGCGGTGGCCGCAGTAGCCTGGCGGTTGAGCAGCTCGCTGAAGTTGCGCAGGATGGTCGCCACATCGGCGCCGTTGCCGATATAGCCGTTGCCGATGTTCTGACCCGCCGAGGTCTGGAAGGCCACGCTCTGGCGTGAGTAGCCCGCGGTGTTGACGTTGGCGATGTTGTGCCCTGTGGTTTGCAGGGCGATCTGGTTGGCCATCAGGGCGCGTGCGCCCACGTTCAGAAGACTCATGACTGGTTCTCGGTGATCTTGTTGATCTGGGCGGCACGGGCGCTGGCGCCCAGACGGCTTGCGACGTTGGTGCTGCCGGCGTTGGCGACTGTGACCTGGGCCACGCTCTGGATGGCGCGACTGAGCTTTTGCGCATAGGCCGGATCGGTGGCGTAGCCGGCCTTTTGCAGCTCGCTGGCATAGGCCTGGGCAGAACCGGTCTGGGCCATGGCTTTTTCGTAGCGCGGATTGCTGCCGATTAGGCGTGCGTAGTCGCGGAAGGACTCCTCGTAGGAGTCATAGGCGCGGAACTTGGCCGTCACCTTCTTGGGCGCGCCATTGATGTATTCGGTGGTCGTGACTTCGGCAACCTTGCCCGTCCAGCTGCCGCCGGCCTTGATGCCGAACAGGTTGAACGAGTTGCTGCCGTCCTTGTTGCGGATCTCGCTCCTGCCCCAGCCCGTCTCATGCCCGGCCTGGCCGATCATGTAGTGGGCCGGGATGCCGCTCTCGCTGGCCACGCGCTGGGCCGCACCGGTGTGCGCCGTGACGAAGTTGTCGCGTCCCTTGGGAGCCGGTGCATAGGCATTGATCGTCTGCGCAGCCTGGCTGCGGCTGCCGCTCCAGGCGCCGTTGCTGCCCACATTGCGCCAGGCATTGCGGCTCAGGCTCAAGGTGGAAGGCACGGCAATTTCAGCATCCTCGGCGGCGTCGACTCCCATGCTGCGTGCCAGCTGCTTGCTGATGGCATCGGTGAGACCGCCGGGCTGTCCCGCCATGGCCACCGAAAGTTGTTGATCCAGCAGGTCGGTGCTGAGATTGCCCTGCGCGCTGTCGAGCAGGCCGGACTTCATGGTCGCCTCGCGCATGCTCTTGATCATCTCGCGCATGAACAGCGATTCGAGCTGCTTGGCAGTCTCGCGCGCAGCCTGCGGGCTGTTCTCGCCGGCCGCCGTCTTGAGCGCATTGAGCGAACGTGCATCGACAGCTAGCGCATTGCTGGCCGCCAGCGATGAAGAATGGGGCAATGACGTGCTCATATCACCTCCAGCTCGGCGTCCATGGCGCCCGCGGCCTTGATGGCCTGCAGGATGGCCAGCAGGTCCTGCGGCGTGGCGCCCAGTGAATTCAGCGCCCGCACCACATCGGTGAGCTGGGGCGAATTGGGCATGTTGATGACCTTGCCGGGCTCCTGCTTGACCTGGATATCGGACTTCTGCGCCACCACGGTCTGTCCCTGCGAGAACGGTGCGGGCTGGCTGATGACCGGCGTGGTGCTGATGGTGATGGACAGGTTGCCGTGCGCAATCGCGCAGGGGCCCAGGGTCACCGCCTGATTGAGCACGATGGAGCCGGTGCGGGCATTGATGACCACCTTGGCCGCCGGTTTGGAGGTCTCGATGGGCATCTCCTGAATCTCGGCAATCATGCGAACGCGCGAGCCCGGGTCGATGGGTGCATTGACCTGCACCGTGCGCCCGTCCAGTGCCATGGCCGTACCTGCACCCATGCGCTGGTTGATGGCGCGCACCATCTTGTCGGCAGTCTGGAAGTCGGTCTGATTCAGGCCCAGCGTGATCGTGTTGCCCTGGTTGACGGGGGTGGGCACGGCACGCTCCACCTGCGCGCCCTGCGGCACGCGGCCCGCGTTCAGGTGATTGACCTGCACCTTGGAGCCGCCGGCCGCAGCCCCGGCTCCACCAACCACCACATTTCCCTGGGCCAGCGCGTAGATCTCTCCGTCCGCGCCGCGCAGCGGTGTCGCCACCAGCGTGCCGCCCTTGAGCGACTTGGCGTTGCCCATGGAGGAGACATTGATGTCGATGGCCTGGCCGGGCTGTGCGAAGGCTGGCAGCTCGGCCGTGATGATCACCGCCGCCACGTTCTTGAGCTGCAGCTGGGCCGCATTGCCCGAGGCCGGCAGGGCGATGCCCATCTGCTCCAGGTAATTGGCCAGCGCCTGCTTGGTGTAGGGCATCTGCGTGGTCTGGTCGCCCGTGCCGTCGAGGCCGACCACCAGACCGTAGCCTGTCAACTGGTTGCTGCGCACGCCCTGGATGGCGGCAACCTCCTTGATGCGTGTGGCATGCGCAGGCAGGGTGAGCCCGCTGGCGCCGAGGGCTGCGACCACCAGCAAGGCGGTGTGCGCAGGGCGCAGTGACAGGAGCGTGGACAGTACTTTCATACTGCCCATTCTCGGAAGAATCAGAACGGCATAACGTTCAAAAAGAACCGGGACAACCAGCCAATTGACTGGGCTTCACCGGCCTGGCCACGGCTGCGCGATTCGACGCGCAGATTGGCCACCTGAGTCGATGCCACGGTGCTGCCCGGACGCAGCGAACGCGGGTCCACCGTGCCCGTGAAACGCAGCACATCGACGTTGTGGTTCACGCCGATCTGCTTCTCGCCGGCAATCACCAGATGGCCGTTGGGCAGCACATCGACCACGGTGGTGGCAATAGAGCCTGTGAAGGTATTGTTGCTGGTGGTGGCGCCCGAGCCCTTGAAGTCGTTCTTGCTCTCGGCCCCCAGGGTGAGCGCATCGGCCACCGTCTTCTCGGCGCCGCCCCTGAGCAGCGGCAGCGAGGTGATGCCCGTGCTCAGCTCGTTGGCTCGCCCGACCTTGGAATCCGTGCTCTGGCTGGCCGAAACGCGCTCCACGATCTGCACCGTCACCGAGTCGCCCACCATGCGGGCGCGCTGATCCTCGAACATGGGGCGGTAGCGACTGGCATTGAACAGGCTGCCGGTGGGATTCTGGGCCGTCTGCTCGCGCGGCTGCAGCACGGGAGGCGCCGTCGAGGGCATGTCCACCGGCGGCGGCGGATTGAGCGTGACGCAGCCCGAAACCAGCAGGGCCGCAGTGAGGGCACAGACCGTCGGGCAATGGGAAACAATGGCTTTGAACATGGCGGCAAGTCCTTGGCAGTCAGGCGCTTCGCCCCTTGTGCCCTGCGTGCGCAATGCACGCTATTGAAATCAGAGCTTTTAGCGCTTACCCTGAATGGAAATCAGCATCAAATTAACCTGAAAACCATATACATCAAGCGCAAGCTGCTCCTCAATACATGGTGATCAATCAGAGCTGTGCCAGCTTGGCCAGCATCTGGTCGGAAGTCTGGATCGCCTTGGAATTCATTTCGTAGGCGCGCTGGGTCTGGATCATGGTCACCAGCTCCTGAACCACGTTCACGTTCGAGGCTTCCAGATAGCCCTGCTGAATCGTGCCCAGGCCGTTGGTGCCGGGCGTGCCCTGCTGGGGCTGTCCCGAGGAGGCGGTCTCGACGTAGAGGTTCTGGCCGCGCGGCTCCAGGCCTGCGGCATTGATGAACTGGCTCATCGCGATATTGCCCACCTGCTGCGGCGCAGCCTGGCCGGGCATGGTGACGCTGACCACGCCGTCATGGCTGATGGACACCTTGGTCGCGCCTTGAGGGATGGTGATGCCGTTGGCCACGGGCAGGCCGCTGGACGTTACCAGCTGACCCTGGGAATCGACCTCGAACGAGCCGTCGCGGGTATAGGCAATCGTGCCGTCGGGCATGTTGACTTCAAAGAAGCCGTTGCCGTTGATCGCCACATCCAGCGCATTGCTCGACTGCTGCAGGCTGCCCTGCAGAAAGTTGCGGCTGGTGGCCACGGTGCGCACGCCCAGGCCCAGATGCAAGCCTGTGGGCAGCTGGTTCTGCTCGGTGGTCTGCGAACCCGACTGGCGCAGGTTCTGATAAATCAGATCCTCGAAGACCGCATTCGCGCGCTTGTAGCCCGTGGTGGAGACGTTGGCCAGATTGTGCGAGATCACGTCCAGCTGCGTCTGCTGGGCTTCCATGCCGGTCTTGGCAATGAACAGCGAATTGATCATGACGTATTCCTTTGGCTATCAGCCGTTCATGCTCAGCAGCTGGCTGGCGGATTTATCGTTGGTTTCTGCGGTCTGCAGCAGCTTCATCTGCTGCTCGAACTGGCGCGAGGCGGCGATCATGCCGACCATGGTTTCGACGGAGTTCACGTTCGAGCCTTCGATCGAGCCCGACAGCAGGCGTGCCGTCTCGTCGTTGGGCAGCGCATCGCCCTGGGCCGCGCGAAAAAAGCCGTCATCGCCGCGCACCAGCGGCTCGTCGACGGGCGGCGTGACCAGCTTGACTCGGCCCACGGCCACAGGCAACTGGTTGCCCATCTTGGCAGTCAGCGTGCCGTCTGAGCCCAGGGAGATCGTGGACTCGGGCGGGATATCGATGGGCGCACCGCCGTCGGAGAGCACGGCCTGGCCGTTGCTGTTGACCAGTTGCCCTTCGGGCGAGATCTCGAACACGCCGTTGCGCGTGTAGGCTTCCTGGCCATCGAGCCCCTGCACGGCAAACCAGGCGCGACCCATGGCCATGGCATCCAGCGCGCGGCCGGTGCGTTGGGCCGGGCCGGGAGTGTCCTGATAGCCGGAGGTGGCCTCCAGCGCAAACACGCGCGTGCCGGCTCCCGTGCCCTGCAGCGGCACCGAGCGGAAGGTGGACATCTCGGCGCGAAAGCCGTTGGTGCCGGCATTGGCCAGATTGTGGGCCAGCACGGCCTGACGCTGGGCAGCCGCATTGGCCCCCGTCATCGACGTATAAATTATTCTGTCCATGCTGACCTTTCTTGCGTCAAATCACTCGCTTTTTCCGCCTCCCCCGGATGCCGGCGCTCAGCCAGCGCGTCCGGGGTGAGGCCCAAAGCGCCTCAGAGGCTTGTCCGTTAACGCAGATTCACCAGGGTGGAGAACACCTGATCCTGCGTCTTGATGGTCTGGGCGTTGGCCTGGTAGGAGCGCTGTGCCGTCATCATGTTGACCAGCTCGGCCGTCAGATCCACGTTGGACTCTTCCAGCGCGCCCGACTGCAGCGAGCCAAAGGTGCCGGTCTGGGCCGAACCATTAAGCGCAGGGCCGGAATCAGAGGTGGCCACCCATTTGTTGTTGCCGATGGAGCCCAGACCCTGGGTATTGGTGAAGGCAGCCAGGGCGATCTGGCCTTCGGTACGCGTGACGCCGTTGGAGTAGGAAGCCACGATGGAGCCGTCGCGGCCCACATTGATGCCGGTCAGTGCGCCCGAGGTGTAGCCGTCCTGCTTGAGACTGCTGACGGCGAACTTGGTGCCGAACTGGGTCAGACCACCGAAATCGAACGCGACATTGAAGGGCTGCAGGCCGTTGGGGTTGGCTGTGCCGCCGCTGATGCTCAGGTCCAGCGTGGTGCCAGATCCTGTGGTCGGGGCATTCGGGGTGACGCTGGTGAGCTTGCCGCTGGCATCGAACACGGCCGTGCCGATGGGAGTGGCCGAGGCATCGAGCGAGTTGAAGATGTTCCAGGTGTTGCCTGTGGCGTCTTTCTCAAAATACAGATTGACGGGAATGGCCGTGCCCTGGGTGTCATACACATTCAGCGAGGTGCCATAGGTGGCACGCGGCGTGGCAGCCACCGGCGGCGTGGCTGTGGCGTCGCCGGCAGCATCCGTGGCGCGCGCATCCAGATTCAGCTCCACATTCACCGTGGAGGTCTGCTTGGCAGGAATCGGCTGCCCTGTGGGAAAGCTCATCGGCACGGGAGTGGCGCCCGACTGGATCTTGCCGGTCGTAGGATCGACCACATAGCCCATGACATTGTCGTTGTCCACGGTCTTGAGGTTGCCCTCCTTGTCCAGACCGAAGTTGCCGGCGCGCGTATAGGCGATGCTGCCGTCGCTTTGCTTGACGACGAAAAAGCCGTTGCCGTTGATGGCGAGGTCCAGGTTGTTGCCCGTCGAAGTGATGGAGCCTTGCCGGAACTGCTGGGACACGGCGGCCACGTTGACGCCGATGCCGCTGCTCTGGCCGCTGGCCGAACCGATGGCGCTGGCGATCATTTCAGCGAAGTCGGCGCGCGATGCCTTGAAGCCCGTGGTGTTGGAGTTGGCGATGTTGTGGCCGATGACGTCCAGATTCTTGCTGGCGGCGTTCAAGCCCGAAAGACCTTGTTGAAAACCCATGATGTGCTCCTCAATCAGTAAACGGCCTTGATGCCGGAATAAGCCACGCTGCTGCCGTTATCGAGTTCCAGCGACAGCGCGCCGTTGGCCGAGCTGGCGGCGATCACGGCATGAGGCGCCAGCGGTGTGGATGCCACGGCGGTCGTGCCATTGGTGGCCACCACGCTGTAGCGCAGCTGCGAGGAGTCGCCGCTGTATTTGTCCTTGCCTTCCCAGGTGAAGTAGTTGCGACCGGCCGCGCCGGCACCCAGATCGATGGTGTCCACCAGCTCGCCGCTGGCCGTGGTGATCTGGATCTTGACGCTGGCCGCCTGGTTTTCCAGATCGAAGGCAGCGGTATGCGTGCCATCGGCCGCCACGCCCAGGGTGTTGCCCTCGGTCAGCACCGTGCGCCCGATCATGGAAGTGCCTTGCAGCACCTGCATCGCGGAGAACTGGCTGGACATGGAAGCCATGGTCTGGTTCAGCTGCTGGATGCCAGTCACGGTGTTGATCTGCGCCATCTGCGAGGTCATTTCCGCGTTGTCCATGGGATTCATGGGGTCCTGGTTGTTGAGCTGGGCCACCAGCAGCTTGAGGAAACGGTCCTGCGCCTCGTTGGGGTCGGTTACCGAGTTCTTGGTATTGCTGGTGGTGTTGGTCGTGGTGCCGTCCACGCTGCTTGCGCCGTAGATCATGTGTGTGTTCCCGGGCTTACTGGCCCATTTGCAGAGTCTTGAGCAGCAGCGTCTTGGCCGTGTTCATGACTTCCACGTTGTTCTGATAGGAGCGTGACGCCGAGATCATGTTGACCATCTCGTCCACGGCGCTCACGTTGGAGTGGGTGACATAGCCCTCGCCATCGGCCAGCGGATTGCTGGGGTCGTGGATGCGGCGTCCGGGCGTGTTGTCCTCGCTGATGGCGTTGACCTTGACGCCTGCGCTGCCGTCATTGCCCATGGGCACGGTCTGGAACACGACCTGGCGCGCCTTGTAGACGCTGCCATCGGGGCCGGCCACGGCATCGACGTTGGCCAGATTGGAGGCCACCACGTTCAGACGCTGGGACTGGGCGCTGACCGCGCTGCCCGAGATATTGAAGATGGAAAACATGGACATGGTTTAGCTCCTGGGCTTACTGGCCTTGAATGGCGCTGAGCATGGTCTTGGCCTGGCCGTTGATGAAGCGCAGCGTGGCTTCGTAGCGCACGGAGTTGTCGACAAAGTTGGCGCGCTCGCGATCCAGATCCACGGTGTTGTTGTCCAGGCTGGGCTGGGAATTGACCGCATAGCCGAGCTTGGCCTTGAGTGCCTCGTCCGACATCTGCGCCTGCAGCGGGATATGGCCTGCCGTCGTGACGCTGGCCTGGGTCAAGGGCTTGGGCCCGCTGGTCGCGGCCATCAAGGCTTCGCGGAAATTGAAGTCGCGCGCCACATAACCAGGGGTGTCGGCATTGGCGATATTGCTGGCAATCGCACGCTGGCGCTCGGCGCGCAGCAGCAGCGCCTCGCTTTGGAAGTCCAGTCGTTCGGTCATTTTGTTCAGCATTGCGGCCTCGCTTTCAGAATTCGGGGATGCCGGAGCCCACGGACTGCGGCATGCGAGGATTATGAAAATCGGCAGCGCAAACTAAAGCGCGAAGAAAGCGGTATTGCGCTGGCACTTCAAGCCATTGCGCAAGCCGGGTCGCGCCTATATTTGCAAGCATCGTCTGCAGCCTTGTGACTGCGGATACTTCAAAGGATTGATGCATGTCTGGCCGCTTTTCCCTGTCTCTGCGCCTTCGCCCCTCTCAAGGCCTGGCTGCGGCATGGGGTCTGGGCGCGCTGCTGCTGACGGCTGGCGCACAGGCCCAGGATGGCGCGGCGCAGCTCAGCCAGATCGGACAGCGCTTTGTCGATGCGGCTTTGCACCAGCCATCGGCGGAGACCGTGCAGGCCGGCAACGGCATGGCTTTGCGCATGGAGGTCCAGATGGGCCAGCTGGACTCGCGTCTGCGACTGGCAGCCTGCGCCAAGGTCGAGCCCTATCTGCCTGCGGGCAGTCGCCTCTGGGGTCGCACCCGGCTGGGCCTGCGCTGCGTGCAGGGCAGCGTGCCCTGGAACGTGTTCCTTCCCATCACCGTGCGAGCCTATGGCCCGGCCTGGGTGGCGCAGGGCAATATTCCCGCCGGCAAGACGCTGAGCGCCGAGGACGCCGTCCCCGCAGAAGTGGACTGGGCCGAAGACAGCGCTGCCGTATTCGCCAATGCAGAGGATTTCATCGGCATGGTCGCGGCGCGTCCGCTGACATCGGGGCAGGCTCTGCGCCAGAACATGGTGCGCCCGCCGGCCCTGTTCACTGCGGGATCGCCCGTGCAGGTGATGGTCAACGGTGGCGGTTTCAGCGTTGCCGGCTCGGGCAAGGCGATGGCTGCAGCCGGAGAAGGGCAACAGGTACGGGTTCGCATGGATAATGGCCGCCTTGTCACAGGAACGGTCAATGCCAGTGGCGTGGTTCTGGTTCAATAACAAGAGAGTGCATACTCACTTTAAAGACCGTGCCAAATATTCCTCAAGTTTTACGCGCCCTTGTCGAAAGCAAGGCTACAGCGCCCTACGCCGATACAGGGCGATTGGAGAACCAGCATGAAGATAGGCAATAAGCCGGACCTGCAGCAGACCGCCGCAGCCGCCAAGCAGGCCCCGAAATCCGCAACCACGGTTGCCACCGAAGAATCGACCAAAGGCTTGTCCGAGCGCGCCGCCGGCGTGCCCGTGTCCTTTTCGTCCTCGGCCCGCGCCCTGGACAGCCAAAGCCGCACCAACACCGACTTTGATGCCGATCGCGTCAAGGCCATGCGCGAAGCCATTGCCAATGGCAGCTTCCGCGTCAACGCCGAGGCCGTGGCAGACAAGCTGCTGGCCAATACCGAAGAATTCCTGGTTCACGCCCGCGGCTGAACCCCCGAACAGAGGCTGACCCGATGACCTTGCAGGAAATGCTCGATTCGCTGGATGCGGTGATTCAGACCGTTTCGGCATCGCTGCAGTCACCGGACGCATCCGCGCTGGAGCAGTCCAGCACCCGCCTGCGGGACGCCATGGTGGCGTTCTCCCAGCTCGCCAAGCGCTTCTCGGCCGACGACTGGACGCCTGCGCTGCGCGAGCGCGCACAGAATCTGGACCGCGAAATCTCCCTGGTCCGTGACCAGCTGGCCAGGCTTTCCGTGCTCAACCAGCGCCGTACCAAGGCACTGGTGCCCGCGGCCGAAGACAGCACCTACGAAAGCAGCCTGCGCGGCGCATCGCAGACCGGCCGCGCACGCATCTATCACGCAGCCAGCTAGGCTCGAATCGGCAACTCCAGCAAAAAGGCGAGCCAGAGGCTCGCCTTTTCTTGTTTTGGCAGGTCTCAGTGCTCGCCCTTGGCGATCTTCACCGGCCGCCAGGCCCAGACACCATAGGCGCGGGTAAAGCCCTCAGGCAATGGGTCCGGGGCCACTGCCACCTCGATGATGCGGGCGCTCGGCAACTCTTCCTCACGAATCCAGGGGCTGTATTGCAGATTGCGCTCCACGTAGACGCGCGGACGCTCGGGCAGCTCCATCGCAATACGCCCGGCCAGCGCCTGCGGGCCGATGATGATGTCCACAGGGCCGCCCAGTGCCTGATGCGCCGCCGGCGCCAGACCTTCCACGATCTTGTCCACGGGGATATGGTTCTGATGGGTGCTCTTGTAGCCCGACAGCCCCATGGGCGAAGCCAGCCAGAACTGCAGCAGCAGCAGCGCCTGCAGAACCCCAAACGTCAGCCAGGCGGCACGCAAGTCCCCGGCGGCACCCCAGCTCCGTGGCGAGCGCGCCCACTCCATGACGGCCGGCACGCACAGGAACATGAAGGCCGTACCCCATTGCAGGTGCAGATAGGAGCCCGTAAACAGGCACAGCACCAGCATGGCCAGCAGCGGCACCAGGCCCCAGAGCAGCCAGAACTCGCGCAGCATCCTGTCCGCGTCGACTGGCACCTCCTTTACGGGCGCAGTCTGCGCTCCAGTCTTGCCTGCCCTGCGGCGCCCCCACCAGAGAGCCACACCCAGCACGATCCAGGCAGGCATGCAGCGGTTGAAGATCCAGTCCACCGCAAACGTCCAGGACATCTTGATGCGCGCGGCCGTATCCAGATGCAGACCCAGGGACGTGCGCTCTGCGTAATGCATGGGCATCCAGTCATGGGTTTTCAGCCAGTACAGATGAGGAGACAGTACCAGCAGGCCGACCGCAGCAGCCAGCGCTGCTCCTTTGACATGCACCGGGTTCTTCCAGGCGCCAATGCGCAGCCACCACAGGCCGATCACGCCCAGCGCCAGCACATATTGGTATTTGCTGAGCATGCCCAGGCCCGAAACCAGGCCCAGCCAGGCCCAAGCTGCCAGGGACGGCTTGCGCGTGACATGCCAGGTCAGCGCCACGGCCAGCGAAATCCACAGCATCATCACGACGTTGTGGTTGTAGTAGTAGAGCCGCCCGCAATAGAAGGTGATGCTCAGCGCCGCCAGCAGGCCCACGGTCGCATAGGCCCGGCCCCGCATATCACACAACAGCTTCCAGAAAATCGCCAATGAGCCCAGTGTGAGCACGCCGCCCAGCACATAGGTCAGCCCTATGGACGGACCAAAGACAGCCGCGGAGGCTGCCATGATCCAGGTCGGCATCGGCGGATGCTTGAAATAGCCCAGCTCCAGGGAGTGAATCCAGATCAGCTGCTCCACGTTGTCCCCGGGCGCGGCCAGGGCGGTCACCCAGTGAATGGCCAGCCAGATCACGCCGTATACGGCGAGCAAGGCGGCAACGGCACGGCCGCCAAGAACAAGAGATTCGCGTTGAGCAGCGGTCATCAGACGATCAGGAAAGAAGCAGGAGCAGTAGGGGCGTGAGTATAACGACGGCCTTTTTGAAGCAGTGCAAACCGTGGCCGGCCCAGCAAGCAGTTACAGACTTGCGCGAAAATCCTGCCCCATGACCGATTTTCACGCCGAATATGCTCCCGCAGCCCCGCCAGCCCAGTTGCCGCGCCAGCCGCTGAGGCTGAGCTGCGTGGTGCCGGCCTATAACGAACAAGCCAATATCGAGGGGTTTCTGCGTGCGCTGGCCGAAACGGTTAGGGCCTTGACGCCCGATTTCGAGATCGTGGTGGTCAACGACGGCAGCCGTGACGCCACGCATGAGCTGAGCCTGCGTCTGGCCCAGGAGCTGCCGCTGCGCTATCTGGCCCTGTCGCGCAACTTTGGCAAGGAAGCCGCCCTGTCTGCCGGCATAGACCATGCCCGGGGCAATGCCGTGCTGCTGATCGACGCCGACTTCCAGCATCCGCTCGAGATGCTGGCCGAAATGCATGGGCTGTGGCAATCGGGCTACGAGATGATATATGGCGTGATCGCCGACCGCGGCGCAGAAAGTGGCGCCAAGCGCATGGGCACCCAGTTGTTCTACCGTGTGATGAACTCGGGCAGCTCGGTCAAGATGCCGCCGAACGCAGGCGACTTCCGCTGGATGGACCGCAAGGTCGTCGATGCCCTCAAGGCTTTGCCGGAGAACAATCGCTTCATGAAGGGTCTGTACGCCTGGGTCGGCTTCAAGACCGTCGCCCTGCCCTTTGTTCCCCGAGACCGTGCGGCAGGCAGCTCCAGCTTCAATCTGCGCCGCCTGGGGTCTCTGGCCCTCCTGGGACTGACCTCCTTCACCACCCTGCCCCTGCGTGTCTGGAGCATGGTGGGGGCGGGCATTTCCCTGCTGGCTCTGGCCTATGGCCTGTGGATTGCGGTCGAAGCCCTGTTCTTTGGCAACCCTTTGCGCGGCTGGCCCACACTGGCGGCCAGCATCATGCTGTTCTCGGGCGTGCAGTTGCTGTCCATCGGCATTCTTGGCGAGTACATCGGTCGCATCTACGAAGAAGTCAAGCGCCGCCCCATCTACCTGGTGGCCCATGATGAAGACCGCAGTCCGCTGCGCGAGCCATCGTGATCGTGGGCGCGCTGCAAAGACTGCGCCGCCTGCCGCAGCTGCTGCAGTTCGTGCTGGTGGGCGGCTCGGCAGCAGCCACGCATCTGGCGGTGGTCGGCCTGCTGGTATCACTGCTGGGCCTGCCGCCGCTCGGGGCCAATGTGCTGGCGTTTCTCGTGGCCTTTGTGGTCAGCTACAACGGTCATGCCCTGCTCACTTTTTCAGCAGCCCAGGCCAGGGGCTGGCCGGTGGTGGCGAAATTCTTTGCCGTGGCCTGTCTTTCCTTTGTCGCCAACGAGGCGCTGTACTACATCGCCCTGAACTGGCTGCACTGGCATTACTTCTGGAGCCTGGCCGCCGTGCTGGTGCTGGTGGCCATAGGCACTTTTGTCATGAGCAAGTTCTGGGCCTTCAAGGCAAGCAGCGCCGCATGAATCACATGAAAACCTCCCGTGCCATCCTGCTGTGTGCCGACGATTACGCCCTGCATCCGCTGGTGGACGACGCCGTGCAGCAGCTGACGCTTGCCGGTCGTCTGTCGGCCACCAGCTGCATGACCACCTCGCCACTCTGGCCGCAAGCCGCGCCGGCATTGCGGGAGTTGCGTCCCCGGCTCTCGGTGGGTCTGCACTTCAACCTGACCGAAGACCATGGCGGACAGCATGGAGCCCAGGCGCTGGGCACGGTGCTGCGCCAGGCCTATGCACGGCAGATGCCGCAGGAACTGATGCGCCAGGCCTGGCGCGAACAGCTCGATGCTTTCGAGCAGGTCATGGGCACGGCCCCGGACTTCATCGACGGCCACCAGCATGTGCATCAGTTGCCGGGTCTGCGAGCGGCCATGCAGCAGGAACTCCAGGCCCGCTACGCCGCACACGAGATGCCCTGGGTGCGCTCCACGGCACCGGCCGCAGGCCTGTGGCGCAGCCCCAAGGCCGCCATCATCGCCTTGCTGGGCGGCTGGGCCACCACCAGACGGCTACGCCATGCAGACATCCCCATGAACCATGGCTTTGGCGGTGTCTATGGCTTTGATGCCCCCGACACCGCCAGCTATGGCAGGCAGATGGCCGGCTGGCTGCCGCATATGGCGGCTGGCGGCCTGCTGATGTGCCACCCGGCCAGCGGCGTGGTGCAGGGCGATGCCATAGGCAGGCAGCGCCCCGTGGAGTTCGACTATCTGATGTCCGACGCCTTTGGCGAGCTGCTGCAGCGTACCGGCTGCCATATCCATCAGGGCCCCATCCAGCTGGGTTAAGAACGTATTGACGATCTCTACGCAGTCGCGTTGAAGCGCAATCGGGATGAGTTCAAAGCGTTGGCTCGCCGCTTGCACCGGGGTGCAAGCAAGAGTCAGCGCGCAGAAATCGTCCGATTTCGCCCCAACCCTGCGGGACAGAGGGTTTGCGGGCGGTTTGCGGCGTTGCCTCGCCGGCCGCGCGAATCCTCGCAATAG
Organism: Comamonas sp. C24C; assembly: GCF_053345995.1. NCBI lineage: Bacteria > Pseudomonadati > Pseudomonadota > Betaproteobacteria > Burkholderiales > Comamonadaceae > Comamonas > Comamonas sp. C24C. The sequence goes on along the minus strand of NZ_JBKFBC010000014.1, from coordinate 89,742 downwards.
CACGGCTATTGCTGCGGTATCGCGCGCGGGGGGCCGCCCCCTTGCATCCCATCCCGCAAACCCTCTGTCGTGGCGCGAGGAGATCGTCAACACGTTCTACAACTTCTGTGCCTGGGCCCGCATCTGGGCCACCGCTCGCTCGAAGACCCGCCAGAAAGCGGCGTCCTGCGTGGTCGCGAAATTGATGCGCATGCAGGTACTGGAGCCCCGGCTGGCATGGAACATGGCGCCCGGGGCAATCATGTAGCCCTGATCCAGCAGCAGCTGGGTCAGCACCTCGGTATCCACACCGGTATCCACCCAGCCGAACATGCCCGCAGGCTCGGCCACAAAACGGCAACCGGCAGCCTGGGCCAGCGCCACGCTGCGCATTCGCGCCTGGGCCAGATGCTGGCGAAGCCGCTCGGCATGGCGGCGCAGCTGGCCTTGCTCCATGCACAGGGCCAGGGCCTGCTCCATGGGAGTCGGCGTGGACAGGGTGGACAGCAGCTTGGTGTCCAGAAGTCGCTCGACCAGCTCGGGCGGCGCCGCCAGATAGCCTAGGCGCCAGTTGGGCACCAGCACCTTGGCAAAGCCGCTGATGTAGATGCTGCGCTGCAGCCGGTCCAGCACCGACACGCGTGGCGCGTGATCGGGGGCAATATGGCAGTAGCTATCGTCCTCCACTACATAGAAGCCATGGCGCTGCGCCATCTGCAGCACCTCATGGGCGCTGGCCGCACTCAGGCTGTAGCCCGTGGGGTTGTGCAGCACGCTGACACTCACATAGAGCTTGGGGGCCATGGTCTCGCAATAGCGCTGCATCACCGCCATGTCCGGCCCCTCGGGTCCGCGCGGTACCGGCAGCACGCGCATGCCCATGGCGGCCAGGCGCGCATACTCCACCGCCCAGCCCGGCTCTTCCACCATCACCGGATCGCCGGGCTGCAACAGGGCCCGGCTCACGATGTCCAGTGCCTGGGTCGCGCCCAGGGTGGTGATGATCTGGCCCGGCCCCGCCGCGATGCCTATGCGCTGCATGCGCCGCGCCAGCGCCTCGCGCAGCCGGCTGTCGCCCATGGGCTCGCCATAGCGCACCAGCGATTCGCGCAGCGCCTGCCCGCTGGTGACCTTGCGCATGGCCGCCACCAGAAAGCCGGCATCCAGCCACTCGGCGGGCAGCACACCGGCACCGGGCTGGGGCTTGCCGGCCACGCTCTCCACAAACATGCCGCGGATCAGCATGGTGGCGTTGATGCGCGTGCCCGGCGGGATGCCTACCGGGGTATTGACCGCTCCCTCATTGATAGCTATCTGCGCTTTACCCTCCTGCGTTTGAAGCGGATTTTGCACAATATCTCGCACAAAGAAGCCGCGTTGCGGCCTGGCCTCGACCAGTCCCTGGGCCTGCAACAGGTCGTAGGCGGCCACCACCGTGTACGGACTCACGCCCTGCTGGCGCGCACATTCACGCACCGAAGGCAGGCGCGCGCCTGCGGGCAGCAGCCTGGTGCGTATACGTTCGGCCAGACGCTCGGCCAGTTGCTGGGTCAGGGTCAGGGCCGCCTGGCGGGACAGGGAGATGGACATGGTGATGTGCAGCGAACTGTATTGAAGCGAATACCAATACAGAAGCCATAATTGTGAGACTGTCTGTATAGGTACTGTAATGGTCTCAAGCGTATATTGAGTCAATCAACCTCTCTTGGCCGCCCTCCACACAGGGCTATGGTCACGGTCTGCGGCCTCACCGACTGCAGACCACACCGTCGCAATTGCCCGCCAGCCCACACAGGCAAACCGGCCGCGACACAATAAGCCCCACCTGCTGGTGCATAGTTGCGGCGCCTTGCGCGCCGCAGCGATTGCATCCCGAGCCCCAAGCTCGGGCCGGCACATGCCCGACAATGGCGTGAGAATGCACACCGGCCAGCCCTGCCCGGGCTGGCAACGTAGAGATCGAGTACTGTTTTATGACAACCTGGACGCTGGCAGAACGTGCTGCCAAGATGAATTCCTCCGCCATCCGCGAGATCCTCAAGCTGACCGACCGCCCCGGCATCATCAGCATGGCTGGCGGCCTGCCTTCCCCCAAGGCCTTCCCCCTGGACGCGTTCACCGAAGCCTGCCAGACCGTGATGCAGCGTGACGGTGCCGCAGCCCTGCAGTACTCGACCACCGAAGGCTTTGCCCCGCTGCGTCAGGCGATTGCCGACTTCCTGCCCTGGAGCGTCGATCCCGAGCAGATCCTGATCACCACCGGCAGCCAGCAGGCACTGGACCTGATCGGCAAGGTGTTCCTGGACAAGGGCAGCCGTCTGCTGGTCGAAAAGCCCACCTACCTGGGCGCCCTGCAGGCCTTCACTCCCATGGAGCCCGTAGCCGTGGGCGTGGACAGCGATGACGAAGGCATGCTGATCGAGGACTTTGCCAAGCAGATCGGCAGCGGTGCCGACAAGGCTCGCCTGGCCTATGTGCTGCCCAACTTCCAGAACCCCACCGGCCGCACCATGAGCGATGCGCGCCGCCAGGCTCTGGTCGACAAGGCCAGGGAGCTGGACATTCCCCTCATCGAGGACAACCCCTACGGCGACCTCTGGTACGAACAGGAGCCTCCCCTGCCCCTGGCTGCACGCAACCCCGAGGGCGTGATCTACATGGGCTCGTTCTCCAAGGTGCTGGCCCCTGGCCTGCGCATCGGCTTCATCGTCGCGCCCAAGTCCGTGTACGGCAAGCTGACCCAGGCCAAGCAGGCGGCCGACCTGCACACCCCCAGCTTCAACCAGCGCGTGGTGGCCGAGGTCATCAAGGACGGCTTTCTGGACCGCCATGTGCCGACCATCCGCGCCATGTACAAGGCCCAGCGCGATGTGATGCTGATGGCCCTGGAGCGCGAAATGGCCGGTCTCGACGTGAAGTGGACACGCCCCGTGGGCGGCATGTTCCTCTGGGTCAAGCTGCCCGCAGGCATGGACGCCCAGGCTCTGCTGGCCAAGGCCGTGGAGCGCAATATGGCTTTTGTGCCCGGCGCCCCCTTCTACGCCGGCGATGCGCAGAACAACACGCTGCGTCTGTCCTATGTGACGGTGTCTGCCGAGCAGATCAACGTCGGCATCAAATCTTTGGCCGAGGCCATCAAGGCCAGCCTCTGATCTGAAGGCCCCCTGAGCGGCTTTGCCACCTCACCCTCTCTGGCGCTTTGCGCCGGAGGGGGACGACAGCCTCGGTGCGCTGCGGCGCTTCCTCGCTGTCTCTGATACTCCATGGCATGTGAAATGCCACATCGACCGGCCCTGCGCCGGTTTTTCTTTTTGCCGACAATCGCTGCCCATGTCTGCCTCCGCACATACCAGCCCTCTCTCTCGTCCCTATATGACCGTGGACGTGTTCACGACCACCGCGCTGCTCGGCAACCCCGTGGCCGTGGTGCTGGGTGCCGATGGCTTGAGCGAGGCCCAGATGCAGGCCTTTGCGCGCTGGACCAATCTGTCGGAAACCACTTTTGTGCTGCAGCCCACGCCCGAGGGGCTGGTTGCGGGCGCCGACTATCAGCTGCGCATCTTCACGCCCGCGGGCGAGCTGGCTTTTGCCGGCCACCCCACGCTGGGCAGCTGCCATGCCTGGCTGGCCCAGGGCGGCCAGCCGCGCAACCCCGAGCAGGTGCTTCAGGAGTGCAAAAAAGGCCTGGTAGCCATTGGCTGCGATGCGCAAGGTGCGCTGTTTTTCGAAGCGCCTTCGCTCGACTCCCAGGAAATTTCCGAAGAGGAGCTGGCCCCCGTACTGCAGGCGCTGGGCCTGCAGCGTGAGCAGCTGCTGATGGCACGTAGCCTCCATAACGGCTCACCCTGGCTGGGCCTGCTGCTCGACCACCCCGATACGGTTCTGAGTGTGGAGCCGGACTTTGGAGCGCTCAAAAAGCTGGGAACCAAAGCCGGTCTGGCAGCCATTTATGAGGTGGCAGAGGATGCCCCGCTGATTGGCCGTTCCAGCCGCGAGGCCCGCGCTTTTGCCAAGCAGGCTGAAGAAGCCGCTCAAGAGAAAGTGACTTCAGCTCAGCCGCGTCTGGAAGTGCGCGCCCTGGTGGGTGAGACAGCGAGCGAAGACCCTGTCACCGGCAGCCTGAATGCAGCGCTGGCCCAATGGCTGACGGGCGACGGTCTGCTGCAGACGCCCTATATCGCCGCTCAAGGCATTTGCGTCGGTCGTGACGGACAGGTTCATGTGCAGACCGCCGCCAACGGCAAGCTCTGGGTGGGCGGCCACACCGTGACCGTCACCTCAGGCCGCGTCCTGCTTTAGACCTCAGGGCCGGCTCAGGGCTGAGCCGGCGTCATCCTGCAGATCTGGTCGGCCATGGTTTCGGCCTCCTGCGCGTTGTGCGTGACCAGAATCGCCGTCTGTCCGGCAGACCGCAGAATGTCGCGCACCTCCAGCGTCAGGCGCTCGCGCGTGGCGGCATCGAGGTTCGAAAATGGCTCATCGAGCAGCAGCAAGGCCGGGGACGGCGCCAGGGCGCGGGCCAGCGCCACCCGCTGCTGCTGGCCGCCCGACAGCTCGTGCGGGAACTTGCTACCTGAATTCGCCAGCCCCACCATGGCAAGCAGCTCCTGCACACGTTTGTCGCGCTCTGCCTTGCCCATACGGCGCAGGCCGAAGCCTACGTTCTGTGCGGCTGTCAGGTGCGGGAACAGCCCGTACTCCTGGAACATCATGCCCACATGGCGCTGCTCGGGAGGCAGATGCGTGCCGGGGCCGGAGAGCAGCACCTTGCCCAGATGAATGCTGCCCGCATGCACCGGCTCGAAGCCCGCGATCGCACGCAGCACGGAGGTCTTGCCGCAGCCCGAGGGCCCCAGCAGGCTGGCGATATGACCTGCAGGCACCTGCAGATCAAAGCCCTGCAGCACGGTGTGCAGACCCGTAGGCGTTTCATAGCCCAGTTGCAGCTGCGCAATTTGTAGAGAGGCGGTCATGCAGTCACTTCGTCAAGACTTGGGCAAACAGGTTCGGGCAGGACGACTGCCTCGGGAGGCCGACCGTTGCTGCATTCTTGTTTGCACAAGTCCTGTTCATCCTATTCATATTCAATAGCTGCTTGCGCAATGCCCATAAGCGCTTGAGCCTATTTTCATGCATATTCATCGCTGAGTACCCGACAGCTGGGCACGCGCCAGCAGCATGACGGGAACCAGCCCCGCGACCACAATGCACAGCGCGGCGATCGCGCCCTCCTCATAGGTGCCGCGCGCGGCTTCGGCATAGAGCCAGGTGGCCAGGGTATCGAAATCGGCCGGGCGCAGCAGCAAGGTGGCCGGCAGCTCCTTCATGGCATCGACAAACACCAGCATGGCACTGGTGGCCATGGCGGGCCGCAGCAGCGGCAGGTGTACGCGGCGCAGCGTGCCCAGGCGGCTTTCGCCCAGCAGGCGCGAGGCCTGCTCCAGCGTCGGCGGGATACGCGCCAGACCGGCCTCGATCCCGCCCACAGGCATGACCAGAAAGCGAATTACGCAAGCCGCGACCAGCACCACGCCCAGACCCATCAGCGGCAAGCCCTTGGCACCAAACAGGCTGGCCAGCCCCGCATCCAGCGCCAACGCGGGAGTCAGCAAACCAATCGCCAGCACCGTGCCCGGCACCGCATAGCCCAGCGCCGCCACCTGCGCAGGCCAGCGCGACGGCGCTCGGGTGCTGATGCCGGTGCGCGTGGCCCAGGCGATGACCAGACCGGCTGCCACCGCAATCACGGTGACGCCCAGCGCCAGCCCCAGCGTGTTGAGCAGGCTGGAGACCAGGCCCTCGGAGACGCCCGAGCCCTGCAGCAGACGCTTGCCGCTTTCCCAGGCCAGATAGGCCGCCGGCGCGGCAAAGCCGATCAGCACCGGCAGGCTGCAGGCCAGCGTGGCCAGCCAGGCCTTGCCTGCAGGCAGACGGTGCGGCGCTATGGCCCTCATGCGCTGGGCCGAGCCAAAGCGCTGGCGACTGCGGCCCTGACGCTCCAGCCAGACCAGGGCCACCACGGCCAGCAGCATGGAGCAGGCAATCTGCGCGGCACCAGCCAGATCGGAGCGCGTGACCCAGGTGGTGTAGATCGATACCGTGAGCGTGTGCACGCCCAGAAACTCGGAAGCACCGATATCGTTGAGCGTCTCAAGCAACGCCAGGCTCAGGCCCACGACCAGCGCCGGTCGCGCCATGGGCAGGGCCACGCGCCAAAAAGCACCCCAACGTGTCTCACCCAGCGAGCGAGCCGCCTCCATCAGATGCGCCGGCTGGGTCATGAACATGGCCCGTGCCGTCATATACACATAGGGGTAGAGCGTGAACCCCAGCACGAAGATCGCACCGCCCATGGACCGCAGATCGGGCAGGCGCCACTGACGCGGGCTGTCGTAACCCAGCAACCAGCGCAGCGCCCCTTGCACCGGGCCTATGGGGTGCAGCAGATCCAGATAGGCAAAGGCCACGATATAGGCCGGCATGGCCAGCGGCAGCAGCAGCGCCCAGTGCAGCCAGCGCCGTCCCGGGAAATCACAGGCCGTCACCAGCCAGGCGCAGCCCGTGCCCACCACCAGCACCACCAGGCCCACCCCGCCCAGCAGCCAGGCTGTATTGGCTGCGGCATCGGGCAGCACATAGCGCAGCAGATCCTGCCAGTGCGCCCAGTCCGAGCCCAGCGCCAGCCAGGCCAGCGAGGCAATGGGCGCAAACACCCCCAGCGCAATCAACCAGCTTGCGCCCTGCCACACCGGCCCGACGGGCCTGAGCCCTGAACGAAGATAAGAAAACATCAAGACAAAGCGATCACGCCAAGACCAACGCCCAGAAACAGACATGCCCCAGCAAAGGGGCTTAAGCAGGAGCGCAATGCTAAAACAAGCATGCTCCTAAGCAAGGGACAGCAAGCAAGGGCCGCCCCGCAGCGATGCTGTCGTCCCCTCCCCTAGCGCGCAGCGCGTAGAGAGAGGGGAAGCGGCGGGGCCACCCAGGCAACGCCGCTCAGGGGTGCTTACTTGTCGAATCCCACCTTGTCGACCAGCACGCTGGCAGCCTTGCGGTGCTTGGCAATCTCGGTCAGCGGCAGCGGATCGATCTTGATCTCGCCAATGCTCTGGGCCACCACGGGGTCCAGCGCCACGCCCTTGCGCACAGGGTGCTCGTAGTTGGCCTGGGCGTACATATTCTGGGCCGGCTCGGAAACCAGGAACTCCAGCAGTTTCACGGCCTGATCGCGGTTGGGCGCGTACTTGGCCACCGAGGCGCCGCTGATATTGATATGCGTGCCGCTCTTGGGATCGTTGAAAGTAGGCTTGACGACCTTGATGGCATCGCCCCACTTGCGTGCGTCCGTACCTTCCTTGGCCGCCTTCATATGGCCCACGTAATAGGTGTTGGCCAGGCCCACATCGCAGATGCCGCCCAGAATGTCACGCGCCACGTCGCGGTCGCCACCCGTGGCCTTGCGCGCCAGATTGGCCTTGACGCCCTTGAGCCACTGTTCGGTCTTGGCTTCGCCGTCATGGGCGATCATGGCGGCGATCAGCGCCGTGTTGTAGGGGTGCTGGCCTGCACGGCTGCAGACCTTGCCCTTGAACTGGGGCTTGGCCAGGTCTTCATAGCGGAAGGCGCCGATCTTCATGTCCTTTTCGGCATACAGCACACGGGCCCGCATGGACAGCGCAAACCACTGGTTGTCTGCGGCGCGCAGCTGGGCCGGAATGGCCGCCTCCAGCACGCTGGACTTGACGGGCTGGGTCACGCCGCCGTCCACCAGATCCACCAGATTGCCGATGTCCACCGTCATCAGCACATCGGCAGGCGAGCGCTGGCCTTCGGCCTTGACGCGCTCCAGCAGGCCGTCCTTGACGAAGACCGTCTTCACGCCGATCTTGGTCTGCGCCGTGAAGGCCGCCAGCAAGGGCTGGATCAGTGCCGGTTCACGGGTGGTGTAGAGCGTGATGTCCTCGGCGTGGGCGGACAGCGCAGGGGCGCACAGGCTGGCAACGGCGGCCAGTGCAAACAGGGGTCGTCGAAACATGAAGGGCTCCAGGAGGTGAACAGGCATAAAAAAACACGCTCCGCCTCGAAACCGGCAAGTCTCCTGCCAGCCAAGTGCAGGAGATCCGTGAACCAGTATCGAAAGCGGAGCGTGTTTTTATGTTTTTGAGAATAGCTCTCAACTATCTTAACCGAGAGGCATGCTCTGCCCGCACGCCAATCCGGATGTCGGCTGCGGAAATAGGCATCCCGGCGCTGTCGCCCAAGCGCCAGCAGGTCGCAGGCATGACAGCGCCGCAAGCGGGCAAGGCCCAACATCCGCGCCATGGGAAACCTCTACCTTGTGCGCCATGGCCAGGCCTCGTTTGGCGCGGATGATTACGACCAGCTCAGCCCACGCGGCCAGGAACAGGCCGTGCGTCTGGGTGAATACTGGCGTGAGCGAGGTCTGAAGTTCGACGCCGTCTATGCGGGCACGCTCAAGCGCCATCAGCAGACGCTGGCCGGCATCGTCCAGGGCATGGGCAGCGCTTCCAGCCCCGAGGCACAAAGCCGGCCCGGACTCAACGAGTACGACAGCGAAGCCCTGCTGCGCGCCATCCACCCGGCCCCCCTGCCCAGGCCAGATACGCCCGAGCTGTACCGCCATCATTTCCGCCTGCTGTGCGACGCACTGGCGCAATGGATGGGAGGCACCATCAGCCCGGTCGGCATGCCTGACTGGAACGGTTTTGCGGACGGCGTGCACCAGGTGCTCGAGGAGATACGCCACCAGCACAGCGGCCAGAACGTGCTGCTGGTCAGCAGCGGCGGCCCCATCTCCACTGCCGTGGGGCAAGTGCTTGGCACCGCACCCGAGGTGACCATCGCCCTCAATATGCGACTGCGCAATATTGCCGTGACGGAGTTCAGCATCAGTCCCAAGCGCCTGATGCTGCAAAGCTTCAACACGCTCAACCATCTCGATAGCGCCGAATACAGAAGCTGGATCACCAGCGCCTGACTCCCCTCAGGCCCGGAGCCGGCCAACGCAAAGTGCTACAAAGCCGCAATGGACTCCATCTTTCTCAGTCTTGGCGATACGGCGCTGACGCTTGACATAGGCGCGCAGCAGCACCGGCTGCCCATCGGCATCGCCACCCTGGCCAAGGCCTTTGCCCACCGCATGCCCAATGCGCTGATGCTGGAAAACGCGATTGCCGATGTCGAGGATGCCGTCATGCCGGCCGGGCGCTGGCTGCCTGCAGGAGCCAGCCTGCTGCAAACGACAGACCCGCTGCTGCGGCAACTGATCCATGGCGCCACAGCCGACCCGCAAGCCACCCAGGCGTCACGCGAGGCCATCGAGAACCTGTTCGAGCTGCTGGCGCGCCAGGCCCAGCAGCCAGGTCATGCCGATCCGCAGCTGCCGCAGACCCCCGAGCATGCAGCCGCCCTGCTGATCGTGCGCGAGGCCATGCATCACTGGGGACTGGATACCCTGCAAGCAAGCGGTAACTAGCCATACCTGTGCGGCATAGCAGACAGAACGCTTTGCGGCTGCCTCCGGGCATCTTTCGGCGGCACACTCTCGGGATAAAAGTTTCAGACAGAAGGACAAGCATGAAACGCCGCAGTTTTACCCAATCCCTGATCAGCGCCGCAGCGGGGGCTGCCCTGCTGAGCGGATTTGCCGCCACCGCCCAGGCCGAAGGCCTGTCCAACCGCCCCATCCGCATCGTCGTTCCCTTCGGGGCCGGCGGCGTGGCCGATGTGACGGCCCGTGTCGTGGCCCAGCAACTGTCCACCCAGCTCGGCCAGCCCGTGGTCATCGACAACAAGCCCAGCGCGGGCGGTATCGTGGCGGCCGACACCGTGGCCAAGTCGGCGCCCGACGGCCACACGCTGTTTCTCATGTCCAACGGCAGCGCCGTCACGGTGAATCTGTTCAACAATCTGCCCTTCGACATGGTCAAGGACCTGACGCCCATCTCCACGCTGGGCTACTTTGACATCGGCGTCATCACCGATGCCAAATCGCCCTTCAAGAATTTGGGCGAACTCGTGAGCTATGCCAAGGCCAATCCCGGCAAGCTGAATCTGGGCAGCATCAATGTGGGCAGCACCCAGCACCTGGCGGCAGAGCTGTTCAAGACCACGGCCGGCATCGATGCGCAGATCGTGCCCTTCAACGGCACGCCCGCCGTGGTGACCGCGCTGCGCGGCAAGCAGATCGATGCAGCCGTGGAAATTCTCACGCCCATCATGGGCCAGATCAATTCCAAGGCCGTGAACCTGCTCGCGGTGACGGGCGAGAAGCGCTCGCCGCTGCTGCCCAATGTGCCCACGGCCCAGGAGTCCGGCGTCAAGGGGTTTGTGGCCTCGTCCTGGAATGCGCTGGCTGCGCCCTCCAAGACGCCCGCCCCCGTGATCGCGCGCCTGAACAAGGAGATCAACGCCGCCGTCAACAACCCCGAGGTCGCCAAGAAGCTGCGCGAGCTCAATGTGCAGGCCCAGGCCAGCACTCCCGAGCAGACCGCCAAGCTGCTGCAGTCGGAAATCAAGCGCTGGGGCGATGTCATCACCACGGCCAAGATTCCGAAACAGTGACACTGAGAGCTATGCTTTCAGTAGCTTATAGCGCTTGAAATCATTGATTTTCAATACAAAACAGCCTGCAAATGCAGGCTGTTCTTGCGTAAAAAGCTCCTGAATTCAAAGCGGCTGCGGCTGGTTTCCCACCGTGCCCAGGGGCAGGTCATGAATTTCGCCCAGCAACCTCACCAGGCCCTGCGCCGATGAACGCACCATGGCCGCGCCACGCTCGGCCGTCGCGGCGGCGGAGTTGCCCACGGCTCCGGCCGGGTTGTAGTCCTCGATGGCCCAGCCCAGCTTGGCGCTGCGGCCATTGCCGATGAAGTGGTATTTTCCGGCCCGCTGCTCAGAGCTGGAAGCGAAGTTCTGCGCACGTTCCATATGCACGGTCTCGGGCGCCAGGTGCAGCAGCATCGAGGTCTCCACTTCGCCGCCGTGAATGCCGAAGCGATGCTCATGCGCACAGAACTGCTGGTTGGCCGCATCGTCCACCAGCCCGAACCAGCTGGCACTGTAGACCAGCAGGTCATGCCGGATGCGCAGCTCGCGCGCAACGATGTCCATCACGCTGACCTGGCCGCCATGACCGTTGAGCAGCAGCAGCTTCCTGATGCCGGCGCGCGCCACGCAGGCGCCCAGCTCCGTCCACAGTGCAATCAGCGTGGCCGGCTGCAGGCTCAAGGTGCCCGCATAGTTCGTATGTTCAACCGAAAAACCGATGTTCTGCGGCGGCAGAAACAGCACCG
>NZ_JBKFBC010000014.1:65143-78362 GCF_053345995.1 Comamonas sp. C24C | reverse complement strand
CGGCTGGCAGCTGCGCCAGAGCGGCATCGATGACGCCCTCTATCAGGCTGGCATCCACCGACAGCGGCAGATGCGGCCCATGCTGCTCCACCGCCGCCACGGGCAGCACGGCCACGGTGTCTGCGGCCAGGCCATTGTTCTGGGCCAGGGCAAAGTCATGGGCCGATGCCTGGGCCCAGAAGCGCGAGGGCCAGCGGGGAAGCGCGCTTGCGGGAGTGGTCTGGGTATTGCTCATGGCCATCATCGTAGCTGCGCCAGCGCCCCGAAACCACCACATGCCCCGGATTCCGGGCCCACCGCCCGTCAACCGCAACCAGCCGACATGCCCCACAATGGGCCGATGCCTGAAGCCTCCGCCAGCGCCCCGCGCCAGAGTGCGCGCACCGCCAACTCCAAGCCCCAGACCCGCGACCTGACCCAGGGCCCGATTGCCAGCACCTTGCTGGTCTTTGCCCTGCCGATCCTGGCCGGCAATGTGCTGCAGTCGCTCAACGGCTCGGTCAATGCCATCTGGGTCGGCGGTCACCTGGGCGAGGCCGCGCTGACGGCCACCGCCAATGCCAACAACGTGATGTTTGCGCTGATCGGCGCGGTGTTCGGCATCAGCATGGCAACCAATATCCTGATCGCCCAGAGCATGGGGTCGAAAAACATCGCGCAGGCCAAACGTGTACTTGGCACCAGCGCTACGTTTTTTGGTGTTGTCTCACTGCTGATTGCCGTGCTGGGCTGGCCGCTGTCGCGCCATCTCATGCAATGGATGAGCACGCCCGAGGCGGCTTTGCCGCTGGCCGAGGCCTATCTCCGGATCATCTTTCTGGCCATTCCGCTATTGTTCATGTTCAGCTTTGTGACGGCGGCCCTGCGCGGCGCGGGAGACACCCGAACGCCGTTCTGGTTTCTGCTCGTCGTCGTGGCGCTGGACATGGCCCTCAACCCTCTGCTGATCTTTGGCTGGGGCCCCGTGCCGCGCATGGGCATCCAGGGCTCGGCGGTCGCCACGCTGATTGCCAATGCCGTGAGCTTTGCGGCCCTGCTGGGCTGGTTGCGTCTGCGCCGCCATCCTTTGTGGATAGGTCGCCGGCAGCTGGGGCTGTTCAAGCCCGATCTGACGATTGTGCGCACTCTGGTGGTCAAGGGCTTGCCCATGGGCGTGCAGATCGTGATGATCTCTCTGGCCATGATCGCCATGATCTCCATGGTCAACGAGCATGGCGTGCAGACGGCATCCGCCTATAGCGCCGCGCTGCAGCTGTGGACCTATGTGCAGATGCCGGCCATGGCCATAGGCGCCGCCTGCTCGTCCATGGCGGCGCAGAACGTGGGGGCGGGCCTCTGGAAGCGTGTCAGCGCCACGGCCAATGCCGGCATGCTGGGCAATCTTCTGTTGACCGGCAGCCTGATCGTCCTCATCGTGCTGCTGGACCGTCATGTACTGGGCTGGTTTCTGCCCGGCGGCAGCCCCTCGCTGGAGGTGGCCCGCCACCTCAACCACATTGCCATTGGCTCCTTCCTCTTCTTTGGCGTGACCTTTGTGCTGGCCGGCGTGGTGCGCTCCACAGGGGCCGTCATGGCGCCGGTGCTGATTCTGGCGATCGCCATGTGGGGCATACGCGTGCCCGTGGCACGCTGGCTGCAACCCGTGATGAGCGTGGACGCCATCTGGTGGAGCTTTCCCATCAGCTCCGTCTGCTCCATGCTGATGATGCTGGCCTATTACCGGTGGGGCAACTGGCGCAAGGCGCACATGCTGCCAGCCCAGGCCGCCATGCCGGCTGCAGAGTCGGCCCGGGAACAGACGCCGGCCGCAGAGCAGGCCGAAGCCCCTGTGGACAGCGATGCACTGATAGCCCGGGCCGACCCCTGCGAGCGCATCGCCATCCCTGCCGAGGTGGGTGGCCAGCCGCCCAGTACCGTGGCCACCCTGGCCGCGGATGCGGGGGTGCCACCGCGCGACGCTAACCCAGGGTGATGCCCGTTTCCTTGACGACGCGCTTCCAGCGCTCGTGGTCGGCGGCGATGAGCCGTCCGAACTCCTGGGGCGTGCTGCGTCGCGGCAGGTAGTTGTAGCCGGCGAGCCTGGCCATCACATCGGGCATCTGCATGATCCTGTCCATTTGCTGGGCCAGATAGCCCACGATCTCCTGCGGTGTGCCCTTGGGCGCCAGCAGGCCAGACCAGGAGCTGAAATCCATGCCACTGACGCCCAGCTCGCGCAACGTGGGTACCTGGGCAAAGGCCGGTGCACGCTGGGGCAGCAGCACGGCCAGGGCCTTGACCTTGCCGGCGCGAATCATTTCCACCGAGGTGAAGGAATCGAACGAGAAGTCCACCTCGCCCGCCACCACGGCCTGCATCTGCGCGCCCGTGCCCTTGTACTGGGCATTGACGATGCCGGGCACCTCGACCACCTTCTTGAACTGCTCGGTGATCAGCGAGATCATGCTGCTGCCCGAGGAGGCGCTCAGCGGCCGGCCCTGCTTCGCCATGGCGATCAGCTCCTGCATGCTGTTGACGGGCAGGTCCTTGCGCGCAATCACCATGAAGCCGACATCGCACAGATGACTGATGGGCTCGAAGCTGGCCAGCGCCTCGTAGCCGGTCTTGTAGAGCACCGGACTGAGGGTCTGCGCTCCTGCCGTGTTCATCAGCAGCGTGTAGCCATCGGGTGCCGCGCGGGCTGCCAGTTCGGAGCCGATGACGCCGTTGGCGCCGCCCTTGTTGTCGACCACAAAGGACTGGCCAGTGATTTCGCCGAGCTTTTGCATGGCCAGCCTCGCCACCACGTCCGTGGTGCCTCCGGCCGGAAACGGCACGATGACCCGTACCGACTTGTCCGGATAGGCTGACGCAGCGGCCGCATGCCAAGGCAGCGCGGTGGCAGCACAGGCAGCCGAGGTGGCAAGAAAGCGGCGGCGTGATGTATTCACCATAATGCTTGTCTCCTGTAATTGCCCGGCAACGGACTCCTGCGACCGGCTCCGGCGGCGGGCTGTTTGAGCCTTGTTGGCCGGGCCATGATGGAGTCCGCCCGCGCCTTCTGTCCAATACCATGCGCCTATGCAAGCATTGGTTTTGCCAATCGGCCTCCCCCGTGCAGGGAACCAAAAACACCGCCACAGACTCCCACCGTCCGCCATGTCTTCTCAAGCCCTTTCCCTGACCACCGGACCCCGCAGCCTCTCGCAGCGCCTTTCACTCTGGCTGATGCTGGCGCTGACCGTCTGGGTCTGTGCCTTCTCCACCGGTGCCGGCGCGCAGATCCTGTTGAAGAATGCGGCTTCGGGTGGCGCCACCGTACAGACGCCGCGCGTGCAGGCCGAGCTGGTGGCCCAGGCCCCCGAGGGCATCGCCGCCGGGCAGGTCTTCTGGCTGGGGTTGAAGATCACCCACCAGCCCGAATGGCATACCTATTGGAAAAATGCCGGCGATTCGGGCCTGCCCACGGTGCTGCAGTGGCAGCTGCCCCCGGGCCTGGAGGCTGGCCCCATCGCATGGCCGCTGCCTCATGCGCTGCGCGTAGGGCCCCTGGTCAACTATGGCTATGAGGACACGGTGCTGCTGCCCGTCCCCATCAAGGTCGCGGCCGACTTCAAGGCACCGGCCTCTGGCATGGTGGACGTGGGCCTGGCCGCCGAATGGCTGGTCTGCCGCGTGGAATGCATTCCCGAGTCCGGCAACTTCCAGCTGCAGATCCCCGTTCAGGGCAGCAGCGCTGCGCAAAGCCAGGCCTTTGTGCAGGCCCAGGCCGGCCAGCCCCAGGCGCTGAGCCAGGGCGGCCAGGCCCTTGTCGAGTCCGGCAAGGCCGAAGGCACGAACCTGCCCGACGACCGTTTGACGCTGCGCATACCCGGACTGCCCGCCAGCCTGAAGGGCAAGACACTGGAGTTCTATCCCGAGAACGCCGGCACCTTCAAGCATGCCGCAGAGTCGGGCAAGGACTGGAAGCAGCACTGGGACGGTGACGTCTGGGTCGGCGAGAACATGCCCTTGTCCGATATGCGCGGCGAAACCGCGACGCAACTGGCCGTGGTGCTGGCCCTGCCGCCCGCTGAGCGCGCTGCGGCGCTGGAGCGGGGCGAAAGCGCTGGCTGGCGCAGCGAGCTGGCCGTGCAGGGCCGCTGGAGCGCCCCCGCGCTCGCAGGCGTTTCTCTGGCCCTGGCCGCAGCGCTGGAAGCCAACAAGACCGCTTCACAGACCGTGCCTGCAGGCAATACGGCCAGTGCAGGCAGCCTCTGGGCGGCCCTGCTGGGCGGCCTGATCGGCGGTCTGATCCTCAACCTCATGCCCTGCGTGTTTCCCGTGCTGGCCATCAAGGTACTGGGGTTTGCTGTGCATGGCCAGAACCGCCAGGCCCAGAAACTGGGCGGCCTGGCCTATGCCGCCGGCGTGGTGCTGTCCTTTGTGGCACTCGGCGCACTGCTGCTGGGCCTGCGCGCGGCCGGTCAGCAGCTGGGCTGGGGCTTCCAGCTGCAGTCGCCCGTGGTGGTCTCGCTGCTGGCAGCGCTGTTCACCGTGCTGGGACTGAATCTGGCCGGCTGGTTCGAGTTCGGCAGTCTGCTGCCCAGCAGCATTGCCAGCGCCCAGGCACGCAACCCGATACTGGACTCCTTTCTGTCCGGCGTGCTGGCCGTGGCCATTGCCTCGCCCTGCACGGCGCCCTTCATGGGTGCCTCTCTGGGCTTTGCCATCGATATGCCTGCGGCGCAGGCGCTGACAGTGTTTGCCGCACTGGGCATGGGCATGGCCCTGCCCTATCTGCTGGCCAGCTTCGTGCCCGCCGTCGTGAGCTGGCTGCCCCGCCCCGGCCCCTGGATGCAGACCTTCCGCCACGCCATGGCCTTCCCCATGTTTGCCACCGTGGTCTGGCTGGTCTGGGTGCTGGGCCACCAGGGCGGCATGGATGCCGCCGCGGCCCTGCTGGCACTGCTGCTGGTGCTTGCCGCGCTGATCTGGGCCATGGGTCTGCGCGGCAAGAGCCGCATGAGCCTCGGCGCCATAGCCTTGCTGCTGGCCATTGGCGTGGCCTACTACGCACTGCCGCTGATCAAGGCCGAGCCTGTGGATCAGGTCAGGGCACAGGCCGGCGAACTCTGGCAACCCTGGTCGGCAGACAAGGTCCAGTCTGCCCAGACCTCGGGCCAGCCGGTGTTTGTGGACTTCACGGCCGCCTGGTGCGTGACCTGCCAGGTCAACAAGCGCACCACGCTGAGCAATGCCGAGGTGCTGGCGGCTTTCGAGCAGCACAAGGTGCAGCTGCTGCGCGCCGACTGGACACGCCAGGACCCGGCCATCACCCAGGCACTGCAATCACTGGGACGCAGCGGCGTCCCCGTCTATGTGCTGTACCTGCCCGGCAAGCCGCCGGTGGTGATGAGCGAGCTGCTCTCCAAGAGCGAAGTGCTGGACGCGCTCCAGCAGATCTAGCACGCCCCTGCGTGCCGGGCGCTGCGCCCCCTCATGCCTGCTGCAGATCCTCGTGCAGGCAGAGGTAATTGCCTTCCGTGTCCTTGAACCAGGCGGCTTTCTCGGCCCCCAGCACGCAGACATGGTCGACGGTCTTGAAATCGGGAAAGTCATAGTCTTCAAACACCACGCCCCGGCTTTTCAGTTCCCGAATGCTCGCGGCGATATCGGACACCTGGAAGCTGATGGCCGTGTGCTCGGCCTTGGTGCCGCCTGGTCTGGGAAACAGGGCCAGGGCGCTGCCGCCCACCCGATAGACAAATTTCCCGTCGGGTCGCAACTCACCGGGCTGCAGACCCAGGCATTCCTCGTAGAAAGTGCGAGCCCGCGCCAGATCCATTACCGGCAGCATCGTCGTCACAGCAGATTGACTCAGCATAAGAACTCCTTTGCCCGGCGCCCCGAGTCGAGCAAACCAAGCTTAGTCCCGTGGGCCGGCAGAAGCCAGAGTCGGCGGGTTTCATGAACCTGGCGCAATCAACTTTACGACTCGGCACGCCAGCCTCGCCCTGTCAAAGCGGCGGGTTCCGGTCTGGCTTCGATTCGCGCTGGAGCGCGACGCCAAGCAGGAGCGCAGCACCTATGGCACAAACCGGACAAAAGCTCTAGACTGGAATTGCCCACAAGCCAGGTGCAACCGCAGTTTTCGGCCTTTGCCAGCCTTGCACGCGTTGACTGCTGCGGACCGCCTGAACTGCACAGGAGGTAAGCCATGCATGCCAACCTTATCCATCAGCCGTCTCACAAACGTCTTTGCCTGTTGCGTGCACTGGCGCTAGCCAGCCTGGCGATTGCCGGTCTGGCCCTGCCCTTTGCCTGGGACATTCTGGCCAGCATCAACAGCATGCCCAAGATGCACTGGCTGCAGCAGATACTGGCACAGGCACCGGCCTTCAGCTGGTTGATGATGTTTGTCTGGGGCGGAGCCATACCACTGGTCCTGCTCAAGAACATGGACCAGACCCCCTCGCACAAGCTGCGCACCACGGTGGTGATGCTGGTCCTGATGTGGGTCGCCGTCACCTGGTATGTGCACATGCCGGCCAGCAATCAGTGCACCGCGCTCTATGCTTCCTGGGAATGGGCCTGCTCGGTTCTCCAATGGGGCTACAGCATGAGTCTGGTGCTGTCCATTGCGGCCTATGCCTTCCTCATGCTGGGCCTGATGGTTACCGCGCTGGGCCTGTTTGCCGAAGGCCTGGAAGATGAGCCCAGCCACGCCGCATAGCACGCCCGGCCATGCAAAAAGCCTGCGACATCGGCCGCAGGCTTTTTGATTTCTGCCCCTGCCTCAAGCCTTCATGCGTCCGAACAGTCGGCGATAGCGAGAAGGCAGATCCTGCATGCGCATCATGATGGGCAGATCGGCAGTATTGAAGTCGCTATCCCAGGCCGGCGCCCCCAGCACCTTGGCGCCGGCGCGCAGATAGCCCTGGATCAGCGCTGGCGGCTCGACCTTCAGCGCATCCACCGAGACATTGCTGATACATGCCAGCTCCTCGGGCAGCGCCACCCGCGGGCGCACCTGCAACTCGGGCTCGGCCAGATGGCTCTGGCGCAGCTGCTGCCAGATGCGTGCCGGGCCTTCGCCATGGGCCAGACCGGGGTACTGCATGGGAATGCTGGCGCAGCCCACCATGGCCTCCAGCTGGTTGCGCTGCATGAACTCGGCCAGCGCTCCCCAGAGCGCCAGAATAACGCCGCCCTGGCGATGCTCCGCATGCACGCAGCTGCGTCCCAGTTCCACCATCTGCGAACGCCAGGCGTTGATGGGCGAGAGGTCGAACTCCTGATCGCTGTACAGGCCGCCGGCGCGCTGGGCCTGAGCGGGGGTCAGCAGACGGTAGGTGCCGATCACCTTGTTCTGCTCTTCATCGCAAACCATCAGATGCTCGCAGAAATCGTCGAAGACATCGATGTCGTGACCTGCCACGGGTGTCTGCAGCACAGCACCCATTTCTTCGGCAAAGATCTGATAGCGCAGGCGCTGGGCCTGGCGAACCTCGTCCAGATGACGGGCCCAACGCACCTGCAGGCGCAAAGCAGGCGCTGCAGCGTGTGCGGGACTGGCGGGGCGATGGGAAAGCGAGGGAGCCGATGACGGTGTCGTCGCGATGCTCTGGCCATTCAGCGCATCAAGAATCTCGGGATGCCTCATGTCTGCTTTCCTCCGGTGTTGGACGCAGTTGGCGGCCTGCCTGTGCCACACGGTGTGTCTGCGTGGCGTCATTGTGGAAAACGCAGATGAAGCCCCCGCGACACTTGGATGACGGTTGCATGACAAACCATGGCCGCCGCCATCCCTGCACAGAGAGCTGAATTGCTGCTCGGGATTGTGGTGAATGGGAAAGCCGGAGTGGGCGACAATCGACATATGAGTTTCGCCCCCCTGACCAATGACACCTTCCTGCGCGCATGCCGTCGCCAGGCTACTGACTACACGCCCCTGTGGCTGATGCGCCAGGCGGGACGCTACCTGCCCGAATACAAGGCCACCCGCGCCAAGGCCGGCAGCTTCATGGGTCTGGCCACCAATGTGGACTACGCCACCGAAGTGACCCTGCAGCCGCTGGAACGCTTCCCTCTGGACGCGGCCATTCTGTTCAGCGACATCCTGACCGTGCCCGACGCCATGGGCCTGGGCCTGTCGTTCGCCGAAGGCGAAGGTCCGCGCTTTGCCAAGGTCGTGCGTGACGAGGCCGCCGTGGCCAAGCTGGCCGTGCCCGACATGGACAAGCTGCGCTATGTATTTGACGCCGTCACCAATATCCGCAAGGCGCTCAATGGCCGCGTGCCCCTGATCGGCTTCTCGGGCAGCCCCTGGACTCTGGCCTGCTACATGACCGAGGGCAAGGGCAGCGATGACTATCGCACCGTCAAGTCGCTGATGTACTCGCGCCCCGACCTGATGCACCGCATCCTGGAAGTCAACGCCGACAGCGTGGCCGCCTACCTGAACGCCCAGATCGATGCCGGCGCCCAGGCCGTGATGATTTTTGACAGCTGGGGCGGCGTGCTGGCCGACGGCGCTTTCCAGGAATTCAGCCTGGCCTATACCAAGCGCGTGCTGGCTGGTCTCAAGCGCACCGGCGTGGATGGCAGCGACGTGCCCCGTATCGTCTTCACCAAGGGCGGAGGCATCTGGCTGCCCGACATGAAGGACATCGACTGCGAAGTGCTGGGTCTGGACTGGACGGCCAATCTGGGCAAGGCTCGCGCCATCGTGGGCGGCGAAATCGGCGGCCCCGGCAAGGCGCTGCAGGGCAATATCGACCCCAATGTGCTGTTTGCCGCACCCGAGCAGGTCGCCGCCCAGGCGCGCGCCGTGCTGGACAGCTTTGGCAAGCCCCATACCGACAAAAGCACCACCGGCCCCACCCACATTTTCAACCTGGGTCATGGCATCAGCCAGTTCACCCCGCCCGAACATGTGGCCGCTCTGGTCGAAGCTGTGCACAAGCACTCGCGCCTGCAGCGCGCTCAGGGCTGATTCCCGCTGCAACAACGGCCTTCCCGGGCCTTTGTTGCAGCATCACAAGCTCGCATCACCCAAGCGGAACAAGTGGTTATTGGACGACAATCCCTGGCCTGAGACGCAGAACAATAGCTACAAGTCTTTGATTTCAAACCACTAAATATCAGAACTCTCGAAATTCGGCGCCAGCAGCGTTTGGCGCTTTTTTATTTTTTCACTTCCTCCTGCCTCGATTGAAGGAAGTTATCCACATGTGGATGTTCCGAGGAGGCATCAGGTCTCGCGGCTGCTTGCATTCCTGCTATTTTTTTGGGAAGTTAAGGACTTTGCACCATGGTTTGCGCGCAGTTAAGTTTAGGGAGGTTCTCGGTTGACAGTGCCTCGCCACCTGATTTATGCACAGATCTGGCAAGGCAGACTCCCTGCATGCCCCCCGTCCGCCCCATCTCACAAGAGCATCAGAAATACATATAAGTATTTGTTTTTAATATATTAATTACTGATGCATTCAGTTCTCCCGCTGGCTTCCAGATGCGAACCGGACTTGACTGGAGCTTTGGCGCATATTTTTTCTCACAAAGTTATCCACAGAGCGCAAAGCCTTGGCAGGCCTCAAAATCTGCTATAGCTCTGAGTAGCTGCGGCCCTGGCAGCACTTTCCCCTTATCCCAGCCCATGTCCCATACCGTTCACGTTGCCGTCCAGACCCCTGCCCATAGCGCCGTAGGTGATCTGTTGAGCTACGGCAGCGACACGCCGCTGGAGCCCGGCATGCTGGTACGCGTTCCCCTGGGAAAAAGGGAGTTGCTGGGCGTGGTCTGGGATACACCGGCCGCCCCCGAAGCGATTCCCGATGGGGTGGAGCTGCGCAGCATTGCAGCCCAGTTGCAGGGCATAGCGCCGCTGGACCAGGCCTGGCGACGGCTGGTGGCCTTTGCCGCCTACTATTACCAGCGCAGCCTCGGCGAAATCGCCGTCGCCGCCCTGCCACCACAATTGCGTGAGATGTCGCCCGAGCAACTGGCCCGGCGACTGGCTCCGCCCAAGACAGCCAAGACGCCAGCCGGCAAGCGCAGGAAGACACAGGCCGCCGAAGCAGCACCGACGAGCGCCGAGACGGTGGATCACACGCCTGACGCCAGCAGCGCAATGCCTTTGGTCGCGCTCAGCTCCGAGCAGTCCTCGGTTTTCGAGCAGATTGCGCAAAACCCCGGCCCCTTCCTGCTCTATGGCAGCACCGGCAGCGGCAAGACAGAGGTTTATCTGCGCGCCGTCCAGGCCATGCTGGATGCCAGGCCCGAGGCACAGGCCCTGGTGATGGTGCCCGAGATCAACCTCACGCCGCAGCTGGAAGAGCGCTTCGTCGCCCGCTTCGTGCCCCGGTACGGCAGGGAGGCCGTGGTCAGCATGCACAGCGGCATGACCAACCCGCAGCGCCTCAAAAGCTGGCTGGCCGCGCACACGGGCCGCGCCCGCATCGTGCTCGGTACGCGCATGGCCATTTTTGCCAGCGTGCCGCAGCTGGCGCTGATCGTGGTCGATGAGGAGCATGACGCCAGCTACAAGCAGCAGGAAGGCGCGCGCTACTCGGCGCGCGATCTGGCCATCTGGCGCGGCCGTGATACCGGTGCCAAGGTCATACTGGGCAGCGCCACCCCGTCGCTGGAGAGCTGGCATGCCTCGGACCCCGCAGTCGGTCGCTACCTGCGCCTGCATATGCCCAGCCGTATCGGCGCGGCCAGCATTGGCGCGGCCGGCTCAGGCGCAGCCGGTCTGCCCAGGGTGAGAATGGTGGACATGGGCCAGCAGCCCAAACGCGCCGTGTTCTCGCCACCGCTGATCGAGGCCATTACCGAGCGCGTCAAGCGCGGCGAGCAAAGCCTGGTTCTGCTCAACCGCCGCGGCTTTGCCCCCGTGCTGTTCTGCGCCGACTGCAACTGGAAGAGCGACTGCCCCCATTGCAGCGCCCACCAGGTCTTTCACAAGGGCGATCGCACGCTGCGCTGCCACCACTGCGGCTTTACCCAGCGCGTGCCGTTTGCCTGCCCCAGTTGCGGCAACCCCGACATCCTGCCGCTGGGCAAGGGCACGGAGCAGTTGCAGGAAGAGCTGGAGCGGCTGCTGCGCAATGTGCAGCGCCCCGACGGCAATCCGGCACGTGTGGCGCGCATTGACGCCGACACCACCAAGGCCAAGGGCAGCCTTGAGCAGCAACTGGCCCAGGTGCATGCCGGCGATGTGGATGTGCTGGTCGGCACCCAGATGGTGGCCAAGGGCCATGACTTCCGGTGCATCACGCTGGTGGCCGCCGTGCAACCCGACAGCGCGCTGTACTCCAGCGACTATCGCGCCCCGGAGCGGCTGTTCTGCCTGCTGATGCAGGCCGCCGGGCGCGCCGGGCGCGATGCGCAATATGTGAAGGCCCAGGGCAGCCATCCTGAGATGTGGATTCAAAGCTACGACCCTCAGAACGCCGTCTACACCGCACTGCGCAAGCATGACTACCCGGCGTTTGCCAGGCAGCAACTCAAGGAACGGCTGGACGCCGGCATGCCGCCCTATGCCTTTCAGGCCATAGTCCGCGCCGATGCACGCACCCAGGAAGCCGCCCAGGCTTTCCTGAATGCCGCCACCCAGGTCGCCAGAGAGGCCAAGCTGCCTTATCTGGACGAGGTGTTCATCTACCCGCCCATCCCCATGGCGGTGCAGCGCGTGGCCAATGTGGAGCGTGCCCAGATGCTGCTGGAGGCCGCAAACCGCAGCGCCCTGCTGCGCTTTCTGAATGCCTGGCAGCAGTATCTGCACTGGCTGCGCACTCTGCCCGAGCACAGGCCGCTGGTGCGCTGGCTCGTGGATGTGGATCCGCTCAGCATCTAAAGCCGCTGAAAATTTAAGGGTTTTAAGTCTTCAGCCCTTTACCCATAAGCGCTGACAGCTATCAATTTATATAAAGCACAGGCGCCTGGCAAATCCATCGGGATTTGCGCGAATGGGCAAGCCGGCATGGCTATTGCATGGTGTGAGGCTCGGCTCCACAAGAGGCCGTTTCATTCAATCACGGAGCACTACTTCATGCAAAAACAAGTCTTCCGCCAGTCCTTGCTGGCCGCCACCATTGCCGTTCTGGGCGTTCTGTCCGCCCCCGGCGCAGCCCTGGCGCAGGATGCATCGCCTGCAGCCGCGCAGGCGGCCAAGGCTCAGGCAGCCAAGCCCAACGTGGTGGTGCTGGCCACGGGCGGCACGATTGCGGGTGCCGGTGCCTCGACCGTCAACAGCGCTACCTACACGGCCGCCAAGGTCCCTGTGGACAAGCTGCTGGCCGGCCTGCCCGAGCTGGCCCAGATCGCCAACGTGCGTGGCGAGCAGGTGTTCCAGATCGCTTCCGAGAGCTTCACCAACGACAATCTGCTGACTCTGGCCAAGCGCGTCTCGCAGCTGGCCAAGCAGCCTGATGTGGACGGCATCGTCATCACCCACGGCACGGACACGCTGGCCGAGACGGCCTACTTCCTGAGCCTGACCGTGCACACCGACAAGCCCATTGCCGTGGTCGGCAGCATGCGCCCGGGCACGGCCCTGTCCGCCGATGGCGCGCTGAATCTGGTCAATGCCGTCAGCGTGGCCGGCTCCAAGGACGCCAAGGGCAAGGGCGTCTTCGTCACCATGAATGACGAGATCAACACCGCCCGCGATGTGAACAAGGACATCAACATCCAGACCGGTGCCTTCAAGAGCCAGTGGGGCCCGCTGGGCATGGTGGTCGAGGGCAAGAACTACTGGTTCCGCGCGCCCGTCAAGCGCCACACCATGAACTCCGAGTTCAATATCGACAACATCGACAAGCTGCCCCAGGTGGACATCGTCTATGCCTATGGCAGCGTCCAGCCCACGGCCGTGAATGCGCTGGTCGATGCCGGCGCCAAGGCTATCGTCCATGCCGGCACCGGCAATGGCTCGGTGGCCGACCGCATGGTCAAGCCGCTGCAGGATGCCCGCGGCAAGGGCGTGCTCGTCGTGCGCTCGTCACGCGTGCCTTACGGCTTTGTGCTACGCAATGCCGAGCAGCCCGACGACAAGTACGACTGGGTGGTCGCCCACGACATGCGCCCCGAAAAGGCACGCCTGCTGACCATGCTGGCGCTGACCAAGGGCGCCAACACCAAGGAACTGCAGCGGATGTTCTGGGAGTATTGATCAACTCCCCCTGAGGCGCTGACGCGCCTTCCCCCTCTCTCTTCGGGAGGGGGACGACACCTTCGGTGCGGGGCGGCGGGGCCG
>NZ_JBKFBC010000014.1:0-65036 GCF_053345995.1 Comamonas sp. C24C | reverse complement strand
CAGCCAAAACAGCGGCTTGTGCAGGTGGGACTTGCACAAGCCGCTATTGTTTTTGTTAGGTCATCAAGGCCACAGCAGCAGAGAAGGTCAGGAAAGCCAGACTGGTGGAGACCAGAATGATTCTGGCCACGCGACCGCTGTGGGCGCCGTAGCGCTCGGTCAGCAGCGACACATTGCTGGCGGACGGCAGGGCCGCCAGCAGCACCAGCACCACCAGGGTTTCGTGCTGGAGCGGCAAACCCATCGCGATCGCGGCCAGTCCGACGGCCCAGACCAGCAGCGGATGGACGACCAGCTTGGCCAGCGCAACCGGCACATAGTCCCGCGCTGCCACGCGTTCGTGGCTGTTCATCTGCGAGCGCGCCAGCACGGCACCTATGGTGAACAAGGCCACCGGCGAAGCCGCTGCGGCCAGCATGGCCACGGTCTTGTCCACCGGGCCGGGCAATACCCAGCCCATGGCCGACGCCAGACCGCCCAGCACAATCGCCCAGGGCATGGGATTGGACGCCATGCCCTTGAGCGAATTGCGCACCGCCAGCCAGATTCCCTGCCCTCCCGCCAGATCGAGCCGCGACAGCGCAATGCAGGCCGAGGTGGTGATGACCATGTCGATGGCCATGGTCACGATCACCGGCCCCGCGCTCTGCGCGCCCAGCAGCGCCGCCAGCATCGGAACGCCCATGAAGCCGGTGTTGGGAAACGCTGCCACCAGAGCGCCGAATGCGGCATCGTTCCAGCCCAGGCGCCTGCGTGTCAGCAGCACGGTCGCGCCCACCATCAGCACCGCACAGAGCAGATAGACCAGGGTGACGTTGATGTCGAGCAGCTGATGAATCGGTGTCTGCGCGCCAAAGCGGTACAGCATGCAGGGCAGCGCGAAGTACAGCACAAAGGCATTGAGGCCGGGGATCGCTGCCTGGGGCAGGATGCCGCGCCATGTGGCGGCAAAGCCGCAAGCCACCAGCGCAAAGAAGGGAAAGGTGATGAGTAGAACGGACAGCACCGGCAAATTGTGACAGCGCGCTGCGGCAGACCTCCCAGAGCCTTCGATGAATATTTTTCAGCGCCCCCCGGTGGACAAAACAAAGCCTGCGCAAGGCAGGCCGCTGTGACGGATGCAAGGACAGCGCGTCAGAGCTTGAGCTCCTTTTCCACATCGGCAGTCTTGCGGCGCGCCAGCGCCAGATTGGCGCGGGCCTTGTCCAGCACCAGATAGAAGAACACACCGTCGTTGGCGGCCACGGGACGGATGATGTGATATTGCTTGCCCAGAGTGATCAGGATGTCGTCGATCTGGTCGTTGAGATTGAGCATGCGCATGGTCTTGAGCTTGGCGCGCACCACCTCGGTGTTGCCGGCCGCAGCCAGCTCCATGTCCACGCCGCCGCCGACGCTGCCCATCAGCATGCCGCTGGCGCTGTCCACGAGAGCGCCACAGACGGCGCCGTCTGTGGTCATCAAAGCGTTCAGAGAATCCTGGATAGAGGCCATAAATCCACCTTTTTGAAAAGCAAGACAAGGAACCCGTGCGCAGTATGCGCACCCACTCGGACTCAGAACTCCAGTGAACCTGTGATCAGGAAGGCAGGTACCCTGTGGCAACCTCGCCGGCCGCCCAAAGCGCGCGACCCAGCAAGGCGTTCTGATCGACCACCAGACAGAGAACGGCCGGGAAAGCGCCATTCACCGCCTGGAAGACCACGGTGCCCGACTCCGTCTCGAAGGTCAGGCGCTTGCAATCCTTGTGACCGATTTCATTGGCCACGGCCCTGGCCATGGCCATCAGCGAGCCCGCCATGGCCGACAGCCGCTCGGTCGGCAACTCGCTGCGAATGCGCAGCGCGGCAATCTCGAAGCCGTCAGGGGTGCAGAGCAAGGCGATATGGACGCCGGCAACCGGGGCGACCACGCGTGCCAGAATTTCCTGGCCGGCCTGCACCGCATGGGCCGGAATCACGAGAGAGGTATGGGTATTCATAGGGTCTGACTTTGCAGGGACAGCAGTGAAGCCAGCACGCTCAGCGCATCCAGCATCTGCTGGCGATCACGCGGGTCGGCTTCAATCAGCGGGGTGATCTCATGGCCTCTGGCCACCAGGGCCGAGCTGAACGCCTCCAGCCTTGCTCCGCTGGCGCTGCGGCAGCTGAGAATGAGCATCAGGGGAGCCTGCTCCAGCTCCGCGATCCCCGTCAGCATCTCGCTGGCGTAATCCACCGCGCCCGCGTCGTTGACGTCCAGCATCAGCAGCGCCCCCACCGATGCCGAGAGCACCCAGCGACGCACGAAATCGAAACGATCCTGACCGGGACTGCCCACCAGCTGCAGTCGCTCGCCCGAGCCCAGATCGATCTCGCCAAACTCCGCCCCTACCGTGGTGAACTCCTTGCTGTGTGTCGCCCTGTCCAGGTTGCGCACATCGCTGCCTGCCATGAATTCCCCGCACAGGCTGCGCAGCGCCGTGG
Organism: Comamonas sp. C24C; assembly: GCF_053345995.1. Lineage (NCBI taxonomy): Bacteria > Pseudomonadati > Pseudomonadota > Betaproteobacteria > Burkholderiales > Comamonadaceae > Comamonas > Comamonas sp. C24C. Next base: position 62,571 of record NZ_JBKFBC010000014.1, on the reverse strand, counting down.
TCTTGCCTATGCCCATGGGCCCAAGCAGACTCACCCGCAGCAGGCCCTGGCCGGGCTGCATGGGCATGAAAGAGGTCATGTGCGTCCTCCACGGCTAATCCAGCCCGTCAGTTTGCTGACCCATTGAAGCGTCACCGAAGTGGCGGCCTGCCTCGGGGTGCTTGATTTGCGTGCGTCCGCAGGATGCTCGGGGCCGCGCGGACTGCAGTGCAGGACGGCCTGAAGCTGAGGCAGGGACAGCAGGGTCGATAGCTGCGGCATTTCGATGCCGGCGTGCTCGGCCAGCGATCTGGCATCGATGGGCCCGCGCGCGAGCAGCGCCAGCACGCGCATGTGCAGCGCATTGTTGGCGCTGCCAGGCAGGGCGACCCAGGACTTGATATGAAAGCGGTGCGAACAGTCGGCCCCCTGCTGCTGGAGCTCCTGCAGGGCACGCTGCAGCGACAGGGGTGCGTCGGTCCTGTGCCGGGCTCTCCAGTCCATGAGGAAAACCGCTGCGCGATCGAGCATGTCGATCAGGTCGGACAGCGTAAAGTCCGCATCAAGATGTGCGGCCCAGCCCTGGGAGGAGCGCCCCAGCGGCTGCATGGCCGGCTCGCCACCGAGATAGACCACGCAAGGGGCTCGCGCCTCTGACTTGGCCAGCAGGCTCTCCAGCCCTTCGATCACCAGCACTTCAGCCGCCTGGCGCGGAACCTGACGCCAGGCGGAAAGCGACTTGCGCGCGGCCACGGAGAACAGCGCTTCAAAGCGCTGCTGCACCGCAGGCGTCCAAAGTTCTGCGGCCAAGCTCACTTCACCGATGGTTCTCGCCATGCACAGCACCCTGACTGTTGAGGAAAAGACAATGAATCCCTCAACCATCGAAAATTCGCTGGCGTTGTCGGGATCAAGGCCGGACACGAGACAATCTTCACGCTACATAACTAACACCTTATTACAACAATTATTCAAGTAACAGCAGAGCGCATGTGTAGGTGAAACGCTCGCTGAGTCCCTGATTTTTGTCAGTTGTGAGCGCTGTCATCAGGGCTCTTCACGGTGAAGCGGTATGCTCCCAGTCCTTGTTTTTGATGATGGGTCACTCTGCTTCATGTCTGCTGGTCTCAACCTCGCTCAGCTCCAGGCCGTGCATTACACCGACGGTCCATGCCTTGTTCTGGCAGGTGCCGGGTCGGGCAAGACCCGGGTGATTACGCACAAGATAGGCCGCCTGATCGAAACCGGTCTGGCGCCACGCCGCATTGCCGCCATCACCTTTACCAACAAGGCCGCCGCCGAAATGCGCGAGCGCGCCGCAGGTCTGATCGGCCGCCAGGCCAAGGAGGTGCTGATCTGCACCTTCCACTCGCTGGGCGTGCGCATGGTGCGCGAGGACGGCCACATCCTCGGTCTCAAGCCGCAGTTCAGCATTCTGGACACCGACGACGTCACCGGCATCCTCAAGGACTGCGCGGGCGGCACCACCGATGTGGCGACGGCCCGCCAGTGGCAGTGGACCATCAGCGGCTGGAAGAACCAGGGCTGGGACAGCCGCAAGGCCCTGGCCATGGCGCAGGACGACAACGAGCGCAGCACCGCTCTCATCATGCAGCGCTATGAAGAGCGCCTGACCGCCTACCAGAGCGTGGACTTCGACGACCTGATCGGCATGCCCATGCGCCTGCTGCGCGGCCACCCCGAGGTGCGTGAGAAATGGCAACGCCTGCTGGGCCATGTGCTGGTGGACGAGTACCAGGACACCAATGCCACGCAGTACGAGCTGCTGAAATTCCTGGTGGGCGAGCGCGCCCACTTCACGGCGGTGGGCGACGACGATCAGTCGATCTACGGCTGGCGCGGCGCCACGCTGGACAACCTCAGGAAGCTGCCCGTGGACTTTCCGCAGCTCAAGGTCATCAAGCTGGAGCAGAACTACCGCTCCACCAGCGCCATCTTGCGCGCCGCCAACAATGTGATCGGCCCCAACCCCAAGCTGTTTCCCAAGACACTGTTTTCGGAACTCGGCGAGGGCGAACCCGTGCGCATCGTCGACTGCGACACCGAAGAGCACGAGGCCGAGCGTGCCGTGGCCCGCATTCAGAGCCTGCGCGCCAATATGAACCCACAGCCCGCGTGGAAGGACTTCGCCATCCTCTACCGCGCCAACCACCAGGCCAAGCCCTTCGAGAAGGCGCTGCGCAAGGCCAACATCCCCTACAAGGTTTCGGGCGGCACCAGCTTTTTCGACCGCGCCGAGATCAAGGACCTGTGCGCCTGGTTCCGCCTCTGGATCAACAACGACGACGACCCGGCCTTTCTGCGCTCCATAGGCACGCCCAAGCGCGGCATCGGTCACACCACGCTGGGCAAGCTCGGGGAGTTCTCCGCTGCGCACAAGCTCAGCATGTTCGGCTCGCTGTTCAATGCCATGCTGGAGGAGGCGCTGCCGCGCAAGGCCTTTGAAAGCCTGCTGGAATTCGGCCGCTATATCAACGACCTGGAATACCGCGCCCGCCACACCCTGGGCTTTGAAGCCTCGCGCAGCTTTCTGATCGACTGGCTCAAGGAAATTGGCTACGAACAGTATCTGTATGACAGCGAAGACAGCGAGTCTGTCGCCGCCGCGCGCTGGAGCAATGTGCTGGAGTTCTGCGACTGGATGGCCCAGCGCGCCGGCGGCCAGATCGAGGATGCCGCAGGCGCCGGTACCCAGACCGAGGTCAAGAGCCTGCTGGAGGTCTCGCAAAACATTGCCCTGCTGTCCACCATCAGCGAGCGCGAGAAGGAGCAGGACATGGTCGTGCTCTCCACCCTCCATGCCTCCAAGGGCCTGGAATGGCCCCATGTCATGCAGGTCGGCGTCACCGAGGGCATGCTGCCGTTCAAGCTGGATGACGACGACGGCAAGCAGCAAAAGGTCAGCGATGAGACGGCAGCGCGGCTGCAGGAAGAACGCCGCCTGATGTATGTGGGCATCACCCGCGCCCAGCGCACGCTGGCCGTGAGCTGGACCAAGCGCCGCAAAAAAGGCCGCGAAATGGTGGCCTGCCAGCCCAGCCGTTTCATCAAGGAGATGGGCCTCGATGCGGCCACGGCCAGGGAAGACCCGCGCGAGAAGCTGCGCAAGCTGCGCGAGGAATTTGCCGCGCGCAAGAACCAGGCGGCGCCGGGCGCCGCCAACTGAAGACCCGAGATGACTTTGAGAACTCTGATTTTCATAGCTGCCAGCGCTTTTTCCCTTAGCGCTTGCGCCCAGTTTGATTCCAAATCTGCCAGCACTTGCCCGCAAGACTGGCAGATGAGCGACAAGCAGTTGCAAGGTGAATGGACAGGCTCCGTCACCGGCAGCGAAGAAACCGCCCGCATGGTGCTGGGCCCGCATCCCGAGTGGGCAGGCAACGTCAAGGGCAGCATCAGCCGCCCGGGCGGCAGCCACCCCATGGTCGGCGATGTGAACGATGGCACGGTCACGCTCGAAGAAAGCGCTGACGGCTCACGCATCACCGGCACCTGGCTGGGTGAAGTGGTCGACGGCAGCTGCGGAACAGAAATTCACGGCAGTTACCAGGAGGGAGAAAATGATCCACCCCGCGCGTTCATCATGCGCAAGGTCCAACCCTGAGCAGGGCTGGGCCTTGTCCCGCCTGTGCATTGATTGATCCCATGAGTATTCGCTTCTTCACCCCGCCCCCCCTGACCCTGAGCATAGGCTTGACACTGGTCGGCGGCCTGAACCCAACCACCGCCAGCAGCGCGGAACTGCCGCCCCCCGAAAGCTGGCAGCAATGTGCTGCCACCACCAGCAACAACGACCGACTGGCCTGCTTTGATGCCTGGGCACACAAGCAAGGCCCGGCGGTTGCGCCCCAGGCCACCGGTTGGAATGCACCTGCAGCCAGCGCACAAGCTGCGCCGGCTCTCACTGCCGCTACCGCCTCGGCGAACGATGTCGCGCCCGCCAGTGCGGCCGGGGCGACTGCGGCGACTGTCGCCAGCGCCGACAGCGGCCTGGGTCTCTCGCCCAACAACGGCGGCTGCCGCGATCCACGCTACACCGAGGTGTCGCGCTACTTCGAGCTGGAGCCCGGCACGGACTGCGGCACCTTCAACTTCCGCGGCTACCGTCCCATGTCGGTCTCCGTGGTCGTGGGTGACGAGGTCAATCAGCAGCCCTATTCGCCCAGCCGCGGCCTGGCGACCGAGCAGCCCTACCAGAAGCACGAGATGCGCCTGCAGCTCTCGGCCCGCACCAAGATTGCCTCCGGCCTGCTGACTGGCCCCACCTCGAAGGGCAAGGATTCGCTGTGGTTCGGCTATACCCAGCAGTCCTACTGGCAGCTGTTCAACGGCGATATCTCGCGGCCCTTCCGCACCACCGACCACGAGCCCGAGGTCTTCTACGTCTACCCGACGGACGCCCAGCTGCCGCTAGGCTGGCGCTGGCGCTACTCGGGCATTGGCATCGCGCACCAGTCCAACGGTCAGAGCAATCCGCTGTCGCGCAGCTGGAACCGCTGGTATCTGATGACCGGCGCCGAGCTTGGCAACCGCTGGCAGCTGCATCTGAAGGCCTGGCAGCGCATGAAGGAGAGCGCGCTCGAGGACGACAACCCCCACATCCAGGACTACATCGGCCGCGGTGAAGTCAAGCTGGGCTGGAACGTCAACGACCAGAACTACCTGGGCCTGACCGCTCGCGGCTCGCTGGGCCAGGGCAAGGGCTCCGGACGCATCGAATGGCTGCGCACCCTGGGCGAAGGCTGGAACGGCGGCAAGAGCAATCTGCGCCTGCATGTACAGCTGTTCAGCGGCTATGGCGACAGTCTGGTCGACTACAACAACAAGCGCACGGTGCTCAGCGTGGGCCTGAGCCTGCTGGACTTCTAAGCGCTGCCCGAGGCGCTGCGCCCGGGCGGACCCGCGCCCTCCCCAGAGGCGAGAGGCAACGGGGCAGCCCGGGCTCGCTGCCTTCGGCTAAGGGCTTGGGGCTCGGGGAGTACCGCTTCTACAGATGGCGTCCGTCAGTTGCGGCTTAATCATATTTCATAGCATATAGCGCTCTCCCCTCATCGATTTCAAGCTTAAATAGCATTGAAATTCAATAGATACAAGCGCTAGAAGCTATCAAATCAGAGTCACTCGGGCACCACGGCCGTCACTTCGATCTCCACCTTGGCCCGGTCCTCGATCAGGGCCGCCACCTGCACGGCCGTCATGGCCACGCTGAATGAGCCAATCAGCTCGCGATAGGCCTTGCCGATCTCGGCCTGCTGCGCCAGATATTCCTTCTTGTCGGTGATGTACCAGGTCATGCGCACGATGTGTTCAGGCCTGGCTCCACCGGCCTGCAGCACCTCGACGATATTGTGCAGAGCCTGTCTGGCCTGCGCCGCGAGATCGTCGGTATGAAACCGGCCCTCGGCGTCCCAGCCAATCATGCCGGCCACATAGATCTGGCGGCCACTCACGGACACTCCATTCGCATATCCCTTGGGCCGGGGCCAGCCCGGCGGCAGCAGTACTTGCATGTTCAACTCCTGTTTTCTGTTGGATTGGATGAACTCAGCCAGCGTTCGATGGCGCGGCGAATTGCGGGTGGCGCGCTGATCGCCTGATGGGTTTGAAGACTGGTGAAGACCAGCACTTTCTGCGCCGTCACGCGCAGCTGTCCCTCCGGGCCTGTGCAGTCCACATCGAGTGTCAGCGAACGATTGCCCAGCTTGGCAACCGACAGGCCCAGCGCCACGGTTTCCCCCATGCGGGTGATGGCGCGAAAATCGCATTCCAGGTGCACGATGGGCAGACCCACCCTGTCCTTTTGCAGCATGTCCGCATAGCTCAGGCCCAGCGCGTTGTTGAACCAGTCTTCCACCAGTCCGTTGAACAGCACCAGATACTGCGGAAAGAAGATGATGCCCGCCGGGTCGCAGTGCGCAAAGCGAATCGGCACCTGCGTCACAAAGCGTTCTGAAGCCATTGCTACTTCACTCATAGCCAGACTGTTCTTTCCATAAAATTTGCGCGCAACACCTGCCCATCAGGCGCAGGCCGCTTGAAAAACATGGCCATCAGGTTTCGTGCAGGCGAAAGCGTTGCAACTTGCCTGTGGCCGTGCGCGGCAGCTGATCGACGAACTGCACGGCCCGTGGGTATTTGTAGGGCGCGACCTGACTCTTCACAAAGTCCTGCAGCTCCATGACCAGGGCATCGCTGGCCGTATGGCCGGCACGCAGCACCACAAAGGCCTTGACGATCTGGCCGCGCTCGCTGTCGGCCACGCCGATCACCGCACATTCGGCCACGGCCGCGTGCAGCAGCAAGGCCTCCTCGACTTCGGGAGAGGCAATGTTGTAGCCGGACGAGATGATCATGTCGTCGGTACGCGCCTGATAGACAAAATAGCCGTCGCCATCCATCAGATAGGCATCGCCCGTCAGATTCCAGCCCTGGCTCACATATTTGGTCTGACGACTGTCGTTGAGATAGCGGCACCCCGTGGGGCCTTGCACGGCCAGCTTGCCCACGGTGCCGGGCGGTACCTCGAGCCCCGCATCATCCACCACCTTGGCCCGATAGCCGGGCACGGCCTTGCCGGTGGCACCAGGGCGCGCATCCTCTTCGCGGTGCGAGATGAAGATGTGCAGCATCTCGGTGGAGCCGATGCCGTCGATGATTTCGATGCCGGTCGCATCCTTCCACAGCGCCCGCGTGGAGGCAGTCAATGCCTCGCCCGCCGACACGCATTTGCGCAGCCGGGTGCGACGAATGCGTTCGCCCTGCTGGGCCATCACGCGATAGGAGGTAGGGGCCGTGAACACCACGGTGGCGCCAAATTTCTCGATGCCGTCCACCAGTTGCGCGGGGCCGGCCTTCTCCAGCAAGGCCATGCTGGCCGCTATGGACATGGGGAACAACACCTGTCCGCCCAGCCCGAAAGTGAAGGCCAGCGGCGGGCTGCCGATGAACACATCGTCGGCATTGGCGCGCAGCATATGCACAGGCCAGCAGGCGCAGACTGCCATCACGTCGCGATGGAAATGCATGGTGGCCTTGGGCACGCCCGTGGTGCCCGAGGTGAAGCCCAGCAAGCAGGTGTCCGTGGCGGCAGTATCCACGGCCGTGAAGCTGGCAGACGCAGCCTGCATCAGCGGCTCCAGCGCATCCGCAGCAGCGCCTTGGCCGTTGAAGAACAGAACCTTCTGCAGCCGGGCGGATTTTCCTTGGGCGCCCTGCACCTCGCTGCGCAAGGCCTCGTCGCACAGCGCATGGCCGATCTGCGCAATGTCGACAATCGCGGACAGCTCCTTGGCTCGCAGCAGCGGCATGGCAGCCACCGCGATCCCGCCGGCCTTGATGACGCCAAACCAGCAGGCCACCATCATCGGATTGTTGGGCGCGCACAGCAGCACGCGGTTGCCGGGCACCAGGCCAAGCTGCCCGGTCAGCACGTTGGCAATGCGGTTGGCTTGCGCCTGCAGCTCGGCATAGGTCCAGCGCACTCCCTCGGCCTGAATACACAGGCGATCGCCCCGACCTTGCGCCACATGTCTGTCGAGCAGCTCCACGGCACAGTTCAGGCGCTCCGGGAACTGCAGCTCGGGCAGCTCGAAACGGAACTCGGGCTGCAGCTCGGCGGGCGGCAGATTGTCAGCGGCAAAGGTATCGATATGCGCGGTGTACGACATGACTCACACTCCTTTTGGCCAAAACAGGCGGATGTTCTTTATTCGTGAGCGCTTTCAGCCATGGTTCTTGATGAGGTCGCGCCCGATGATGAGCTGCTGCACCTCGGTCGCGCCTTCGTAGATGCGCAGGGCCCGAATCTCCCGGTACAGCCGCTCCACGGGCTGCTCGCTGACCACGCCCAGACCGCCCCAGATCTGCACGGCCGCATCGATCACCTGCTGGGCGTTTTCCGTCGCCGTCATCTTGGCCATGGCAGCTTCGCGTGTCACGCTCTCGCCCTGGTCGCGCAGCCAGGCCGCACGGTAGGTCAGCAGCGCTGCGCTGTCGATCTGCGTGGCCATCTGCGCCAGCTTGGCCTGGGTGAGCTGGAAGTCGGCCAGCACACCGCCGAACATCTTGCGGCTGGTGGCACGCTGCAAGGCCTCATCCATGGCACGACGCGCAAAGCCCAGCGATGCCGCAGCCACCGAGGTGCGGAACACATCGAGCGTGCGCATGGCCACCTTGAAGCCCTCACCGGCCTCGCCCACGCGCTGCGCTGCGGACACGCGGCAGTTGGAGAACTTCAAACGCGCCAGCGGGTGCGGTGCGATGACGTCGATGCGCTCGGCCACTTCGAAGCCCGGTGAGTCGGCATCCACAATCAGCGCCGACAGGCCACGCGACCCCGGAGCCTCGCCGGTGCGCACAAAAACGACATAGAAGTCGGCAATGCCGCCGTTGGAGATCCAGGTCTTCTCGCCGTTGATCACATAGTGATCACCTTCGAGTCTGGCCTCGCAGGCCATGGCAGCCACGTCCGAGCCGGCATCGGGCTCGGACAGTGCAAAGGCCGAGATCGCCTCGCCCCTGGCCACCCGGCTCAGGTAGCGCTTTTTCTGCTCTTCACTACCCGCCAGAGAGATCGCCCCCGAACCCAGGCCCTGCATGGCAAACGCAAAGTCGGCCAGACCGCTGTGACGCGCCAGCGTCTCCCGGATCAGGCAGATGGCTCTGGTGTCGATCTGCTCTCCTGCGCCGCCATGGATCTCACCCGCAACCGCATGCCGCAGCCAGCCGGCTTCGCCCAGGGCCTTGACCAGTTGCCGGCATTCGGCATCCACATCGGGGCCATGGGAATGCGCAATGTTCTGCCTGGCCCAGGCATCCATCGACTGGGCCAGACGAGCATGATGGGCTTCAAAAAAAGGCCACTTCAGATAGCTGGTGTCTGCCATATCAGTTTCCTTGAAAGACTGGCTTTTGCTTGGCCACGAACGCGTGATAGGCACGCGAGAAATCCTCGGTCAGCATGCACAGGGCCTGGGCCTGGGCTTCGGCTTCGATGGCCTGCTCTATGGTCATGGCCCATTCCTGGTGCAGCATGGTCTTGGTAATGCCGTTGGCAAAGCTGGGACCGGCAGCCAGGTCGGCGGCCAGCTTCTGCGCCTCGGCCAGCACGCTCTCAGATTCGCACAGACGGTTGAAGAAGCCCCAGCGCTCGCCCTCCTCGCCACCCAGGCTGCGTCCCGTATAGAGCAGCTCGCTCGCACGCCCCTGACCAATGATGCGCGGCAGCATGGCGCAGGCCCCCATGTCGCAGCCCGCCAGCCCCACGCGGTTGAACAGGAATGCGGTCTTGCTGCGCGCAGTGCCCAGGCGCATGTCCGAGGCCATGGCCATGATGGCCCCAGCCCCCGCACATACGCCATCGATTGCCGCAATGATGGGCTGGGGGCAGGCACGCATGGTCTTGACCAGCTCGCCCGTCATGCGGGTGAACATCAAAAGCTCGGGGGCCTTGAGCGCGACCAGCGGACCGATGATTTCATGCACATCGCCACCCGAGCAGAAGTTGCCGCCGGCGCCGACCAGCACCACTGCCTTCACATCCTGCGCCCACTTGAGCTGATGAAACAGGTCGCGCAGCTCGGCATAGGAATCAAACGTCAGCGGATTCTTGCGCTCCGGGCGATTGAGGGTGATGGTGGCCACACCATCTGCCACCTGCCACAGGAAATGCGTGGCCTGATAGCCGGCCAGCGGCTTGTGGTTGCCAGCTTGCAGCGCTGGATCGATTGCGTATTCGCTCATGTCTGTCTCCATAAACTCCGGGTCACATGACTTCGCCACCGGCGACGGCGATGGCTTGCCCGGTAATGCTTGATGCGCCGCGCCCACACAGCCACTGGACGGCGTCCGCCACCTCCTGCGGCTGCACCAGACGGCCTTGGGGGTTGGATTTGACGAACTCGGCCATGGCCTGCTGCGGTGTGCGGCCGGTCTTGGCCACCACGCGGTCTATGCTGGTTTTGACAATCTCGGTTTCGGTATAACCAGGGCAGACGGCGTTGACGGTGATCCCGGTTCTGGCGTACTCCAGCGCCAGGGCGCGTGTCAGGCCCACCACGCCATGCTTGGCAGCCACATAGGCCGCGACATAGGCATAGCCCACCAGGCCGGCCGTGCTGGCCACATTGACAATGCGCCCCCAGCCCGAAGCGGACATGGCCGGCAGCACCTGCTGAATGCAGTGCATGGTACCGGTCAGGTTGACCGCCAGCATCTGCTGCCAGTGCCCGGCATCCATCTTCATGAAGGGCGCGCTGCTGGCCTGGCCGGCGTTGTTGACCAGAATGCTGATTTCACCATGCGCGGCCGCCGCCTGCGCAAACGCCGCCGCCACCTGTTCTTCGTCGGCCACATCGGCCAGTACCATCTGGCAGTGACCAGGGTGCTGCTCCACCAGCTTTTGCAGCGGCTCGGCGCGACGCCCAAGCACCGTGACGCGAGCGCCCTGAGCCAGCAGCCGACGCGCAATCGCCTCGCCAATGCCCTGGCCCGCGCCCGTCACCAGCGCATGTTGATCGTTCATATCGCCTGTCATTGAATTCTCCAGGCCAGCGGCCCATCAAACGGATGCATTCCAGCCCTCACCTGCCGGGCCGGGAACGCCCCGCATCCGCTGTCCTCAGGCTTAGGTGAAGGCACGCAGCGAAGACTCAGGGGTTTCATTTGGCCGATGCCTGCTGCGCTTTCTCGCGCTCGAACAAGGCTTCCATCTGGCGCTTGCCCTGGAAGTATTGTTTGGGCCAGACGATGGGCGTGTAGCCAATCTTGGCGGCTTCGGTCAGCGTCCAGGCCGGGTTGGCCAGATGCGGTCTGGCAATCGCGCACAGATCGGCACGTCCTGCGGCAATGATGCTGTTGGCATGGTCGGCCTCGCTGATCGCGCCCACGGCCATGGTCGCAATGCCGGCCTCCTGGCGAATGCGGTCGGCAAACGGGGTCTGAAACATGCGCCCGAACACCGGCTTTTCTGCCTTGCTGACCTGACCCGAGGAGCAGTCGATCAGGTCCGCACCCGCGGCCTTGAACGCCTTGGCGATCTCCACCGCGTCTTCGGGGGTGATGCCGCCGGGCACCCAGTCATGGGCCGAGATGCGCACGGACATAGGCCGGTCCTGAGGCCAGACGGCGCGCATGGCCTTGAAGACTTCCAACGGATAGCGCAAGCGGTTTTCCAGACTGCCGCCATATTCATCGCTGCGGTGATTGGTCAGCGGCGAGATAAAGCCCGACAGCAGATAGCCGTGGGCGCAATGCAGCTCCAGCCAGTCCACGCCGATGTCGGCCGCCATCTGCGCAGCATGGACAAACTGCTGCAGCACCTCATCCATATCGGCGCGTGTCATGGCCTTGGAGATCTGGCTCACTCCCTGCAGATATTGCTGCTCCGACGCGGCCATGATCGGCCAGTTGGCCTGCTCCAGTGGCAGATCCGTACCTTCCCAGGCCAGCCGCGTCGAGGCCTTGGCGCCCGCATGGCCGATCTGCATGGCGAACTTGGCATCGGTATTGGCATGAATCCAGTCCGCAATGCGCTTCCAGGCCTGCTTCTGCTGCGCCGAGTAAGTCCCGGGGCAGCCCGGCGTGATGCGCCCCTCGGGGCTGACACAGGCCATCTCGGCAAACACCAGCCCCGCCCCGCCCATGGCGCGCGCGCCCAGATGCATGAGGTGATAGTCTCCGGGCACGCCGTCCACGGCCGAGTACTGGGCCATGGGCGACACCACGATGCGGTTCTTGAGCGTGAGCCCGCGCAGCCTGTAGGGCAGGAACATGGGTGGCGGCGCCTTGCCATCCGTGGTCACGCCATTTCTTTCGGCCAGCCAGCGCTCATAGCCGTCCAGCCAGGCGGCATCGCGCAGGCGCAGATTCTCGTGACTGATGCGCTGGCTGCGCGTCAGCATGGAGTACATGAACTGCTCGGGCTCGAGCTGATCGCAGTAACGCTGGCCGCAGACCTCGAACCACTCCATCGCATTCCAGGCTGCGTTCTGCAGGCGCAGCGTCTCCACACGACGCGCCTCCTGGTAGGCGGTCAACACCTCGGGAATATGCTCGACCGCATCGCCGATCTGCTTGAACTGGCGCGCCAGCTCGATGGCATCTTCAATCGCCAGTTTGGTCCCCGAGCCGATCGCGAAATGCGCCGTATGCACGGCATCGCCCATCAGCACCACATGGCTGCCCCTGGCATTGCGCAACCACCATTGGTCGCAGACCACGCGCTGAAAATTGATCCAGGCCGAACCGCGCAGATGGCGGGCATTGGTCATCAGCTTCTCGCCCTGCAGATTGTCTGCAAACAGCTTTTCGCAGAAGGCGATGGACTGCTCCTGGTCGGCGCCATCGAGGCCGCTGGCCTTCCAGCATTCCTCCGTGGTCTCGACGATGAAAGTCGAGGTCTTGTCGTCGAACTTGTAGATATGCGCCTGGAACCAGCCATGCTCGGTGCGCACGAAATCAAAGGTGAAGGCCTCGTAGACCTTGTTCGTGCCCAGCCAGATGTAGCGATTGGGACGGGTGACGATATCGGGTTTGAAAGTGTTCTCGTACTTGCTGCGGATGCGAGAGTTCACGCCATCGCAGGCAATGATGAGGTCGGCATCCGGATACTCCTCGTCGCTCTGCACATCGGTCTCGAACACCAGGTTGACACCCAGTTGCTCGCAGCGCGCCTGCAGAATGTTGAGCAGGTGCTTGCGGCCAATCCCCACAAAGCCATGGCCGCCGGAGCGAATCCTGCGCCCCTTGAACAGCAGTTCGATATCGTCCCAATGGTTGAAGGCCTGCTCGATCTGCGTCGCCGTCACCGGGTCCCAGACGCGCATATTGTCCATGGTGGCATCGGAGAACACCACGCCCCAGCCGAAGGTGTCATAGGGCAGGTTGCGCTCCACCACCGTCACCTCGTGCGCAGAGTTCATCTGCTTCATCAGCAGCGCGAAATACAGGCCGGCGGGGCCGCCACCTATGCAGACGATCTTCATGACAGCAATCCCTTCCTGGCGCGTCGAGAAATGGCGCACTGAAAATTACTTTATGTCTAAATTATTAACGCATGAACTTTTCACTAAAATCAGGCCAAACCCTGAAGCCAAGCTCAGGCGCTTGAAACACTATGTAGACCATGGACAAACACCATCTGGACTCTTCCATCGATATGCCGGACACCCCTGGCCGCGAGGCCGGTCTGTCTGACTCCGACCATCAGGCCGTTCGCCTGTGGCTGCGCCTGCTAACCTGCAGCACGCAAATCGAGCAGGTCATACGCAGCCAGCTGCGCACGGAATTCAGTACCACCCTGCCTCGCTTCGACTATCTGGCCCAGCTCAGCCGCTTTCCGAAGGGGCTGCGCATGAAGACCTTGTCGGAATATCTGATGGTGACCGGAGGCAATGTGACGGGGCTGACCGATCAGCTGGTCGCCGAAGGTTGGGTGGAGCGCGTGGCCGACGAAGAAGATCGACGCGCCATGATCGTTCGGCTGACGCGCATGGGCAGAAAGCAGTTCAAGGCCATGGCCACCGCCCATGAGCAGTGGCTGCAGCAGTTGCTGGCACCGCTGGACAGCGAAAGCGCCAGCGATCTTTACGAACAGCTGGGCAAGCTCAGACAGGTACTGAGCTTGTCAGAAGGTGCCTGAGCCCGAAAAACCACCGCTTAGTGACAATTTCATGGAGAATGCCCTGCACGCAGTCCTGCGTGACACAGGCTTTGGGGGCATGGTTCATGGATTTAATGCATCTGCGATATCGGCTCAGGTCCGGGTATTACTACCTCTACGACATGCGTGATGCGCTCAATGCCATCACGGGAGAGCGCCCCTATCGCCTCAAGACCGAGCTGGTCGCCATCGCGTTCGATCGCATCACCGGCCGCGTGCATCAGCATGGTCACCCCACTCGCATCCACTCCTGGGCCATGGGTGCGCAGCGCCGGCTGCGCATGGCAGGAGACTGGGAGGGCGCAGACCGGCTGATCGTGGTCTCCGGCCCCTTGCCGGAAGAGGAAATCAACAAATGCCTGAGCGTTCAGGGCTATTGCCGCTGGATGCTGATGCGTCTGGCCAGCATGCCGCATGGCAAGTTTTCCGCCCACCGCGCAGGCAGCCGCAGCAGTTGGCAAAGGCGCGAATCCGGCCAGCAGCGCCGCGCGGCCTGACTTCACCCCCAAGCATCCCTGCTGCGTATTGCGCAGGGTCATCCCGTCAGGCGTCCGCTTCCTCGTCGGAACCTTCATCCAGCTCCGCGACCTCCGGCATCTTCACGATCGTCACCGGCAGACGGCTGTGCCTGGCCACCTCGCGTGAAACCGAGCCGATCAGAATGCTGCCCAGTCCGCTCTGACCCGTGGCGCCAATGATGATCTGATCGCATTCATTGCTCTCGGCAATATCGATCAAGGTGTTCGCCTCTTCACCCAGGCTGATCTCCACCTCATAAGAGGCTCCGGCTTCCTTGAGCAGATCCTGCGCCGGTGCCACCAGATCCATGCCGGCTTCGATGCTGGCGTTGGCGATCAGATCGGAATCTGTGGTTGCCAGCTCGAGCAGCGATGCCTCCTTCTGCACATGAGCTATCACAAAGTGAGCATCCAGTCCGCTCTGCAAAAGCTTGATGCCGTGGCGTACGGCCTCAAGCGCGACATCCGATCCATCCACCGCAAGCATGATCTTGAGCATGGCAACCTCCTGTTCGTCTTGTGCACCAGTGTAGGGCCAGGCAGCAAAGACGGGTTACGAATCTGGGCCAAGCATCGGCTATTGCAGCAGTGCTTGCAAGCATCTGGGAAAATAGCGGACTATGCTGCAGTTTGACCTTCTCAAGACCGACCCGAACAGCCACGCGCGCCGTGGCACCTTGACGCTTAACCACGGCAAGGTTCAGACCCCCATCTTCATGCCCGTGGGCACCTATGGCACCGTCAAGGGCGTGATGCCGCGCAGCCTCGAAGAAATGGGCGCGCAGATCATCCTGGGCAATACCTTCCACCTGTGGATGCGTCCCGGCCTGGACATCATGAAGTCCTTCGGCGGTCTGCATGACTTCGAGAAGTGGGACAAGCCCATCCTGACCGACTCGGGGGGCTTCCAGGTCTGGTCGCTGGGCGCCATGCGCAAGATCACCGAAGAAGGCGTGCATTTCCAGAGTCCCGTGAACGGCGACAAGCTGTTCATGTCGCCCGAGGTCAGCATGCAGATCCAGACGATTCTGAATTCGGACATCGTCATGCAGCTCGACGAGTGCACGCCCTACGAGACCAACGGCAAGAAGACCACCGAGGCCGAAGCACGCAAGTCCATGGAGATGAGCCGTCGCTGGGCCAAGCGCTCCAAGGAGGAGTTCCAGCGCCTGGAGAACCCCAATGCCTTGTTCGGCATTGTGCAAGGCGGCATGTACACCAATCTGCGCGAGGAATCGCTGCAGGGACTGCTGGAAATCGATTTCCCAGGTTATGCCGTGGGCGGCGTCTCCGTGGGCGAGCCCAAGGACGAGATGCTGGAGATCATGGCCCACACGCCGCATCTGCTGCCCGCCAACAAGCCACGCTACCTGATGGGCGTGGGGACACCCGAAGACCTGGTGCAAGGCGTTGCCGACGGCGTGGACATGTTTGACTGCGTGATGCCTACCCGCAATGCACGCAACGGCACCATCTTCACGCGCTACGGCGATCTGAAGATCCGCAACGCCCGTCACAAGGTGGACCACCAGCCCATAGACACCACCTGCACCTGCCATGCCTGCGCCGGCAAGAGCGGCGTGAGCTGGGACGATGGCGGTCGCGACGGCTTCAGCCGCGCCTATCTGCACCATCTGGATCGCTGCGGCGAAATGCTGGGCCCCATGCTGACCACCATCCACAACCTGCACTACTACCTGAACCTGATGCAGGAAATCCGCAATGCGCTCGACGCGGGCACGTTTGCCGAGTTCCGCGCCCGCTTCAAGGCCGATCGCGCACGCGGGGTCTAAGCCTTCGACTCCATCTGCTGCAGCAGAACACAAAAAAGCCAGAGCCAGTCTCTGGCTTTTTTGCTTTCCGATTTCACCATTGAAACCTTCAATTGAAAAATTTCGTCAATTGCCCACTGCAATGCAGCGTAGGAGGCCGATTTTCTGTATGTTTTTGTTAAAACGTCAGCGCATTGGACGGCAACCACCGCCATCTTTGACGATTGACATCGAAATCCACCAATAACCACTGAAAAGCACGACACGAAACGCTCGCGGCATCTCCCTCCATGACCGAAGCTTCCTCACCCAAGCAAATGCCTTCGCTACAGACCACCGCCCCCCAGGCATGGACGGTCGCGCTCGCCCTTGGGTGCATGGTGTTCGTGGCGGCCTTGCTCGGTATCCTATGGCGTCCTCTGGGGTTTTTCTCGGCGATCTGGCCGGCCAACGCGCTCTTGCTGGGGGTGCTTCTGCACAAGCCTGGCTGGCTGCGTCCTGGCTCGATCCTGGCGGTCTCGGCAGGCTATATCGCTGCGGATCTGCTGACAGGCAGCAGGCTGGATGTCGCAGTCCTGCTGAGCATCGCCAATATGGCCGGCGTCGGAACGGCCTGGGCGCTGATGCACAGGCAAAGCCGCGCCACCTTGTTCATGCAACGCCAGTCTTCCGCCTTGGTGCTCTTTGTCGGCAGCGGCATGGGCGCACTGACAGCAGCAGTACTGGGCGGGCCGGTGGTGACTGCCGTGTTCGGAACACCGCACTGGCAGGCTTTCTCCATGTGGTTGAGCAGCGAATGGCTGAACTACATGACATTTTTGCCCATTGTTCTGGCATGGCCGACACGCAAGCAGCCTGCACCGAACTGGACCGAGCCCACCCCCATGCGCCGCGTCCTGCCTCTGCTGTCTGTCGTTGCACTGGAAGCCATCAGCTACTGGATCAAAGGCCCCGGTTCGCTGGCGTTCTCGCTGCCGGCTCTCATATGGTGCGCGCTGAGCTATCGCATCTTCAGCCTGACGCTGATCACGGCAGCACTCTGCCTGAGCAGCATCATCTTCATTTCGCTGGGCACGCTTGAATTCACACCCGCTCATTTTCTGGAGGCTTTGTCATTTCGCATGGGTCTGTGCATGCTGGTGCTTGGCCCGCTTGCGGTGGCAGGATCGCACATGGCCCGCAACGAGCTGATGCAAAAGCTCAGCCATGCCGTCAACCACGACTTTCTGACCGATATGCTGGCACGCGGTGCCTTCATGAAGCAGGGGCAAAGAATACTGGAGCGCTGCCGGCAGGATGGCCAGCCGTTTGCCATCCTCATGCTGGATCTGGACCATTTCAAGCAGATCAACGACAGCTTCGGCCATGCGGGAGGCGACCAATTGCTACGCAGCTTCTGCCAGACGCTGACCCAGGTGCTGCGCGCTCAGGACATCGTGGGCCGCATGGGAGGCGAGGAATTCGCCGTGGCTCTGCCCAAGGTGAATGCCGCCGCAGCGCAGGAGATTGCCAAGCGCATCAACCGCGCCATCCGGGAGCTGCGCGTTCCCATGGATGACCAGTTGATGAGCGCCACGGTCAGCATCGGCTTGGTCCATATCGACCGGCTGCAAGCGCATCAAAGCCTTGATCTGCTGCTGCAGGATGCCGACCAGGCTTTGTATGAGGCCAAGGCGGCCGGGCGCGACCGAGTCAGTTCACAGCTTTGCTGAGCGCGGCTCGCAGCCCTGCGTCCAGTAGCTGGACTGCCCGGCCGGCGCTCATCTGATCTCGTTCACCCCGGATGTTGGCTGAGCTGCTGGTGCCCCATCCAGGCGCGGCAGGATCTTGCCTGCCGCAGTGCCGCAGCTGTGGCAAAAGCGTGAGAACGCGCTCTTGCGGGTATTGCAGCTGCCGCAATGGTCGAACAGGCCGATGCCGCAGTGAGGGCAGAAGTCGATCTCGGTGTTCTTGAGATCCACCGGGCGCTCGCAGCCCGGGCACACATTCTTGGACAGCCGCTCCAGCGCCACGTCATAGCTCAGCTCTTCACGACGCTGCTCTTCGGGCAGAGACTCCTGCAGCTTCTGTTTTTCCAGATAGCGGTTGAGCGCAAGAATGGCATAGCGTCCCAGCAGAACCGTCACCACGATGCCCACGATGTAGCGCACATAGCCGCCGTAGTCAGGCAGATAGGGCACCAGCTCGACAAAGAAGGCGAACAGCGCGAAAAAGATGAAGCCCCAGACAAAAGGCCACCAGGTACTCTTGCGCTTCTTGGCGAACAGCCAGCCCGCCACGCCCAGCAGGGGCAGGGTAATGGCCAGACGGAACAGAAACACGCGCAGCTCGCTGGCGCGCATGGCGGCTTCATACTGGGGATAGGCCTGCTCGCGCAGGCTGCTCATCTCAGCTTCGGCGTTGGAGACGGCCTGATTCGCTTCCAGATGGGTCTGGGCTTCCTTTTCGCGCTCCTGGCGGGCCATGTCTTCGGCCTGCTTGAGCGCATCCAGCGCCTTGCTGCGCGCCACCAGCTCGGCATCCTGCTCCGGGCGCTCCGTAGCCCGACGGGTCGCCACCCAGTTGTCAAAGGTATCGCGCGCCGACTGATAGCGCGCGCGCTCGGCATCGAACTTGAGCTGGGCCCTGTCCAGGGCCTTCTGGGTGACGCCGGCCGTCTTCCGGGCCTGGTCGATTTGGGCCTGCACACGCTGTGCATCAGCCTCAGGAATAAAAGACTCGATCTCCAGCGAGCGATCGGGCTGCGGCAGGTTGCCCACCACCAGCCCACCCAGACCGATCAGGAAGAAGGCAAACACCAGCGCCACCAGCCAGAGGCCACGGCGAAACCATTTCTCGGGCAAACGCAGAGACTTGCTCATTTTCAATTACTCCAAAAACGTAGCGCCATGCGCATACTCAGCAAGGCCTTGAAGCCAAAAAGACTCATACTCATTGCACGGTACGCACGGCCGATGCCAGTTGCGTGCGCTGCAACCACTGGGTTACGGAGTCCACCGTCACCGTCTCTATGCGGCTGGCAAAGCGCTTTTCATTCGGATGATCGTCAAACGCGATATTGGCAGCCGTCATGCGCCCGCCCAGCCGCGAGAACGCGCGAATGATGAGCGCGCTGGGCTCGTAACCCTTGGCCTGCAGCCAGGCCTGGGCCTGTGCGCGATTCTGAATCGCCGCCGGCTCCATGGCCGCGGCCAGTGTCTCGGTTGCCCATTGGTTCGACTGCTGGTACTTGCTGCTCCAGACATAGCTGACCATGCTGTAGGGTTCGTTTTGCAGGCGCAGCACCGTGGGAGCGCTCAGGAACTTGAGCAAGGCCTGCTGCACCGCAGGTGTCGGGATCTGAATGGCGGCTTCGTAGCGCCACATATCGTCGAGAAAGAACTCGCCCAGGCCCTGGCGGTAGATATGACCGGATGCAGTTCCGCACTCATTGAGCTTGTGCGCCACGCGCCAGGGACCGGCGGGCGTTCTGTAAGCCCAGCCATAGTGCGAATACTTGAGATCGTATTTGCTCAAATCCTGTCCTTGCCGCGCCAGCAGCACGACCTGGGTGCCGTTCTTCTGAAACTCGGCATCCAGCGCCTTGGCGGTACGCGCAGCCAGATTCAGCCCCTTGGCCATGACATCGGCAGTCAGCGGCCGATCCTCACAGCTGCGGCCTGCCTGGGCCGAGCCTGCCCAGGCAATCAGCGCAGCGCCCAGCGCCAGCACCACAGGGCCGGGAATGGGCATGCCGGTGCGTTGAGCGGGTGCCATGGCGTGTACAACGTTTGTCGGTTCCTTGATCATGCGAGCCTCCTGCTTCTTGAGTTACAGACGCTCGTTGTGCATCAGCGCCTTGCCGATTTCGTTGGGGATGAAGGCCAGCACCTTGCCTGCCGTGGACAGAATCACGCCGGCCGCTGTGGCGCTGGTCTGCACCACCGTGCCCACACCGACCGACAGGGCGCCTGCGGCATGGCCAGAGACCTTGACCACCGCCGATGTGCCGTCGGCCACATTCTTGAGCACATAGGTCACGCCTGTGGCACTGCTCTCCACGGCCTCAACGATCACGGATGCGCCAGCGGCCGACAGAAACAGGGGTATTGCCACGACTTCCTCCGAAGCGCCACCCGATACCGCTGCAACCACCGATGCCACAGGCAGGGCCGACAGCACCAGAGAGGCTTCGCTCTGGGCGTGGACTGCGCTGCCGCCCAGCAAGGCAAAGGCCGCGCCCAGGGCGCACAGGCTGTTGCGAAGAGGACGGATAAAGGTCAAGACGTTGATCACAAATGGCTCCCGATGGTTGTTGAAATGAACCGCGATTTCCATGCGGCGACGAACGAATCATCCACGCGCCCGAAACTTTGGCCCTGTGTTTTGTCAAAATCAGCAATTGGCAGATCTTTCAGTATCTCAACCCGATACTTTCAGTCCGCTGCTGCCCCCGAACCGGTGGCAGTGTATGCATCCTGTCCGATTTCCGCGCCCACAACTTTTAAAAATCATCAGGCAATCCATGCGGTTTCACTCTCAGACCTTTGTCCAGCGCAAACCTTCGCCTTCGCGGATCTGGCTTGCGGCAGCGCTCGCCACCGTCATCTCCACCCTGGCTGTCCCTGGCCTGGCACAGGGCAGCGGTATTCCTGCTTTTTCGCAAATGCCGCCGGGCCCGCTGGGCGGACCCTGGCACTTCGCCACCCTGCCCAACAAGAACCCGACGGCCTTCAATGTGGTGGACCAGGATGGCGGGCATGTGCTGCGCGTGAGCACACATGACGCTTACGGCAATATGGTGCACACCCTCCACCAGGCTGCCGCGCCCGATCTGCAGCTTCAGTGGCGCTGGCGCGTGGATCAGCTGATCGACAGGGCCGATATCAAAACCAGGGCCGGCGACGATGCGGCGCTCAAGCTCTGCGTGTCCTTCGACTTTGACAAATCGCAGCTGAGCTTTGGCGAACGGGCCAAGCTGCGCCTGGGCAGAATCAGCACCGGCGAGGACATCCCGGCCGAGACCCTGTGCTATGTCTGGGACAACAAGCAGCCCGTGGGCACGGTCATGCACAACGCGTTCACGCATCGCATGCGTTACATCGTGCTGCAAAGCGGTGACGCACACAAAGGCCAGTGGGTGACGGAGCAGCGCCATCTCTCCTCCGACTACCAGCAGGCCTTTGGCGATGAGTCCCAGGCCATGCCCACCATCATCGGCGTCACCGTCTCGGCAGACTCGGACAACACCCATGGGGAAGGACTTGCCTACATGGGTGATATCCGGCTCGCGCCCTGATCATTCAGCCTCAACGCCGGAGCAATTCCGCCACGTTCTGCTGCAGCAGGGCCGGCGTGACTGCAGCAGCCGCTACGGGCTCGCCCACTTCCAGCCCCACGCGGTTGAACAGGCCGCGGCGCAGCGGCTTGACCATGGCCACATTCCTGCCGCCGCGCAACTCGATGCGGCTGAAGTAGGAGCCCCAGAGATTGGTCAGCGCCATGGGAATGACGGGAACCTGCAGGCCGTCGTCTCGAGCGTGGTCGAGAATCTTCATGATGCCGCCCTTGAAGGGCTGCAGCTGGCCGTCAGAGGTGATGCCGCCCTCGGGGAAGATGGCCAGCAGATCGCCCTCGCGCAGCACCTCTGCCGCGCGCGCGAACGCTGCTTCATAGGTCGCAGGATCCTCCTTGTGCGGTGCGATCGGGATCGCCTTGGCCAGCTTGAACAACCAGCCCAGCACCGGCGTCTGGAAGATGCGGTGATCCATCACGAAGTGAATGGGGCGTGGGCTGGCCGCCATGAGCAAGATGGCATCGACAAAGCTCACATGGTTGCAGACCAGCACGGCCGCGCCGTCGCGCGGAATATGCTCGTCGCCACGCACCTTGAAGCGGTAGACAAAGTGGGTGATGACCCAGGCCACAAAGCGCAGCAGATATTCGGGTACCAGCAGGAACACATAGAGCGCCACGATGGCGTTGGCAATGCCGGTGATCAGGAACACCTGGGGAATGCTGCAACCTGCGGCCAGCAGGGCTCCGGCCAGCACGGCCGAGGCGATCATGAACAGCGCGTTCAGGATATTGTTGGCCGCGATGATGCGTGCGCGGTGCGTGGGCTGGCTGCGCATCTGGATCAATGCATACATGGGCACGCTGTAAATGCCCGCCGATAGTGCCAGCAGGCCCAGGTCCAGCATCACGCGCCAGTGTTTGGCCTCTCCAAAAAAGGCGCTCACGCCCATCAGCTCGGAGGGCGGCAGCGCGCGCGTGGCGAAGAACAGATCAATCGCAAACACGCTCATGCCAATCGCGCCCAGCGGCACCAGGCCGATCTCCACCTGGCGACGGCTGAACACTTCGCACAGCAGCGAGCCAATGCCGATGCCCACCGAGAAGATCACCAGCAGCAACGATGCCACATGCTCGTCGCCATGCAGCACCTCCTTGGCAAAGCTGGGAAACTGCGAGAGAAACACCGCGCCGAAGAACCACATCCAGCTGATGCCGAGCAGCGAGCGAAACACCACGGGCTGCTGGCGCGCCAGCTGGAGGTTGCGCCAGGTTTCGGTGAACGGGTTCCAGTTGATGACCAGGCCCGGGTCGGTGGCCGGTGCATGAGGAATGAACTGCGCGCAGATGCGACCCACGACCGCAACGGCCACGCAGGCCATGGCGACCTGCATATGACCGACCTGCGGCACGGCAATCAGCAGGCCGCCAGCGACCTGACCCAGCAGGATGGCGACAAAAGTGCCCATTTCCACCATGCCATTACCGCCCGTGAGTTCACGGTCGTTGAGCACTTGGGGCAGATAGGCGAACTTGACGGGACCGAACAGCGTGGAGTGCAGTCCCATGAGGAACACGCACAGCAACAGCACCGGCACATTGGCCTGGATAAAGCCCCAGGCCGCGATCAGCATGATGCCGATTTCAAGATTCTTGACCAGGCGGAACATGCGGGTCTTGTCCCACTTGTCGGTCAGCTGGCCCGAAGTGGCCGAAAACAGCAGATAAGGCAGGGTGAACAGCGCACCGATCACCAGGCCCGCCATGGAAGGCGGCAGCCACGAGACGCTGAGCTGATAGGTAACCATCACCGTGAAGGCGAACTTGAAGAGATTGTCATTGCCCGCACCGGCAAACTGCGTCCAGAAAAACGGCGCAAAGCGGCGCTGGCCCAGCAGGGCAAACTGGTTGGGGTGGGCATGCTGCTGTGCAGCGGCGGCCGTATGCACGGTCGGCGTGGAATTCATGGATCTCTCCCTGTGGCGCTGCTGGCATTGTGCCAACTTGCCCGGATTTTTTTGTAGGTTTTATGCGGCTGACGCTTGTTGAGCATGCGCCAGCCGCTATGAATATTAGGACTCACGCCACTGCTGCAAGGCACGCAGCACAGGCCACGCGGCGGCGGCGGCCACCCAGTGCTTGAGGCTGTGCCCGGAGATTGCGTGCGCGGTCACGTCGAACACATCGCCATCCGACAGCTCCAGCAGCTTGGCCACGAGGTAAAGACCGATCACCCAGCCCAGCTCCACAGGCAGCGCATGACGACGCGGCGTAACAAAGGCCAGCCACAGGAGAACGAGCATGCCGCCGCCCTGCACCAGCACCCAGGGCAGCACATTGCTGGTCTGCGCCCAGACTGCCACGCTGACGGGCGCCGCCACCAGCAAGACCCCGGCAGTGATGCGGGCGCTGATGTCGTCAATGCGCGTCTGCACCGCCAGACCCAGCAAGCCGGCGAAAGCCAGGCTCATGCCCAGCCGGTCCCAGACCAGACTCGAATCCTGCGGCGCCCAGTGATACCAGGCCGAGCCCGCCCCCGAGCACAGCAGGCCCGCAAAGAACAGGGCGCACAGGGCACGCGCCGTGCCATTGAGCTTCTGATAGTCGGCGCGCCGCAGCGCAAACCCTCCCGCCATTCCGGCCAGCACAAACCCCAGATTGCTCAACACATCGGCCGCATGCGGCAGGCCCAGCCAGCCACGCTGGTCGGCAAAGGCGTGATAGTGCTCAGGCTGGGCCATGCCGGGCATCAGCAGAGCCAGCGTGAACAGCAAGGCCATGCCCCCGAACAAGGCAAAGCGCTGCTCCAGCGTGCCCGAGGTCTCGGGGCCCGTCATTTCCACGGTCGTGATCGATGAGGTATGCAGTTGCATGGCGCTTCCTTGTGTGAATGCCGCGCAGTATGGAAATCCGCCGAAGCGGCGGCATCGATCTTCTAAACTTGCGCCATATCGCTGCACTGCCAGTACTACCAACCGATACCATGAGCACGACCGCCGATCTCGTCACCGCCATCAAGAAAGAACTCAAGGCCGCGCAGATGACCTATGCCGACCTGGCCCAGTCCATAGGCATGGCCGAATCCAGCGTCAAGCGCATGCTGGCCAAAGGCGACATGCCGCTGTCGCGCATCGACGAGATCTGCCGCGCCCTGCACCTGGACTTTGCCGATCTGGCGCGCAATGTGGCCGACAGCCGGCCGCTGCTGCAGCAGATCACGCGCGAGCAGGAGATTGCCGTGGTTGCCGACCGCAAGCTGCTGCTCACGGCCATCTGCGTGCTCAGCCAGTGGACGCTGGAGCAGATCGTCGCCACCTACCGCATCAGCGAGACCGAGGGCATTGGCTGTCTGGCACAGCTGGACCGCATCGGCATCATCGAGCTGCGTCCCGGCAACCGCTACAAGCTGCGCCTGGCCAAGACCTTCCGCTGGCAGACCAACGGGCCGGTGATGGACTTCTTCCGCGAAAACGCCGTGCTGGACTACTTCGGCGGCACTTTTGCCGGCGAGGACGAGACCATGCTGCTGGTGCATGGCTCCATCGCCCCCAGCCTGGCCCCCAGCTTCGTGGAGCGCATCCAGCGCATCGGTCAGGACTTTTCGCAGCAACATCTGCAGGATCAGCGCCTGGGACCCAACAAGATCGAGGGCTACACCCTGGTGCTGGGCATGCGCAAATGGGAGCTACCCGCCTTTGCGGCCTTGCGTCGGTAGACATTCACTCCCAAATATGTAGCTAAATGCGCTTGCTACATCTGTGTAATCCGCCTGTTTTATACATTCTTCACCAAACAGACACACAAGATTGCAAGACTTCGCACAGCGGCAACCCACGGTTGACGCTGGCCTTCCAACATGGAGCCCAAGGGATGCCTGAACCTACAGACAGCCCGCTACCCATGAAGGAGGCGTATATGCTGACAATCCGCAACACCATCCACACCGTCGCTGCCGCAGGCGCACTCGCCCTGATGGGCTTTGCCGGTAGTGCACAGGCCCAAAACGCTTACTGGGCGGGTGCCAGCCAGGGCGCCTATGTGAACGTGCAGTTCAACGCACCTCCCCCCGTCCGCTATGAAGCCGTGCCCGCTCCGCGCCGTGGCTATGTCTGGGCCCCTGGTTACTGGGAGCCGCGCGGCCACCGCCATGTCTGGCGCGCCGGCCACTGGGTGCAGAACCGCCCCGGCTATGTGTACCGCCAGCCCACCTGGGTGCAGCACGGCAACCGCTGGGACTACCGCGCCAGCCGCTGGGACAGGGATGGTGACGGCGTGCCCAACCGCCATGACCGCAACCCCAACAATCCCTATCGTCGCTAAGAGCCTGTTGACGCTTTAAGCCTTGATCGCTCCCTCCGCTGGCCCTCCGAGTCATCACTTTCCAGCGGATTTCAGCCCATGTCTCGCAAGAGACCTGGGCTTTTTTGCATTAACCCCACAAGCTTAATGCTGCATAAGCATATAGAAGCAAATCATTAAATTACGGACACAATTCACAGCATTCAAGGTTCCTCTGGACAAGTCCCATCATGCGTTTGCTGCCCCGTTTCATCTCCGGTCTTGTTGCCACAACGGCGGCCGCCGCCCTGCTTCCCCTGGCCAGCCAGGCCGCCGATTCCGGTGCCGCCAGCTATCCGCACCAGCCCATCACCATGATCATGGGCTTCAACGCCGGTTCGGGTGTGGATGTGATCGGCCGCGTGGCACAGGAGCCGCTGGGCAAGATCCTGGGCCAGCCCGTGATCATTGACTACAAGAGCGGCGCCGCCGGCAATATCGGCAGCGAGTTTGTGGCCCGCGCCAAGCCCGATGGCTACACCATCTACTTCGGCACCGCCGCCACCCATGGCAGCAATGCCGCGCTGTACAAGAAACTGCCGTTCGACGTGGAGGCCGACTTTGTGCCCGTCGCACCGCTGGTGGACGTGGCCAATGTGCTGACCATCAATCCCAATGTGATCAACGTCAAGAACCTCAAGGAGTTCGTCGACGAGGTCAAGGCCCATCCCGGCAAGTACAACTACGCCTCCACCGGTAATGGCGCAGGCACCCATATGGCGTTTGCCGAGTTCAACTCGCGTCTGGGCCTGGACATGGTCCATGTGCCCTACAAGGGCGGCCCCGAAGCCATCACCTCGGTGCTGCGCGGCGAGACCTGCTGCATCATGAACCAGGTGCAGACCGTACTGAGCCACTACAAGGCCGGCAAGGTGCGCCTGCTGGGCGTGACCACGGCCAAGCCCGTAGAAGCCGTCAAGGAAGTGCCCACCATTGCCGCCAGCGGCCTGCCGGGCACCAAGGGCTTTAACAGCTCCATCTGGTTCGGCATCTTCGCGCCCAAGGGCACGGACCCGGTGATCATCAAGAAGCTCAACCTGGCGGTCAACGACGTGCTCAAGCAGCCCGAGGTGCGCGAGCGCTTTGTCTCCCAGGGCAACACCATCCGCGAAGAGACTCCCGAGCAGTTCAAGAAGACCGTGCATGAAGATCGCATCAAATGGGCCAAGGTGGTCAAGGATGCCAAAATCAGTATTGACTAACACCCCCTGAGCGGCCCTGCCGCTTCCCCCTCCCTCTACGCGCTGCGCGCTAAGGGAGAGGAACGACACCCTCGATGCGGGGCGGCGGGGCCGCCCAGGCCCTTCCTCGGTGTCTCTCACTTGGTCCTGCTTCGAGTTCAAGCAGTGTTAAGTTATCGGTGTTTGTTTGATGCGTCTGCGGCTCAAGCCTCAGGCGCTTTTGGGTTTTAGCTATGTCAATTTCACCTTCTACGACAGCCGCCACATCGGGGCTGGCAACGCTGGAAGAACGCCTGCGTGACGACTTCGTCACTCTGGGCTGGCCTGCCAAGGCCTGGATTCCCCCTTCCACCCGCAAGGGACTGCCGGTGCATGACGTGCTCGTCATCGGCGCCGGCCAGGCCGGTCTTGCGCTCAGCATGGCGCTGCAGCAGGTCGGCATCAAGCCTGTGCTGCTGGACAGGTCCGCGCCGGACTTCGAAGGCCCATGGGCCACCACGGCGCGCATGGAAACCCTGCGCTCGCCCAAGGAGCTGACCGGCCCCGCCATGGGAGTTGCAGCCCTGTCCTTCCGGGCCTGGTTCATCGCCCAGTTCGGTCTGGATGCCTGGACGGCACTGGACAAGATTCCGCGCCTGCAGTGGATGGACTATCTGCGCTGGTACCGCCGCGTGACCAACGCCGATGTGCGCAACGGCCATGAAGTCGTTGCAGTGCGCCCGCAGGCCGATGGCGTGGTGGAAGTCGATGTCAAGGCCAATGGCGTGATCGCCACCTGGCAGACCCGCCGCCTGGTGCTGGCCACGGGCCGCGACGGCCTGGGCGGCGCAACGGTTCCCGCCTTCATGCGGGGCGTGGACAGGAAGTTCTGGGCCCACTCCTCCGACGCCATGGACTACGCCACGCTGGCCGGCAAGCATGTGGGCGTGGTCGGTGCCGGGGCTTCGGCCATGGACAGCGCTGCAACAGCTCTCGAAAACGGCGCGGCCAGCGTGGACATGCTGATCCGCCGCCCGCAGCTGCCGCTGATCAACAAGTCCAAGGGCTCCGGCGTGCCCGGTCTGACCCACGGCCAGTATCTGCTGCCCGATGCGTGGAAATGGCGCATCCGCCACTACATCAACGCCCAGCAGGTGCCGCCCCCACACGGCAGCACGCTGCGCGTCTCGCGCCATGACAATGCCTTCTTCCACCTGGGCTGCGCGGTGCAGAGCGTGGAAAAAGCGGGCGACAAGCTGCAGGTGCAGACCTCGGCCGGCGTGTTCCTGCTGGATTTTCTGATCGTCTCCACGGGCTTTGCCATCGACTGGAGCCTGCGTCCCGAGTTTGCCGACATCGCGCCGCACGTGAAGCTGTGGAACAGCCGCTTCACGCCCGAGGCCGCCGATGAGGATGCCGAGTTGAGCGCATCGCCCGATCTGGGGCCGCTGTTCGAGTTCCAGGGCGAGCTACCCGGTCTCGACCGGATCCACTGCTTCTGCTACCCAGCTGCGCTCTCGCACGGCACGGTGTCGGGCGATATTCCCGCCATCAGCGACGGAGCACGCAAACTCGCACAAGGTCTGGCCTCGCTGTTCTATCTGAACGATATCGAGCAGCACTTCGACAAGCTCAAGGCCTATGCCGAGCCCGAACTGGACGGCACGGAATGGACCGCAGCCGACAGCGCTGCGCGCATCCGCCAGCTGCAACCCTGAATCAAGAGACTTCGCATGACAGACACCATCGACCGACTGGCCGGCCTCGAGCAAGGCAGCCCCACATTCACCACCCGCCACGAGCGCGAAAAAGTCGCTCTGGCCACCCAGGCTTGCGAAGACCTGCTGCTGGGCAATCAGCTGGACAGCGCGCTGACCCAGGCCGAGCGCCTGGTGCTGGCCGCCGAGCAGGCCCGCGTCAGCGGCGTGAGCACGCTGGAAGCCGAATACCGCAGCCGCGCCGAGGCCCTGGGCGACGCTATCACGCCCGAGCTGCGCGCCATCCTCGACCAGCCCGGCACCCAGACCGGCAATGCACGCCTGGACGCCATGCTGCACTTTGTGCGCACACTGGCCCTGAACCCGGCCCAGAGCGATCAGGCCGCGCTGCTGGCCATTCCGGCCGCGGGTCTGTCGCTCAACGACACCGTGCTGCTGGCCCAGCTGATCGGCTTTGTGGCCTATCAGGCCCGCCTTCTGGCGGGTGTGAAGGCCATGGCCGAGCTGGGCGGAGTGACCGAAGCGCCTGCCGCCCTGCCTGTCGATGCCGCACCCTTTGTCCACCCCGCCAACCTGCCGCCGCCCGGCGAGCCGCTGCGCCGCAACGGCTTCACCAGCGAGACGCTGGACTGGAAGGCCTGGCTGCAGGTGCTGGACCCCGGCACCGCCACGCCCGAGCAGCAGCATGTACTGGAAGTCAGCCACCCCAAGGCCAAGAGCATGGACTTCTACCTGCTGCTGGCCCGCCAGCCCCAGGTGCTGCTGGAGCGCTCCCAGGCCTTCAACGCCATCATGTATGCGCCCGGCGGCCTTTCCCGCGCCGAGCGTGAAGTGGCAGCCACGGCCGTCTCTCGCTCCAACGGCTGCGTGTACTGCGCATCGGTGCACGCTCAGCGTTTCGAGCAGCTGGCCAAGCGCAACGATGTGATGGCCCAGCTGTTTGACGAGCCCGACACTGCCGGCACCAATGCCCGCGAGCGCGCCATCATCCAGGCTTCGCTGACACTGACGCGTGCGCCGGGCAGCTTTGGCCCGAAGCAGCTGCAGCCACTGCGTGATGCAGGTCTGTCCGATCTGGAAATTCTGGACATGCTGCACTCGGCCGCACTGTTCGGCTGGGCCAATCGCCTGATGCTGAATTTGGGTGTGGAAATTTACGCCACCCTCTGAGGCGCTTTGCCTAGACGGCCCAGCGCCTTCCCCCTCTCTCTACGCGCTGCGCGCTACGGGAGGGGGACGACAGCGTCGCTGCGCGGCGGCGCTTGCTTGCTGTCACTGGTTTTAGGCCGTGCCGTTTTTGGCACGGCTTTTCTTTTTTGATAGCTGCTTACGCTGGTTAATTCATGACTTCAGAGTCAATTGAGTTTAAAAACCATTTGAATCAAGCGCTAGCAGCTATCAAATTTCAGGCTATTTGCCGGTAAACACCGTCAGCACGCCAGCCAGCTGATGCACATGCGCATCCATCAGCTGGGCCTCGGCCACCAGACCGATCAGGGGTACCGGCCCCAGCGCATGGCGCAGCAGCTTGAGCTCGGCATCGACGCCGCCAAACAGCTCGCTGCCCCGCCCCTTGCTGCTCACATAGATGGCACCGCGTACATGCTGCGGCACGGCCGCCTCGGCCATGGTTTCGGGACCGGCATCGGCAAAGTCGGGCTGCAGCGCATCCTTGAGGGCCGCGCCCATCTGCATCAGCTCATGGCGGGCCGCACTGCTCTGGCGCTGGCAGAAGATCACCGTGTGCTCGGCCTCCACGGGCGACGACAGCGCAATGCCCTGGCGCACCGGGTCCAGCCCCACGATATGCAGCACCTGGGCCTCGTCGGTCAGCGCGCCGCGCTCCAGACCCCGGCCCAGCGGTGCGATCGCCGCCTGGGTCTTGCGCAGCTGGGACAGCGCAGCCTGCCAGCCGCCGCCGGCGCTGGGGCTGGCTTCCACATCCAGCATCTGCAGCAGTCGGGGCAAGGCGGGCTCGCCTTCGAGCTCCAGCACCACCGGGCCCCTGGCCTCGGTAATCTCCAACCCCGCCCCCAAGGGCGCACAGCCCTGGGCCAGCCTGGAGATGCAGGCCACGTCGGCATCGAAGGCCACCCCCGAAAAGCCGGCATGAAAGATGCCGACGCTGGCCTGGGCACGCAAGCGGGGCAGGTCTTCGGCGCGGCAGGCAAACTGCATGCCCTGCTCGTTGCTGAGCGCCCCGAACAGGTTTCCCGAGCTGATGCGCTCGGACAGCTCCAGCAAAAGCTCTGCCAGATCGGGCTGGTCGATGCTGGAGTGGACCAGGGCCGAATGGGCTTCGAATCCGGCTTCGGCGCCGCTTTGCGCCAGCGGCGCCACACCGGAGTAGACGCGGTAATGGGCGGCCGGCAGGTCCAGCAGCATCACCGCCAGCGAGGAGCTTTCGGAATACTCATGCTCCATGGCCAGCACGGCATGACCGGAGCTGCCCACCCAGTCGGTGACCTGGGGCAGCTCGCGCGCCAGCAGCGCCAGCAATTGCTGCGCATGGGGCACCAGTCCCTGGGCGATATAGATCAGACCCAGGCGGTGCGGCTGCAACGACTGGCGCAGCAGTTGCTCGCGCAGTTGCAGCACGACTTGCTCTGCCGCAGCGCGCCAGTCTTCATGAGCGGCATGAGCGACGGGAAACAATGACATAAGCCCTCCTGTTCTTGCTGGGGCGTGGATGCCTTGCAAGCACGATTTTCCACCCTGGGCGCAACGGCTTGCTCAGGGCTTGCGCGAATTGGGAGAAGCTTTACCTGCCGTCTTCCTGGCCGGTGGCTGTTTGGCCGCCGTTTTTTTGGCGGCTGCCGTCTTGCTGGCTGGCGCTTTGGACTGGCTGCTCTTGGCCGCAGCCTTGCGTGCAGGCTTGGGTTCGGCAGTCGCGGCACTCTTTGCCGCACCTGTCGCCGCAGTTTTTGCCGCCGCAGCAGTGCCAAAGCCGCCAGCCTGCGCCATCACTTTTTCCATGGTGGATTTGGCAAAGCCGCTGGCCATCTCGGTTGCACGCTGGGCAGCAGCCAGGGTCTCGGGAGGAACGGGCTCGGCCATGGCCTTGGCGGCAATCTGCTGGAACTGCTGGGTCAGCGCACCCCACCATTGCATGGCCTGGCTCAAGCCGGGCTGAGAAGGCGGTTCAGCCTGGGCCTGGGCCTTGGCATCCGCCTCGGTGGTTGCGGGTTCTGCCTCGGGCTCCGGCACTGGCGCCGCTGATGGCTCTGCGGCTGCCGTCCTGGCCGAGACGCTGCCCATGGGCCAGCCGGTATTGCCGGTCGCAGCGGGCTCAACCGGCGCTGCGCCGGGGAAAGGAAAGGACTTGGCCAGCTCGCTCATGCTGACATTCATGTCCTTGAGCGTGGACAGCGTCATGCGCTGCACTTCCAGCGCCTGGATGGTGGCGGCCAGAGCGCGGCTGTTTTGCTCCAGCCAGAACTGCACGGCCTTGAGCTCGGCAATGCGCTTGTCCACCTCCTCCACGCTCACCGTGGGGGCCACCCATTGGGGCACGCGGCCCATGGGATTGGCCGCAGCGCCAGCGCTCTGCGCCAGCCCCTGCAAAAAGTCAAAGCCGGGAATGAACTTGCCGAAACCAAATGCCGATGCGTCACCGCTCATAGTGCTCTCCGCTGCAGGGATGGATACCAGAATCCGCATCCGGACAGGGCCGGACGCGGAACTAGCTTACTGCACTTGCGATGTTTGCTGCAAACAAGGGAGCAGGCTGCAGGCCTGGCTCATGGCCTCAATGCTGATGCCCGCCATGGCCCATGTGCTGATTCCCAGCTCCGGCAGCCGCTGGGGCTGTCGCGCGCACCGGCAGCTGCAGGCTCAGGCGCGAGAGGGCGCCCTTGACATCCTTGAACACCAGGGTCACGGGCACCTGGCTGTCCTTGACCAGCGGAGCCTTGAGCTGCTGCAGCATCAGGTGATAGCCGCCGGGCTTGAGATCCACCGCCACGCCCTGGGGCAGATCCAGGGCCTCGATGGCGCGCATGCGCATCACATCGCCCTCCATCTTCATCTCGTGCACCTCGGCCACGGCAGCGGCCGTGGTTTCCACGCCCACGAGCTTGAGCGGCTCCTGGGCCGTCAGGCGCATAAAGGCCCCCGAGGCCTGCTGACCCGCCACGCTGGCGCGGGCCCAGGCGTTCTCGACCTTGACATGGGCCGCATCGGCATGGGCCCAGGCAGCCCCCGAAACCAGCAGCGAAGCGACCAGCGAACCCAGGGCCATCACGGTAAAACGACGCGTATTCATGAAACCATCTCCATTCAAATTCAGTCTGGACTTACGCAAGCAAGGATGCATCAGGATGCCCTCCTTGAAACCAGGCCCTTGCCTGGGCCTGATTTGCGCAAGTCGTGTCAATCTCAAATCGCACTGAAGCGCTTGACCATCAAGCGCCTTCAGCTATGTTTTTCAAGGTTTCAAAGGGCGGCGCACGCACGGGCGGCAGGGTGGAGACAAAAGCTCTGTGTGCGACCTCGGCCCAGGGCCGGGCATCGAGAACGGTGCGGTGACTGCCCGGCCCTGGCTGCTGCGCGGGCGGCGGCGCCAGCAGCGGCAGGCACAGCGCGCAATCCAGTCCATGCGGGGTGGCAGCATCGTCGCTGGCGGGGCTGGGCACCCAGTGGGTGCTGCCGCTGGCCGTGCACACCGCCTCCCAACCGGCAGGCGGCGTGGCGCGCGCCCAGGGCGTGAGCATGCTGACCAGCAAAACGCAAAACCACGCACCCAGCGCCCAGCGCGCCATAAGGGCTGCCGGTTGGTGCCGAGGAGGGTGTGCGTGCCAATGCATGGGGCGATTGTAGGAGCCGGACCGCTATCCGGTTGGCGACGCAGGGCTTGCACCACTTGCCTCTACGATGACTGGCCACGGATACCTATTCACAACCACCGATCAGGAGACAAGCATGCTGACTTTGTGCGGATTTTCGGCCAGCAACTACTACAACAAGGTCAAGCTGGCCTTGATGGAAAAGCAGATTCCCTTCGCCGAGGAGCTGGCGTGGCTGGGCAGCACCAATCCTGAGGAATCGCCGCTGGGCAAGGTACCGTATCTGCGCACCCAGCATGGTGCCATCAGCGAGTCCGACGCCATCATCGAATATGTGGAAGCGCTGTCCAGCAAGGTGCCGCTGCTGCCCGCAGACCCCTTTGCTGCCGCCAAGGTGCGTGAGCTTTGCGTCTATATGAACCTGCACCTGGAGCTGGTGGCGCGCAACCTCTATCCCCAGGCCTTCTTCGGCGGCAAGATCAGCGACTCCACGCGCGACAAGACCCTGGAGCAGCTGAAAAAGAACATTGCGGCCTTTGCCAAGCTGGCCCGCTTCGACACCCCGTTCATCGCTGGCGACAGCTTCACGCTGGCCGACTGCAGCGCCATCGTGCATCTGCCCCTGGTCAGCAGCGCCAGCAAGATCCTGGGCGGCAGCGATCTGCTGGCCGAGCTGCCGGTGCGCGACTATCTGGCGCGCATGAGCGAGCGCCCCACGGTGCAGAAGGTCAACGCCGATCGCAAGAGCAATACCGAAGAGCTGATGGCACGCATGCAGGCCAAGGCTGCGCGCTGATGCGGCAGGGCCTGGTCTGGCCTGGCCGGACCGGGCCCGCTGATGCTACGCTTGAGACCATCATGCAAAGCGCTTTTCATCTCGCCTATCACGTGACCGATCTCGACCAAGCCCGCCGTTTCTATGGCGGCGTGCTGGGCTGCCGCGAGGGTCGCAGCACCGACACCTGGGTCGATTTCGACTTCTTCGGCCACCAGATCTCCCTGCACCTGGGCCAACCCTTTGCCGTGAGCAATACCGGCAAGGTCGGCAACCACATGGTGCCCATGCCCCACCTGGGCGTGATCCTGCTCAAGCCCGACTGGCTGGCACTGGCCGAACGCCTCAAGGCCGTCGGCACGGCTTTCATTCTGGAGCCGCAGGTGCGCTTCGAAGGCGAACCCGGCGAGCAGTGGACGATGTTCTTCACCGACCCTTGCGGCAACCCGATCGAGGTCAAGGGATTCGCCAACTGGGAAGCGGTTTACGAACACTGATCTCCCCCTGAGCCGCTTCGCGTCTTCTGCCGAAGAGGAACGACGATCTTGGCTGCGGGGCGGCCCTGGCTGGCCGTCTCGCGCCTGGACTGCGCCAGTGTCACAAGCTCATCACTTCGCGCCAGGCCAGATGGTC
Source organism: Comamonas sp. C24C (assembly GCF_053345995.1). Lineage (NCBI taxonomy): Bacteria > Pseudomonadati > Pseudomonadota > Betaproteobacteria > Burkholderiales > Comamonadaceae > Comamonas > Comamonas sp. C24C. Next base: position 27,939 of record NZ_JBKFBC010000014.1, on the reverse strand, counting down.
GACCGGAACAGCAAGACTCACGCAAAACGGGTTCAGGCAGCATGACTGCCTCAGCAGGCAGGCCGTTGTTGCATTCCTGTTTGCGCAAGCCCCAAAAGCTTGAGCAAAATCAGCCTCCGGCGCCTACCTGTGTTGCGCCAGCAGCTATCAAAACAGGACCCCACCCATAGGCTGGCGAGCAATCTCCATGAATCCCAGCAAACCGCTGCTGCGTTGCGTGGGACTGCCCATCGCCGACACCAGCAGGCCGGGCACTTCGGCCCACAGCGAAAACGCCTTGCGCGCCCGCGTGATGCCGGTATAGACCAGCTCGCGGCTGAGCACGTTACCGCCCTGCGCGGCCAGCACCAGCGCCGTGTGCTCGAACTCCGAGCCCTGGCTCTTGTGCACCGTCATGGCAAATGCGGTCTCCACATGGGCCAGGCGCGCCGTGCTGACATGGTGCAGCTGCTCGCCCTGCATGAAGTACACGCGCAGCCGCGCCGGGTCGGCAAAGCTGGGCAGGGCCATGCCGATGTCGCCGTTGAACACGCCCAGTTGCGCATCGTTGCGGGTGACCATCACCGGACGGCCCATATACCATTCACCCTCCTTGCGTATGGCGCCCATGGCCTGCAGGGCCTGCTCCACCGTGCGGTTCAGGCCCGCCACGCCCCAGTTGCCATCGCGCACGGCGCACAGCAGGCGGTAGCGGTCGAAGGCGGCCAGCACGGCCCTCACCCATTGCTGGTGCTCGGCCTCGCTGGCAAAGCCGCGCTCCTTGCCCTGTCCATGTTGTGCCAGCACCTGGGCATAGGCGGCATAGCTGGCCATGCCGCCACGGCCTTGCACGGCGCTGCGCACCACGGCCTCGACATCACCGCCTTCGCGCGCCCAGAGTTCGGCATGCAGGCCAGACTGGGTTTGCGTGCGCAGCAGCGCCATGGCAGCCGGTGCATCGCCGGCATTCACGGCCTGTGCCAGCTGACCGATAGGGCCGCCAAAGCGGCGGCTCTCGCGCAGCATGACGGTGTGCTGGGCCAGCGGCAAGGCCCGGGCCGGCGCCAGGTACTGCGCTGGCAGGGGCTGGCCCGTCACGCGCTCGGCATAGGCCGCAGTGTCCGGCGTGTAATTGCCCCGCTGCGCATCGCGGCACAGATCGCCGAGCACGGCACCGGCCTCCACCGAGGCAAGCTGATCCTTGTCGCCCAGCAGAATCAGGCGCGCCGTGGGCGGCAGGGCCTGCAGCAGCGCGGCCATCATCTCGAGGTGGATCATGGAGGCCTCATCGACGATGAGCACGTCGACATCCAGCGGATTGCCCGCATGGTGGGCAAAGCGCCGCGTATCGGGCCTGGCGCCCAGCAGCGAATGCAGGGTGCGCGCCGCCCCCATGCGTTTGACCAGCGCTTCCAGATCCAGCTCACGGCCCACGGCCTCCTTCAACTCCAGCAGCGAGCTGTCGATGGACTGCTTGAGCCGCGCCGCCGCCTTGCCGGTTGGCGCAGCCAGCGCGACGCGCAGCTGGGCGGCATCCGGCGCCGTGGCAAACAGCAGCGCCAGCAGGCGGGCGGCCGTATAGGTCTTGCCCGTGCCCGGCCCGCCGGTGATGACGGACATGCGCCCGCGCAGTGCCAGTGCGCAAGCCAGTTTTTGCCAGTCCGGCACCGTCGCGGCATCGGCCGAGGCAGTGAAAAGCCGCGCCAGCCAGTCGCGGACCCTGGGCTCGTCAAGCGCCACCGCATCGGCCGCCGTGCGCTGGGCGATATGGGCGGCGACACTGCGCTCGTAGTCCCAGTAGCGGCGCAAATACAGCAAGGGCGCAGCGCCGTCCAGCAGCACCAGCGGCTGGCCTCGGTCAGCCGCTACCGCTCCTGGCTGCACGACACGCACCACAGGGCTGCGACGCAGGGCCTGCAGCCAGTCAGCCAGCCGGCCGGGCAATTGCGCCCATAGCGATTGCTGCAGCCGCTCGGCCTCCTTGGGCCAGGCGAGAATCTGATTGGGATCGCCAGCCAGCGCCTGCAGGGGCAGGCAGCTGTGTCCGCGCCCCTCCATCTGCGCCAGCACGGCGGTGGCTACCAGCAGCGCAGGCCCGGCCTCGGCGTCCTGCGTGGCCACAAAAGCCGCCAGGGCGCTGTCCAGGCGGCGCAGCAGGCCGGCATCGGCCAGTCGCTCCAGCGCGACCAGCCAGTCCGTGGTTTCCAGCACCAGCGTGTCGCCACCGCCATCCACCGGGGAGGCAAACAGGTCCATCGTCTGCAGATCGGCTTTGCGGCGGCCCTTCATGGCTGCTCCTCCTTCGATTCTTGCTCGCAGTCGCCAAGCAGCGACTCAAGCCCTTGCAGCAGCGCCAGCGGCGGCTTCAGCACATGCATGCCGGCGGCCTCGCCATCGAGACCGCGCAGGAAGAAATAGAGCGCTCCGCCCAGTTGCTCCCGGGGGTCGTAGGCCGCGCCCAGCCGGCTTTGCAGCAGACGGTGCAGAGCCAGCAGATACAGCGCCGCCTGCACGTCATAGCGGTGCTCGAGCATGGCCTGCTCCAGCGCCCCGGGGCCATAGGCCGCAGCGTCCTGGCCCAGATGATTGGTCTTGTAGTCCAGCACCCAGTAACGGCCGCCATGGTGAAACACCAGGTCGGCAAAGCCCATCAGCATGCCGTGCAGCTCGCGCTCTGGCAGCGCCGGGCGCGGCTGACCGGGCAGGATATGCCGGCGGCACAGCGCATCGATGTGCGGTGCCGACAGGCGCCGCGCCGGCAGCCAGAACTCCATCTCGGGCAACAGCGCATCACCTTCGCCCAGCTGGGCCAGCGAGACACCGAGCGGCGCCAGCGGCTGGTGCACCACGGCGCGCAGCCACTGCAGCACATCGGCGGCCTGCTCCTTGCGTCCCGCGCGCTCGCAGCGGCGCAGCAGCCGGGCCGCCAGGGGCTCGCTGCTGTCGGGATCATCCTGAGCCTGCAGCGCAAAGTCCTCTGCGGCCAGCCATTCCAGCTGGTCGTGCAAGAAATTGCCCACCACCGGGCCGCGCATGAAGCGGTGCCAGACCGCCGCATCGCTGCGCGCGCCAGCTGTCATGGGCAGGACGGTCATGACCTCGTTGATGACACCCAGGTCCAGCGCGGTTTCACCCGCCTCCTGGGCCTGCAGCGCACGTTCGTCCTCGGCGGGGCTTTGTGCCGCCACCGGCAGGACCGGCAGGCTGGGTGCGGCCATGGCGCGCGTCAGCGACGAAAAGCTGCCAATGCCCCAGCGGCGGTCGAACTGCGCCTCGTACACCGGCGCGGCGGCCAGGGCGGGCAAGGCCTGCGCGGCCACATAGCGCGAGGGCACGGGCAGTTCGGCCGGCAGATCCACCACGGCGATCTCCGAGCAAAGCTCACTCAGGGCCTGGATGCTGGCGCGCCAGCCCGCTGCTGACTGCGAAACAGCTCCGGCCAGCAGATAGCCCGCAGCCCCCTGCTCGTTCGCACAGTTTTTGCTGCTGCCGCGCTTCATGGGGGCCAGCCCCATCCACAGCGCATGGCGCGGACGGGTCAGCGCCACATAGAGCAGACGCAGATCCTCGCGCAGGCGCTCCTTGTCGGCCTGCGCCAGCTGCGCATCGTCGTAGTCCAGCACCAGCTCGCGTGCGGGTGCGCCATCGATCTGCACGGGCAGCGAAAGATAGGCCGCCTTGCCATCCACAGGCCGGAAGCTGCCGCCAAACGGCAGGCAGACCAGGGGATACTCCAGCCCCTTGCTCTTGTGCACGGTGACGACCTTGACCAGATCGGCGTCCGATTCCAGCCGCACGATCTGAGCATCGCCGGCCGCGCCCGGGCTCTCGATCTGGGTGGCCAGCCAGCGGATCAGCGCCTGCTCGCCCTCCAGCTGGGCACTCGCGCCTTGCAGCAGCTCGGCCAGGTGCAGATAGTTGGTCAGACGGCGCTCGCCGCCCATGTCCCGCAGCCAGCGCGCCGGCAATTCAAAACGGTACAGCGTCTGGCGCAGCATGGCCAGCACGCCCAGGCGCAGCCAGAGACTGTGCAGTTCCTTGAGCAGCTCGCTGCGCGCATCGAAGGCCTCGTCATCGCTGGCCAGCCAGGCCAGCTCGTCAAACGACAGACCCATCATGGGCGTGGCCAGACCGGCGCGCACAGCAAGCGCGTCCAGGGGGGCGGCCACGGCACGCAGCCACAGCAGCAGATCCTGTGCCTCGCTGCTGGCGAAGACCGAGTCCTGATCGGAGAGATAGACCGAGGCCACATTGCGCCGCGCCAGCGCACGGCGCACGGCAGCGGCCTCCTTGCCCGTGCGCACCAGCACCGCGACATCTGCCGGGCGCAGGCGCTGCAGCGGCTGACCGCCCTCGGCAAAGCCCGTGGCACCGTCCATCAGCCACTGCACGATCTGGCTGGCGCAGAACTCCGCCCCACGGCGGCGGATGTCGTCATTGCTCAGCGGTTCATCACTGCTGCCATCCCAGGCAATGGTCAACGCCGCCATGCGCTGGCTGCCCTGCATCAGCCGCTCCTTGCGGCCATTGGCCTTGACGCTCTCGAACGGCAGCGGATTGCTCTGTCCGGCGCGGAACAGGAAAGCACCCTCGCCTTCGCGCACCTCGGCCTGCACAAACCACTGGTTGACCGCATCGACCAGCGCCTCGGTGGAGCGGAAGTTGGTGTCCAGCACATAGTGGCGGCCCTCGGTCGCCTGCCTGGCCTGCAGATAGCTGTAGATGTCCGCGCCGCGAAAGCCGTAGATGGATTGTTTGGGGTCGCCGATCAGCAGCAGTGCGCTGTCCGCGCTGTTGTCTGCCGTGCGGTAGATCTGGTCAAACAAGCGGTATTGCAGCGGCGAGGTGTCCTGAAACTCGTCAATCAGCGCCACCGGGTACTGGGCCAGGATGCCGGCGCGCAGTGCCGGGCCGCTATCGCCGGCCAGGGCGGTATCCAGGCGCTGCAACATATCGGCAAAGCCAAAAGTGCCGGCCTGGCGCTTGAGCCACAGCAGGCGCTGCTGGACATGGACTGCAGCATGCAGGCGCAGCGCCACCTTGATCGACGGCAGCTCGGTCAACGCTTTCAGCAATTGCTCCAACTCGGAAAATTCAGTGGGCAGCAGCAAGTCCATGGTCGAGCCCTTGAAGGCCTCGGCCATACCCTCTGGGCACAGGCGCTTGCGGGCGGAGTCGCTGAGCTCCAGAGGCTGGTTCAGTGGGTCTTGCGCCCAAACGGTCAGCGCCGCAAACCAGCCTGTGTAGTAGCGAGCCTGCAGCTTTCGCTTGTCCCACAGCGCGGCGCGGCCGTCCAGTTCACCCTCAATCCAGCGCAACATGCGCTCGGCCTTGGCTTCCCAGCCATCGGCAAGCACTTGCAGTCGCTGCGCACGCTCTGCACGTGTCTGCGTAATGCATTCGCCCAACGACCCGACACCTGCCACAGCGGGCACGTTTTCGCGCAGCAGCGATTGCATGTCTTTGACCAGCGCATGCACATCGGGCCAGACCTGCAGCGCCGTCTCCAGCACCTCGCCCGACAGCGGGTAGCACTGCTGGCGCCAGTAATCCTGGGCAGCTTCGGTCTGACGCTGGCTTTCATCGGCCTCCAGCGTTTCATCAAACAGGTTGCCGCTGTCGAAAGCATGCTCGCGCAACATGCGCTGGCACCAGGCATCTATGGTGTGGATGGCGGCATCGTCCATGCACTGCGCAGCCATGTCCAGCCGCCAGGCAGCGGTGTCACGTTCCACTCCTTCGGCATAGGAGTCGCGCAGATCGCGCAGGAAACTGTCGTGCGCCGCCGGTTCGGCCTCGCCGCGAAAGCATTGCACGGCCTCGATCAGGCGTGCGCGAATGCGGTCCGACAGCTCGCGCGTGGCGGCCCGCGTAAAGGTCATCACCAGAATGTCGGGCGGCATCAAGGGCCTGGCAAAACCGTTCTCGGCGCCATGGCCCAGCACCAGCCGCAGATAGAGTGCGGCAATGGTCCAGGTCTTGCCTGTTCCCGCACTGGCTTCGATCAGGCGCGAACCCCAGAGCGGGAAATGCAGGGGCTGCAGCGCCTGGCTGCCGGGCTTCATCGGGTTGGCGGGCGCGCTCATGCCGGCTCTCCTGGTTGTTCGTCCTGGTCTGCACGCTGCATCAGGGGCAGGGCCTCGATCTGCACCTGCGCAGCCAGCCAGTCATGCAATGGGCCATAGACCTGCTTGGCCAGCGCATGAAAGCGCAGATCAGCCGTCAGCGCCTCCCAGTCTGGGTAGCAGCGCGCCCAGCTGGGGTCTTCACATTCGCCGCCCAGCATGTAGCCGCCCTCGTAGGCCTGTGCGGCGGCGCTCAAATCGTCCAGGCCGGCTGCGATGGCGGCTTTGAGAGGCAGTGGCAAGGGCTCGTTCTGGCCCGCCAGCCACAGCTGCATCAGGGCTTGCAAGCGCTGCGTGGCCGCCTCCGGCTCCAGCGGCTGCACCCAGACCAGGGTGTCGCGTGCGATCACACCCATCAGCGTGTCGACGCCCGTGCTTGAAAGCGCCAGACTGCGCACATAAACGGGCAGCAGCTTGTAGACCTGAAGTTCGCCCTTTTTGTTCAGCAGCGCGCGCGGCTCCAGCACGAACCAGCAGCGGCTGTAGTCCGCATCCGAGGACGGCTCTTCGCGCTCCTGCAAGCCATCCATCCAGTCGTCCAGCGTGACCGCGCCGGAGTGCAGCAACAGCCGCTCGCGCGGCGCCGCCTGGGGCCACAGCCGCATCTGCTGCTGCCAGGCCAGCAGCGACGGCGTGGCCTGCGCCTTCAAGGCCTCGGCCTCGCGCCTGCCGAGACCTGCCAGCGGCAGCACGCCGGCACGCCCCAGACGCTGCACCTGGCGCTGCACCTGCAGGCCCACGTCCAGCGCCGCATCATGCGCCAGCTGCGTGCGTACACCCTGCTGCAGCTGCTGAATCAGGCCGTAGGCGGTCAGGCCATCGACGCTGAAAAGCTCATCGTCCTCCAGCAGTTCCTCGTCCTGCTCAAAGCGCACCTGCAAGCGGTTGCGCAAAAAGCTGCGTGCGGGATGGAGCAGAAATTCCGTCAGTCGCGCCAGCGTCAGCGGCACCTCGGGGTCGGGCTCGAAGGCGGCCACGACCGGCAGCGCCTGCGCGGCCCGCTCTTCATGCGCGCCATACCATTCGCGTGCGAAGGTCGACAGCCCTGAAGCCTGTTCGAAATAGCGGCGGCTGAAGGGCTGCAAAGGATGCTGGCGGGTACGCTGGGCCAGCAGCAGATCTCCGCGCTCGCTGGCGGAAAGACCTGCACTGCCTTCCCCTTGCCAGCCCTGGCGGAGATAGTCGCGCAGCTGCGAGACCAGCACCGAGGGGGGCTGCTCGCTGTTGTCGCGCACATGGCGGCCGGCCCAGCTGATGTAGAGCTTGCTGCGGGCCGACAGCAAGGCATCCAGCATCAGCTGACGGTCATCGTCGCGGCGCGCGCGATCACCAGGGCGCTGCTGGCCGGGCAGGGCCATCAGATCGAAGTCCACGCGCGTGGCGCGGCGCGGGTAGTCGCCATCGTTCATGCCCAGCAGACACACCACTTCGAAGGGGATGGCCCGCATCGGCATCAGCGTGCAAAAAGTCACGCCGCCGGCGCGAAAACGCTGGTTGAGCGCGGGCTCGGACAGGGCCTGCAGCCAGGCCTCCTGCGCCACCTCCAGCGGAATCAGGGCGTCGAAGCCCGCTTGCTCGCAGGCGGCCTGCCAGCCGACCAGGGCCGTGTCGAGAGCGGCGCACAGGGCCTGGTCCTCATCGCCCTGCGCGACAAAGAAGTCGTCCATCAGACTGCGAAAACGCTGGGCCCAGACCTCGGGAGCTGCGGCCGTTGCAGCCGTTTGCCACCACTGCAGCATGCGCCCCAGCAAGCTGGCCAGCGATCCGGCAAGCTCGGCCGTCAGGCCGCCCACTTCGTCATAGGGCTCCATGCCGGCAAAAGCCTGCGCCTCGTCGAAGGCGGCCTCCAGCGCCGGTCCGCAGGCATAGCCCAGCAGCATGCGGCGCAGGCCGAACCAGGCGCTGTTGGGATCACCGCAGGCTGCCAGACCCAGCTGGGCGCGCTGCGCATGGTTGAGCCCCCAGCGAATGCCTGCGCCGGCCATCCAGTGCGTGAGCTGGGGCAGATCGTCGGCCGCCAGCCCCACCCGCGCCGCCACGGCGGGCACATCGAGCAGATCGCACAACTCGCTCAGACGGCAGCGCTGCTGTGGCAGCTTGAGCAGCCATTGCAGCGCCGTCACCAGCGGGCTGCTGGCGCGCGCGCCCACGTCGGCAATGTCAAACGGAATATGGCGCGCATCGTGGCGGCCGTACTGACCGAACACGGCGCGGATGGCGGGTGCAGCTTCTTCGATCGACGGCAGCATGACCACCACCTCGCGCGGCGCCGGCGCGGCGTGGCCCGCAGCGGCAGGCTCGGCCAGCCATTGCAGCAACTGGTCGTGTAGCACTTCAAGCTCGCGCACCAGGCCATGGGCCTTGTGAAAGACGATGGACTGGTCTGCCGCTGCAATCTCGACCGCAGGGTGCTCCGACATGGGCACCAGATCGCGAATACGCTGCTGCACCTGGGTCAGCAGCGGTGCGTCGATCAGTTCGCTCGCGTCAGCCTCGTCATACACATCCACACGCTGCCAGCCCCATTGCACTGCGGTGTCGCCCGTGGTGTCGAAGGCATCGAGCTGGCGCACATAGTCGCGGCTCTGGCGCCCCCAGGCGGCCAGCAGCGGGTGGGCGTGGGCGTGCATGGCGGCCAGCGGAATCTGTGCCAGGTCCTTGCCGCCCTTGTCGGCATGGCGGCGGCGCTGCTGGCGCAGCAGCTCGCGCCCGTCGATGGCATCGGCCCAGTGAAAGCGGCAGGGGTTGGGAACGGCGATCAGCACCTGGCTGTGCTGGGCAATGCCGCTCAGAAACTGCATCAGCGACAACGGCATCTGGCTCATGCCGAACACCACCACGCGGCGCGCCAGCGGCGTGACCGGCGGCCGACCGCTTTGCAGCGCGTCCAGAATCCGTGCCAGCAGGGCCGGGCGGGTGGCAGCACGCTCCTGCTCATCGAGCTCGGCCAGCACCTTGCGCCACAGCTGGGGCTGCCAGAGCTGCCCTTCGGGCACGGGCGCGTCGGGGCGGCCCGCCGTGCGCAGCACATCCTCGCCCTGCTCCCAGGCGGCCAGCCAGTCGGCGCGGTAGATCTGGTACTGGTCGAACAGGTCGGCCAGTTTTTCGGCCAGCTGCAGCAGGCGCTGCGGCTCGCCAGGGCGCAGAAAATTGGCAATAGGCGCAAATGCAGGCTCGCCCAGGCACTGCGGCAGCAGACGCATCAGGCGCCAGATCATGGGTGTCTTGTCCAGCGGCGACTCACGCGGCACTTCGTGCCTGCCCAGAATCTGCCGGTAGCTGCGCCAGACAAAGCGCGCCGGCAATTCGACCTGTGCTGCGGCGCACACGCCCTGCTGCTCGGCCATGCGCATCTTGAACCACTCGGCCATGCCGTTGCTTTGCACCAGCACGATCTCGGGCTCCAGCGCCTGCAAGGGATGCGCCGCCAGCCAGGCCAGCACGGTATCGGCCAGCGCCTCGGTCTGGTTGCCGTGGATGGCGATCAGGCCCGGCTGCCAGTTCGCTGCCGGTTGCGACGCCCTTGGTTGCTGATCTGCTGTCACACGCGCTCCTGTGCCTGTCTGTGCACGATGAAAGCTGCAAGCTTAACGGCAGCATGCAGGCGCTATCAAATGAAAAGCTGGTTGCGCATACCTACAAAGCGAACTGGAGCTGAAACACCTTGAAATCGAGCCAAAGCAAGCGCAAGCCGCTCTGCTTTTTGCTGCCCATGGCCCAGACTTCCGCTCTGGGCTTGCAGATATTCGAGGTGACAATGAGAAAAGCCCCAGATCATTGCTGATCTGGGGCTTCATATTTGGTGGCCTGGGACGGAATCGAACCGCCGACACAAGGATTTTCAATCCTCTGCTCTACCGACTGAGCTACCGGGCCTTTGCTGTCCAGCAACTTGAATGTGCTGAAGCAGCGATTATAGGCATATTTTTCCGCATCCCGCCCCGCCTGGGCATTCCAGATCGCAGCACTCGCCGGTCTGCAAATGCCTCCGGACACGGATCAGATCCAGATGCAGAAAAGCCCTGAATCATTGCTGATCCAGGGCTTTGAATCTGGTGGCCTGGGACGGAATCGAACCGCCGACACAAGGATTTTCAATCCTCTGCTCTACCGACTGAGCTACCGGGCCCTTATCAACACTCTTGAGTGCCGAAGCCACGATTATAGGCACACTTTTCGACCCCAAATCGAAAACTGCGATTTTTTTGAAAATTATCCGCGGCGATTGCGTCCGAGGTCCACACCCAGTTGGCGCAGCTTTCGGTACAGATGGGTGCGCTCCAGGCCGGTCTTCTCGGCCACACGCGTCATGGAGCCGCCTTCGCGGGCCAGGTGGAATTCGAAATAGGCTTTTTCAAAGCCGTCTCGCGCCTCGCGCAGGGGGCGGTCGAGATCGAAGCCCTGGTGCGAATTGGGCAGATTGTCTTCCGCCGCCTGCGCCGTGATGCTGACCACGGCCGATGGCGCCGTGCCGCTGCTGGCATGCGATGCGGTTTCAGAGCCCTGGCTGGCCGTGCTGCGCGCCAGCCCCTGCTCCACTGCCTTGAGCAGCTTCTGCATGGTGATGGGCTTTTCGAGGAAGGACAGCGCGCCGATGCGCGTTGCCTCGACGGCCGTCTCGATGGTCGCATGACCGCTCATCATGATGACGGGCATGGTGAGCTGGCCGGCCGTGGCCCATTCCTTGAGCAAGGTGACGCCGTCGGTGTCCGGCATCCAGATGTCCAGCAGCACCAGATCGTAGTTGTTGGTAGCCCTGGATACGCGTGCCTGCGTGGCGTTCTCTGCCACGTCCACACTATGACCTTCGTCGTTGAGGATTTCCGACAACAAATCCCGGATCCCCAGTTCGTCGTCGACCACTAGTATGTTTGCCATGTGTCTAAAGCCTGTTGCTATGCCTTGTGCTGAACGGGATCAAGCCGTCCCAGCACGGTCGTTAGGTACAAATGATAGCGACACTCGCGCGCCTTGAACTACCCCGTCTTCCTCTCGATTACCCAGGTCCACTCTTGCGCCATGCTCGTCGGCTATTTTTTTGACCACCGCAAGGCCCAGGCCGGTGCCGCGGGACTTGGTGGTCACATAGGGCTCGAAAGCTCTTTGCAGAATATTGGGAGCAAAACCTGTGCCACTGTCGCTGATGCTCAGGCGCACACGCTGGGCCGTGTCCATCCAGCGGGTTTCGATGGTGACGGAGCCCGGAGTCTGCCCTGTTTCCTGCGCTCTTTGCGCCGTGGAATCTTGCGCATTTTGCAAAAGATTGTGGATGACCTGGCGCAATTGCTGGCTATCGCCCTGGATGGGCGGGCAGGCTTCGTCCAGGGATGCCTCCACGCGCACCGTCGCATTCTCCTCGCCATAGAGCTGCAGCACCTCGGCGACCAGAGCATTCAGATCCAGCGGCTGCAGATTGGCCGCCGGCAAGCGTGCGTACTCGCGGAACTCATCGACCAGGCGTTTCATCGCAGCCACCTGATCGACAATGGTCTTCACCGACTTGGCTAGCAGCGCCTGCTCGGTAGGCTGCAGCTTGTCGGTCAGCTTCATGGCCAGACGCTCGGCAGACAGCTGAATCGGCGTCAGCGGATTCTTGATTTCATGCGCAACGCGGCGTGCCACCTCGCCCCAGGCCTGTGCACGCTGCGCCGAGACGATCTCCGAAATATCATCGAACACCAGCAGGCGCTGGTCGTCGGGCAGCTCCGCACCACGCATGACCAGACTGGTGGTGTTGTGCACCACATCGCCGTTGCCGTTGCCGGCGTCCAGCTCATAGACCTGCTGCCAGCGGTCCCGCCCCTGCTGGGCCGAAGCATCGCCCAGGAAGATCTCGAACTGCTCCTGCACCACACGGGCAAAGTCCTGCAGGCCCGAAACATCGCGCAGTCGCTTGCCCTGAAACACCGCCATGGGCGCACGCAGAATGCGTGTCGCGCCGGGGTTGCTGAGCACGATGCGACCGGCACGATCGAGCACGATGACGCCCGATGTGAGGTTGTCCAGAATGGTCTGCAGATTGCTGCGTGCTGCATCGAGCTGCAGCAGATTGCGGTTGGCATCGGAGCGCGCATCGGCCAGTTGCTGGGTCATGACGGCAAAGGAGCGCGTCAGCCCGCCGATCTCGTCCTTGCTCTGCAGCGCGGGCTTGGGGCGCAGATCGCCACGCGCCACATCACGCATGCCCTGGGCCAGCAGCAGCAGCGGCTTGGCCAGTTGGTTGCCCAGCACCACGGCCAGCACCACGGCGCCAAACACGGCCAGAAACAGCGCCAGCGTCAATGTGCCGATATACATGCGCTGCAGCCCGCCACGAGCAAGCGCTCGCTCCTGGTACTCGCGATTGGCCTCCTGCACGGCCAGGGCATTGATGACCAGGGCCTGAGGCAAGGGAATCGTGGCCTGCAGATAACGCGCTTCTTCGAGCAGATTCACGGCCGAGCTGGGTACCAGCGCCAGCGTGCGCACCTTGGCATTGGCGGCGGCCTGCTCGGCAGGCACATCGCCGGCGTCATCCAGACCTTCGATGCTGGACACGGCGCGCTGGCCACCCTGCTCCTTCAGGCTGCGCAGCAGTTGGGTGTTGGGCCGCTCGGGTGCGAGGCTGAACAGAGACTGGCCGGCGCTGGCGATAGCCTTGCCCGAGGCATTCCAGAGCACCACATCGGTGGCGCCGATCTGATCGCGGATGCGCTCCAGCATCAGCGCGGCCCCGGCATCCGAGGTCTGAGACAGCTGCAGGCCTGCGGTGCGCGTGTTGTTGGCCATGTCATTGGCCACCGTATCCAGCGTGGCGCTGGCCAGGCTCACACCGGCGGACAGCGCCCCTTCGACCTTGACGTCGAACCAGCTCTCGATGGAGCGTGAGACGAACTGGTAGGACACCACATAGATCAGCAAGCCCGGCAGCAAGCCCACCAGGGTGAAGATGCCTGCCAGCTTGAGCAGCAGCTTGCTGCCGAAACGCCCGCGCCTGAGCCTCAGCGCCAGGCGCACCCCGCCCCAGAACAGTACCAGCAGCAGCAATCCGGCCACCACCACATTCGCGGCAAACAGCCAGTTGTAGTTGCGCTCGTAGGCCAGCCGGTTGTTGGTGGCCAAGGTCAGCAGGAACAGCAGCAGCACCCCCACCACCACCATCAGCACCACGCCCGTGCCGACGGCCCAGCGCGTGGCGCGCGACCAGCGTGCTGCAGAGGTGCCGCCAGCTTCACCGTCCGGGAGCTTGATGTCTGCCATCAGGGAGCGGCCTCCAGGGTCTGCGTGCGCGTCATCTGCAGATTCCAGCCCGAGCGCCCCAGCGCACCGATCTGCAAAGGCCTGGGCAGGGACGACAGATCTACGCGAAAGCGCAGCTGCACCGACACGCCCGAAGTGGAGCCGAGCTGGGCGGGCTCCAGAATCTTCCAGCGGTAGATGCGCTGAATGGCGGCAATGGCATCCTCGAGCTGCTCATAGGTCTGGCCCAGCGCCAGCCCGGTGCCGCTGCCGCCGGTGAAGGCGGAGTTGGAGATATGCAGGCGCCAGCGCTTGGTGAGCGGCTGGTGCGTGATGCGGTAGTAACGGGTGGCAATACCCAATTGCTGATCGGACCAGTACCAGCGCTCGCGCTGCACCTGGGCTTCGGCAATGAAATACATGGGAATGCCCTGGCGCAGGGCGTCTTCCACCTGACCGGGCAGCTCGAACTGCAGATTGGCCGAGAGAAACACGCCTTCCTCGGTGCGCGTGAGCTGCATGGAGCTGATGTCCGGCGACACGGTATCGGCTCGGGCCAGCACGAATACCAGGGATAGCGCCAGCACCAGCGAAGCTGCACGGGCCACACGCCGCAAGGCCCCCGCTACAGCGTTAGCGCAATTTTTCCAGCAGAGCGTAAAAAAAGCCGTCGTGGTCACCCAGGGGATTGTCGGACACGGAATCGTGTTTGGCTGCTTTGCCGGGAATTAAATGGCCTGCAGCAGGCAAGCTGGCCGCCGTAGTGTTGCGTGCAAGAAACGCTTGCATCTGGGCATCGCCCTCGGCCTTGAAGACCGAGCAGGTGCAATAGACCATGCGCCCGCCGGGCTGTAGCAGCGGCCACAAGGTGTCCAGCAGCCTGGACTGTATGTCTGCCAGCTGGGCCACATCGCTTTCACGGCGCAGCCAGCGCACATCTGGCTGGCGACGCACAATGCCCGATGCCGTGCAGGGCGCATCGAGCAAGATCGCGTCGAAGGGTTGACCACCACATTGCGATTCGAACCAGTCCTTTGGCGCGGACGCATCGGCCACCAGCACCTTGGCCTTCAAACCAAGGCGCGACAGGGTTTCATCGATGCGGCGTGCCCGCTCGGGGTCGATCTCCAGAGCCGTGACTTCGATGCTGCCGGGCGCGGCACGTTCGAGCAGATGGGCGGTCTTGCCACCGGGCGCGGCACAGGCATCCAGCACGCGCAGCGGGCGCCCCTGGGGCTGGGACAAGCCGGCCAGCAGCAGCGGGGCAGCGGCCTGCGCGGCAGCATCCTGCACCGAGGCCCAGCCCTCTTCAAAATGCGGCAGCTCCTGCACGGGCACGGCCTGCTCCAGCTGAAGCCCGCACTCGGCGACGGCCGTCGCCTTCAGGTTCATCGCCTGCAGCGCATCCTGATACTGGGCTGCAGTGCTTTTCTGTGCATTCACGCGCAGCGTCATGGGCGGCAGGGCATTGTTGGCCGTCAGAATGGCCTGCCAATCCTGGGGATGGTCTTTCTTGAGCCGGGCAATCCACCAGGCGGGGTGATTCCAGACGGCCACGGGATCGTTGTCGGTGGCGCTCACCAGCGCATCGCGTTCGCGCAGAAAGCGGCGCAGGCAGGCGTTGATGAAGCCGGACTGCGCGCGTGCCGCGCCATTCTTGGCGGCTTCCACGGCCTGGTTGACCAGGGTGAAGGGCGGGTAAGGGGCTTGCGCCTCATCCCAGGCCAGAGCCAGCGCCGTGCTCAGCAAGGCGCTGACCTTGGGCGCGGGAGCCCGCGACACCAGCTGCCTTTGCAGCGCCTGGGCACGCCCCAGATTGCGCAGCACCTGGAACAGCAAGGCCTGCACTCCCGGACGCAAGCGCTGCGGCACCTGTGCCAGCACAGCCTTGCTGGACTGGCCACCCAGGATGCCGTGCAAGGCCTTGGCCACTGCATCCAGCTGTTGCCACAGGGCAGGAGCGTTGGGCACAGCAGCGCCAGCCGCGGCGTTCTTGGGTTGGGAAGGCTTGGAAGTCATGAAGAGCAGACCTGAAAAACTTGGAAAACTGAGGCAGACAGGAAGGCGCAGCGGGCATGTTCATCGAAAAAGCGCCATGCCTGATCCGAACTTGCGCAAATCGTGTCTTGATCAATGAAATACGCTCCCGTCTGCACAAGGCAGAGCGGGAGCGCGGTGCATCAGCAGCGAACCGCAGCCGTTGCCGGCCGCGGCTCAATGCCATGCTTAGTCGGCAGAGGCGTCGCCAGCAGGTGCTTCGACGTCATCAGCCAGCACACCGGCCAGCTCGGCTTCTTCGGCTTCGGCGATGGCACGACGCTCGGCATCGTCCATCTCGTCCTTGGCCTTGCGAGCCTGGTGATAGGCCAGACCGGTACCGGCGGGGATCAGGCGACCCACGATCACGTTTTCCTTCAGGCCACGCAGTTCGTCGCGCTTGCCCATGATGGCAGCTTCGGTCAGAACACGGGTGGTTTCCTGGAAGGAAGCCGCAGAGATGAACGAGTCGGTCGACAGCGAAGCCTTGGTGATACCCAGCAGCACGTTGGAGTACGTGGCAGGCAGCTTGCCTTCCTTCTGCATCTGTTCGTTGGTGTTGAGCACCTCGGAACGCTCGACCTGTTCACCCTGGATGTAGGTGGTATCGCCAGAGTTCTCGATGATCACGCGACGCAGCATCTGACGCACGATCACTTCGATGTGCTTGTCGTTGATCTTCACACCCTGCAGGCGGTAAACGTCCTGCACCTCGTCCACGATGTAGCGCGACAGCTCTTCGATACCCAGCAGACGCAGGATGTCTTGAGGATCGGCAGGACCGTCAACGATGGACTCGCCCTTGTTCACCACCTGGCCTTCGTGGACCAGAATGTTGCGCTCCTTGGGCACCAGTTCTTCCCAGACCTTGCCTTCCAGATCGGTGATCTGCAGGCGGATCTTGCCCTTGGTTTCCTTGCCGAAGGACACAGTACCGGTCATCTCGGCCAGAGTGCCCTTGTCCTTGGGCGTACGGGCTTCGAACAGTTCGGCCACACGGGGCAGACCGCCGGTAATGTCGCGGGTCTTCTGACCTTCCACAGGGATACGGGCCAGCACTTCGCCGGGGCCCACGTCCTGGCCGTCGCGCACCTGAATCAGGGCGCCGACCTGGAAGCCGATCGTCACGGCGTGGTCGGTACCAGGGATCTTGACTTCCTGGTTGTTGGCGTCGATCAGCTTGACCTGGGGACGCACCACCTTGGCGGAGCCACGACGCTTGGGATCGATCACCACCAGAGTGGACAGACCGGTCACTTCGTCGACCTGCTTGGCCACCGTCAGACCTTCTTCCACATTCTCGAAACGCACTTGACCGGCGTATTCGGTAATGATGGGTCGGGTCAGCGGGTCCCAGTTCGCCAGGATCTTGCCGGCCTTGATGGCTTCATCGGGCTTGATGGTCAGCACGGCGCCATAAGGCACCTTGTGACGCTCGCGCTCGCGGCCGTTTTCGCTGATCACGATCTCGCCGGAACGCGAAATCACCACCAGCTCGCCCTTGGTGTTGGACACATAGCGCATCGTGCTGTTGAAGCCGATGACACCATTGGACTTGGCTTCCACGCTCGAGGCGATGGCAGCGCGCGAAGCGGCACCACCGATGTGGAAGGTACGCATGGTCAGCTGCGTGCCGGGTTCACCGATGGACTGGGCAGCGATCACACCCACGGCTTCGCCGAGGTTGATCAGGCCGCCACGACCCAGGTCGCGACCGTAGCAGGTGGCGCACAGGCCGAAACGGGTTTCGCAGGTCAGAGCCGTACGCACCTTGATTTCGTCCACGCCCTGAGCTTCCAGCTCTTCGATGGTGTCTTCGTTGAGCAGGGTACCGGCAGGCACCAGCACGGCACGGGTTTCGGGGTGCAGCACTTCTTCGGCGGTCGAACGGCCCAGCACGCGATCGCGCAGGGATTCGATCACTTCACCGCCTTCGACGATGGCGCGCATCAGATAGCCGTTGGAGGTACCGCAATCCTGTTCGTTCACGACCAGATCCTGCGTCACGTCCACCAGACGACGAGTCAGGTAACCGGAGTTAGCCGTCTTCAGCGCCGTGTCGGCCAGACCCTTACGAGCACCGTGGGTCGAGATGAAGTACTGCAGCACGTTGAGGCCTTCGCGGAAGTTCGCGGTGATAGGCGTCTCAATAATCGAGCCGTCAGGCTTGGCCATCAGACCACGCATACCGGCCAGCTGACGAATCTGCGCTGCGGAGCCGCGGGCGCCGGAGTCAGCCATCATGTAAATCGCGTTGAACGATTCCTGATCGACTTCGTTGCCGTGACGGTCGGTGGTCTTCTGGACCTTGAGCTGGTCCATCATCACCTTGGACACGTCGTCGCCGGCCTTGCCCCAGATGTCCACCACCTTGTTGTAGCGCTCGCCGGAGGTCACCAGACCTGAGACGTACTGCTGCTCGATCTCCTTCACTTCGGACTCTGCGCGGGCCAGGATGTCGGCCTTTTGCGGAGGCACCAGCATGTCGTCGATGGAGATCGAGATACCAGCGTGCGTGGACAGACGGAAACCGTTTTGCAGCAGCTTGTCGGCAAACACGACCGTGGCCTTCAGACCGCACTTGCGGAAGGAGGCGTTGATCAGCTTGGAGATTTCCTTCTTCTTCAGCGCCTTGTTCATGTTGCTGAAAGCCAGGCCCTTGGGCAGGATTTCAGACAGCAGGGCACGGCCCACGGTGGTTTCCACGAGCGAGGTCACGGGCTCGAATTCGCCGGTTTCCTTGTTCTTGTTCCACTCGGTCAGGCGCACGCTGATCTTGGCGTGCAGTTCGGTCTCACCGGCATCCAGAGCGCGTTGCAGCTCCATCAGGTCGGCAAACACCATGCCTTCGCCCTTGCCGTTGATCTTTTCACGCGTGGCGTGATACAGACCCAGCACCACGTCCTGGGAAGGAACGATGGAGGGTTCGCCCGAAGCGGGGAACAGCACGTTGTTCGAGGCCAGCATCAGCACGCGGGCTTCCATCTGCGCTTCCACAGACAGGGGCACGTGAACAGCCATCTGGTCACCGTCGAAGTCGGCGTTGAAGGCCGCGCAGACCAGCGGGTGCAGTTGCAGGGCCTTGCCTTCGATCAGGATGGGCTCGAAAGCCTGGATACCCAGACGGTGCAGCGTAGGCGCACGGTTGAGCATGATGGGGTGTTCCTTGATGACTTCTTCAAGGATGTCCCACACCACGGGCGTACCGGCTTCCACTTCCTTCTTGGCCGCCTTGATGGTCGTGGCGATGCCGCGCTGCTCGAGCTGCGCGAAGATGAAGGGCTTGAACAGCTCCAGCGCCATCAGCTTGGGCAGACCGCACTGATGCAGCTTGAGGTAAGGACCCACGGTAATCACGGAACGACCGGAGTAGTCCACGCGCTTGCCCAGCAAGTTCTGACGGAAACGACCGCTCTTGCCCTTGATCATGTCGGCCAGAGACTTCAGGGCACGCTTGTTTGCGCCCGTCATGGCCTTGCCGCGACGGCCGTTGTCCAGCAGCGAGTCCACTGCTTCCTGCAGCATGCGCTTTTCGTTGCGCGCGATGATTTCAGGAGCCTTGAGCTCGAGCAGACGACGCAGACGCGAGTTGCGGTTGATGACGCGGCGGTACAGGTCGTTCAGGTCGGAAGTGGCGAAACGGCCACCGTCCAGAGGCACCAGAGGACGCAGATCGGGAGGCAGCACGGGCAGCACTTCCATCACCATCCACTCGGGCTTGATGCCGGACTTCTTGAACGCTTCCAGCAGCTTCAGGCGCTTGGCGTTCTTCTTGACCTTGACTTCGGAGCCGGTCAGATCGTTGCGCAGGCGCTCGATCTCGACGTCGATGTCGATGCCTTCGAGCAGGTCCTTGATGCCTTCAGCGCCCATCTTGGCGGTGAACTCATCGTAGCCGTACTCGAGTTGCTTGGCGTCGTAGTCGTCCTCGGTCATGATGCTGAACTTCTTCAGCGGAGTCATGCCGGGGTCGGTCACCACATAGGCTTCGAAGTACAGCACGCGCTCGATGTCGCGCAGCGTCATGTCCAGCACCAGGCCCAGGCGCGAAGGCAGGGACTTCAGGAACCAGATGTGGGCGCAGGGCGCGGCCAGGTCGATGTGACCCATGCGTTCGCGACGCACCTTGGTCTGTGTGACTTCAACGCCGCACTTCTCGCAGATCACACCGCGGTGCTTGAGGCGCTTGTACTTGCCGCACAGGCATTCGTAGTCCTTGATCGGGCCAAAGATCTTGGCGCAGAACAGACCATCACGCTCGGGCTTGAAAGTACGGTAGTTGATCGTTTCAGGCTTCTTCACTTCACCGAAAGACCAGGAACGGATCTTCTCGGGCGAGGCCAGGCCGATCTTGATGGCATCGAAATGCTCATCAGGCGTAAATTGCTTGAACAGGTCGAGTAGCGATTTCATGTAACTCTTTCCTTTTCGTCAAAAATCATTGCAGCCACCGCTGGATTTGCCTTGGTTTCAGCAACGAACCAAGCGCAAATCCTTTGTTTTAAAGCGGTTGCAGCTCTCTGTTTAATAGGGCTTAAGAACGTTCGAGCTCGATGTCCAAGCCCAGAGAGCGGATTTCCTTGACCAGCACGTTGAACGATTCGGGCATGCCCGCTTCGATCGAGTGCTCGCCCTTGACGATGGACTCGTACACCTTGGTACGACCGACCACGTCGTCGGACTTCACGGTCAGCATTTCCTGCAGCACGTAGGCGGCGCCGTAAGCTTCCAGCGCCCACACTTCCATTTCACCGAAACGCTGACCACCGAACTGGGCCTTACCGCCCAGAGGCTGTTGCGTCACCAGCGAGTAAGGACCGGTGGAGCGGGCATGCATCTTGTCGTCGACCAAGTGGTGCAGCTTCAGGTAGTGCATATAGCCCACGGTGGTCGGACGCTCGAAGCGCTCGCCGGTGCGGCCGTCATACAGATAAGCCTGAGTGCGTGTCTCGGTCAGACCCTTGGCGGCAGCGATGTCGTCAGGGTAGGCCAGCTTCAGCATGTCCTTGATTTCGGCTTCGGAAGCACCGTCGAACACCGGCGTTGCGAATGGCACGCCCGTGGTCAGTTCCTTGGCCATGGACATGACTTCGCCATCGTCCAACTGAGACAGCTCTTCCTTGCGACCGCTGCGGTTGTAGATCTCTTCCAGGAAGGCGCGCACTTCAGCAGCACGGGCTTCCTTTTGCAGCATGTCGCCGATGCGCTGGCCCAGACCCTTGCCGGCCCAGCCCAAGTGCACTTCCAGCACCTGACCGATGTTCATACGCGAAGGCACGCCCAGCGGGTTCAGCACGATGTCGGCAGTGGAGCCATCAGCCAGGAAAGGCATGTCTTCCACAGGAGTGATCTTGGAGACCACACCCTTGTTACCGTGACGGCCGGCCATCTTGTCACCAGGCTGCAGACGACGCTTGACGGCCAGGTAGACCTTGACCATCTTCAGCACGCCGGCAGGCAGTTCGTCGCCCTGGGTGAGCTTCTTGCGCTTTTCTTCGAACGCCAGGTCGAAGGTGTGACGCTGCTGCTCGATGGAGTTCTTGATGGACTCCAGCTGAGCGGCCACATCGTCTTCGGCAGGACGAATGTCGAACCAGTGGAACTTCTCCACGCCGTCCAGATAGGCCTTGTCGATCTTGGCGCCCTTGGACAGTTTCTGAGGACCACCGTTGGCCACGCGGCCGGTCAGCAGCTTCTCGATACGGTCGAAAGCGTCGGCTTCCACAATGCGCAGCTGGTCGTTCAGGTCCAGGCGGAAGCGCTTGAGTTCATCGTCGATGATCTGCTGGGCGCGCTTGTCGCGCTGGATGCCTTCACGCGTGAACACCTGCACGTCGATCACGGTGCCTTGCGAGCCCTGATCCACACGCAGAGAAGTGTCCTTCACGTCGGAAGCCTTCTCGCCGAAGATGGCGCGCAGCAGCTTCTCTTCAGGCGTCAGCGTGGTCTCGCCCTTGGGGGTGACCTTGCCCACCAGCACGTCGCCGGGTTGCACTTCGGCGCCCACGTAGATGATGCCGGACTCGTCCAGGCGGTTCAGTTGCTGCTCGGACAGATTGGGGATGTCGCGTGTGATTTCTTCGGCACCCAGCTTGGTGTCGCGAGCCATCACCACCAGCTCTTCGATGTGGATCGAGGTGTAGCGATCGTCAGCCACGATGCGCTCGTTGATCATCACCGAGTCTTCGTAGTTGTAGCCGTTCCAGGGCATGAACGCGATCAGCATGTTCTGGCCGATGGCGATTTCGCCGAGGTCGGTCGAAGCGCCGTCCGCCAGCACATCACCCTTGGCCAGCTTGTCGCCACGGCTGACGATGGGGCGCTGGTGGATGTTGGTGTTCTGGTTGGAACGCTGATACTTGATCAGGTTGTAGATGTCCACGCCGACTTCACCGGCCACGGCTTCGTCGTCGTTCACACGGATCACGATGCGGGTCGCGTCGACATAGTCCACGATACCGCCGCGCTTGGCGGTGACCACGGTGCCGGAGTCCACGGCGGCAACGCGCTCGATGCCGGTACCGACCATGGGCTTTTCAGGACGCAGCACAGGCACGGCCTGACGCGACATGTTGGCGCCCATCAAGGCACGGTTCGCGTCGTCGTGTTCCAGGAAGGGAATCAGCGAAGCAGCCACGGACACGATCTGCGCAGGCGACACGTCCATGTATTGCACGCGCTCGGCCGACACCAGGGTCGATTCACCGGCTTCACGGGCCGACACCAGCTCGCCCACCAGATTGCCTGCGGCATCCAGATCGGCGTTGGCCTGGGCGATCACGTACTTGCCTTCTTCGATGGCCGACAGGTAGTCGATGTCCATCGTCACCTTGCCGTCCACCACGCGACGGTACGGTGTTTCGATGAAACCGTACTCGTTCAGGCGGGCGTACAGAGCCAGCGAGTTGATCAGACCGATGTTGGGACCTTCAGGCGTTTCGATAGGGCAGACGCGACCGTAGTGGGTCACGTGCACGTCACGCACTTCAAAGCCGGCACGTTCGCGGGTCAGACCGCCCGGGCCCAGGGCGGAAACACGACGCTTGTGCGTGATTTCTGCCAGAGGGTTGGTCTGGTCCATGAACTGCGACAGCTGCGAGGCACCGAAGAACTCCTTCAGGGCCGCAGAGATGGGCTTGGAGTTGATCAGGTCGTGAGGCATCAGAGGCTCTTGCTCGGCCTGACCCAGACGTTCCTTCACAGCCTTTTCGATACGAGCCAGACCGGTGCGGTACTGGTTTTCGGCCAGTTCGCCCACGCAACGCACACGGCGGTTGCCCAGGTGGTCGATATCGTCGACTTCGCCACGGCCATTGCGCAGGTCCACCAGAATCTTGACCACAGCCAGGATGTCTTCGTTGGACAGCACCATGGGACCGGTCGCGCCTTCGCGGCCGATCTTGGCGTTGAACTTCATACGGCCCACGCGCGACAGATCATAGGTGTCGGCGTTGTAGAACAGGCGCTGGAACAGGGCCTGCACGGCGTCCTCGGTAGGAGGCTCGCCAGGGCGCATCATGCGGTAGATGGCAACGCGGGCAGCGAACTCGTCCACGGTTTCATCGGTGCGCAGGGTCTGCGAGATGTAGGCGCCTTGGTCCAGTTCATTGGTGTAGATGCACTGAACGTCCTGCACACCGGCGCTGCGCAGCTTCTTGAGCAGGGCTTCGGTCAGTTCTTCGTTGGCCTTGGCGATGATTTCACCGGTGTCGGGATCAACGATGTTCTTGGCCAGCACACGACCCAGCAGGAAGTCTTCAGGCACGCTGACGAACTTGGTGCCGGACTGCTCCAGCTCGCGGGTGTGGCGAGCGGTGATGCGCTTGTCCTTGGCGACCACGACCTTGCCGGACTTGTCGGTGATGTCGAAACGCGCGACTTCGCCCTTCAGGCGATCGGCCACGAATTCCATCTGGGCACCGCTGTCCATCAGGCGGAAGTTGTCGTTCACGAAGAACGTCGCCAGGATGGTCTCGGGCGTCATGCCGATGGCCTTCAGCAGGATCGACACAGGCATCTTGCGGCGACGGTCGACGCGGAAGTACAGCAGATCCTTGGGGTCGAACTCGAAGTCCAGCCACGAGCCGCGGTAAGGAATGATACGAGCCGAGAAGAGCAGCTTGCCCGAGCTATGGGTCTTGCCCTTGTCGTGTTCGAAGAACACGCCAGGCGAACGGTGCAGCTGAGACACGATCACGCGCTCGGTACCGTTGATGATGAACGAACCCTTGTCGGTCATCAGGGGCACTTCGCCCATGTAGACCTCTTGTTCCTTCACTTCCTTGACCACCTTGGACTGAGCCGTGGAGGACTCGCGGTCATAGATGATCAGTTGAACCTTGGCGCGGACAGCGGAGGCGAAGGTCAGACCACGGGTCTGGCATTCACGCACGTCGAAAGCGGGCTTGGCGAGGTTGTACTCGACAAACTTCATCTCCACAAAACCATTGTGGGAGACGATGGGGAAGGCGGAATTGAAGGCCGCTTGCAGGCCATCAATGGTACGTTTTTTGGGGGCTACATCTGCCTGCAGGAATGCTGTATAGGCATCTTTTTGCATCTGCAGCAGATAAGGCACTTCGAGCACGCTATCGCGGCTCCCGAAGCTTTTGCGGATTCGCTTGCGTTCGGTATAAGAATAGGCCATGAGATCTCCGGGCAAAGACATGAGTCCTGGGTCTGCGACGACTGCCCCACAGGGTTCTCCTGCGGGCTTGGCGGTTGGCCACTACCAACCATGGCTGACGGCGATGCGTTGCACATCGCCCGAACCAAGGCATCTTCTGCTGTCGGATTGTCAGAAGACACTAAAAAGCAGACTCCCTAGGAAACCTGCTTTCTGGTGTGTTCTTTCAGCGCGTTCCACAAGCGCCAAAGGCTGGAGACCCTTTTACGAGTCTCCAGCCCTTGATTTCACTGAATTACTTCAGTTCAGCCTTAGCACCGGCTTCCACCAGCTTCTTCACAGCGGCTTCAGCGTCAGCCTTGGGAGCGGCTTCCTTCACAGTCTTGGGAGCGCCGTCGACCAGATCCTTGGCTTCCTTCAGACCCAGGCCAGTGATTTCGCGCACAGCCTTAATCACGGACACCTTGTTGGCGCCAGCTTCAGTCAGAACGACGTCGAAGTCGGTCTTTTCTTCAGCAGCAGCAGCGCCGCCAGCAGCGCCGCCAGCAGCGGGAGCAGCCATAGCAGCGGCGGACACGCCAAACTTCTCTTCAATAGCCTTGACCAGGTCGTTCAGTTCCAGAACAGTCATGCTGTCCAGGGCGGTCAGGAATGCGTCTTTATCGAATGCCATTTTGATTTCCTAAAATTGGTTGGTTTTGCCGAGCACTCAGGCTGCGGCTGGTTCGGCTGCCGCTTCGGCAGAGCCTTCGCCCTTCTTGGCCGCCAGAGCGCCCAGCACAACGGCTGTACGCGAGATAGGCGACATGAGCAAGCCGCACAGTTGTGCGAGCAGTACTTCCTTAGAGGGGATGTTTGCCAGTTGCTTAACGCCGTCGACGTCCAGGGCCTTACCTGCAAACGCACCACCGCGAATCACCAACTTGTCGTTGGTCTTCGCGAAGTCGGCCACCACCTTGGCGGCAGCCACTGCGTCTTCAGAGAAGCCATAGATCAGGGGACCAGTCATCTGGTCAGCCACCACGTCAAACGCGCTACCGGCAACAGCACGGCGGGCCAGGGTGTTCTTCAACACGCTCAGGCTCACACCCTTGCTGCGAGCATCGGCACGCAGTTTGGTCATGTCGGCGACCGTGATGCCACGGTATTCCGCGATCACAAGCGTTTGAGCTTTAGCGGCGAGGCTGGTCACTTCGGAAATGACCGCTTCTTTCTCACTGCGATTCAGACTCAAGGTCTACTCCTTCAAATGTATATACAAGGCAAGCCCTGCATACACGCTCTTGTTGCAGCGACCAACTGTTTAGGAAAAATTTCCATCTGCAGCGGGATCGCCATCTGCGTTGGCCTTCGTGATTAAGTGATCAAATCACACCAACGGTCTTGGATGACCTGCAGGAGCAACAACTCCCGCAGCCCACCACACCAGATGAGCCAGGCTCATCTGACGATTTCTAGCAATTACGCCGAGATGGATTGTGTATCGACGCGAACGCCCACACCCATGGTCGACGACACCGCCACCTTGCGCAGGTACTGCCCCTTGCTGGAAGCAGGCTTGGCCTTGTTCAGCGCATCGATCAGAGCAGCCAGGTTACCCTGCAGCTTGTCGGCGTCGAACGAGCGGCGACCGATCGTGCCGTGCACGATACCGGCCTTGTCCACGCGGAACTGCACTTGACCAGCCTTGGCGTTCTTCACGGCCGTAGCGACGTCAGGAGTCACGGTGCCAACCTTGGGGTTAGGCATCAGGCCGCGGGGGCCCAGGATCTGACCCAGCTGACCCACAACGCGCATAGCGTCGGGAGCAGCGATCACCACGTCGAAGGGCATGTCACCGGCCTTGACTTGAGCAGCCAGGTCGTCCATACCGACCACGTCAGCGCCGGCGGCCTTGGCTTCTTCAGCCTTGGCGCCTTGTGCGAACACAGCCACGCGAGCAGTCTTGCCGGTACCGTGAGGCAGAACCACGGCGCCACGCACCACTTGGTCCGACTTCTTGGCATCCACGCCCAGTTGCACGGCCACGTCGATGGATTCATCGAACTTGGCAGTTGCAGCTTCCTTCACCAGCGCCACGGCGTCAGCGAAAGAGTACAGCTTGTTGGAATCAACCTTGCCCTGGAGAGCTTTTTGCTTCTTGGTCAACTTGGCCATTTACACACCCTCCACGATCACGCCCATCGAACGGGCAGAACCAGCCAGCGTACGCACAGCAGCGTCAACGTCAGCGGCGTTCATGTCCTTCAGCTTGGTCTTGGCGATTTCTTCCAGCTGAGCACGTGTGATCTTGCCGACCTTGTTCTTCAGAGGATTGGAAGAACCCTTGTCCAGCTTCACAGCCTTCTTGATCAGAACGGTTGCGGGAGGAGTCTTGATGACGAACGTGAAGCTCTTGTCAGCAAAAGCCGTGATCACCACGGGCAGAGGCAGGCCGGGCTCGACACCTTGGGTCTGGGCGTTGAACGCCTTGCAGAATTCCATGATGTTGAGGCCGCGCTGACCCAGCGCAGGACCGATGGGAGGAGAAGGATTGGCCTTACCAGCTGGCACTTGCAGCTTGATGAAGCCGACGATTTTTTTCGCCATGTTGAGCTCCTTACGGGTATAGCGCCACTTGCAATGCGTACAAGCAGCTCCCCGAGGTTGCTGACTCTACAAAAAAGCTTCGCATCGAGTCAAAAAATGCGAAGCCCTTGATTCTATTGCGAATCTCAAGTTTTCTCAACTTGAGAGAATTCCAATTCCACAGGAGTTGCGCGGCCAAAGATGGTGACCGACACACGCAGACGGTTCTTTTCGTAGTTGACTTCCTCGACGGAGCCGTTGAAGTCTGCGAAAGGACCTTCCTTGACACGGACCATTTCGCCAACCATGAACTCGACCTTGTGGCGAGGCTTCTCGGTGCCTTCCTGCATCTGGTCGACGATCTTGCGAACTTCTTCCTCGGAGATGGGAGCAGGACGATTCTTGGCGCCACCAACGAAACCGGTCACCTTGCTGGTGTGCTTCACCAGGTGCCATGTATCGTCATCCATCACCATTTCGACGAACACATAACCGGGGAACAGACGGCGCTCTGTCGTGCGACGGGTGCCGTTGCGCATTTCCACAACTTCTTCAGAAGGCACCAGGATGCGGCCAAACTTGGACTGCATGTCCGAGCGCGCAATACGCTCGGCAATATTGCGCTCGACAGCCTTCTCCATACCCGAATAGGCATGGACGATATACCAGCGCAGATCGGGGTTGGCGGGTCCCGCCGTTCCACCATTCACATCTGTTTCGACTGCATCAGCCATTACTTCCTCCAGCCCAAAATCAAGTCGTACAAGACCCATTCAAGCGTCTTATCGGTGAACCACAAGAACAAGGCCATCACCACCACGAAGGCAAAGACATACAGAGTCATCTGCATGGTTTCCTTGCGTGTGGGCCAGACCACCTTCTTCACCTCACGCCAAGCATCACGGGCAAAGCCAATGAAGCGCTTACCCGGCTCAGAGATCAGAAACACGCCAGCAGCCAGAGCCAGGCCGACAATCAACGTCGCCCACTGCACCAGTGCGCCTTGCTTGCTCAACAGATAAAAGCCAGCAATAGAAGCAACAACTAAAGCCGCAACAGCGGCTATTTTTGCTTTGTCAGCTGCAGAGCTGACTGTTTCAACCTGAGTAGTGGCCATATTTTGTTTCAAATGCACAAAAATGTGCAATTTCAAGACACAAAAGCCCGCCAAAGGCGGGCTCTTGTTGATTCCACCATTAAGAGGTGGCAGGGGCAGTAGGAATCGAACCTACAACCTTCGGTTTTGGAGACCGACGCTCTGCCAATTGAGCTATACCCCTACAAAATCAATTATGCAATGATCGTGGCAACCACACCGGCACCCACAGTACGACCACCTTCGCGGATAGCGAAACGCAGACCTTCTTCCATGGCGATGGGGGCGAT
>NZ_JBKFBC010000013.1:115167-186410 GCF_053345995.1 Comamonas sp. C24C | reverse complement strand
CTGGCGGAGTGGACGGGACTCGAACCCGCGACCCCCGGCGTGACAGGCCGGTATTCTAACCAACTGAACTACCACTCCTGGCAGGAAGCTTTACTACATATTATATAGCTGCAAGCGCTTCAAACTTGGCGACCCTACGGGGATTCGAACCCCGGTACTCACCGTGAAAGGGTGATGTCCTAGGCCTCTAGACGATAGGGTCATAACCTAGAATCTTTGCTTTCGCACCGATTAAAAAAGCGCCTTCTGAAAATAAAGGCGCTTTTTTTAATCAAGCGACTAGCCAAACTGGCGGAGTGGACGGGACTCGAACCCGCGACCCCCGGCGTGACAGGCCGGTATTCTAACCAACTGAACTACCACTCCTGGCAGGAAGCTTTGCTACATATTATATAGCTGCAAGCGCTTCAAACTTGGCGACCCTACGGGGATTCGAACCCCGGTACTCACCGTGAAAGGGTGATGTCCTAGGCCTCTAGACGATAGGGTCAATTCCTAGAACGATTCGAGTCTTGCGACTCGCCGTCATTAAATTTTGGTGGAGGTAAACGGGATCGAACCGATGACCTCTTGCATGCCATGCAAGCGCTCTCCCAGCTGAGCTATACCCCCAAAAACTCTCTGCAAGACAACCTTTTAATCAGTCGCGTTTTGCAGAGACTCGAATTATAGACAGGTTTTTAGCGATTTTTCAAACGCGCGATAACTTTTTCACGTCCAAGCAATTCCAGCACCGCATCGACCGACGGCGTATGGGCTGTGCCCACCGTCAAAACACGCACAGGCATGGCCAACACAGGCATCTTCACGCCCTGCGCCTTGAGCAGCTCCTTGATCGCAGCCGCAATGGCTTCCTTGGTCCATTCCACGTTTTCCACCACGGCAGCAAATGCATCCAGCATGGGGTTGGCCGCCTCGGTCACATGCTTGGCGTAGTCTTCCGCATTGCGCTCCACGCTGTCCACATAGAAGACCTTGGCCCAGTTGGCCAGATCCACCAAGGTCTCGCAACGATCCTTGAACAAGGCAGCAATGCGCACCAGACGGTCATCGGCATCGATCAGGCTCTCGGCCACGCCCGCCTTGACGACAAAGGGCTTGACCAACCGGGCCAACTCGGCGTCGTCCATGGCCTTCAGATGCTGGGCATTGACCCAGCGCAGCTTGGCTTCGTCAAACTGGCCGGCGCTGCGACCCAGGTGATCCAGGTTGAACCACTCCAGGAACTGGGCACGGCTGAAAATTTCGTCGTCGCCGTGGCTCCAGCCCAGACGGGCCAGATAGTTCACCATGGCGTCGGGCAGATAGCCCTCATCGCGGTACTGGGTCACGGCCTTGGCACCGTTGCGCTTGCTCATCTTCTCGCCTTGCTCGTTGAGCACGGTGGGCAGATGGGCAAAGGTCGGCACGGTGGCGCCAAGCGCCTCAAAGATGTGGATCTGGCGCGGCGTGTTGTTCACATGGTCGTCGCCACGGATGACATGGGTGATATTCATGTCCATGTCGTCCACGCAGACGCAGAAGTTGTACGTGGGCGTGCCGTCGGGGCGGGCAATCACCAGATCGTCGAGCTCGGAGTTCTGGAACTCGATACGGCCCTTGCACTTGTCGTCCCAGCCCACCAAGCCAGTTTGCGGAGTCTTGAAGCGCAGCACGGGCTTCACGCCTTCGGGAATCGCGGGCAGGACCTTGCCCTCCTCGGGGCGCCAAGTGCCGTCATAGCGGGGCTTTTCCTTGGCAGCCATCTGCTTTTCACGCAGTGCGTCCAGCTCCTGCATGCTCATATAGCAGGGGTAGACATAGCCCTTTTCCTGCAGCGTGGCCAGCACTTGCTTGTAGCGATCCATGCGCTGCATCTGGTAGAACGGACCTTCGTCGTGGTCCAGTTGCAGCCATTCCATGCCTTCCAGGATCACGTCCACGGAAGCCTGGGTGGAGCGCTCCAGATCGGTGTCTTCGATGCGCAGCACGAAGTCGCCGCCATTGGCGCGCGCAAAAGCCCAGGGATAGAGAGCGGAACGAATATTGCCCAGATGGATGAAGCCCGTGGGCGAAGGGGCAAAGCGGGTGCGAATTTTGTTTGTCATATCAGAAATCCTTGTACGGCATTCCCTGCGCCAAGGCTGCGGCGCTTGAGGCGCGCGCAGCCTCGGTCAGAGATGCCGAGCAAGAGCCGCCTCGCAGCGCAGGTATCGCTCCCCTGGAGAGGGGGAAGGCGCGAAGCGACTCAGGGGGTGTTTCACAGGGTATCCAGTCCGCGAGCCAGGTCGACCTTGAGGTCTTCCAGATGCTCAAGGCCCACGGAAATACGAATCAGACCCTGGCCCACGCCGGCAGCCTGACGCTGGTCCTCGGTCAGACGACCATGCGAGGTGCTGGCGGGATGGGTGATGGTGGTCTTCACATCACCGAGGTTGGCCGTAATCGAGCACAGACGCGTGCTGTCCACCACATGGAAGGCATTGGCACGCAGCTGCTCGGCACCCTCGCCCACTACGTCAAACGCCAGCACGGCACCGCCCATGCCGTTTTGCTGACGCATGGCCAGCTCGTGCTGAGGATGGCTCTTGAGGCCCGGGTAGTACACACGTGCCACCTTGGGATGGGCTTCCAGCCAGGCAGCAAACTCCAGTGCCGCAGCGCTTTGCGCCTTGACGCGCAAAGCCAGGGTTTCCAGGCCCTTCATCACCGTCCAGGCGTTGTAGGGAGCGATGTTCAGACCACCGCTGCGCAAGAAAGTGCCCATGACCTTGTCCACCAGCGCAATGGTGCCGCAAACCGCACCAGCCATGACGCGACCCTGGCCGTCGAGGAACTTGGTGCCCGAATGCACGACGAGGTCGGCGCCGAACTTCACGGGCTGCTGCAGCACGGGAGTCGCGAAGCTGTTGTCCACGGCCAGCAGCGCGTTGTTGGCGTGTGCCAGCTCGGCCAGTGCCGCGATGTCGCAGAGATCGGTCAGCGGGTTGGTGGGCGTCTCGGCAAACAGCATGCGCGTGTTGGGCTTTATGGCAGCCTTCCAGGCTTCGATATCGGTCTGCGAGACAAATGTGGTTTCCACGCCGAAGCGTGCCATCTCGGTTCCCAGCAGCTTGATGGTGGAGCCGAACATGGACTGCGAGCAGATCACGTGATCGCCCGTCTTGAGCGCCGTCAGTGCCACCAGCAGGATGGCCGACATGCCGGTGGAAGTCGCGACCGCACATTCCGTACCCTCCATGGCCGCCAGACGCTTTTCAAAGCTGGTGACAGTGGGGTTGCCGGTGCGGCTGTAGGTGAAGCCTGGCTCTTCATTGGCAAAGCGGCGCGCTGCGGTCGCCGCATCGGGCTGCACAAAGCTGCTGGTCATGTACAGGGCTTCGCAATGCTCGCCCCACTGGCTGCGCTCGACCGCTTCGCGCACGGCCAGAGTTTCAGGATGCAAACCTTCGGGTAATGTCTTGTTGGTCACAATCGTCAAATCCAGATGGTTGGTACCGGTCATGAGTCCGCTGCAGACCGCCAATCAGGCCCGCACGCATGCTGCTCTACCAGCTTGACCGGCGGCACTCGCCATGCCGGTCTTTGAATATGCCTTGCTCATATTCCAAAGAATCCGAGTCAAATCAGACTCAAACGCTTTATGGACATACGTCATGCGCTCACTATTAAAGAGCACACCGACCGCGCGGCTCTGCCATTGTCCTCCCGAATGAAAAGGGTTGCCTAAGCAACCCTTTCCGACTCGGTCATTCGCTGCGCTTTAACGCTCAGCTTTCCTGAGCATTGGGCAGGGAAAGGCGCGAAGTGTCTTCGCTCTCCTCTTCGCTGCCGCGGTTGCGGCCCTCGTTGAGCGCCGTCACCTCTTCATCGGAGATATCGCCGGTGATGTAGATGCCGTCGAAACACGATGCCTCGAAACCGCTCACCTGGGCATTGATCTTGCCCACGGCCTGCTTCATGGCTTCCACGTCCTGGTAGATCAGTGCGTCGCAGCCGATGACCTGGCGAATCTCCTCGACCGTACGGCCGTGAGCCACCAGCTCGGAGCGAGTGGGCATGTCGATGCCATACACATTGGGGTGACGCACGGGAGGCGCGGCGGACGCCAGATACACCTTGTTGGCACCTGCATCGCGCGCCATCTGCACGATTTCCTTGGAAGTGGTGCCGCGCACGATGGAGTCATCGACCAGCAGCACATTGCGCCCCTTGAACTCGCTGCTGATGGCATTGAGCTTCTGGCGCACCGACTTCTTGCGCGCTCCCTGGCCGGGCATGATGAAGGTCCGACCCACATAGCGGTTCTTCACAAACCCTTCGCGATAGGGCTTGCCCAGCAGCTGGGCCAGTTGCATGGCGCTGGGGCGGCTCGATTCGGGGATGGGAATCACCGCATCGATTTCATTGGGAGGCACCATGGAGATCACGCGCTTGGCCAGCGTCTCACCCATGTTCAGGCGAGCCTGATAGACCGAGATGCCGTCCATGGTGGAGTCGGGACGTGCCAGATACACATACTCGAACACGCAGGGATTGAGCTGGGTCTTTTCAGAGCATTGCTGGCTTTCGACGCGGCCGTCGTTGTGCACGAAGATCGCTTCGCCGGGAGCAATGTCGCGCTCGAACTGATGGGTTGTACCCTCCAACGCCACGGACTCGCTGGCCAGCATGATGGTGCCATCATTGCCGCGGCCCATGCACAGCGGACGAATGCCGAAGGGATCGCGGAAGGCCAGCAGCCCGTAGCCGGCAATCAGCGCGATCACGGCATAAGAGCCCTTGATGCGCTTATGCACCGCACGCACGGCCTTGAAGATTTCCTCGCTCTGCAGCGGAGCGCCGCTGGAGGCGCGCCCGATCTCGTGCGCCAGCACGTTGAGCAGGACTTCGGAGTCGCTTTCGGTGTTGGTGTGGCGGTGATCGGTATCCGCCAGTTCGCGGCGCAGCTGCTTGGCATTGGTGAGATTGCCGTTGTGCACCATGACGATACCGAAGGGCGCATTCACGTAGAAGGGCTGAGCCTCTTCCTCGCTGGAGGCATTGCCCGCCGTGGGATAACGCACCTGACCCAGACCCACATCACCGGGCAGAGCACGCATATTGCGGGTGCGGAACACATCCTTCACCATGCCCTTGGCCTTGTGCATGAAGAACTTGCGTTCCTGCTGGGTCACGATGCCGGCTGCATCCTGCCCACGGTGCTGCAGCAGCAGCAAAGCGTCATAAATCAGCTGATTCACGGGTGTGGTGCTCACCACACCAACGATTCCACACATAGTTGCGTTCCATCTGTTCGCGAAAGTCGCCCTTCGCCACACTCGCCTGCTTCGCCACCCATTGGCTAGCCTGCGCTTTGATATCCGGCATGGCGGATCACGCCAACACCAAACTCTCGTCGGCACCCACTGCGTTTTACAGCAAGCGCCTTAGCCACTTTCCACCCTGAGGTAAATTGCGGCAAAAAACTTCGCTTCAAGAGGAAGCCTTGGGCAGATACTGCCCCCACTCCTGCGGCAGTGCCGGCAGCGCCCAGCCCAGCACCTCGCTCAGCCAGGGCGCCAGGGCCGAGTCCTGCCACCACAAGGCCTTGTGCAGCGGCGTGTACTGGATCACCAGTGCCAGCACCAGCAGCAGCAGCCCCCCGCGCAGGACGCCAAACAAGGCGCCCAGGGTGCGATCCACAGGCCTCAGCCCCACGGCTTCAATCAACTGCTTGGACAGCCAGGAGATCACTCCCCAGGCGAACATGGATCCCACCAGCAGCAGCACAAAGCCTGCCGCATAGCGCAGCTGCATGTCCCAGCCGTCCAGCGGCAGCCATACCGCCACCTCTTGCGCCCAACTGCGCGCGACCACAAAGCCCATCACCCAGCCCAGCAGAGACAGGACTTCGTAGACCAGACCACGCCAGGCTCCTAGCAACAAGGAGGCCAGCACAACGGCCACAAACATCCAGTCCAGCGTGCTCATCAATCAAACCGTTGCCGAGAAACCGGGCTCAAGCCTTGAACACCGATGCGGGCAAGCCCAGGGACTTGGCCCTGGCCGCAGCCTTCTCGGCTTCCTCGCGGCTCTTGAAAGGCCCCATGCGAACTCGTGTGCGCTTGCCATCCTTGGTATCCACGGTCTGGGTAAAGGCTCCGGCCCCCAGCTTGCCCTTGATTTCATTGGCCTTGCCGACTTCCGCAAAGGCGCCGATCTGAACGATGAAGCGTTCGTTGGTCGCTGCAGCCTCCTTGGCCGGAGCAGCTTCCGAGGTACTGCGGCCCTCCAGCAGTGCACGGGCACGAGCGGCCTCGTCCACCTTGGGTGCTTCAGGCTTGTGCTTGGGCTCGGGTTTGGCTTCCGGCTTCTTGATCTCGGGTTTGACCTCTGGCTTGACCTCGGCCTTGGGCTTTTCGGGCTTGGGCTCCGGCTTGCGCTCAGGCTTTACCTCGGGCTTGGGCTGAGGTTTGACTTCTGGTTTGGGCTCAGGCTTGACCTGAGATGCCACCACAGCGGCAGTGCCAGCGGCTGCCGCTGTCACCGCAGCCCCAACCACAGGAGCAGCAGGCGCAATGGCGGCAGCCGCAGGGGCGGCAGGCCTGGCCGAGGGCGCAAGCACTTCTTCTCCGTCATCCAGGGAAGCATTGGCAGCAACACGCCCTGACGGTGCGACCGTCTGGCTCGCCACCTGGGTGCCAGGCACGACTTCGGGGGCCGAATTGGCCTGATCGGGAATTTCAATCGGGATATTGACCGGGATGGGACGTGGCTGCGTATCGAACAACAGCGGGAAGCCCACCACACCGATCAGCACCAGCACGGCCGCCCCGATGAGGCGATGACGTGCGCGGCGCCGCATGGCTTCCACGCTTTCGCCCTGGGCCAGGCGACTGGGGCGCTTGGCTCCGGCCACGGACTCGGCTTCGTCTTTTTTGCCAGGCCAACGGAAATTGAAAAATGCCATGAGTGAGGACTTGTTGAGGCCCGCCACCCAGCAAGAGCCGGAGCGGCAGGCCGCTGACTCAGTGAGTCAGGTGTTTGGCGTTCAGACGAGGCGTGCCGTTTTGCAACACTCCGCCCACGGTGAAGAACGATCCAAAGACCACGATTCTATCAGCCGCCTCCGTGGCCGCCACTGCGGCATCCAGGGCCTGCTGGGGATTGGCAAAGGTCTGCATGCTCACATCTTTGCGGATCACGCCCTGGGCCTGCAACTGCTGCAGCTTGGCCTTCAGGTTTTCCGCGGAGTCCGCACGCGGCGTGGGCAGGTCGGTGAAATACCAGCGATCGACCAGCGGCCCCACCTTGGTGAGCATGGGCTCCCAGTCCTTGTCGGCCATGGCGCCGAATACGGCATGCGTAGTCGGGAAGTAGCCCATGGCATCGAGATTCGCCGTGAGCGCCGCCACCGAATGCGGGTTGTGCGCCACATCTAGCACCAGTGTGGGCTGACCGGGAACGATCTGGAAGCGACCGGGCAGCTCCACCATGGACAAGCCCGTGCGCACGGCCTGTGCCGTCACCGGCAGCTTGCCGCGAATGGCCTCATAGGCGGCAAGCACGCCGGAGGCATTCATCAGCTGGTTGGCGCCACGCAGCGCCGGATAGGCCAGCCCCGCATAACGGCGACCACGACCGGCCCAGCCCCATTGCTGCTTGTCGCCGTCGTAGTTGAAATCCTTGCCGAAGCGCCAGAGGTCGGCACCGATTTCGGCCGCGTGATCGATCACGCTTTGCGGCGGCACCGGGTCGCTGACGATGACGGGACGACCGGCGCGCATGATGCCGGCTTTTTCGCGGCCAATGCTTTCGCGGTCCGGACCCAGAAGCTCCATGTGATCGAGATCGATGCTGGTAATGATGGCGCAGTCGGCATCGATGATGTTGGTGGCATCGAGCCGGCCTCCCAGGCCCACTTCCAGAATCGCCACATCCAGCCTGGACAGGCTCATGAGGCGCAATATCGCCAGCGTGGTGAACTCGAAGTAAGTGAGTGCAACCTCTTTGCCATCCTTGACCCTGGCCTGCTCCACCGCTTCAAAATGCGGAATCAGTTCCTCGGCCTTGACGATCTCGCCGCCCACACGGCAGCGCTCTTCAAAGTGAACCAGATGCGGCGAGGTATAGACACCGGGGCGAAAGCCGGACTGCAGTGCCACTGCTTCCAGCATGGCGCAGGTCGAGCCCTTGCCATTGGTGCCGGCCACCGTGATGACGGGGCAGTCGAATTGCAGGCCCATGCGCTGTGCGACTTCACGCACGCGATCCAGACCCAGGGCGATGTTCTGGGGATGCAGGCGCTCGCAATAAGCCAGCCAGGCATCCAAGGTGGGAAATATGGTGTGCATACTGGTCGCTATTGTCGCCCACTGTCAGAGGCCCTATGGCTGCCGGCACTTGGCAAATGCGTTACATCTGACTCCAACCGTTTCACCAATACCGAACACCATGAGCAAGATCACCACCGTCTACGGCATCCCTAACTGCGACACCGTCAAGAAAGCACGCAGCTGGCTCAGTGAGCAAGGTATTACTTACCAGTTCCACGATTTCAAGAAGCAAGGCGTTCCCGCCGAGCGCCTGCCCCAGTGGATGCAGGCCGTGGGCTGGGAAAAGCTGCTCAACCGCCAGGGCACAACCTGGCGCAAGCTTGATGAAGCGACCAGGAACAGTGCCGTGGACGCAGCCAGTGCCGCCGCCGTGATGCAGGAACACGCCAGCACCATCAAGCGCCCCGTAGTGGAGTGGGCCGATGGGACAATCACCGTCGGCTTCAAGGCCGATGACTGGAATACGACGCGAAGCGCTTGAGCAAACGCTCACATTCACACATTGCTTTACCTAGTTTTACGGGGCCGAGAGCTTGAATTTACGCAGATCCCCTAAACTTTTTGGTGATCTGATGCGTTAAAGCTTCAGAGACAGGAGAGATGTTGATGAAAACTCTGGCAGTTTTGACTTTGACCGCCGTGGCCGCCACCGGGGCCTATGCCCAGGAACGTGGCCGCGTGCTGTCCTCGACCCCCATCACCCAGCAGGTCGCCGTGCCGCAGCAAGTCTGCAGCGACCAGCCGGTGGCGGTCGCTCCTCGCCCCACCGGTGCAGGTGCCGTGGTCGGAGCCATTGCCGGCGGCCTGATAGGCAATGCCATCGGCGGCGGTGGCGGCCGTGCAGCGGCCACGGCCGCAGGTGTGGTCGGCGGTGCCATGCTGGGCAATCAGGCCGAAGCCTCCGGCCCGGTGCAGTACCAGAACATGCGCCAGTGCAGCACGCAGACCTTCTACCAGAACCGCACCGTGGGCTACAACGTGACCTACGAGTACAACGGTCGCAGCTACACCACGCAGACCGCCAACCCGCCCGGCCAATGGATTGCACTGAATGTGCAGCCCGTGGCCAACGACCCGGTCTACAGCAACGACGGCTACTACAGCACCCAGACG
Organism: Comamonas sp. C24C; assembly: GCF_053345995.1. Taxonomy (NCBI): domain Bacteria; kingdom Pseudomonadati; phylum Pseudomonadota; class Betaproteobacteria; order Burkholderiales; family Comamonadaceae; genus Comamonas; species Comamonas sp. C24C. The sequence goes on along the minus strand of NZ_JBKFBC010000013.1, from coordinate 177,000 downwards.
CCTCCCCAGGGCGCCTACAGCACCAGCTATCCGCAGAATTACGACAGCGGCTACTACGCCCCTCAGCCCGTGGCTCCCACCTACTCGGTAGGTTCGACCTATTCGGCCTCTGACTATGTGGCGCCGCTGCTGATCGGGGCAGCCATTGGTGCGGGTGCCTACTACGCCACCCGCCCGGGCCACTACTACCGACCCGGCTACCGTCCGGGCTGGCATGGCGGCCACGGCTGGCGCCGCTGACCCGAGTCGATCCGGCCTTGCAGGCCGCCCAGGAGCCCCTTCACGGGGCTCTTGTTTTTCCTGCCTTTGCCGGGCATTCGCGCAGGTGCAAATCCCGTGGCCTAAAATCAATGCTTTTGATCTTCGACCACGCACAGCGTACTTCTTCCATGACCACCGAAACCATCGCAGGCGTCAGCCTCGCCACCAAGGCCAATGTTTACTTTGACGGCAAGTGCGTCAGCCACAGCTTCACGCTGGCCGACGGCACCAAGAAGTCGGTGGGCGTGGTGCTGCCTGCAACGCTGACCTTTGGCACCGCAGCTGCAGAAATCATGGAATGCGTGGGCGGCTCCTGCGAATACAAGCTCGACGGCAGCGACGAGTGGAAGAAGTCCTCGGCCGGCGAGAGCTTCCAGATTCCCGCGAACTCCAAGTTCGACATCCGCGTGACCGAGGCTTACCACTACATCTGCCACTACGCGTAATCCGCGCCTGGCCCGGCTTCGGGCCAGACCCGAGAATTTCAAGCCTTTTCAGCCCCAATCGCTTACCCATCAAGCGCTTGCAGCTATCACTTTGAAGAGAAATCTCATGGAAACCATTCTGCAACATGTTCCCGTCGGCCAGAAGGTCGGCATCGCCTTCTCCGGCGGCCTGGACACCTCTGCCGCCCTGCGCTGGATGAAGAACAAGGGTGCCCTGCCCTACGCCTACACGGCCAACCTGGGCCAGCCCGACGAAGCCGATTACGACGAAATTCCCCGCAAGGCGATGGAATATGGCGCAGAAAAGGCCCGTCTGATCGACTGCCGCCCCCAGCTGGCCAACGAAGGCATTGCTGCCATCCAGTCCGGCGCCTTCCACATTTCCACCGGCGGTATCACCTACTTCAACACCACGCCCCTGGGCCGTGCCGTGACCGGCACCATGCTGGTGGCGGCCATGAAGGAAGACGACGTCAACATCTGGGGTGACGGTTCGACCTTCAAGGGCAACGACATCGAGCGCTTCTACCGCTACGGTCTGCTCACCAACCCCGCGCTGAAGATCTACAAGCCCTGGCTGGACAGCAACTTCATCGACGAGCTGGGCGGCCGTGCCGAAATGTCGGCCTTCATGACCAAGGAAGGTTTCGGCTACAAGATGTCGGCCGAGAAGGCCTACTCCACCGACTCCAACATGCTGGGCGCCACCCACGAAGCCAAGGATCTGGAATTCCTGAACTCCGGCATCCGCATCGTGAACCCCATCATGGGCGTGGCTTTCTGGAAGCCAGAAGTCGAAGTCAAGGCAGAAGAAGTCTCGATCACCTTCGAAGAAGGCCGCCCCGTGGCCATCAACGGCAAGGAATACACCGATGCCGTGGAAGTCTTCCTGGAGCTGAACCGCATCGGCGGCCGCCACGGCCTGGGCATGAGCGACCAGATCGAGAACCGCATCATCGAAGCCAAGAGCCGCGGCATCTACGAAGCCCCCGGCATGGCCCTGCTGCACATTGCCTACGAGCGCCTGGTGACCGGCATCCACAACGAAGACACCATCGAGCAGTACCGTATCAACGGCCTGCGCCTGGGCCGTCTGCTGTACCAGGGCCGCTGGTTCGACCCCCAAGCCATCATGCTGCGCGAATCCTCGCAGCGCTGGGTGGCCCGCGCCGTGACCGGCACCGTGACGCTGGAACTGCGCCGCGGCAACGACTACTCCATCCTGAACACCGAGTCGCCCAACCTGACCTACGCTCCCGAGCGTCTGTCCATGGAAAAGGTCGAAGACGCGCCTTTCAGCCCCATCGACCGCATCGGCCAGCTGACCATGCGCAACCTGGACCTGATCGACACCCGCGCCAAGCTGGCCATCTACTCGCAAGCCGGCCTGCTGAGCGTGAGCAGCGCCAACGCTCTGCCACAGCTGGGCAACGACAAGAAGTAATTCGACCCGCGCCCACGAAAAAGCCGCTGCACTGCAGCGGCTTTTTTCATGCCAAATATGCCTCAATCGCTTGCAGATAAAGCGATTGCAGCTATCAATACTGCATTGTCAGCGATTGATCTGGTGCACCTGCTGCTCCAGCTGCCCAACATAGGCTGCCGTGCTGTTGTCCGACTCCTGGGCACGCTGCACCAGATGTGCCTCCAGCACGTCGAGCCGGGCCATCACCTCCTCCTTGTCCCTGGCATGCAAGGCTTCGAGCACGCTGCGCAGCTCGGTGAAACGCGAAGCCTCGGCCTTGTCGGCCAGATCGCGCTGGGCCTGCATCTCCTTGGCGTGGCGGCGCGCCTCCAGCAGCACCGAGCCCTGCATCCACAGTACATAGGCGATGAAGAACACGCTCAGCAAAATCGTCAGCGCCAGCATGAGCACGCCCAACGGTGCCTGGATTTCAGTCAGGCCCAGCGAAACCGTTGCAGGCGTGGACAGCGCCGTCCAGTTGAAGGCAGCCAAAACGGCAATCAGGGCCACGATGATGGCAATGCAGATGGTGCGAAAGTTCATGCTCTTCTCCTTGTACTCCGAGATGCCTTGTTTTAACCCAAGATCGCATCGGCTTGCGTCAGCAAGCGCCAGAAATGACAAAGCCGCTGTTGCCAGCGGCCCTGTCGTCATGATGCGTTCAGATCAGCGGCATTCGCCGGCTCAATTGGTCTCCGACAATTGCTCGAGGATTGCGGGATTTTCCAAGGTGCTGGTGTCCTGGGTAATCGCTTCGCCCTTGGCCAGCGAGCGCAGCAGGCGGCGCATGATCTTGCCGCTGCGGGTCTTGGGCAGGTTGTCGCCGAAGCGGATGTCCTTGGGCTTGGCAATCGGGCCGATCTCCTTGGCCACCCAGTTGCGCAGCTCGGCCGCGATCTGCCTGGCCTCTTCGCCCGTGGGCTTGCCGCGCTTGAGCACCACAAAGGCGCAGATGGCCTCCCCGGTCAGGTCGTCGGGACGGCCGACCACGGCGGCCTCGGCCACCAGATCGGTCTTGGCCACCAGGGCCGACTCGATTTCCATGGTGCCCATGCGGTGGCCCGAGACATTGAGCACATCGTCGATACGGCCCGTGATCCGGAAGTAGCCGCGATCCTCGCTGCGCACGGCGCCGTCGCCAGCCAGGTAGTAGCCCTTGAGCTCATCGGGGAAGTAGCTCTTCTTGAAACGCTCGGGATCGCCCCAAATGGTGCGGATCATCGAAGGCCAGGGCTTTTTCACCACAAGGATGCCGCCGGCGCCATTGGGGATCTCGTTGCCGGCCTCGTCGACGATGGCGGCCGTGATGCCGGGCAGAGGCAGGGTGCAGGAGCCGGGCACCAGGGGTGTGGCACCGGGCAGCGGCGTGATCATGTGGCCGCCGTTCTCGGTCTGCCAGAAGGTGTCCACGATGGGGCAGCGCTCGCCGCCCACATGCTTGTGATACCACATCCAGGCTTCGGGATTGATGGGCTCGCCCACCGAGCCCAGCAGGCGCAGGCTGGACAGATTCCAGTTCCTGGGGTGGACGCTGGGGTCGGAGTCGGCCGCCTTGATCAGCGAGCGGATGGCCGTGGGCGCCGTGTAGAAGATGCTGCACTGGTGACGCTCGATCATCTGCCAGAAGCGGCCGGCATTGGGGAAGGTCGGCACGCCTTCGAAGACGATCTGCGTGGCACCGGCAGCCAGCGGGCCATAGGCCACATAGCTGTGGCCGGTGATCCAGCCGATGTCTGCCGTGCACCAGAAGACATCGCTGTCCCTGACATCGAAGGTCCATTCGAAGGTCTGCTTGGCCCACAGCACATAGCCGCCGGTGGCGTGCTGCACGCCCTTGGGCTTGCCGGTGGAGCCGCTGGTGTAGAGGATGAAGAGCGGATGCTCGGCATTGACAGGCACGGCCTCGCACTCGGTGGGCTGACCGGCCAGCGCATCGGTGAAGCTGATGTCGCGGCCCGCGACCATATTGCAGGCGCTGGCCGTGCGCTCATACACCAGCACGCTCTTGACGGCTTCGCAGCCACCCAGCGCAAGCGCGTCGTCGACGATGGCCTTGAGCGGCAGCTCCTTGCCGCCACGCATCTGGTAGTTGGAAGTGACGACCAGGCTGGCGCCCACGTCCACGATGCGCTCCTGCACGGCCTTGGCCGAGAAGCCGCCGAACACAACGGAATGCGTGGCACCGATACGTGCACAGGCCTGCATGGCCACCACGCCCTCGATCGTCATGGGCATGTAGATCAGCACGCGATCGCCCTTTTGCACGCCGCGCGCCTTGAGCGCATTGGCGAACTGGCTCACGCGGGCGAGCAACTCTTTGTAAGTGACCTTGGTGACTTCTCCGCCGTCGGCTTCAAAGATGATGGCCGTCTTGTTCTCCACGGGCGTGCCCATGTGTTTGTCCAGACAGTTGGCGCTGGCGTTGAGCTCGCCGTCGGCAAACCACTTGTAGAACGGTGGGTTGCTCTGGTCCAGCACCTGGGTGAAGGGCTTGGTCCACTGCACGTTCTCGCGGGCCAGCCGTGCCCAATAGCCTTCATAGTCGCGCTCGGCTTCGTCGCACAAGGCCTGGTACTGCGCCATGCCCGAGATGCGGGCCTTGGCGGCGAAATCCGCAGGGGGCGGGAACACACGGTTTTCCACCAGCACGGATTCGATGGTTGATGTCGCAGCGCTCATCGTTTTGTCTCCTGATGCATAAGCAATGAAATAATTGTGGGTGTACTGTCAAGGCTCGGTCTTACACCCCACTGACTGAAATTGAGAAGCGGCTTTTGCACGCCGTCAAGCCCGTCATTTGCTCCCATTTTTGCAGCAGAAAGCAACTGCTTGGTGTTGATTTGCTTGCACTTTTCACAAAACACCCCGGAACAAACCCTTAGAATCGCGCACCTGCTGCTGCAGAGGCCGGGGCCCACGTTGCGGCCAGCTCTCGAAGGCGCAGGCAGTCCGGGACGCGGCCCCAGCAAAACCAGTCTTACAAGGTGGCGGCATCCCGTTGCCCACCCATCGCATCCAGCCAGCCCCGCATACACATCATGAGCCGCATCCCTTCCGACGAAGCAGGCAACTCCACCCACCACACGCCGCCTGGCGGCTACCAGCCTTCCAGCGTATTGCGTCCCCTGCCCTCGCTGATCTTTGCCAGCCGCTGGCTACAGCTGCCGCTGTACCTGGGTCTGATTGCCGCCCAGGGTGTCTATGTCTGGCACTTTCTGGTGGAACTCTGGCATCTGGTGGAGGCGGTCTTCGGCAACCAGGAAGCCCTGCATGCCCTGATCACCAATATCGGCTACAAGAGCGATGTCCAGATCACCCATCTGAACGAAACCATCATCATGCTGGTGGTACTGGCCCTGATCGATGTGGTCATGATCTCCAACCTGCTGATCATGGTCATCGTGGGTGGCTACGAAACCTTTGTCAGCCGCATGGGGCTGGAGTCCCATCCCGACCAGCCCGAGTGGCTGAGCCATGTGAATGCCTCGGTGCTCAAGGTCAAACTGGCGCTGTCCATCATCGGCATCAGCTCCATCCACCTGCTCAAGAGCTTCATCAATGCCGGCAGCTATGAAGTGCAGGTGCTGATGTGGCAGACCATCATCCACGTGGTCTTCCTGCTCAGCGCCCTGGCCATTGCGCTGACGGACAAGCTCACCCAAAGCGCTCACCACTGAAGCCGCACCCTTCTCCCCAAAAAGCCCCGCATGGTTGTCCATGGAGGGGCTTTTTTCATGTCTGCAGCGAACGCAATGCTCGCCAAAAGCTGACAGCCGTCAAAAATAATCCGTCAATCCAGCACAAATCCTTATATATCAATAACTTGCGCCAGCCATTTTTACGTATGCGAATGTTTCAGCGGTGCCATTTCCGGCGAATGCTGAGGGCAAAGCTTACAGCTCGATTTGACGCATAAAACTCAATTCGATATATTAAAAAGTCATTTACAACCTGCCGCGCAGGTCGTCACTGCATTGTTGAGATGCGGTTGACTCACTTCCCGGCGGATCGTTGTGTCAATTCAAGAGCGCTTGCCGCTCTTTGGCGCAGCCCCGTCAACCGGGCCGAAACACGGCCCTGATGTAGGGGGCTCTCCCCGGCCGATGTGCCGGGGTTGGCCTGACAAGAAGCCGTGCAGATGCGTGCCAGTCGGTACCTGCTCTGCCAGCCAGCTGCTTCTTCCAATTTGCCAGCTCTTGCGCACACCTGGCTGTGCCATCCGGGCTGAAAACTCGGCGCCATCGCAGCGCCATCTGCATTGCGCAGTCCTGTCCACCAGACCGGGCTGGGCTGCGGCATCAGGGCTTTTATTTTGGCTTGTGCGCCAGCGCCCACCGGCATTACCGGTCGTGGGCGCTGGACTGTGTTCCATCCCATCAAAAAGGAGAACGCCACAGTGGCCAAGCAAATCGCTATCGATCATGTCTTCAAGGTCTTCGGCAACGATCCGAAAACCGCTCTCAGCCTCGTGAAACAGGGCCTGAGCAAGCAGGAGATCCTCGCCCAGACCGGGCAATCCATCGGCGTGTTCGACGCCGACTTCACCATCGAAGCCGGTGAAATCTTCGTGGTCATGGGCCTGTCGGGCTCGGGCAAGTCCACCCTGGTGCGCATGCTCAACCGCCTGATCGAGCCCACCAGCGGCCGCATCCTGGTCGACGGCCAGGACATCAATGCGCTTAACGACAAGGAACTGCGTGCACTGCGCCGCAAGGACATCTCCATGGTGTTCCAGTCCTTTGCGCTCATGCCCCACCTCACGGTGCTGGACAACACGGCCTTTGGCCTGGAGCTGGCCGGCGTGGACCGTGCCACGCGCCAGCAGCAGGCGCAGGATGCCCTGGAGCAGGTGGGCCTGGGCGCCTGGGGTGCCAGCTACCCCGACGAGCTCTCCGGCGGCATGCAGCAGCGCGTGGGCCTGGCCCGTGCGCTGGCCTCCGACCCCTCCATCCTGCTGATGGACGAGGCCTTCTCGGCGCTGGATCCCATCATCCGTACAGAAATGCAGTCCGAACTGTTGCGCCTGCAGGAAATCAAGCGCCGCACCATCGTCTTCATTTCCCACGATCTGGACGAAGCCATGCGCATTGGCGACCGCATCGCCATCATGAAGGACGGCATGGTGCAGCAGGTCGGCACGCCCGACGAGATTCTGCGCAACCCGGCCAACGACTATGTACGCACCTTCATCCAGGGCGTGGATGCGGCAGCCGTGTTCAAGGCGGCCGACATCGCCCGTCAGGCGCTGACCGTGATCTCCGAACACAGCGACCGTGGCTGCCGCGCCGCGCTGCGACTGCTGGAGGACTCCGACCGCGACTACGCCTATGTGCTCAATGCCCGCAAGCGCTTTCTGGGCATGGTCTCGTCGCAGTCGCTGCGCGATGCGCTGCACGGCCACGACGGAATGCTGGGCCTCAAGCACGCCTTCATCCCCGATGTGCAGCCTATCGCCAGCAACACCCCGGTGGCCGAGCTGTTCGGCGCCGTGGCCGCTCCGGCCTATCCGCTGCCCGTGGTCGATGAAGACGGCAAGTACCTGGGCGTGATCAGCCGTACCACCATGCTCAAGTTCCTGGATCGGGCCACCCCGCCGGTGCCGCCGCCCCAGAAGGAAATTCCACCCATCAAGCTGGACCAGCACTTCCAGCCCATGTCCAACACGCAAGCTGCCCGACACGCAGCGTAATAAAAGGAGGGAGCCGATTTGAACGACAACGCACTGAATACCCCCAACACAGAAACCAACAGCGCGGCCTTTGAAGACCCGTGGGCAGCAGCCTCTGCGCCCACCACCGAACCCACCAGCGCCGATGCCACAGCCTCGGCCGCAGATGCCGACCCCTGGGCCGCCTCCTATGCCGATGCGAATGCAGGCTCGGGCAGCGATGCCTGGAGCGGCGGCGATGCCGCCAGCCAGGTCAGCAGCACCGACTGGCTCAGCGCCCCCTCGCCCACCGATGTGCCCGAACATGACGGCGGCATCGGCCAGCTCTGGCACCAGATCACCACCGAGGGCCTGCCCGTGCAGGACTCGATCAACAACGGTCTCACCTGGGTCGTCGACCATTTCCGTCCCTTCTTCCAGGCCGTTCGCACGCCCATCGACGCCACGCTCAACGGCGTGACCGATGTGTTGCAGACCATTCCCATGCCCGCGCTGGTACTGCTGATTGCCCTGCTGGCCTGGCAGTTTGCGGGCCGCAAGCTGGCCATAGGCTCGGCCGTCGCCCTGCTGGGCGTGGCCCTGCTCGGTATCTGGTCCGAAGCCATGGTCACCCTGGCCCTGGTGCTGACCTCGCTGTTCTTCTGCATTGCCATCGGCCTGCCCGTGGGCATCCTGCTGGCCAGCAGCGACCGAGCCCAGCGCTGGACGCGCCCCTTCCTGGACGCCATGCAGACCACGCCGGCCTTCGTCTATCTGGTGCCGGTGGTCATGCTGTTCGGTATCGGCAATGTGCCCGGCGTGATCGTGACCATCGTGTTTGCGCTGCCGCCGCTGATCCGCCTGACCAATCTGGGCATTCGCCAGGTACGCCCTGACCTGATCGAGGCCAGCCGCGCCTACGGTGCATCGCCGGCCCAGCTGCTGTGGAAGGTGCAACTGCCGCTGGCCATGCCTTCCATCATGGCCGGTATCAACCAGGCGCTGATGCTGTCGCTGTCCATGGTGGTGATCGCTTCCATGATTGCCGTGGGCGGCCTGGGCCAGATGGTGCTGCGCGGTATCGGCCGTCTGGACATGGGTCTGGCCACCGTCGGCGGCCTGGGTATCGTGCTGCTGGCCATCGTGCTGGACCGCATCACCCAAGCCATGGGCGAGCCCAAGCGCGGCAGTGCCCGCTGGTGGGCCACCGGCCCGGCCGGTCTGGTCATGCGCCTGCTCGACAACAAGCGCTCTGCACCAGCCGCCAAGCGCGACAGCGAGGCCGCCAAGCCCGCGACGATCTGAATCAAGAACAAGGAGAACACATGAATACAGCCAACCACACTGTCAGCATCCGCAACGGCCTGGGCCACTGGCTGCTTGCCAGTACAGCCGCAGCCTCCATGGCCCTGTCCATGGTCAGCACCGGCGCCTTCGCTGCCGACGAGCTTCCAGGCAAGGGCATCAAGGTCCAGCCGCTCAAGAGCTCGATTGCCGAAGAAACCTTCCAGACCCAGCTCGTCATGAAGGCCCTGGAAAAGCTGGGCTACGAGGTCCAGCCCATGAAGGAAGTGGAATACCCCACGGCCCATATTGCACTGGCCAACGGCGACGCCACCTTCATGGCCAATCACTGGAACCCGCTGCACGCCGACTACTACAAGAATGCTGGCGGCGACGCCAAGCTCTACCGCAAGGGTGTGTTCTCGGCCAATGCCGCTCAGGGCTATCTGATCGACAAGAAGACGGCCGATGCGCACAAGATCACGAATCTGGGCCAGCTCAAGGACCCCGAAATTGCCAAGCTGTTCGACACCGACGGTGACGGCAAGGCCGACCTGACAGGTTGCACGCCCGGTTGGGGCTGCGAGGCCATGATCGAGCACCAGCTCGGTGCCTACAAGCTGCGCGACACGGTCACTCACAAGCAGGGAACCTATTCGGCGCTGATGGCCGACACCATCACACGCTACAAGGCCGGCAAGCCCATCCTCTACTACACCTGGACGCCCTACTGGGTGAGCAATGTGCTCAAGCCCGGCAAGGACGTGGTGTGGCTGGAGGTGCCGTTCTCCGCCCTGCCCGGCGAGCAGTCCGGCACCGACACCAAGCTGGCCAACGGCAAGAACTACGGCTTCATTGCCAACAACCAGCAAATCGTGGCCAACAAGGCCTGGGCCGAGCAGAACCCTGCGGCAGCCAAGCTGTTTGAAATCATCAAGCTGCCCGTGGGCGACATCAATGCCCAAAACTACATGATGAGCCAGGGCCAGAACAAGGCCTCCGACATCGAGCGTCACACCGACGGCTGGATCAAGGCCCATCAAAAGACTTTCGACGGCTGGATCAGCCAGGCTCTGGCGGCTGCCAAGAAGTCCTGACCCCCATCCCCGAATCACGGCGACCGCTTGCGCGGCCGCCGTTTTTTTATCACCGGGCCGCCCCGAGATAAAAGCGCCCCTCCTGGAGGGCAGCGAACCACACGCAGCGGGGAGCGTGGGGTGTCAATTTCAATCGGGCCGCAAGCCCAACCAAACCAAGGAGAGACAAGAACAATGAGCAAGTCTGTGCAGACCCCGACCCCAAGCCAACACACCAGGCGCCAGCTGCTGCTGGGCACGGCCGGCGCTGCGGCGCTGGGTCTGGGTCAGTCGCCTGGCTGGGCAGCCGGCCAGAATGTGCCTGGCAATGCGCTTCCCGGCCAAGGCATCACCGTGCTGCCCGTCAAGAGCGCTCTGGCCGAGGAGAGCTTCCAGACGCTGCTGGTGATGAAGGCGCTGCAGCAGCTGGGCTACACGGTAAAGCCCTGGGAAGAGCTGGACTACCCGTTGATCCATGTGGCCGTAGCCAATGGCGACGCCAGCTTCATGGCCAACCACTGGAACCCTCATCACGCAGAGTTCTATCAGCAGGCCGGTGGCGACGCCAAGCTCTCGCGCAAGGGCGTGTATGCAGCCGGTGCGGCCCAGGGCTACATGATCGACAAGAAGACGGCCGACGAACACAAGATCACCCATCTCGACCAGCTCAAAGATCCTGCACTGGCGGCCCTGTTCGATATCGACGGCGACGGCAAGGCCAATCTGATCGGCCCCAATGCCGGCTGGGGCGGCGAGGCCGTGGTGACCCACCAGATCAAGGCTTTCGGTCTGGAAAATACCGTCAGCTACACCCAGGGCAACTATCCGGCCCTGATTGCCGACACGCTGGCGCGCTTCAAGGCCGGCAAGCCTGTGCTGTATTACGCATGGACGCCCTACTGGCTCAGCAATGTGCTGCGCCCGGGCCAGGAAGTGGTGTGGCTGCAGGTGTCGCGCTCTTCCATGCCCGGCGTGCAGGCCGGCACCGACACCAAGCTGCCCAATGGCCGCAACTACGGCTTTCCGCTCAACAACGAGTACATCGTGGCCAACAAGCTCTGGGTCGAACAGAACCCGGCCGCCGGCAAGCTGTTCGAGATCATGCAGATTCCCATCAATGACATCAGCCGCCAGAACCAGCTGCTGCGCGATGGGGAAAGCAAGCCCGCCGATATCCAGCGCCATGTGGACGCGTGGATCAAGGCCCACCAAAAGACTTTTGACGCCTGGATTGCCCAGGCCAAGGCCGCAGCCCTGAAATCCTGATTCGCCAACGGCGCACCGGACCTGATCCGGGCGCCGTTTCCTTCATCAACCCTCTCGCTTTTTCATGCCGATTTCGGGGTAGGCACCCAACACCCAAGGAGTATTCATGCACAGCAACAAGCCCGCACATTCGCCTTTCCCAAACCTGCAGTACCAATACCGCTGTCTGACTGCCATTGCCCTGCTGAGCTTTGGCGCCACTGCCGCACAAGCGCAGACGAACACTGGCGAGCTGCCCGGCAAAGGCGTCTCGGTGCAACCGCTCAAGGGCACGGTGGATGAGGAAATGTTCCAGACCCTGCTGGTTTCGCGCGCTCTGGAGAAGCTGGGCTACCGGGTACAGCCCGTCAAGAGTCTGGAAAACGGCACCCAGCATGTGGCCGTGGCCCAGGGCGACGCCACGTTTACCGCCACTCACTGGATGCCGCTGCACCGTGCCTTCTATGAGAACAATGGCGCAGACAAGGCCTTCTATCGAGCCGGTACCTATTCGCGCAATGCAGTGCAGGGCTATCTGATCGACAAGGCCACGGCCGAGAAGTACGGGATCACCAGCATCACGCAACTCAAGGACCCAAAGCTGGCAGCGCTGTTCGACACTGATGGCGACGGCAAGGCCGATCTGACGGGCTGCAACCCGGGCTGGGGCTGCGAGCTGGCCATCAACAAACATCTCAAGGGACTGGATCTGGATTCCAGCATCACCCACAGGCAAGGCAACTACCAGGCCTTGATTGCCGACACCATCACCCGCTACAAAAACGGCAAGCCCATTCTGTATTACGTCTGGACCCCGTTCTGGGTGAACACCGTGCTGCGCCCGGGCAAGGAGGTCAGCTGGCTGGAGGTACCCAATATCCCCGGTGCCCAGGGCGAAGACCAGACCCAGCTACCCAATGGCAAGAACTACGGCTTCAAGCTCAATCAGCAATACATACTGGCCAACAAGGCCTGGGCCGAGAAAAATCCGGCGGCAGCCAAGCTGTTTGCCGTGATGCAGCTGCCCATCGAGGACATCAACGCCCAGAACATGCGCATGCGCCAGGGCGAGAGCAGCGCGGCCGATGTCGGCCGCCATGTGGACGGCTGGATCAAGGCCCATCAGCAGACTTTTGACGGTTGGCTGGAACAGGCGCGCGCCGCTGCCAAATAAGTATCAAAAACGGCCCCAGCGCTTGATGGTAAAGCGCTAGCAGCTATCAAAAGTGCTTGGAACAGCGGGCCCACTGCCTACCAGTTGGCCTTGGCATTACGGCAGGCCGCCTGGCTGGACAGGGCAACAAAGCGCTCCACCCGCAGCGCCAGCATCTTGCGCCCCTGCCGGGCCAGCACCGGATCGGCCACGGCTCGCTCCACCACCTGGCCCTGCACCTCGGCCAGCATGGCGATGGTGGCGCTGCTGCGCGTGTTCAGATAAGCCTGCTCCAGCAGCACGCTGTCGCCTTCGGGCAGGACGCTGATGACCTGACCGGTTTCACACTCCTGAAAGCGCGCTGTCTCGCCATCCAGGCTGTACAGTCCCTGCCAGCGCCCGCTTTCCTGACTGGGCTTGAGGCCCCCAGATAAAGGTCCGGCCTGCTTGACCGCAGCCTGGGTCTGGGCCTGCTTCTTGCCCGTCAGACCGGTCCAGGTCTTGTCCCAGGTCTGGGAAACCTTGTCCGTCATGCCGGACAAGCTCGAACAGGCGGTCAAACCCGTCACCACAATGACACTGGCCGCCAGGCGCCACAGCTTGCTCTGCATGAATACCTCTGATTTTGCAAAAGCAGGCACGTTAACAGACAGCGGCAGCCTGCAATTGCTGCAGATATCTCGATGCAACAAAGTGTTGCATACATAATCAGCCATCTCTTGAACCAATGCAGCCATGAGTCAACCCAACGCCCCCATCGTCCACGGCACCGAAGATGTGCTGATTGCCCTGTGCAACTCCGTCTCGCGCGTGCTGCAGGTGGCCACCCAGTGCCCGATCCAGTACTCGGGCATGGTGCAACGCATCACCAAGACCAGTCTCAAACCCGATATCGGCTGCTTCGTGCTCATCGATGGCGGCTTTTCGGCACTCATCATCATCAATTTCTCGGCCGATGCGGCCATGGAGCTCTACCGCAGCTATCTGCTGTCCATGGGCATGGCCGAGAGTGATCTGGCCAATTCCTATACCTCGGATGACGTGAGCAACGTCATGGGCGAGCTGATGAACCAGGTCGTGGGCGACTTCACCAGCAAGGTGCAGCGCGAGCTGCAAACCCATATCGCGCAAAGCCAGCCCAAGATGATCCGCCTGAACAAGCAGGTCAATCTGAGCGTGGATGCCAACCTCGATGCCCCCGAAGCTCGCCGCGTGACCTTCTACACGGGCAACAACAACATCTTCTATCTGGAGATGGCGGTGGATCACATGGAGTTCATCAAGATCAAGGACTTCGAAGCCCAGGAGAAGCCGGACCCCGATCTGGTCATGGCCCAGACCCGCGAAGCCCAGTCGGTTCAGCAGCCGGCGGCCCCAGCCTCCAGCGACACCGACGATCTGCTCAAGTCCCTGGGCCTCTAAGACAGCCTGGCAGCGCGTGAGGCGCCATGCCCCCTGCATGCTGCCTCCACCAGAAGAAACACCATGCGCACTCTCGCCTCTGCATTCATGTTCTGCAGTCTGCTGCTGACTGCGCAGGCAACGCTCGCTCAAAAGGCCCGCTGCGTCGATACCAATGGCAAAGGCAATGAAGCCATCATGCATGGCCAAAGCATGCACTCTGGCCAGCAGCTCAAGCGCCAGGAGCTCAAGCTCGATTCCACCATCCCCAGCGAAGAAGGGCGCCATATGTTCGCGTGGCCTTCAAGCGGCGGCAGCACGCATGAAAGCATACAGAAGCGCCTGGAGCTCAAGCTCGATTCTGCCATCCCCAACGAAGAAGGGCGCCATATGTTCGCGCGGCCTTCAAGCGGCGGCAGCACGCATGAAAGCATACAGAAGCGCCTGGAGCAGATGGACGCCGCAGCGGCCGCTGCCCGCTCGGGCCCCGGAGCCGGGCCGCGCCCCCAAGGCTTTCCATCCGCTTGCAGCAAGCCTGCAGCAGCCTCGCATCGGCCAACGCGCAGGCTGTCGCCACCTGACCACAGTCTGCCGATATCAGCCCTCTCCGGCCTTGGCATCGGCGTCGGGACCCACCCCTCCTGCCCCGCCTGCACTCTCAAAGCCGGTACGACCGGAGCCGCGCCAGGCACACCAGTGCCACTTGCCGCAAGCGGATGCTAGCAAGACCAAGCCTGCCCAGTCTCCGCCGCCGGCTTTCGGCGCCTGCTGGGCTCATGCGAGCCGCCCCTTCCCAGGCCAGGCCAGGCGAGAGCCTGTAGGGCAATGCCCTGCACAGCAGGCAAGTACGCCTCTTTGCCGACCAAAGGCGGCAGCGTGAAGTAACAAGACCCTGTTAACAAGATAAATACTGTTTGCGCAATAATTTGAATACCAACTATTTGAATGCATTCGCAATGTCCAGCACTGCATCACTGCCCAGCCGCCAGCGTCAGCTCATCTTCGTCATGGCACAGGTCAACAAGCAATGGCGGCGCACGCTGGACAAGGTCCTGGCTCCGCTGGGCCTGACCCAGGCGCTGTGGCTGCCTCTGGTCCATCTGGAGCGCAGCGCGGGAGCCATGCGGCAAAAGGATCTGGCCCAGGCGCTGGCTCTGGACAGCTCTTCTGTCGTGCGCCTGATCGATGGCCTGGAGGCCCAGGGCTGGGTGGAGCGCCTCGACGATGCCGACCGGCGCGTCAAGCGCATACAGCTCACGACAGCCGGCCTGGCACAGGTCGAGACCGTCAAGTCCATCGTGGCGGATGTCCGCAGCGAAGTCATGCAGGAGCTGGCCCCCGATCTGCTGGATGCCACCCTGGATGCACTGGAGACCATGCTGGAGAAGATGGCCTCCCTGGAGATGAGCGCCGACGCGGCTTCGCGACCGGGCAGCTGAAGGCGCGCCGCACACGCCGCCGTCCTCTCCCCGTCAGCTCCTGATCTCAACTGTATGCAAAGTCCTGCCTCCTCCTCACGCAAAGCGCCGCTCTGGCTGCTGGCCATGGTCACCATTGCCGGCACCATGGCCATGCATATGTTCATACCGGCTCTGCCTGATGCAGCGCGTCACTTTGGCGCCAGCAGCGCGCAGATGCAGCAGACCATCACGGTCTACATCCTCGGGCTGGCGCTGGGCCAGCTGATCTACGGTCCCCTGTCGGATGCACTGGGCCGCCGCCCCATGCTGCTGACCGGCCTGAGTCTCTACACCGTCGCCAGTCTTGCAGCCTTTCTGGCGCCCAGCGCGAATATGCTGATCGGCGCACGCCTGATGCAGGCGCTGGGCGGCTGTGCCGGCCTGGCACTGGGCCGCGCCATTGCGCGCGACACCGCGACACCCGAGACCGCCGTGGGCAGCCTGGCCCTGCTCAATCTCATGATGATGATCGGCCCGGGCATCGCCCCTTCCATAGGTTCGGGGCTGGACGCCCTCTTCGGCTGGCGCGTGATTTTTGCCGTGCTGGCGCTGATGGGTGCGCTGACGACCCTCGGGGTCTGGCGCCTGCTGCCCGAAACCGGTCGCCCCAGCGGCCAGCTGAACTGGCGCACCGTGCGCAATGACTATCGCACCTTGCTGGGCTCGCCCCAGTTCCTGGGCTTCGCCATAGGCGGGGGCAGCGCCACCACATCCATGTATGCCTTTATTGCGGCAGCGCCTTTCATCTTCATCGAACAGTTGCACACCAGCAAGGCCCAGCTCGGCATATACCTGGGGGTGCTGATGGCAGGCATGGCTGCGGGCAATGCCCTGGCGCGCCAGCTCATCAAACGCTGGCCGCTGGAGCGGCTGATACTGGGCGGCAATATGCTGAGCCTGGGCTGCGCCGCAGCGCTGGTGGCCCTGACCCTGCTGCAGCAGATCAACGTGCCTGTGGTCGTTGGCCTGATGCTGCTGTTCACCGTGGGCTCGGGCCTGACCAGCCCCGCTGCGTTGACCAAGGCTCTGGGCGTGCATAGCGATCTGACAGGCTCGGCCGCCGGGGTATACGGCTTTTCCCAGATGGCCGTGGGTGGTCTGTGCACGCTGGGAGCCAGCCTGGGCAGTAGCCCTGCGCTATCGGCTTTTGCCGTGCTGCTGATTGCCTGCATCGTGGGTCAGCTGGGCTTTCGCGGCGCGCTCAAGATGAAACCAGCCTCTAGCGCTTGATGGAAAATCGTAAACAGCTATATATTCAGTAGCAGACAGATTCAAGGAGCACCATGTCATCCATCGCCCAAAGCTGGCATCGCATCAGCGCCTGGTATGCCCAGAACACACCCAAAGACACTCTGGTCTTGGCCGATGGCGCCAGCGAGGCAGAAATCGCCGAGCTGGAAGCCGCCCTGGGTCAGCGTCTGCCGGATGATGTGCGTGAGTCACTGGCCCTGTACAACGGCGCGGCCAATGAGGCCTATCTGCTGTACTTTGGCGAGCTGCTGTCCACACAGCGCATGCTGGAGGTCTGGCAGATGTACGTGGACATGCAAAAGAGCGAAGGCTGGGGGCTTGGCCCGGACTACAACCCTGACTATCTGCAAGGCCCCCTGCGTCCCGTGTACTGGGATGCACTGCGTATTCCACTGACCGACAACTGCGGCGATGGCGCCATGCTGGACCTTGCGCCAGCGGCTGGTGGCCATGCGGGCCAGATCATCGAGTTTGATCACGAGGCAGGCCCCAAAGGGGTGTTTGCACCCAGCTTCTCGGCATGGCTGGCACTGCTGGCCGATGAGCTGGAGCAAGGCAAACATGTCTACATCGAAGACGCAGGCTGCGTGGCACCGCCGGACACCTGGTGAAAATCGGCGGTCAAGGCCTGCACGGCATCGTCCACGCTCCAGGCTGAATAGCAGTCGGGGTTGAGCCCCGGCATCTGCACGCGCTGCAGCAGCTCGCGCAGACTGTCCTTGACGCGGGCCAGCCACCTCATTGGCCGAGCTGGCCGAAAACCCCGCACCCACAGCCACTGCTGCGCAGATCGCTTTTGCGAAACAGCAGGCGAAAGAAATCGGCCCAGAGAAATTCGGTATAAGGCGCGGCCTCTTTGGCATAACCACCGGCCTTGCGCACCTCTGCGACCAGGCTGCGACAGGGGTCGTCCTTGAGTCGCTCAAGCTGCTTGGGAATAGCCGAGAACCCGCAGCGCTCGCCCTTGTCGTTGTACGGATGGGCCCACCGGTGAAACTCCATGAGCCGACAGAACATACCCATCTCCATGGCGCTGAAGTCCGCCAGCTGCATGACCCAGACCGATGTCACCTGCTCCTGCCACAACGCTTGCCCCAGATGGTGGTGGTCGACGATGTAGCACAGACCGCCGGAAACCAGTGGTTGAGCAACAGCTTGCCCCGCGCCTTGGGCTTGAGCCTGGCCCACTCGGCGCGCCCACCGTCATCTGTGTAGGGCGCAAATCGGAAAGCGAAACCGGCTCCAGATGCTGCCGTGCGCTCATGCCGACTCCCCTGATTGAGCTCAGCCATTGTGGGCAGACGCATGGCAAAAGAAAAGAGCCCGGCTTGCGGGCTCTTTTTCAACAACAGTCAATGCTCACCAAACTTTAGAGATTACCCACCATATTCGCAGGCACCACCCACTGGTCAAACTGCTCGGCCGTCACATGGCCGCTGGCAATGGCCGCCTCACGCAGGCTGCTGCCTTCCTTGTGCGCCTTCTTGGCAATATAGGCCGCCTTGTCGTAGCCGATATGCGTGTTGAGCGCCGTCACCAGCATCAGCGAACGGCCCACCAGCTCCTCGATGCGCGCGCGATTGGGTTCTATGCCCACGGCGCAGTGATCGTTGAAACTGACCATGCCGTCGGCCAGCAGGCGCACGCTTTGCAGGAAGTTGTGCGCCACCATGGGGCGAAACACATTGAGCTCGAAATTGCCCGAGGCTCCGCCGAAGTTGATGGCCACGTCGTTGCCGAACACCTGGGCACACAGCATGGTCACGGCTTCGGACTGCGTGGGATTGACCTTGCCCGGCATGATGGACGAACCCGGCTCGTTCTCGGGAATCGAAATCTCGCCCAGGCCGCTGCGGGGACCGGAGGCCAGCCAGCGCACATCGTTGGCGATTTTCATCAGGCTGGCGGCCAGCGTCTTGAGAGCGCCATGTGCATAGACCAGGCCGTCGCAGCTCGCGAGGGACTCGAACTTGTTGGGCGAGGTGACAAAGGCAGAGCCCGTGAGTCTGGCCAGCTCGGCCGCCACGCCCTCGGCATAGCCTTTGGGGGCGTTCAGCCCCGTACCCACAGCCGTCCCACCCAGGGCCAGCTCATGCAGATGCGGCAGCGCAGCACGCACATGGGCTTCACCATGGGCCAGCTGGGCCACCCAGCCGGATATTTCCTGGCCCAGCGTCAGCGGCGTGGCATCCTGCAAATGCGTGCGGCCGATCTTGACGATATCGGCAAAGGCTTCGCTCTTGGCCAGCAGCGTGACACGCAGCTTGGCGATGGCGGGCAGCAGCTTGTGCTCGATGGCCGTTACCGCCGCCACATGCATGGCCGTGGGATAGACATCGTTGCTGGACTGGCTCTTGTTCACATCGTCGTTCGGGTGCACCAGACGGGCTTCGCCGCGTTCGCCGCCCATGAGTTCGCTGGCCCGGTTGGCCAGTACCTCGTTGACGTTCATATTGGTCTGGGTGCCGGAACCGGTCTGCCAGACCACCAGAGGGAACTCGTCGGGATGCTTGCCCGCAAGCACCTCGTCGGCGGCCGCATTGATGGCCCTGGATTTTTTCTCATCCAGCAGACCCAGCGCATGGTTGACGCTGGCAGAGGCCTTTTTGACCTGCGCCAGCGCAGCAATGATTTCACGCGGTTGCTGCTCGCCGCTGATGTCAAAATTCTGCAGCGAGCGCTGCGTCTGCGCTCCCCAGAGTTTGTCGGCGGGTACATCGATCAGGCCAAAAGTGTCTTTTTCCTGGCGGGTGACTGTCATGGAATCGCTCCTTGCATACAACTCGGCGCAGCTGGCTGAAAATTTGGCTGCCGTTGGCCGGAAACGGAAGTCGACCCACCGCCAGGCGGACGACTTCCACAACCGGTCCATGCTAGCTCAGCCCGAGGGCCGGCAAGCACAACTGGGGCAACACCCCTGCGCCGGCAAGGCCAGAAATACATAGTTACATTAAATCAATATCGGACAAAGAATCCGACCGGCCTTGCTGGACCGCCACATCAATGTTCACTGATCTCTCCGCCCCTGTCGCCAACACCTTCATGACATCAAGCTACAGCGCCATGATGGTGTGTGTCTCCATCGTCATCGCGGTGTTTGCTTCCTTTGTGACGCTGGGCCTGGCCCGTCGCATGCGCATGGCCTCGGGCAGGATAGGACGCATCTGGTGGGCCATCGGCGCCATGGTCATGGGCACGGGGGTCTGGGCCATGCACTTCATCGGCATGCAGGCCTTCGAGCTGCCCATCACCCTCGGCTACAGCGGTGCCCTGACGCTGGCCTCCTGGGTTGCAGCAGTCGCGGCCTCGGCATTGGCTTTCGGCGTGGCAACCAGGGCCGAATACCGCTGGCCCCATTTTCTCGCGGCCTCGCTGCTCATGGGCGGCGGCATCTGCGCCATGCACTATCTGGGAATGCTGGCCATCGAGATGTCCATCCCGATTGCCTGGGACTGGTCGCTAATTGCGGCCTCCGCCCTGATCGCGGTGCTGGCCTCGGCCACGGCGCTGAATCTGTTTCGCGCGCTGTTCTCGCTTTCCGGCCGGCGTCTGTGGCTGTTCCAGTCTTCGGCGGCACTGGTCATGGGCTTTGCCATCTGCGGCATGCACTACACCGGCATGTCGGCCGCCAGCTTTGCCAGCGGCTCGGTCTGCCTGAGTGCAGAGGCGCTGAGCGGGCCCGAACTCACCACCATCATCATCATCACCACGGTGATGCTGCTGATCGCAGCGCTGTTCAGCACCCTGCTCGATGCACGTCTGCAGAGCACGGCCTTCAAGCTCAATCAATCGCTGCAGGAAACCAATGCCAAGCTGCAGCTGGCCAATACCGAGCTGCGCCAGCGCGCCTTTGCCGATCCGCTGACCAATCTGCCCAACCGGCTGCTGTTCGAAGACCGTCTCATCCATGCCCTGCTGCGCCTGGAACGCGCCAACCGCTCGCGCACCAAGGAGAGGCTGGGCATTCTGTTCGTGGATCTGGACGGTTTCAAACCCATTAACGACTCCTTCGGTCATGCCGCAGGCGACCAGATCCTCGTCAGCGCGGCCGAGCGCCTCATGGCGGAAGCCCGCAGCAGCGATACCGTGGCCCGCGTGGGCGGGGATGAGTTTCTGGTGCTGCTGGAGGACACCCAGGATGTGGCCGCCTGTATGGCCGTGGCCAATCGCATTCTCAAGGCCCTGAGCCAGCCCTTCCAGCTTGGCAACAAGGAGCTGCAGATCACCTGCTCCATCGGCATCGTGGCCTTTCCCGACCATGGCGACCGCGACCACCTGATCGCCAACGCCGATGCGGCCATGTATGCCGCAAAACGCAATGGCGGCAACGGCTTTGCCGTGTTCGAGCCACATATGGGCAGCGACGCCTCCGAGCAGCTGGAACTGCAAAACGATTTGCGCAACGCGATTCAGCGCGGCCAGATGGAGCTGCACTACCAGCCCAAGATCGACGGCGAGCGCGGCAACATCATCGGGGTCGAGGCGCTGCTGCGCTGGGCCCACCCCGAACGCGGCATGATTGCCCCGGACATCTTCATCCCCCTGGCCGAGCGCTTCGGCATCATCAACAGCCTGGGCAACTGGGTGATCGAAGAAGCCTGCCGCCAGTTGGCCCTGTGGCGCAACATGGGACTGCAGATGCGGGTGGCGATCAATCTTTCCGTGCACCAGCTGCGCGAAAGCGGCCTGGCAGATCGCATCACCCAGACGCTGCTGCGCCACGATGTTCAGGCCAGCCAACTGCTGTGCGAGATCACCGAGTCCGTGGCCATGGAAGACACCCAGGCCACACAGCGCGCAATCGAGGAATTGCGCGATATCGGCATCTTTCTCTCGATCGATGACTTCGGCACCGGCTACTCCAGCCTCAACTATCTGCGTCAGCTGCCTGCCCAGCAGCTGAAGATCGACCGCAGCTTCATCCGCGACCTGGAAACCGAGGAAGATGCCCGCGCAGTGGTCCATGCCGTCGTGCGCCTGGCCCATGCCCTGGGCCTGCGCGTGGTGGCCGAAGGTGTGGAGACCGCAGGGCAACGGGACATTCTGATCGACATGCAATGCGATGAGCTGCAGGGCTATTTCTATGCGCGCCCCATGCCGGCGGACAGCCTGCTGGCCTGGGCCAGAGGCGATCAGCGCGCAGGCCAGGCCGACTTCTCGGCGTCCATCCTCGGATCGCTGACCGGCTGAGCCCTGCAAAACGCCCGCAAGTCATATATAAGACTGGTGGGTTATGGCTGCAAGATTTGTCGTCTGGGCCGATAATCGATGGGTTTACCGTGCGCGCCCCACGCGTACAGATTGCAACCCCCGAGAAGCTTCACGATGACGACCTCCATCCGCCAGCAGGACCTGATCGATTCGATCGCAGGTGCCCTGCAGTACATCAGTTACTACCACACGCCGGATTTCATCCAGCATCTGGCCCGCGCCTATGAGCGCGAGCAAAGCCCTGCGGCCAAGGATGCGATGGCTCAGATCCTGACCAACTCCAAGATGTCTGCCACCGGCCAGCGCCCCATCTGTCAGGACACCGGCATCGTTAACGTGTTCCTGAAAGTGGGCATGGACGTCAAGTGGGAAGGCTTCACCATGGGCCTGGAAGACGCCATCAACGAAGGCGTGCGCCGCGGCTACAACCACCCCGACAACACGCTGCGTGCCTCGGTCGTGGCCGACCCCCACTTCAAGCGCAAGAACACCAAGGACAACACTCCTGCCGTGATCAATGTGCAGATCGTGCCCGGCGACAAGGTGGACGTGACCGTGGCTGCCAAGGGTGGCGGCTCCGAGAACAAGTCCAAGATGATCATGATGAACCCCAGTGATGACCTGGTGGACTGGGTTCTGAAGACCGTCCCCACCATGGGCGCCGGCTGGTGCCCTCCCGGCATGCTGGGCATCGGCATCGGCGGCACGGCCGAGAAGGCTGTGCTGCTGGCCAAGGAAAGCCTGATGGAAGACCTGAACATGTACGAGCTGCAGCAGAAAGCTGCCAGCGGTGCAGAGCTCGACGACGTGGAAAAGCTGCGTCTGGAGCTGTTCGAGAAGATCAACGCCCTGGGCATTGGCGCCCAAGGCCTGGGCGGCCTGACCACGGTGCTGGACGTCAAGATCAATATGTACCCCACGCACGCTGCCTCCAAGCCCGTGGCCATGATCCCCAACTGCGCCGCCACCCGCCACGCCCATTTTGTGATGGACGGCTCCGGCCCCGTTTACCTGGATGCACCTTCGCTGGACACCTGGCCCAAGATCGACTGGCACCCCGACTACAACAAGTCCAAGAAGGTCGACCTGAACACGCTGACCCCCGCGGAAGTGGCCAGTTGGAAGCCCGGCGACACCCTGCTGCTCAACGGCAAGATGCTGACCGGCCGTGATGCGGCCCACAAGCGCATCCAGGACATGCTGGCCAAGGGCGAAAAGCTGCCCGTGGACTTCACCAACCGAGTGATCTACTACGTCGGCCCCGTGGACCCCGTGCGCGACGAAGTGGTTGGCCCTGCAGGCCCCACCACGGCCACCCGCATGGACAAGTTCACCGACATGATGCTGTCGCAGACCGGCCTGATCTCGATGATCGGCAAGTCCGAGCGCGGCCCCGTCGCTATCGAAGCCATCAAGAAGCACAAGAGTGCCTATCTGATGGCCGTGGGCGGCGCCGCCTACCTGGTTTCCAAGGCCATCAAGCAAGCCAAGGTCGTTGGCTTCGAAGACCTGGGCATGGAAGCCATCTATGAATTCGACGTGGTCGACATGCCTGTCACCGTGGCCGTGGATGCCGGCGGCACCAGCGCCCACATCACCGGCCCCGCCATCTGGAAGGAAAAGATCGCGACCGGGGAATTCAAGGGCATTGAAGTGGCCGGCGTGTAATCACCCGTCAGGCCCTGCCTTGAAGAACCGCCTTCGGGCGGTTTTTTCATGTCCGATCGCCTGGACAGCGGCTGCAGCAGGGCCATTGGCCGTTTCCCCAGCTCTTCTCTGTTTGCGGCATAGTCGAGGCAGAATTTTTGTGAACCCATTTCAAGCCATGCAAATCCGAGCAGAACTCCCCGCCGATGCCGAGGCCATAGAGCAGGTGACGATCCTGGCCTTCAGGCACGCACCGCATTCAGACCACACCGAGCAGTTCATCGTGCGTGCACTGCGTGCGGCCGGGGCTCTTGCCTTGTCTCTGGTCGCGGAGATAGACGGACTGATCGTCGGGCATGTCGCCGTCTCCCCCGTCACCATCAGCGATGGCAGCCAGCACTGGTTTGGCCTGGGCCCGATCTCCGTACTTCCTGAAAAGCAGCAGCAAGGCATAGGCAGCGCCTTGATGCAGGCGGCCATCAGCGCTCTGCGGGCGCAGTCCGCGCAGGGATGCGTGCTGCTCGGTGACCCGGGCTACTACTGGCGTTTCGGCTTTCGGGCGGTCCCGGGCCTGGTGCTGCCTGGAGTGCCTGCCGAGTACTTTCAGGCCCTGTCTTTCGCAGGTCCGCTGCCCCAGGGTGAAGTGAGTTATCACAGCGCCTTCAGTGCCAGGGACTGATACGCCGGTTTCAGCCAGCGCTGCATGCCGGCCTCGGGGCGATAGGCGATGCCTGGTTTTCCTTGAAATCAACACTTCTTGGTAAATACGAGACACCGATAACACGCTTGCTATTTAAGATAGGCGACAGAGTGGGTATTTGTCTGACACCGTCCGGAATGATTTGCAACGCAAGCACAAGGAGTTCAGCATGAGCCATGTCGCAGCAAAGATGGTGACCGGTGCGCTGGTGGCGCTCTCGGGCTTTGCTTCCGCACAGACTCAGCAGCCATCGGCTGCGCCCAAGCCACTGCCCTCCCCTTCGACTCAGGTACTGCCCCCCCAGGGGGTGTATGCGCAGATCGACACCAGACTGGGGCAGGAAGCACTTCGCCTGCTGTCTCAGGGTACGCCTCAGCAGCAACAAGCCGTGCTGGAGCGCGTACGCGCCGCACCCGAGCGCTTTCAGCCTCCGGTGTTCTACGTCCTGTCGCAGGCGCTGTTCAAGGCAGGCCAGCGCGACGAGGCAGCCTTCTGGTACTACGCCGGCCAGCTGCGTGCCCGCTTCGACGCCAATCGCTGTGCAGACGTGACCGCCAGGCAAGCAGTCGATGTGATGAACCAGAGCTATGGAGCCCCCATCAACCGCTATCTGTTTCAGGATCTGGACAAGGCTCAGGAGTTGATTGCCAAAGTCGTGGACTGGGATCGCCGCACGCCCCACGCCTACGATCCGCACTGGATCAATCTGCACGGCATGCAGGCGGTACAGGCCTCGCGGGACCCGCAACTGGCCGCCAGGCTGACGCTGGAATCGCTGAGCCTGCCAGCTGCGCAGTGGCCTGCCCTGGCCGAGCAGACGCGCTCCAAGTATCTGCAGGGCTTTCAGGAAGCGATCAGCCAGCTCAAAGCCGAATCCAAATCCAAAACCAAGTGAGAGCCTGCCCTCGGCCAAGCCAATCGAAAACAAAAATGGCTTGTATCCCTTATACAGCAAGCGATTGAAGCTCCTCTTTTTGAATAGTCTTGCGAGAGGACTCCATACCGTCTTGATGGCAGCCCCTATTGGCGTGATTCCTGTTTGTTCTACGATGACTCAGGCATCCGCACTCCGGAATGCCGCGATGCCGCTCGAAAGGAGTCTTCATGCACAAGCTTTTGGCGCTGTCGACGGCCGCCGCCCTCGCCGCCTTGCTGAGCGCCTGCCTGGTGCCCGAGCGATTCTCTGCCAGTGTGGAAGTACAGCCAGACGGCAGCTACAGCTACCGCTTTGACGGCACGGTGGTGAATGCCCTGGCCGTGATGAAGCTCAGAAAACAGGGCGTGCTGAGCGAGAAAGACCACCGCGAGCTGGCTGAGCAAGCGCAGCAACTGAGCCGCGAGCCCGAGGTCCGGAAAGCCGTCTACAACGGCAATGCCCGCTATGCGCTGGAGATTGCCGGCCAGCGCAAGCCCGGCGAAGGCCTGCGATTGCTGGACCTGTTCACCGTACAGACCGACAGGAACGGCGTGATGACGATTGCCGCCAAGCCGCTCAAGGACAAGGAAAAGAGAGACTTTGCGCAACTGGGCATCACCATGCATGGCAACCTGAAGGTCAGCCTGCCCGGCAATGCCGAGGTACTCTCGCAAAACGCCAGCTCCACACCCACGCTGGGCCTGGGCTCGTACAGCTGGAAAATCGGCAGCTTGAACGTGCGACCCGAGATCAGGCTGCGCTTCAAGCCGTGAAGGCCGTCGCACAGCGCGGACTTGGCATTTGGGGGGAAGATGCCTGCACCATTTCCTGTGTCTGCCCGCCGAGTCCCTTATGACCTCCAACTCTTCATCGACAGCACCGCAACTGCCTTTTTCCCAGGCCTGCGAAAACAATCAGGCTGCAATCTTCGAGGTGCTGCAATCCGCCTTCCAGCACTGCCGGCATGTGCTTGAGATAGGCTCCGGCACAGGCCAGCATAGCGTGTACTTCGCACCGCGCCTGCCGCAGCTGCTCTGGCAGACCAGTGACCTGGCCGACAGTCACGCAGGCATCCAGGCCTGGCACGCCGCCCAAGGCGCTCCCAATCTGCGTGCGCCGCTGGAGTTCGACCTGGCGACCGATGCCTGGCCGGCAACCGCGGATTCATCCGGCTTCGATGCCGTCTTCACCAGCAACACCTGTCATATCGTGGCCTGGCCGCTGGTGCAGCGCATGTTCGAGCTGGTGGGCTCGCATCTTCCCGTGGGCGGCGTGTTTGCCGTCTATGGTCCGTTCAACTATGGCGGTCGTTTCACCAGCGACAGCAACCGCGCCTTCGATGCCTGGCTGCGCCAGCGCGATGCGCGCAGCGGCCTGCGCGATTTTGAAGCCATCGTGGCGCTGGCCGCAGAACACGGCATGGAGCTGCAGCTCGACCAGGCCATGCCGGCCAACAACCGCACGCTGGTATTTCACAAACGCTGAAAGCTCACACCATGGCCGCCATCTTTGCCTACCAATGCAGCAAATGCGATGAGATTCACGAAGGATCGCCGAGCTTTGCTTTCGATGCCCCTGCACCTTACCGGCGCCTGAGCGAGCAAGAACGCGAGGCATGGGCCGAGCTGAGCGACGAGCTCTGCGTCATCAGCCATCCCGAAGGCACGCAATACTATGTGCGCGCCATTCTGGAAGTGCCGATCCATGGCCTGGACGAGCCCTTTCTCTGGGGCATCTGGGTGTCGGCCAGCGAGGCCAGCTTTCACCGCTATCTGGATTCCTTCGACAAGCCGCCCGAAGACCCGATTTTCTTTGGCTGGCTGTCCAATCTGATTGCCGTCTACCCCACGCAGAAGTCACGCCCGGCCGATGTGCATATCCAGGCCGACGGCACACGCCCGCGCGTAGTGCTGCACCGCGGCGACAACGAGAGCGATGCGCTGGTCATCGACCAGCACGAAGGCATTTCGATCGCGCGGGCCCAGCAACTGGCCGAGCAATCGCTGCATGGCATATAGGCCGAAGCAGGGCCGAGCGCTGACTCCGCAGAAGCTATCGACCATGCGTTGATGCGCAATAAAAAACCGCCAGAGGAAAACCTTCTGGCGGTTCGGGGGGTGGTGTGAACGCTTATCCGTTGTTCCAGCCGGTCTGATAGAACTGCTGGATGAAGGACCAGGCCTCGGCCGGATCATCGGTGTAGCGGAACAGGTTCAGATCCTTGGCGGAAATGGTGCCCTCCTCCACCAGCACGTCGAAGTTCAGCACCCGCTTCCAGAACTCCGTGCCGAACAGGATCACGGGCACGGGCTTGCTCTTGTGGGTCTGCACCAGCGTCAGCACTTCAAACAGCTCGTCCATGGTGCCGAAGCCGCCAGGGAAGGCCACCAGCGCCTTGGCACGCATCATGAAATGCATTTTGCGCAGCGCAAAGTAGTGGAACTTGAAGCTCAGCCCCGGCGTGATGTAGGGGTTGCCATGCTGCTCGTGCGGCAGATAGATGTTCAGCCCCACATTGGGTGCACCTGCATCATGGGCGCCGCGGTTGGCGGCCTCCATGATGCCTGGGCCGCCGCCGGTGCAGATGTAGAAGCGCTCGCTGGGCGCCTGCTTCATGCCTTCGGTCGCCACGATGCGTGCAAAGGCGCGTGCCGCCTCATAACGCTCGGCGTTGCGCATGCCGCGCTCGGCCAGCGCCATGCGCTGGGTATCGCCGCTGGCCTTGGCTTGCGCAAGCTGCTCGCGCGCCTGATCCATATCGACAAAGCGCGCGCTGCCATAGACCACCACCGTGTGCTCGATGCCTCGCTCGATCTGGGTCAGATCGGGTTTGAGCATTTCCAGCTGCATGCGGATGCCACGCGTTTCACGGCGGAACATGAACTCCGGATCGGCGAATGCAAGGCGGTTGGATTGAGGTTCCAGCTCTTTGCCGTTATGGGCCTGGTTGTGCAGCTCGGCCCAGGCATTGGCCAGATCGGTATCGGACAGGGGAGATGAAATTTGCATGGACCCTCGGTTCTTAGAATGCTGAGTGGTACGGGCTACAGCCATCCCTAAAGATTTCGTAGCGCTGACCGCCCATCCGTCAAGTACTTCAAGCTCAAATGCACCTGTAGTGCAGATGATGCTTGCACTATACGCTCACAAAGCTATAGCCCAGGAGAGTATTTCGCCTCTAAACGCTGAAGCAGTTTGCCTCAATAGTGGCAAATGGTCTGCCAGCCTAACGGCTGAACCAGATGCTCCAGCTGAGCATGCCCATGTAGGTCATGAACAGTGAGCCGACCAGGTGCACGCTGGTCCAGCCCAGAGCGGCAGCCAGACGTTGCTGTTGCAGCAGGCCGATGACCTCGGCCGAATAGCTGGAAAACGTGGTCAGGGCTCCGAGAAAGCCGGTGATGATGGCCAGTTTCCAGGCCGGATCCAGCTGGGGCATGGCCTGAAACAGCGCGATGAAGACACCGATCAGATAGCCGCCGATCAGATTGGCGGCCAGGGTGCCCCAGGGCAGGCTGGCGCCTGCGCTCAGCCACAGTCCCAGCCCCCAGCGCGACAGGGCGCCAAGACAGGCACCGATGCAGATGGCGAAAATATTGAGCATGGCCGCCAATCTAGCGCAAGACGGCGGCCCTGAAATGTTTGGACGACAGGATTTCAGGCTTTATTCGCCACAGGCTTCTCATCGGCCTCGGCGGCCTCTTCCTCGTCCAGGGGTTCGTTGCGCACCAGATTGCTGAGCGTGGGCGGCACGCTCTCCCCTGCACGGCGCGAGCGGAACAGCGCCGCGCGCATGAGGAAGATGGTGGTGATGGGCACGGTCACGGCAATGAAGATGGCAATCAGCACCGAGTGCATGACAAAGCCCTGGCCACTGACGGAAAAGTAGATCCAGGTGGCATGCATGATGAGCCAGCAGCCCATGGTGGCAATGATGGAGGGCGCATGCACGCGCTCGAAATAGCTCTTGAGCCGCAGCAAGCCCACGGAGCCCATGAGCGCAATCAGGGAGCCGCCAAACACCAGGGCCGCCACCAGGATCTGGGCCCACAGCGGCAGATCCACGCCAATGACCTCGGTACTCATTCGATCACCTCGCCGCGCAGCAGGAACTTGGCCATGGCCGTGGAGCCCACGCAGCCGAACAAGGCCACCAGCAAGGCCGCCTCGAAGTAGTTGGTGCTGTCATAGAGAATTCCCATGACCAGCATGGCCAGCATGCCATTGAGATACATGCAGTCCAGCGCCAGCACACGGTCCTGCGCATGCGGTCCCTTGAGAAGGCGCAGCACCGAGCAGCCCATGGCCGCCAGCAGCATGACCAGAGATGCCATCAGCACCCAATAAAACCAGGGGTTCATTCAAAAATCTCCATCAGCAGGCTTTCGTAGCGGGACTTCACAAAGTCGGCCAGCTTCTTGGCATCCTCCACTTCCAGCGCATGCAGCAGCAGCATGGAGCGGTCACGCGAAATCTCGGCCCAGGACGTGCCCGGCGTCAGACAGACGATCATGGCCAGCACCGCCAGTCCGTTGGGGTCACGCAGGTCCAGCGGAATCGGGACAAAGGCCGCCGGGTGCTTGCGCATGCGCGGCAACAATAGAAAGCGCACCACGTTGAAGTTGGAGATCGAGGTGTCGCAGACCACCCGAAAGGCCAGCTTGAGAATGCTCAGCGGATGGCTGACCCGCACCGGCAAGGGGCGCAGGCCGCGCAGCAGCACGGGGATCAGCAGGCCCAGGATCAGGCCCAGCAGAATCTGGCCGGCACTAACCGAGCGGTTGAGCAGCAGCCACAGCACCAGCAGCGCGATCGACAGCAGCGGTGCCGGGAAGATGGACTTCATGATGTTTCTCATGGGCGGCTCTCTTCCTTTTGAACCGAAGCCGTGGTCTGGGTCACGGCGTTCTGCTCGGCTTCGCGTTCATCGCCGATACCGGGCAGGAGCTCGGCCTGCATTTCCAGCGCAGCCGCACGCGCTGCCGCCTCGGGGCCTGCGGCTTCCTGAGCCTTCTTCTCCTTGGGCGCTGGCACGGGAGCCAGGCCCATGACGGTGCGCACATAGACATCGGGCGAATGCAGTGCATTGGCCGCCCGCTGGGTGTAGCGCATCACGTCATCGGCCTTGACCGTCAGCACCATGCAGCACAGCAGCAGCGCAGCGATGGGCAGGCCTTCGGCCACCTTGAGTGAGGGAGCGCTCTGCTCCGGGTTGGCCCAGAAATGCCGGATGCCGGCGCGCGTGAGCGCAATCAGTGCCATCAGGCCGGTGATGATGAGCAGGGCCACCATGCTCCAGCCAAGCGGGCCGGCCTTCACGCCACTGGAGGTGCCCATGCCCAGCGGATTGAGCAGGCTGGTCAGCATGGCGAACTTGCCGAGAAAGCCCGACAGCGGCGGCAAGCCCGAGATCAGCAAGGTACAGGCCATGAAGCTCAGACCCAGAAAAGCCGCTGCCGCCGGGAAGGCCCGACCGATCATGAGCTCTTCGTCATCGTCGAGGTTGAAGCCCTCGGTCGGCAGCAACTCGGCATTCAGGAACGGTGCCTCATCATCCTCGTAGGGCTCGCCCGCATCGTCATCCACGCGCCAGCGATCCACGACATCGGCGATCAGGAACAGGGAGGCCACGGCCAGCGTGGAGCCCGGCAGGTAATACAGCAGTCCGGCCGTCAGCAGGTTCTGCCCGAAGCCTGTCGCTGCCAGCAGGGTGCCGGACGAAAGAATCGCCGCAAAACCCGCCAGATGGGTCAGCCGCTGCGAGCCCAGCATGCCGATGGCACCAAAAGCCATGGTCAGCATGCCGCCCACGATCAGCCAGGTGCTGCCAAACAGGGCCGATGCCCCGGCTTCCGAGCTGAACAGCAGGGTCCACAGACGCAAGATGACATAGACCCCCACCTTGGTCATGAGCGCAAACAGGGCTCCCACGGGCGCAGTCGCCGCGCTGTAGCCAGGCACCAGCCAGAAGTTCAGCGGCCACAGCGCCGCCTTGATCAGAAAGGCCGTGCCCAGCACACCTGCCGCTGCATGCAGCAGGCCGCGGTCGGCATCCTGCACCAGTGGAATGGCCCGGGCCAGATCGGCCATATTGAGCGTGCCGGTAATGCCATAGAGCATGGACACGCCGATCAGGAACAGCGAAGACGCTGCCAGATTGATGGCGATATAGTGAAGACCGGCCTGAATACGCGTGCTGCCGGAGCCATGCAGCAGCAGACCGTAAGAGGCTGCCAGCATGATCTCGAAGAACACAAACAGATTGAACAGGTCCGCCGTGATGAAGGCGCCGCTGAGCCCCATCAGCTGCAGCTGGAACAGGGGGTGAAAGTGCACCCCGGCCTTGTGCCAGCGCGCCGCAGAGAACACCAGCGCGGCCAGTGCCACCACATAGGTGACCAGCAGCATCAGGGCCGTGAGCCGGTCCAGCGCCAGCGCAATGCCGAAGGGCGCAGGCCAGTTGCCTGGCATGTAGACCGACATGGTGACGGCCGAGCCCGCCTGATTGGTCCAGCTCAGCAGCATGACCACGATCACCAGGCTGATCGTGGTGGAGAGGATGTTCATGCCCAGCTTCAGGCGCTGGCGCTCCTCGCGCAAGAACAGCATCAGCGCTGCCGTCAGCATGGGCAGCATGATGGGGGCCAGCATCAGGTGCGGCATCAGACGCTCAATCCACTCGCTCATAGCATTTCCTGTTCGGTTCGCGAGTGCGCGCCATCCACATGGTCATTGCCGGAAGCGCCTCGCGACGCCAGCAGCACGACCAGGAACAGCGCCGTCATGGCAAAGCCGATGACGATGGCGGTCAGCACCAGCGCCTGCGGCATGGGGTCGGCATAGTGCGACAAATCGGTGGGCACACCGTTTTGCAGCACCGGCACCTTGTTGATCGAGAGGCCTTGACGCCCCATCGAGAAGATGAACAGGTTGACGGCATACGACAGCAACGCCAACCCCATGATGACCTGGTAGCTGCGCGGACGCAGCAGCAGCCAGACGCCCGAGCCGGTGAGCACACCGATGGCAATGGCCAGAACGATTTCCATTACATACCTCCCCTTGCCAGCGCCGCGGCCGTGGCCGCCTGCACCTCGGCCTCGGCCTTCTTGGCCTCTTGTTCCTG
This sequence comes from Comamonas sp. C24C, assembly GCF_053345995.1. Lineage (NCBI taxonomy): Bacteria > Pseudomonadati > Pseudomonadota > Betaproteobacteria > Burkholderiales > Comamonadaceae > Comamonas > Comamonas sp. C24C. The sequence goes on along the minus strand of NZ_JBKFBC010000013.1, from coordinate 144,711 downwards.
CTCTTCCAGCAAGCGCGCATGGAAGCGGTGTCCGCGTACCGATTGGTGGGCAATCGCCGTCAGGATCAGCATGGTGGAGCCCACCACCAGCGCAAACACGCCGATATCGAAGAAGGTGGCGCTGGCGAGATGCACATGTCCCACCAAGGGCAGCGAAAAGTCAAAGCTGTGGCTGGTCAGGAAGGGGTAGCCCACGGCCACCGAGCCCAGGCCCGTGCCCAGCGCAAACAGCAGGCCTGCGGCAATCCAGCGGCGCGGATACAGCGGCAGATGCGCCTCCACCCAATGCGTGCCCGAGATGATGTACTGCATCAGCAAGGCGACCGAGAACACCAGCCCGGCCACGAAACCGCCACCCGGCTGGTTGTGTCCGCGCACGAAGATATAGGCGGCCACCAGCGTTGCGAACGGCAGCAGCAGCCGCACCAGCACGGCTGGCACCATGAGGTAGCCCACCGCCGTATCGCTGGCATTGCGCGGGTTGAGCAAATCGGTCTGCAAATCGCCGGGCACATAGCGCTGCTGCTCCGGAATGTCCATGGCCTCGCGCGCCGGACGGAAGCGGCGCAGCAGCGCATAGATGACGACGGCCACGATGCCCAGCACCACGATCTCGCCAAAGGTGTCGAAGCCACGGAAGTCCACCAGCGTCACATTGACCACATTGGTGCCGCCACCGCCGCCCAGCGCGTTTTCGAGGAAGAAGGTGGAGGTGCTTTCGTAGAAGGGCCGGCTCATCATGGCAAAGGCCAGCCAGGCCATGCCGCCACCGGCAATCAGCGACAGCACCAGATCGCGCAGGCGGCGTGCCTTGGCCCGCGCATCGGCGTTGTCGGCGGTACGCATGTTCTTGTCCCGCTTGGGCAGCCAGCGCAGCCCCAGCAGGATCAGCACCGTGGTGGCAACTTCCACCACCAGTTGGGTCAGCGCCAGATCGGGCGCCGAGAACCAGAGGAAGGTCAGCACCGTGCACAGCCCCGTGCCGCCCAGCATGATCAACGCGGTCATCCGGTGGTACTTGGCTTTCCAGGCCGTTCCCAGCGCGCACAGACAGCCAATCGCCCAGAGCAGGACAAAAGCCGAAGACACCGGCAAAGTGCCGCGGTCACCCAGCTTCATGCCCCATAGCCATAGAGGCAGGGCCGCTGCGACCAGGGCGACGCAGACCAGCCACAGCATCTGCCACTGCAGGCGGCGCGTGGAGAGATTGCGGCGCCCCGCCCGGCCCAGCCAGGTGATGCGGGCCAGCAGATTCTCGAAGATCCTGCGACCGCTGACACGGCCCAGCACGGGCGTGGTGTCGAAGTGCCCGACCGTGCGCTGCCAGCGCAGCATGGTGTAGAGCACGATACCGCCGGCCAGTGCCACCAGGCTCATGATGAGCGGCATATTCCAGCCATGCCAGATGGCTAGGCTGTACTCCGGCAAGTCGCCGCCCACGACAGGCGTTGCGGCCACCGCGAGAAAACCGCCCACCGCCCAGGCCGGGAAGATGCCCACGATCAGGCAGGCCAGCACCAGCAACTCCACGGGCACACGCATCCAGTGCGGCGGCTCGTGGGGCTCGTGCGGCAAATCGTCGGCCTGGGGACCAAAGAAGACATCGAACGTGAAGCGCAGCGAATAGGCCACGCTGAACATGCCGGCCACCGTCGCCACCACCGGCAGCACGGTCTTGACCCAGGGAGCTGCGTCCAGATAGACGGTCTCGGCAAAGAACATTTCCTTGGAGATGAATCCGTTGAGCAGCGGCACGCCGGCCATGGCGGCACTGGCCACACAGGCCAGCGTGGCCGTGATCGGCATCATGAAGCGCAAACCCGACAGGCGCCGGATGTCCCGCGTGCCGCTTTCATGGTCCACAATGCCCGCCGCCATGAACAGCGAAGCCTTGAAGGTCGCGTGATTCATGATGTGAAAAACTGCGGCCACGGCAGCCAGCTTGCTGTTCAGGCCCAGCAGCAAGGTAATCAGCCCCAGATGCGAGATCGTTGAATAAGCCAGCAAACCCTTGAGATCGTGCTGGAACATCGCGCAATAGCCGCCAATCAGCAGCGTCATGGCACCGGCGCCACCGACCAGCCAGAACCATGCATCGGTGTCCGCCAGCACCGGCCACAACCGCGCCAGCAGAAATACACCAGCCTTGACCATGGTGGCCGAGTGCAGATAGGCCGACACGGGCGTCGGTGCTGCCATGGCATTGGGCAGCCAGAACTGGAACGGAAATTGAGCACTTTTGGTGAGTGCACCAAGCAAGATCAGCACCAATGCCAGCAGATAGAGGTGGCTGTCGCGAATCTGCTGGCCTGCCGCCAGTACATTGTCGAGGTCATAGCTGCCCACGATATGACCCAGCACCAGCATGCCCACCAGCATGGCCAGCCCGCCCGTGCCCGTGACCGTCAAGGCCATGCGCGCGCCCCGGCGCGCATCCTTGCGGTGATACCAGTAGCCGATCAGCAGGAAGGAGAAAAGACTGGTCAGTTCCCAGAAAAACACCAGCTGAATGATGTTTCCCGAGAGCACCACCCCCGCCATGGCCCCCATGAAAGCCAGAAAAAACGAGAAAAAGCGCGGAACCGGATCAGCGGGCGACATGTAGTAGCGCGCATAAAGCACCACCAGTGCACCAATGCCGAAGACCAGCATGGAGAACAACCAGGCAAACCCGTCCATGCGAATCACCAGATTCAGGCCCAGCGCCGGCAGCCAGGACACCTCCTGCCTGAGCACCGCTCCATCGGCCATTTCCGGGAACAGCATCCCTACCTGAATCGCGCATATCAGCGCAATGACACCTGCAAGTGTGGATTCCGTATTGCGCGCATTTGCAGGCAATAAGGCAGCCAGAAGGCTGCCTGCGAAAGGTAGGAGGATAAGGTAGATCAAGGGCATGGGCGGATCATTCTAGAGGTTGACGTTATTTTTTCCGCTATAAAAACCTGAGCATTTCACAGACTTTAGACCACTGTTCAGCTTTAATTGATGACAGAAAATCCATCAAAACAGCGGGTTGCGTGCAGATAAAGAAGTGCATCCGATCTACCCATGCGCGCGGAACCGATGTCATGCCTCTGCTGCTGAAAAGCATTTTTGCCAAACTCAATCCATCTGCCAACCCATGCATATACGCAGCTATCGCCCCGGAGATGAAATCGCACTGTGGCAGGTGTTCCACGACGCCGTGCATCAACTGGCCGCAAATCACTACAGCCCCGAGCAGCTCGATGCCTGGGCGCCGCCACAGCCCGACCGGGCGGAGTGGAGCAGGCGCATCCAGGCACTGAGCCCTTTTGTCGCCGTCTGTGCCAATGATCTACCCCTGGCTTATGCAGATCTGCAAGCCAACGGCTATATCGATCACTTTTTTGTGGCTCCGCAACATGCCGGCCAGGGCGTGGGCCGGCTCCTGCTCACGCATATCGAGCATGCCGCGCGGCAAAACGGCCTGCCGGAGCTGAGCGCCGATGTCAGTCTCAACGCTCAGGGCTTCTTCGCCCATTTCGGCTTTGAGCAGCAGCGCCGGCAAATGCCCGTCGTGAGAGGCATTGCCCTGAGCAACGCGCGCATGCGAAAAGCGATCCGACCCCGGACTGCGGATTCTGCTGCATGAACTGGCTCTGGAAACCTGAAACCTCCACCCCGCAGAAATGGCTGATCGCGGTTTTCATGGCGGTGATGCTGGGAGCCCTCGCCCCCATCGTCTGGCGCAGCTTCATACCGGAGGCCCGCTGGCAATTGCTCGCGCTGTATCTGTCGCTGGCGCTGACTTCGGCAGCGGGCATCTGGCTGCGGCGGCTGCACAGGCTGGGACTGTGGCAGCCGGCAGGCCCCTGGCCCAGCTACGGTCCTGTCAAGCGCTGGCTAATGGGCCTGCTCTGCAGCGCCTTCATGGTTTTTGTGCTCTGGCTCGATCTGGCAGCCACCCTGCCCATGGCCTATACGGCAGTGCTGGGAAGCGATGCCAGCCTGCAGACCGTTGCTGAGAAAAAGCGGGGGTCGGGCCGCCATGCCTGCCGCCATCAGCTCAAGCTGGCTGAAGTGGACTATCTCTTCTTCGAGTTCTGCATCAATGAAGAAGGCTCCGAGCGCCTGCCCTCTGGCCCGTTGCCCGCCCTGCTGTCCATACGCCAAAGCTACTTCGGCAAGCTGGTGGACAGCATTCGCCTGTCCCATCCTCAGCAAAAAGATGAGCATTGATCGCAGCTTCGGCTTGAAAAATTACACTATTCATGCCTAAATCCCCCGTCAAACAAGCGCTAGCAGCTTCCTTTTTTATCTTTTCATCGCCGCCATGCCCATTCTTCTACCGCCACTGCTGATGATTTCCGGCATGGGCTTTGTACTCAGCGCAATCACGCACTTGGCAGCACTTTCTGGACAGATAGACGTACTTGGAGTTCATTTACCTAAAGATGCATTGAGAATATTCACCAGCGTGATGAGCATGGGAATTTTTGCAGTCTGGGTACCTGCGGCGCTGATCGCCCAGCGCATCAACAATGGCAATCGTCAGCAGTTTTCCTGGAAAAAGGTACTCGCAGGCTGCCCCGCCTGGATGCGCATCAGCGCTTACACGATCTTCATCTATGCTTTTGTCAACTTCTTTCTCAGCATTGCAGTCGGCATGACAGGCCTGCGCGTGTTTTCGGGCCACTGGATGATCTTCTACGGCATGGCGTTCTGCATCTTCTTCTCGAGCTGGAACCTGCCCTCCCTCCTGGCGCCCCGCCACTGCCCGGCCGGGCATGAAGTCGCTCATGGCAATAATTTCTGCCCGGTCTGCGGCCTACCCGCAGACCACAGCAGCCAGGACGCGTGACGCATCCATACCCCTGAACGCGCCACCCAGGCGCAAAGCGGCGCATACTGGCGGCCGCATCATTGCCTGCACTCATCTTTTTGCACCATGCCCACTCCTCACTCCCCCATCGGCATTTTTGATAGCGGTGTGGGTGGCCTCAGCGTGCTGCAGGCACTGCGCCACGAACTGCCGCACGAGCAGTTCGTCTATCTGGCCGACAGCGGCAATGCCCCTTATGGCGACGCACGGGGCGATGCGTTTGTGCAGGAGCGCAGCCTGGCCATTGCGCAGTATCTGCAGCAGCAGCACGACATCAAGATTCTGGTGATTGCCTGCAATACCGCGACGGCTGCGGCCGTGGAGCTGATGCGCGAACGCATGCCTCAGTTGCCCGTCATCGGCGTGGAGCCCGCCATCAAGCCGGCCTCTTTTTCCAGCCAGACCCATCATGTGGGAGTGATGGCCACCCGGGGCACCGTCTCCAGCCAGCGCGTGGCACGCCTGGTGGCCGAACATGGCCAGCGCGCCGAGTTTCATCTGCAGGCCTGCGATGGCCTGGCCAGAGCCATCGAGCAAAGCACCGAGCAGGCATTGCCCGAGGATGCAAGCGCCACCGAAATCAGAGCGCTTTGCACGAAATATGCGGGCGCTTTAGGCAGTTTCGGCCATAAGACCGGGCAGATGGATACGCTGGTGCTGGGCTGCACCCACTATGTCTTCGTCAAGGACGACCTGCGCGCCCTGCTGGGGCCGGATATCCAGTTTCTGGACACAGGCGCCCCTGTCGCACGCCAGACCCGACGCATGCTGGAGCAGCGCCATCTGCTCGGGCCCGAGACCGATGGATCGCTGCAGCTGGCCCAGGCCGAGCAGATCCGGCTCATGACAACCGGCCGCCTGACGGCCATGCAAGCCGCGGCCCAGCGCTGGCTGGATTTGCCTGCCGCTTGCAGCCAGGCTGTCAGCGTGTGCTCGCCAAGCGCCGTCGCCACACCCGCCTGAGCTGCGCCATCAGACCCAGAGTGGCTGGCCACCCTGATCCAGATAACTGAGGTAAAAGCGCACATCAAACTCCAACTGGTGGTAATCAGGCTCCATGTGCGTGCATAACTGATAGAACGCCTTGTCGTGATCCATGATGCGGATATGGGCCAGCTCATGCACGCAGATCATGCGCAAAAAGGCATCGGGCGCCTGCTTGAACATGGCCGCCACATGGATCTCGTGCCGCGCATTGAGCCGGCCGCCATGCGCAATCGCACGCCGCGTATGCAGACCCAGCGCATTGCGCACCACATGGATCCTGCTGTCGTAAGCGACCTTGTGCAGCTGACCGGCATTGCGCAGATACTGGGCCTTGAGCGCATCGACATAGTCATAAAGCGCCCTGTCAGTGCGTACCGCGTGGGCCTGCGGATATTTGCGCAGCAGCCAGTCACCGGCCTTGCCTGCCAGCAGCCAATCGCGCACCTGGTTCTGCAGCGATGGCGCATAACCCGAAAGATAGGGCAATGCCAGAGGTGCTTCTGCTTCGCCCATGCTGGCGCGCGCAGCCCTGTCCTTGAGCAGCTGCTGCGTGACGGCTCCCGAATATTTGGGGGTGGGAATGGGCTTCATGGCAAAAGACAAACCCCCTGTCACAGTCTCGAGACTGCAGCACAGAGGGTTTTGACGGCGAATGAGCGAAGAATCAATGCAGATGGCGCGGGCGGCGATTGCCGCCATGACCGGAAGCCGAGCCGCCCGATCCGCCACGCGGCGGCTTGCCCAGCTCCAGCGAGCTGACCAGGGCTTCGAAACGCTGCGAGAACAGCTTGTCGATTTCCTGCACCACGCCGCCGAGTTCGGCGCCATCGAAGTGGCGCTCCATCATGTTGATGACGTCCTGCACCAGCAGATCGCGCTGCACCTGCATGATGGCCGCAGGATTGGGGCCGACAAACAGCATCAGGAAGTCATCGCGGCTCTGGGCCTCGGCAGGAGCCTCTTCCTCGTCGAACTCGGTGTCGTAGAAGGTCACTTCGATCGGCGAGCCCTGCTCGGCCAGTTCGTTCAGGCCCATGCACATATCGTCCAGAGCCTGGCGGAAGTCATCGTCGCCGCGCACGGTCCAGCACATCTGCAGCAGATGCTCCTTGGCCTCGAACTGGATGCCGGGCTCTTCTTCGTAAAGACTTCCCTCGCCATCCGTCAATGAGCGCGCGCCGGCATAGGCCCACAGGGGACGCAATGCATCTTGCAGCTGCTCATACGTAACGTCAGCACGGAGCAGAACCTGACCGTGGACATGAATTTCAAAAGCAGCGTTGTAACTAGACATCTTTTCTCTCTAGGAGTGCAGACCCCGTCAGCATGACAGAACTGCAAGCCATATTGCATTGAAGCCGGAGCTTTTCCAAGTGCCTTGACAAAGCCCGACATCGCACTGCCCTACGGCATCACAGCCCTTGATTTTCCCACCTTCGGCAAGACTGCGGGCGGCAGCGGCCATCAAGCCACAAATAAAAAAAGCCCGCTACAAAAAATATAGCAGGCTTTTCAATTCTGGTGCCTCGAGCCGGAATCGAACCGGCACGCTTCGTTAAAAGCGGCAGATTTTAAGTCTGCAGTGTCTACCAATTTCACCATCGAGGCCCACTTCACCACTAGCGCCGGGCGCCAGGGGGAAGTATTGCATCAGCCAAGCGACCAAAGCAATAAAAAAGGGAAGCTTTTGCTTCCCTTTTCAAAACCTGGAGCGGGAAAACGGGTTCGAACCGTCGACCTATACCTTGGCAAGGTATCGCTCTACCAACTGAGCTATTCCCGCATTTCTGAAAAGCTGTGTGCCTTACAGAGCAGTCTCGAATTATAGCCATGATTTTTGGCCGCTTTCCGAAAACCGCCTGGCTTTTTCAGACAGAGCTGTTCAGGCCGGCTGTGAAGCAGGCGCGAGCCTGCTCTTGACGATCTGCAGCAGATCGCGCTTTTGCACCTTGTTGGAGGCGTTGACGGGCAGGCCGTCCAGCTGCAGCACGAAGCGCGGCACCTTGTAGTTGGCCATATTCGCGCGGCACCAGGCGGTGAAGGCTTCCTTGTCCAGCGTGATGCCGTTGCGTGCCACCACGCAGGCACAGCCGACCTCGCCCATGCGCTCGTCGGCCACGCCGACCACGGCGACCTGTGCCACCTCGGGATGGTTGGAGAGCATGCGCTCGATCTCTGCAGGGTAGCAATTGAAGCCGCCCACGATGAACATGTCCTTGAGGCGATCGGTGATGCGCAGATAGCCGCGCTCATCAAGCACGCCCACATCGCCGGTATGCAGCCAGCCATCGGCATCGATGGTCTCGGCCGTGGCCTTTTCGTCCTCGAAGTAGCCCTGCATGATGTGATAGCCACGCAGCAGCACCTCGCCCGCCTCGCCGGGGGCCACGGGCTGCCCCTGCTCGTTGACGCAGCACACCTCGGTCCCGGGCAGGGCCTTGCCGCAGGTATTGGCGACAGTCTCCACATTGTCGGCCGGCTCACAGAGCGTGGCGCAACCACCGCATTCCGTCAGGCCGTAGGCCGTGGTGACATTCTGGATACCCAGCTCCTCGCGCATGCGTTTGATGAGAATGGGAGGAACGGTGGAGGCGCCCGTCACGGAGGACTTCAGCGAACTCAGGTCGAAATCCCTGAGCCCCGGATGCGCCAGCATGGACAGGAACAGGGTGGGCGGCCCGGGCAGGAAGCTGATGCGGTCGCTCTCGATGCGCTGCAAGATGGCCTGCGCATCGAACACCTGCTCGGGATAGACGGTGGAGCCCTGCAGCAAGGCCGCCACCCAGCCCGCCTTGTAGCCAAAGGTGTGGAAGAAGGGGTTTACGATCAGGTAGCGGCTGCCCTCGGTCAACCCCACCACCTCCGACCATGCCTTGAAAGCCAGAATCGTCGGTCGGTGAGCGCACATCACGCCCTTGGGGCGGCCCGTGGTGCCGGAGGTGAACATCAGGTCGGCCGTGTCGTCGGGCTTGATCCCGGCTTCTCGCTGCTGCTGGGCCTGGGCCGTCGTGCCCTCGGCCCTGGCCATGAACTGCGCCCAGCTCAGGTCCGCGCTGGGCAGCACCTTGTCACCGAGCACCACCACCTGTTCCAGCGTGGCAGGACGCAGACCCTGCAGCAGATCGGGGTAGTAGTTGTTCAGAAAGTCCCCCACGCAAACCAGCACTCTGGCGCGACTGCGCTCCAGAATGTCGGCAGCTTCAGCACCCTTCATGCGGGTGTTCAAGGGCACCAGCACGCCGCCAGCGGCATGCACCCCGCAGGCAGCCACGATCCACTCGCTGAGATTCGGCGCCCACAGCGCCACCCGGTCACCGGCCTGCACGCCCAGGCTCATCAAGGCTCGTGCGGCCTGGCGGCTCAGTTGCTGCAGCTCAGCATAGCTGATGGACTTGCCGCTTTCGACAATCGCCGCGCGGGCGGAAAAGCGGCTGACCACATCGGCCAGCATGCCCGGCAAGGTCAGCGAGGACTCGGGCATCGCACTCTGGTTGGGTTTCGACATAAATTACTCCGGAAATTTGACGCGCAGCTTTTCACTGGTGGGCACGGACTGACAGGCCAGCGTCCAGTTCCTGGACAGATCCTTGGCATCCAGCACTTCGTTGTGACGCAGATGTACGCTGCCGTCCTGTACCTGGCACATGCAGGAGGCGCACATGCCGGCCTGGCAGGAGTACGGCACGTTGATGCCGGCGCGCAGTCCAGCCTCCAGAATGGTCTCGGTGCCGCTGCAGCTGAATTCGTATTCCTCGCCGTCCAGGCGCAGCTGCACCACGGCCTGCTCGACTGCAGCCGCCACGGGAGTTGCAGCCTCCTGCAGCTGCTGCAGGGTCTCTTCGTCAGGCAGGGAGACAAAGCGCTCCACATGCACCTGATCGGCTGGCATGCCGGCTTCTATCATCGCGGCCTGTGCGGCATCCATGAAGGGTCCCGGCCCGCAGATAAAGGCCTGGCCCGCATCGGCCACCCATGGCGTGGCCCAGGCAGCGATCTGCCTCTGCGACGGCGCCCCCTGCACCGAGTCCAGCCAGTGAATGACCTGCAGGCGATCCGGATACTCGGCCGCCAGCAGCTGCAGGTCCTTCTTGAAGATGACCGAGCGCTCGTCGCGGTTGGCATAGAACAGCACCACATTGCCCTGATGCTGCTTGAGCACGGTGCGCAGGATGGAGAACACCGGCGTGATGCCGCTGCCACCGGCCAGCAGCAAGAAGTTCTGCGACAGATTGCGCGGCGAGAACAAGCCCGAGGGCGGCATCAGTTCGATGGAATCACCGACCCGGATCCGGTCGCACACCCAGTTGGAGCCTCGCCCCTTTTCCACGCGCTTGACGGTCACGCGCAAGGCATCGTCGAGCGTCGGAGCGCTGGACATGGAATAGCAGCGAGGCACATAACGCCCTTCGATGGGCAGGCGCAATGTCAGAAACTGACCAGGCCGATATCTGAACTGCTCGGCCAGTTCCCCCGGCACTTCGAAGACGATGGACTTGGTATCGTGCGTCTCGTCAATCACTGCACGCACACGCAGCGGGTGGTAGCGCGATGCGGTTGTCATGGCTTCACTGCTCATTTCTTCTTACCCCTTACTCACTCTTTCTGTACCGTCTTGCAGCGGCGCCCCGGCGCAGGATCGCCCCCCGATTCGAGGGGTCAGGAACTGACGCTTTCCACAGCGGGTGCCTGCTGGCGCGCGGCCTGGCCGGTCAGGGACTTGTCATCCTCAAGCGCCGCAGCCTTGCCGGCACGACGGCCCGAGAACACACAGTCGGCCAGAGACAGGCCACTCACATAGCGCGAGGAAGCCACGCCGATAGCGGTACGCCCTGCGGCATACAGCCCTGGAATGTCCCTGCCCGCGCCATCGATCACCGCACCGTTGTCCTCGTTGACCCTGAGACCTCCCAGACTCAGCACGGCCAGCGGGAACATCTTCTGGCTGATGGAGATATCGATGGCAAACAGCGAACCGCCCTTGAACTCATGGCGCATATCGCTGGACTTGCCCTGAGGGTCGTCGATCTCGCCGCGAGCAGCGGCATTGGCACCGTCAAACTGGCGCTGCAGAACCGCCGCATCCATATCGAGCTTGCGGGCCAGATCGGCGACCGATCGACCCTTGATCGCGACCTTGTACATCAGCGCCAACGCGGGCATGGACTGGAAAGCCCACAGGCCTCCAAACAGGCACTGCCAGGCGGCCTGCCTGCGTAGCTTGCCGTCAATAATGAGCCAGGCCTTGCCGCCCTGCTTTTCCATCAGCTCGTAGCCGAGCTTGGCGCCGTAGACCTGTTCGTTGCAGAAGCGCTCGCCCCGGGTGTTGACCACCAGGCCTTTGGGCCAGACCGAGGGCGGCGTGATGAAGCGCCAGGCCGAGATATTGTTCAGGTCCTGGGCCACCCCTCCCGCGGACAGCCCGAGCCGCAGACCGGAGCCATCACAGCCCGCCGCACCGGTCAGCCAGCCAGGCTTGTAGGCCGGCGCATGCCGATCCAGCAGCTCCGAATTGAAGATATAGCCACCGGTGGACAGCACCACCGCCTTGCGGGCGCGGATATAGCGCTTCTCGCCGATCTCGCTTTCGATCTGTGCCGCTTCGCGGCGCCCCGCCTGGGCCCGTGGCGCCTGATACAGACGCCACTTGGCCACCAGCTCGTCCAGCTTCTTATGGCGCTCGGTCAGTGGATCGCCTTCAGGCAAGACCATCACCTCCACGCCCAGCACGCGGCCGCTGTCCTTCTCGCGCACCAGCCGCTGGACGCGGGCCTGCGTCAAGGTACGGGCTCCGTGCGCCAAGGTGGACTTCTGCAGTGCGGCGAAGAACGTCGCTCCCGACTGCCCCTTGGCCACCACGCGATGACCGCGCGGCGCGGGCTTGCTAGTCAGCTGGGGGTTGCCGTAGGCCGGCACGACCTCGTTGCCCGAGTAGTAGAGATACATGCCGTCTGCCGGATAGGACGTCTTGTACGCCGGCATGGTGGATGCAAATGTGGCGCCCTGCTTCTCGAGCCAGTCGAGGTTGTCCACGCTGTCGCGGCTGAAGCGGGCCAGTGTTTCGTCGCTGACCACGCCATTGACCTCATGCTTGAGGTAAGCGGCCATGGCTTCGGGCGAATCCTCGAAGCCGGCCTCCTTCTGGTATCTGGTGCCGCCGCCGGCATAGACCACGCCGCCTGAAAGCACACTGGCACCGCCGCCGCCGAAACGGTCGATGACCAGCACCTCGGCACCTTGCTCGCGTGCCTCGATGGCTGCGCTTGCGCCTGCGCCTCCCCAACCGACAACCACCACATCACTGGCATCGGACCACTGGATCTCATCGGCCGAGCGCACATCCAGCGCAGCCCTCACGGGATTGACGGTGCTGACGAGTTTCTTGGAATTGGACATCTCCATGCCTCCTTCCTAAATGGCCTTACCCAGCAGATGCGGGTTCTCGAGTGGCAAAGGCTTGCCCACCATGTCGGCCACGGCGCGGAAGGCGAAAGTCATGGCCGGCCCCAGGGTGGAACCAGCGCCGGCGTAGGCCGGCCCCATGACGGAGGCGGAGTTGTTGCCCACGCAGTACAGGCCTTCGATGATCCGGCCATGGGTGTCGATCACACGGCCTTCTCTGTCGGTCAGCAGCCCGCCCTTGGTGCCGATCTCGCCGGGCCACAGGCGCATGGCGTAGAAGGGGCCTTTCTCGATGGGGCCGAGGTTGGGATTGCCAAGTCGCGGATCGCCGTAGTAGCGGTCGAACACATTGCCGCCGCGGTCGAAGTCCAGATCCTTGCCGGTCCTGGCGTATTCGGTCATGCGCCGCGCACTGTCCTTCAGGCCGGCGGCATCCACGCCGATCTGGCGCGCCAGATCCTCCAGCGTCTCGCCCTTCCAGTAGACATTGTTCAGCCAGCTCTTGCGAAGCTTGCTATCCGGCACTGCGGAGCCGGGCATCAGAGGGCCCATGGGGTTTTGCGCGCGGAAGCTGGCATCGAACACAATCCATGCAGGCACGCCGCCATTACCCTTGGCATGCTCGGCCAGCATGGCTTGCTGGAACTCGGGATAAGGGCCGGATTCATTCAAAAAGCGTTGCCCTTTTGCGTTGACCACCATGCAACCCGGCAGCGAGCGCTCCACGAAAATGCCGCGGAAAGCGGGTTCCTTGGGAACGTCCATGGTGGGCACGCCCCAGGACCAGTCCATCAGCGCCAGCTGCGCACCCACAGCCTGGCCTGCGCGATGGGCATCGCCGGTATTGCCGCCCACAGGGGTGGCCGTCCATTCGGCCCTGGTGGGCTTGTTCAGATACTGGTCGCGCATTTCCTGGTTGCGCTCAAAACCACCGGCGCCCAGCAGCACGCCACGCCTGGCCTTGACTTGTGTGCGCTGACCATTCTTTTCAAGGACAACTCCGATGACACGCCCCGATGCATCCTGCACCAGCTCCTTGAGCGGGCTATTGCTCCGCAGCTCGACGCCCGCCTTGTTGGCTGCGGTCAGCAGACCGGCAATCAGCGCCTGGCCACCGGTCATGCGGCGGTCACGCTTGGTCTTGCTGCGCCAGGGGTAGTCCAGGAAATACCTGAGCATGATGCCGAGAATGGTGAAGCGCGACTTCAGCTCGCGCGACAGCATGGAATGCGCCTCGAAAGCGTTGATGCTCATGCGGCCGAACAGCTGATTGCCCGGAGGGCCGGGGCGCATGGTTTCCAGCGCCGCCACGCCCAGCTTGGCTGCATTGAAATCCACCGGGTCCATGGTGCGGCCACCGGGCCTGGAGCCTTCGATATGGGGGTAGTAATCCGCATACTTGGCCATGGCACGGTAGGGAATGCCGATCTGGCGCAGGTACTCGGCCATCTTGCTCGCGGTTTCCACATAGGCCAGCACGCGGTCGTCGGTGGCCATGCCGCGCACGCAGCGCTTCATATAGCCGAACGCAGTTTCCAGATCATCCTGGATGCCGGCATTTTTCTGATCGTAATTGACCGGAATCCAGATGCCACCACCGGACAGGGCCGAGGTACCACCAAACAGTTCGGTCTTCTCCACCACCAGAGTCCTGAGACCCTGCTCCTGCGCACGAATCGCGCCCAGCAAAGCGCCGGCCCCCGAGCCCACGACGATCAGGTCATATTCCTGTTCTGCCATACCTTGTCTCCGAAATATTTGTTTTATTGGATGGGCTTCTGCAAATACCTGCATGCGGCAGCAGCCCTTGCAAAGACCACTGCCGCACTCGCAATCAGAACGACTTACACATACGCTTCCTGGTTAGGAATACCCAGCACATGCGACCCATAGGCACGCACATAGGCGTCGGTATTGTTCGCGATATGGGTACGGCCCTGATGTATGTCGCGGAACACACGCTCGATGGGGTTGCTCTTGAAGGTGCCGCTGGCAGCGCAGGCGCGCATCATCTCGTTGACATGAAAGCCCGTGAGCTTGGGCACATAGGCAGCCTGCGCACGCTGCAGCAGGCGCTCTTGCAACGACAGCTGAATACCGGTCTTGGCAGCATCGACGATGCGGGCGTAGTTGCGGAACAGAACCAGCTTGAGCTGGTCCAGTGCAATCGTGGCTTCGGTCACTGCCGTCTGGGCGTTCACGTCCTCGGCCATCTTGTTGCCATGCTTGCCGACGTGGGCCGTAGCGCGCTCGGTGAAGGCGGCAATCGTGCCTTCCAGTGCACCCAGGCATGCCGTAGACACGGCGCGCTGGAACACATGGGTGAACGGGATGCGGAACAGCCAGCCCGAGTTCTCCTTGCGGCCGGGGCAGCCCACATCGCTATGGTCATTGGTGTACTGGATGCGGTGAGCGGGCACAAAGGCGTTTTCCACCACGATGTCATGGCTGCCCGTGCCGCGCAGGCCCAGCACATCCCAGTTGTCCTCGATGCGGTAGTCGGACTTGGGCAGCAGAAAGGTCACATGCTCCATACCGGGCGTGCCATCACGGTTGGGCAGCAGGCCGCCGAGAAACAGCCAGTCGCAATGCTTGGAGCCCGTGGAGAAGCTCCAGCGACCGTTGAACCGGAAGCCGCCTTCCACGGGCTCGGCCTTGCCGGTGGGCATATAGGTCGAGGCAATGCGCACGCCCGTATCCTTGCCCCAGACATCTTCCTGCGCCTGAGCGGGAAACAGCGCCAGTTGCCAGGGGTGAACACCGACCACGCCATAGATCCAGGCCGTGGACATGCAGCCCTTGGCCAATTCCATCTGCACGCTGTAGAACGCACGGGGATCCATTTCATAGCCGCCCCAGCGCTTGGGCTGCAACACACGGAACAGACCTGCCTCGGCCATCTCCTGAACGGTTTCGTCGCTGATCTTTCCTTCGCGATCCGCCTGCTGGGCGCGGGCCGCCAGCTTGGGCGCCAGAGCCCTGGCACGCTCGATCACGGCCAGCGCATCGGGGGTGAGGTAGTTGTCTGTCATTGTGTTCATTCAGGTCTCCGGTTGCCGCTCCACCGGACGGCTTGTGGTGTGGTGGGCAAGGCTTCTCGCCTATGACAGAAATGCTCGCACCATGCAATTTTCCGTTCATCGTCCGATCAGACTAACGATGACGCTGGCGTTTTCGGAGCTTTCGGGAACCGGATCCGGTGCACCAAAAACACAGGGCCTAGGACAAATACCAGTCCCGGCTTTCCCTTGCTAGTCCAAGTGAAGGATTCATCAAAACCCCGTTCGCAGCACTCTTGCAGCAAGGAGACATTCACCTCATGCAAAGTACTGCAGCAACCTTCGACCCCAAAGACTTTCGCCGTGCCCTGGGCATGTTCGGCACCGGGGTCACCATCGTCACCACCCGTGCCGAGAATGGCGAGCCTGTAGGAATCACCGCCAACAGCTTCAATTCGGTTTCGCTGGAGCCCCCCATGGTGCTGTGGAGCCTGGCCAAGAACGCGCGCAGCCTGCCGGTGTTCCAGAGCGCCAGCACCTGGAACGTGCACATTCTCTCCAACGAGCAAGAAGCACTTTCCAACCGCTTTGCACGCGTCGGCGAGGACAAGTTCTCGGGCCTGCCGCTGGACTCCGAGGAAGCCCATGCCCCGCTGCTGCAAGACTGCAGCGCCCGCTTCAAGTGCAAGACAGCCTTCCAGTACGACGGCGGCGACCACATCATCTTCGTGGGCGAGGTCACAGGCTACGACGCCAACCCTCACCCACCGCTGCTCTATGTGACGGGTGGCTACGCCATGGCTTCGCGCAAGGCAAGCCCCGTGGCCAGCGAACCCGCAGCCGACACCAACACCGCCTATTCCGAAAACCTGATCGGCTATCTGATGGGCCGCGCGCACTTCCAGTTTCTGAGCGGCCTGCGTAGGCCCATGGCGGCCTACGGCATGACCGACGCCGATTTCTACGTGCTCTCGCTGCTGAGCATCCAACAGCCCCAGTCGCCTGCCGAGATTGCCTCTCACATGGCCTATACCGGCACCGATATCGGCGCCGTGGCCCTGCAGTCGCTGATCAGCAAAGGCTGGGTGGAAGAAAGCCGTGACCGCGCCGAGTCCCTGCAACTGACCACTCAGGGCAACGAAGCCATCCTCCATGTGCTGGCCGCCGCCAAGGCCGTGGAAACCGATCTGATCGCCAGCCTGGGCGAGATGGAAGCCGCCACCTTGCGCAACCTGCTCAAGAAAGCCATTGCGGCCACAGACCCCGGCCTGCCCAAGCTCTGGCAGGCCAAGGCCTGAGAGCTGGAGCCAGCAACGATTCCTCACCCGAAGGCAGGAGACAGCCTTCGCCTACCCACTCCAACCATAAAGAACAGAGATGAGCACTTTTTCCATTCCCGAGGGCAAATATGTGGACATCGGCAATGTGGCCGGCCATCCCCAGCGCGTGCACTACCACGAGCAGGGTTCGGGTGACCCCGTGATCTTTCTGCATGGCGCAGGCACCGGCGCCAGCGGTTACAGCAACTTCAAGGGCAACTACCCTGAATTTGCCAAGGCGGGTTTCCGCTCCATCGTCCCCGACCTGCTGGGCTACGGCCTGTCGTCCAAGACCGAGGAGCCCAGGCAGTACGACATGGATTTCTTCATCGCCGGCGTCAAAGGTCTGGTGGACCAACTGGGCCTGAAGAACATCACCATTCTGGGCAACTCGCTGGGCGGTGCCGTGGCTCTGGGCTATGCGCTCAAGTACCCCGAAGATGTGAAGAGCCTGATCCTCATGGCTCCCGGCGGCGTGGAAGAGTTCGAAGCCTATATGACCATGCCCGGCATTGCCAATATGTTCAATGTCTACAAGTCGGGCAAGACCGGCCCAGAAGCCATGCGCGCCGTCATGAGCATGCAGGTGGTGGACCAGGCGCTGCTGACCGACGAGATCATCAACGAGCGCGCACCCATTGCCCTGACCCAGACCGAAGCCTCACGCCAGCGTCTGTATATCCCCAATATGACAGAGCAACTGCCCGATCTGAAGTGCAATGTGCTGGGCTTCTGGGGCATGCAGGACGCCTTCAATCCCGTGGGCGGTGCCGACAAGCTGGCCAAGGGCATCAAGAACTGCCGCGTGGTGCTGGTCAACCAGTGCGGCCACTGGGTGCAGGTCGAGCATCGCGAGATGTTCAACCGCAGCTGCATCGACTTCATGAAGAACGGTTGAAGCAATGAGTGACAAGCAGTTCATCGAAACGCAAGGCCAGCGCCTTTATGAGGCACTGCGCTCGGCCAGGACGCTGGCACCGCTGACCGACAGCCACCCCGAAATGACGGTCGAGGATGCCTATCACATCTCCCTGCACATGCTGCGCCTGCGCGAAGCATCGGGCGAACGTGTGATCGGCAAGAAGATCGGCGTGACCTCCAAGCCCGTGCAGGACATGCTGGGTGTGTTCCAGCCCGACTTCGGATTTCTGACCGACTCCATGGAATACGAGGACGGCGCCGCCGTCTCGCTTAAGTCTGCAGGCCTGATCCAACCCCGCGCCGAAGGCGAGATCGCCTTCATGCTCAAGAAAGACCTGCAAGGCCCGGGCGTGACCCGCGAAGACGTGCTGGCAGCCACTGAGTGGGTAGCACCCTGCTTCGAGATCGTCGATTCACGCATCAATGACTGGAAGATCAAGATCCAGGACACAGTGGCCGACAACGCGTCCTGCGGCGTCTTTGTCATCGGCAAGCAGCACACCGATCCGGCCACGCTGAATCTGGCCGCTGCTTCCATGCAGATGAGCAAGAACGGCCAACCCGCCGGATCGGGCCTGGGCAGCGCCGTGCAAGGCCACCCTGCCGAAGCCGTGGCCTGGCTGGCGAACACGCTTGGCGCTTTTGGCATTCCCTTCAAGGCCGGCGAGGTCATTCTCTCGGGCTCCCTCGCCCCGCTGGTGCCTGCCGCTGCCGGCGACCGCTTCGAGATGGTCATCGAAGGCCTGGGCAGCTGTTCCATTCAATTCACGGAGTAAGACACCATGACGCAAAAGAAAATCAAGTGCGCACTGATCGGCCCCGGCAATATCGGCACCGATCTGCTCATGAAACTGCAGCGCTCTCCCCTGCTGGAGCCTGTGTGGATGGTCGGCATCGACCCTGAATCCGATGGTCTCAAGCGCGCCCGTGAAATGGGTATCAAGACCACGGCCGAAGGCGTGGACGGCCTGCTGCCTTTCGTCAAGGAAGACGGCATCCAGATCGCCTTCGACGCCACCAGCGCCTATGTCCACGCCGAAAACAGCCGCAAGCTCAACGAGCTGGGCGTGCTGATGATTGATCTCACGCCTGCGGCCATCGGCCCCTACTGCGTGCCCAGCGTGAACCTGGCCGAGAAGGTGGCTGAAAAGGCCATGAACGTGAACATGGTCACCTGCGGCGGTCAGGCCACCATTCCCATGGTGGCGGCAGTCTCGCGTGTGCAGGCCGTGAGCTATGGCGAAATCGTGGCCACGGTGTCCAGCCGCTCCGTCGGCCCCGGTACCCGCAAGAACATCGACGAGTTCACCCGCACCACCTCGGGAGCGGTCGAAAAGATCGGCGGCGCGCAAAAAGGCAAGGCCATCATCGTCATCAACCCCGCCGAGCCGCCTCTGATCATGCGCGACACCATCCACTGCCTGACGGTGGACGCGCCCAAGAAGGAAGAGATCGAAGCCTCGGTGCAGGACATGATCAAGGAAGTGCAGAAATACGTGCCCGGCTACAAGCTGGTCAACGGCCCCGTGATCGACGGCAACCGCGTCTCCATCTACATGGAGGTCGAAGGCCTGGGCGACTACCTGCCCAAGTACGCCGGCAATCTGGACATCATGACCGCCGCCGCCGCGCGCACGGCCGAGATGTTTGCTGAAGAAATCCTCGCCGGCCGCTTCGAACTGGCCGAAGCTGCCGTTGCCGCCTGATCAAGGAGAGAAGAACATGTCCCTCAAAGGTAAGAAGATCACCGTTCACGACATGACGCTGCGTGACGGCATGCACCCCAAGCGCCACCAGATGACGCTGGAGCAGATGAAGTCCGTGGCCTGCGGCCTGGACGCAGCCGGCGTACCCCTGATTGAAGTGACCCATGGCGACGGCCTGGGCGGCAGCTCGGTCAACTACGGCTTTCCTGCGCACACAGACGAGGAATACCTGTCCACCGTCATCCCGCTGATGAAGCAGGCCAAGGTCTCGGCCCTGCTGCTGCCCGGCATCGGCACCGTCGACCACCTGAAGATGGCCCATGAGCTGGGCGTCTCCACCATCCGAGTGGCCACGCATTGCACCGAGGCCGATGTCTCCGAGCAGCACATCTCCATGGCCCGCAAGATGGGCATGGACACCGTGGGCTTTCTGATGATGGCCCACATGAACAGCGCCGAAGGTCTGGTCAAGCAGGCCAGGCTGATGGAAAGCTACGGCGCCAACTGCATCTACATCACCGACTCGGCCGGCTATATGCTGCCCGATGACGTGAAGAAGCGCCTGTCCGCCGTTCGCCAGGCCCTCAAGGCCGAGACCGAGCTGGGCTTCCATGGCCACCACAACCTGGCCATGGGCATCGCCAACTCGCTGGCCGCCGTCGAAGTCGGTGCCAATCGCATTGACGCCGCGGCCGCAGGCCTGGGCGCTGGCGCGGGCAACACGCCCATGGAAGTGCTGGTGGCCGTATGCGCGCGCATGGGCATTGAAACCGGCGTGGACGTGTTCAAGATTCAGGACGTTGCCGAAGACCTGGTCGTGCCCTTGATGGACTTCCCCATCCGCATCGACCGCGACGCACTGACTCTGGGCTATGCCGGCGTCTACGGCAGCTTCCTGCTGTTTGCCAAGCGTGCCGAAGCCAAGTACGGCATCCCCGCGCGCGAGCTGCTGCTGGAGCTGGGCCGCCGCGGCATGGTGGGCGGCCAGGAAGACATGATCGAAGACACCGCACTGACCATGGTACGCGAGCGCCAGAAGCAGGCACAAAAGGTGGCCGTGGCTGCCTGATCGCCTGACTTCACATTCTCTTTGCCACTTTGTATCGGGTTCAGCGGCTGCTTGGGGCGGCCGTTGAACCCTTTTTTGCGGCATCGTCCTGAGCGTCAGGCCTCTATCCATCCAGCCGTCGGCCCTGGCAGCGGCTCTGACCCAGGCCAACCGGCCCGGGCTCTATGCCCCAGCTTTTCTAGAAGCGATAGCGCGCCACCACCTGGGCCGAGCGCGGTGCCCCCGGCAGGTTGAGGTTCGGCGAGCTGCCATGACCAGCCACGATGTAGCGACGATCCAGCAGATTGTTGAGCTTGAGCTGCACATCCCAGGGGCCCATGCGGTAGTAGGCCATGGCATCCACCGTGGTGTAGCCTGGCAAGGTCACGGTATTGCCAGGATTGGCATACCGGGCGCCGACATAGTTCAGCCCCCCGCCCAGGCCGAAACCGTGGCCCAGCGCCTTGGTCACCCAGAGGTTGGCACTTTGCCTGGGCGTCAGCGTGGGGCGCTTGCCCTGAACCGGCTGGCCGGCATCGACGGCAGGCGATGTGGTCATCTCGCCATCGAGGAATGCGTAGCCGGCCCAGACCTGCCAGCTCGGTGCAATCTCTCCGGCAAAGGTCAGCTCCAGCCCGTTGGTGCGCTGCACGCCCAGAGGCACCACGGTGTTGCTGACAGGATCGACGCTCTTGATATTGGTGCGCTCCAGCTTGAACAGCGAGGCAGTGACCGACGCCTTGCCATCAGGCAGATCCCATTTGACGCCGACTTCCTGACTGGTGGTTTTTTCCGGTGCCAGTTGCGCATTGTTGGCCGCCAGGGCAAAGGTTTCGCCCGAGGGCTGGAAGGACTTGCTCCACGATGCATAGTAAGACCATGCCGACGATGGCTGATAGACCAGCCCGACGCGCGGGCTCCAGGCCGTGTCCGTGCGGCCCAGATCCGGCTTGCCCGGCTGGCGCTCGTGCGTTTCCTGCTGGAAACGGTCATAGCGCACGCCGGCCAGAGCCTTCCACTGAGAGTTGATGCTGACCAGATCCTGCAGATACAGGCTGGCCACCTTGAAGACGCTGTGATTGTCCGCCGAAGGCTTGCCGTTGATGCGCAGCGGCAAAGTCGGCAGCACCGGATTGAACAGCGAGACCGTCGCCACATTGGCCTGGCTGTATGACAGCAGGTCCTTGCTCTGGCGACCGAATTCAAAGCCGTACAGCAGCTGATGCTTCATCCCCGCCAGCTCAAGCTTCTGGGTCAATTCGGTCTGGTTGAAAAAGCCGCTCTCATCACGCTGGACATTGCCCCGGGTCAGCGATGCGGTCAGGGCCTTTTCGTTGACCGAGCCCACGAGCGTGTTGTTTCTATCCAGCGAGTAGTCGTAGAAGCGCAAGGCATTGCGCAAGGACAGGCTGTCGCTGATGCGGTGATTCAGCGTCGCCCCCAGCGATGCCACTTCGGCACGGCTGACATCCACATCCCTGGCATTGGCCGCGCCGTAGTAGGTGCCGGGCGACACATTGACAGGTCGGCCCTGGTACGCGGGAATACCGAAGTCCGTCAGGCGGCTGTCCTTCAGATAATCGGCCTGCAACAGCACGCTGGTATCCGAGCTGGGCTTGATCAGCACCGATGCCGCGAGCGCCTTGCGGTCGAGAAACTGCTGGTCGCGGAAGCTGTCGGCGCGCTCTATAGCGCCGGTCAGGCGATAGGAGACTGCACTGTCCTGTGGCGCGCGTGCCAGGTCGAACTCGCCGCGGCGCTGGTTCCAGCGCCCCAGAGTCAAGCACACTTCGCTGAGATTGACGCCGGGCTTCTTGGTGATGCGATTGATCAGACCGCCCGATGAGCCGCGCCCGTACAGCACCGATGCCGGGCCCTTGAGCACTTCGATCTGCTCGATATTGGACAGATCGCGGAAGTACAGTGCGTCATCGCGCAGGCCGTCCACGAACTGGTCGGCAATCGCCGAGAAGCCGCGAATGGTGACCTGGTCGCGCTGGCCGTCGCCATGAGAGAAGCCCACACCGGGAACGGCCTTGAGAGCGTCCTGCATGGACTGCGCTGCCTGGTCGCGCAGCAGGCTCTGCGGCACCACATTCACGGTCTGAGGAATATCACGCAGCGGGGCCTCGATCTTGGTGGCGCTCGTTGCCGTGGGAGGGTTGTAGCTCGAATCCGGCTGGCGATCGCTGCGGACCTGTACCTCGTCCAGTACCACCTCTGGAGCCTTCTGCGCCCATGCCGCGCTGGAAAAAGCCAGCCCCAATGCCGCTGCCAGCGGCGAATACCTCAATGCCATGAATGCCTCGTTATACGGAGTTGTAATTCGGCTTGGCGGGTATCGTCCGCAACGACTACGGCATCAATTGGCTACAACCTGTGTGCTGTGCAAAAGCGTGCGCATCATAATCGAGAATCAGTCTCATTTACCTGTACTTTACAGTACAGAAATCGCCCAGAGATCAAAGTCGGCTAAGCAGCAAAAAACCGCAGGATTCGGGGTCTGCCGAGACTCAATAGCCCGATGAAAAAACCGCGCTCCAGGAAGTCTGGGCACTGGCCAGCACGATGCCGGCGGGCAGCTTGAGCGCAGAGTCCGCCTGCGCAGCCACCGCGGCACTCTGTGGCAGATTCATGGCGGGCAGGTATAGCGCCAGTGCCGCTGAGGCCAGCGACACTGCGCGAAGTGCATTCATCCAGCGAAAAGAGGTTTTCATGCTTGTCTCCTGTGCAGGCTCTATGGCCTTCTGGTCTGCAGTATGGCCAGCACGAAAAACGCAACATCGTCCATTTTGATGAGCAGGTATTTACTTAGGTGGCAACCCCAGACTGATGACCCGGTGGTGCCATCGCACGACTTGGGCTAATGGCAAGCACAATCTTCATAATTTGATAGCTGCCATCGATTTACAGGCATAGCTATAAAGCCAATTTGTCTTATATTTTTCAAGCGGCACAGGGCAAGCGACCCATTTGTGGATGGCCGCAAAAAAAGGGCTTTGCCTGCGCAAAGCCCCAACCCTTGAAGAAACTGAAACACCCGCCCTCAAAGGGCGGGCTGCGGCGATCACATGTAGAGAATCACCAGGTCGTTGATGACGGCCGGACGATCCTGGCCGACCACGTGGATATTGAGCTCCATCGTGGCCTGAACGCCGCTCCTGACCTGCTCCACCGCCTTGATGCGGGCCCGCGCACGGATCTTGCAACCGGAGGGCACAGGGGTCGGGAAGCGCAGACGATCCGAGCCATAGTTGACCATGTTGTTGAAGTCCACCACCTCGTAGTCCAGCGGAATCCTGAGCTGACTGGCCAGCACCTGTACCAGGGCGCCATGGGCGATGGTGGTGCCGAACGGGCTTTTCTCACGCGCCTGCACGGGGTCGGTGTGAATCCAGTAGTCATCGCCCGAGAGTCTGGCAAACTCGTCGATGACTTCCTGGCTCACGGTGAACTCGTTGGACCAGGGGCTGTACTCCTCGGACACCAGCGACTTCATGGCCTCGATGTCCTTGACGGAAATCTTGCGCTTGGCAGCGACAGCCTGCTCCACTACTGCAACTTCGGACTCGGCATCGGCCTTGATGACGCTCGGATGGCTGCCCGCATGGGCGGTAAAGCGCAGCAGGGTGACCTCACCGGGGCGTTCGTCAAACACGGGGCGCACCTCCATGCCCACCTTGAGTGCCTCGGGCGCCACGCCGACCATGGTGGTGTTGATCCGCACGCCTTCACGGAGTTCGACCACCGCCAGGGCCTGGGGCATCTCGTCGGTGAATTCGGGCATGGTGGGAATGCGCGCAACGGTGAAGCTGTAGAGCGTGCCCTCGCCCGATACCTTGCTCCACTTCAAGGAACGCGATCCGCAAGTAGGGCAATGGGTGCGCGGGAAAAACAGCGAATGTCCACGATCGCATTGCTGAATGCGCACTTCGTGGGCCTTGAGACCTTCCCAGTACGGCGCAGAAATTTCCGTGGGATGGGGCAGAGGTTTGTTCCAAGCCATGTTCTTATGCTCCCCGCAGGATCAAGGCGCCCTGCTCGCTCATCACGCCACCGGTGCCGGACACATAGGCCAGATCGTTGCGACCCAGTTGCCTGTCGCCGGCACGCCCCTGAATCTGGTGCACCGCCTCTATCACCTGGGACATGCCGCCCGCCGTGCCGGACTGGCCAAAGCTCAGCTGGCCGCCATGGGTGTTCATGGGGAAGTTGCCCTTGAAGGTGAAATCGTTGTTGCGCAGGAAGTCCATGCCCTTGCCCTTCTCGCAAAAGCCCGCGTCTTCCAGCGTCAGCATCACGGTGATCGTGTAGCAGTCATAGATCTGCGCCATATGCATATCGGAAGGGCGCATGCCCGCCATCTCGAAAGCCTTGGCAGAGGCCGGACCGATGGGGGTCTGCAGCATGTCGGCCATATAGGTGGGCGACTTGCTGCTCACATGCTCGCCGCAGCCGACGATGCTGACGGGGCGGTGTCTGGTGGTTCTGGCGCGGTCTGCACGGGTGACGATCATGGCGCCGCCGCCCGCAGCTGGCAGCACGATTTCCAGTACATGCAGAGGGTCGGCCACCATGCGCGAGTTCAGCACGTCATCGACGGTGATGGGCTGGCCGTAGAACATGGCATCGGGGTTGTGGCAGGCATTGAAGCGCTGGTCCACGCAAATGCGCGCCAGAGCGGCCGCGTCGTAGCCATGGACCGCGCCGTAGCGCTGGGCAATCATGGCGTAACCAGTGTTCTGCGCCATGTGACCATAGGGCAGATCCATCTCGGCCTCGGGTGCGCCAAAGCGGGTGCTGTGGCCGCCGAAGCGGCTGGCCTTCATGACTTCCTTGATGTGGTCGTCATGCTCGGAGATCGGTGCCATGCGCGACGGCAGCACGCAGACCACGGTGTTGCACAGCCCCAGCTCGATCGCTGCCGCCGCGCGCCAGACCATGGCCACGGAGCTGGCCCCACCCAGGTCGACCACTTCGGCAAAGTTCAGGCGCACGCCCAGGTACTCGCCGGCCATGGCCGGCACAAAGCAGCTGGCCTCATGAAAGTGCGGAGCGCTGGTGATCAGGCCGTCCACCTCGGACAGCTCCATGCCGGCGTCCTCCAGAGCCTGCAGCGTCAGGTCGGCCACCTGCTCCAGATGGAACATGCGTGGAGCCGTTGCGTACTTCTGCGGCTTGTACTGCGCGACGCCAACCAGCGCCGCTTTTCCTTGCAAACCCATATGTCTCCCTTACCAAGAAAGTGTGCATTCATTGTGTAAATGAAGCAGACCGAATCCATCGTCTGTAGAGACTAAAAAGCCGGCCCCGTACATACCCCTAATTCTCCGGGCAAACGTCCATTCGGACGATGTTGCTGAAGCTCCAAATCAAGAACCTGCACCCGTGTTTGCAATACATGCACAGCGTGTACGAATCAACAAGGAGACAACGTGAAAACAGCCGTCGGTATAGGCGCAGCAGCATTGGTGGCCTTCGCCTCAGCGCTCGCCTTTGCGCCCCGCACACCGCCCCCGCTGGCGCCCACCACCATTGGCGTCGAGCGCAGCCATTTCAACACCGTCACACAGGTGGGTGAACGTCTGCTGGCCGCTGGCGCACTGGGCGAGATCCTGTACTCGGACGACAAGGGCGCACACTGGCTGCAGGCACGGATCAAGGAGCAGCGCCAGGCACTGCTTATCAGCATGACTTTTGCGCCCGACAGAAAAACCGGCTTTGCCGTGGGTCACGAGGGCTGGATTCTGCGCAGCAGGGACGGCGGCAGCACCTGGGAGGAGGTCGCCTTCTCCAAGGAAAACGGTGAGCCTCTGATGTCGATCGCACGCCTTCCCTCGGGCGACTGGATCAGCGTCGGCGCCTTCGGCCGTGCCATCACCTCCAGGGACAACGGCCAGACCTGGGAGCCGCTGGCCCTGCCCGCAGAGGTCGAGGACAAGCATATGAACCGCATTGCCAGCACCGAGGACGGCAAGCACTGGCTGATCGTGGGCGAGCGCGGTCTGGTCATCAGATCCGAGGACTCCGGCGCCAGCTGGCAGATCGAGCCCGAGTTCTACAAGGGCTCTTTCTACAACGCCATGGCCACGCGCGAGGGCGGCTGGCTGATCTACGGCATGCGCGGCAACGCCTTCGTGCAGGCAGCGCCCGGCACGCCATGGCTCAAGTCGGCGATACCAGCTCCGGTTTCCTTTTTCGGCCATGCCCAGGAAAAGGACGGAACCCTCATCCTGGTGGGACAGGGCAGCATGCTGGGCCTGAGCAAGGACGGCGGCAAGAGCTTCAGTCTGCAACGCGCCAAAGGCCGCGCCACCCTGACCGACATCGTTCTGACCGGCCCTGACAGCGGCTGGATGTCCAGCGATGCGGGTCTCCAGCCCTTCCCTCCTTCACAACAAGCCAAGGCAGCCACTCAGGCTGACCCAGGAGCGACCCCATGACTCTGAGCGACCCCACCAGCCGGCTGGACCGGTTCATTGCATCCACGGCACGCTGGCTGATCTCGTGGAGCAAGTCCATCGTCGTACTGACGCTGATTGCCACGGCACTGCTGGCCGCCTCGGCCATGCGCACGCATCTGGACCCCGGCTTCAACAAGCTGATCCCCATGCGCCATGAGTACATGACGGCGTTTCTCAAGCATGCAGCCACCTTCTCGGGCGCCAACCGCATTCTGGTGAGCGTTGAGTGGAAGGGCCAGCAAGGCGACATCTACAACAAGGAATTCCTCGATACGCTGCGCGGCGTGACGGACGAAGTCTTCTTCACCCCCGGCGTCAATCGCGGCCAGGTGTATTCGCTGTTCACACCGAACGTGAAGTACATCGAGATCACCGAAGACGGCTACGTGGGTGAGGTACTTATTCCGTCCCGCTTCGAAGCCAACGAGCAAGGCCTGGCCCAGGTGCGCTCCAACGTGGCCAAGTCCGGCCAGATCGGCTCCCTGGTCAGCAACGATCTGAAGTCCGCCATGGTGCGCGCCGACCTGCTCGAGGTCGACCCCAAGAGCGGCGAAAAGCTCGACTATCACCAGGTTGCGCAGCGCCTGGAAGAGATCCGCAGCAAGTTCGAGAACAAGGACATCTCGATTCACATCATCGGCTTCTCCAAGGTGCTGGGCGATGTGATGGACGGGCTGACCACGGTCATGACCTTTTTCGCCATCGCCTTTGTCATCACGGCCATCATGCTGCGCCTCTATACCCGGTCCACCAACATCACGGTAGTCGGGCTGGCCGTGGCATTGCTGCCTGTGATCTGGCTGCTCGGCATCCTGCCGCTGATCGGCTACGGCATCGATCCCATGTCCATCCTGGTGCCCTTTCTGATCTTCTCCATCGGCGTATCCCACGCCGTGCAGATGACGGGCGCCTGGAAGCATGACGTGCGCGCCGGCCTCAGCTCCAGGCTGGCCGCCGAGAACGCGATTCGCAAGCTGGCCATTCCCGGCGCTCTGGCACTGCTGACCAATGCCCTGGGCTTCATGGTCATCATGCTGATCGACATCCCCATCGTGCACGAGCTGGGTGTGACCGCCTGCATGGGCGTGCTGCTGATGATCATCACCAACAAGGTCTTCCTGCCCGCGGTGCTGGCCAATCTGCGCCTGGAGAAAAAAGCCTTGCAGGCGCCCTCCTCCACCGCCAACGGACGCAACCCCCTCTGGTGGAAGCTGTCGGCACTGGCCGAGTCCCGCCCCGCCATGCTGACGCTGGTGGTGTCGCTGCTGCTGCTGGCCGCGGGCACCTACGAGTCGCGCAAGCTGCTGACCGGCGACGTGGGCACGGGCGCTCCGGAACTGCGCGCCGAATCGCGCTACAACCGCGACAACGACAACATCATCGGCAGCTACTCGATCGGCATGGATGTGCTGTCCGTCTTCGTCGAAACCTCCAATCTCGACGAAGGCTGCCTGAACTGGCAGGTGATGAATGCCGTGGAGCGCTTCGAATCGCGCATGCGCCGGGTCGACGGCGTGCAATCGGTCTCCAGCGTCTCCGGTCTGGCCAAGATTGCGGCTTCCAGCAACAACGAGGGCAACCCTCGCTGGGCGGCGCTGCAGCGCACCGAAGCCGCGTTGCGCTCGGGTGCCAAGGCACTGTCTCCCGATCTGGGCCTGAACACCGAAGGCTGCAAGGTCATCAATCTGCAAGTCTTCCTCAAGGACCACGAAGGCGCCACACTGACCCATGTGGTGGACGAGGTGCGCCACTTCATCGCTGCGGACAATACGCCCAACGTCAAGTTCCTGCTGGCCGGGGGCAATGCCGGTGTCGCGGTCGCCACCAACGAAGCCGTGGAACATGCTGAAGTGCAGATGCTGGGCTCCATCTTCGGCGCCATTACCTTGCTATGCTGGCTGACCTTCCGTAGCTGGCGCGCCGTGCTGTGCATTGTCGTGCCCCTGGCCATCGTCTCCATACTCTGCAATGCCTTGATGGCCATACTGGGCATTGGCCTGAAGGTCCCCACGCTGCCCGTGGTGGCCCTGGGCGTGGGCGTGGGCGTGGACTACGGCATCTACCTGTTCGAGAGCATGCAACACGAGCTGCGCGAGCGCGACATCACGCTGCGCGAGGCCTTCTATGAAGCCATGCGCCAGCGCGGCAATGCCGCCATCTTCACGGCACTGACCATGTCCATAGGTGTGGGCACCTGGGCTTTCTCGGCGCTGAAGTTCCAGGCTGACATGGGCATTCTTCTGGCCTTCATGTTCCTCGTGAACATGCTGGGCGCCATCTTCCTGCTGCCCGCCATGGCCTACTGGCTGAATGTGGGTGCGGCCGAAGCCAAGGCGCGTGTCAAGCGCTTGCACCAGCAGCCCAGACATGCACATGCTGCAGGCAGCGCAGGCGGCATCGGCCATGCGGGCGGCATGCTCAAACCAGAACCCCAGTCCTCCGTGAACGGCAAACTGTGATGCAGACCGCAGCAAGCACGCTGGAGCAGATTCTTCTGGAACATGCTCTGGCCCAGACCCTGATCCGCTACGCCACGGCCTGCGACACACGCAACTGGGACCTGCTGCAGCAGGTGTTCGCACCCGACTGCACCACGGTCTATGGTGGCAGCTACCTCTGCGAAGGGGTCGCCAAGGTGCGCCGCATGATCAGCACACACCTTGACGGCTGCGGCCCCACCCAGCATCTGCTGGGCAATCTGGAGGTCGATGCCGACAACCCGGCTCGCCCACGCAGCAGGATCCAGGTGCGTGCCGTGCATCAGGGACTGGGCCCGCGCAGTCATCTGCGCTACGACGCCATCGGCTTCTATGAAGACGAATGGGTAAGGCTTTCCGAAGGCTGGCGCATCCAGA
>NZ_JBKFBC010000013.1:42957-115019 GCF_053345995.1 Comamonas sp. C24C | reverse complement strand
CTCCCTTTTCATTGAAACGCTGCTCTCTTGATAGTTTTACCCCCTTCATGGACAGCTACTTCAGGCAGATTCAAGACATGAAAAAGGCCAGCGATCGCTGGCCCCGTTGCTTTGTGCAGAACCTGGTCTACTGCTCAAACTTTACTTTGAGAAACTGCAGCAACTGCTTGCCGGCCAGGCTGCGTGCGGTTTCATCGCGCCCGGCGATATAGCCTACCTTGACGCAGTCTCCCAGCGCCTTGCCGCTTTGCACCCGGATTCTGTAGCGCGTCTGGCGATCAGTCTGAGCCCCGGCGGGAATCAGAGGCTGGCCATTGAAGACGGGAAAGTCCTTGTCGTTGAACTCGATGGTGCAGCCAGCCAGGTAGGGACGATTCGTCATCTCGCGCGGCTTGTCGCTTTCCCAGTCATGGCCTGCCCTGGCATAGACCACGGTGCTGACTTCGGAGCCGGCCTCACGCAGGACCTTTTCCTGCTGCGCGCAGGCCACCAGATCATTCGATGCATCCTCCCCCGCTCTGAAGCTGAGCAAGGGCGAGCCTGTGGTCTTGCGCGACTGCAGCAGCGCGTAGCAAGGCCCGTAGAAGTCCACATGCAAGGCAAAGGGCTGGATGAAAGGTGCCAGCTTGTCGCGAATGCGGGCATCCAGACTCATGCGCGCCGCGATTCCGCCCTTGGAAAACCCCATCACCCCGATACGCCAGCCATCGATGGCCGGATGCTTGTTCAAGGCCTTGAGTGCGGCATAGGCATCGGCCACGGCATCAAACTCGGAGGTACCCATGATCTTGAGCGCGTAAGGCATGTCTTCGCTGATGCCGCGCGGCTTGAAGTTATCGACCAGCAGCGCAGCAATGCCGTTGTCGGCCAGCATCTGTGCCATTTCGCTCTCGCGCCCGGGAATCGCCCCGGCACCGCCCGGCAGGACCACCATGGCTGGCACCTGCCTCTTCTCGCTGGCCCCCTTGGGCAGGAACAACTTGCCCATGCCCATGGTTGCCTCCGCCCTGGCCGGCTGACCCAGCAGAACATCGAGGTCATACGGGCTGCTGGACCTGAAACGGATGTCGCCCTGTGTATCACCGCGCAGCTCGGTAGGAGCCATCAAGGGAGCCACCTTGGGCAAAGGAGGCAAGGCATCCAGCAGATATTGCCCCGATGCGGCACTGCTCATCAATCCCAGTGCCATGGCCCTCAAAGGGGCGATCCATTGTCCGGTCGTTATTCGCATGTACTCAGACCTCTTTCAAACACAAAAGCCCGGAGAGCCGGGCCTTTGTGGTGTTGGCTCGTTGCTGTGCTTCAGAACGAGTACTTGGCAGTAACCGACAGCTGGTCGCGGTCGGCCAGAGGGCGTGCGCGCAGGGAGTCGGCGGAAGGATTGCCCAGGTAGTTGATATAGGCCACGTTGATCGAGAAATTGCTCTTGCGCACAAACGTCGCGCCAATGCTCAACCGGCTGTCGCTCTGGCCGCCGCCGAAGGTGCCGACCAGGGAGCGGCCGCGCAGTTGCGACTGGTAGCTGATCGGAATGCTCAGATCCCAGCCTTCGAAGATGCCGGGGTAGCCCAGCGTCAGGGTCGCGCCGGCCACCAGGGAGTTGCGGGTCTTGAAGCTCAGGTTGTCGGTGGAGCTGCCATCGGCCACGCTGATCACGCGAGAGCCGGAAATTTCGGCAGCTAGGGACATGTCGTCTGCGATACCGGTTCGGCCGATATTGAAGATACCGCCGACGTTGCCCTGCACCACGTCACCACGCACCGCCACACCATTGCCGTTGAGCACGGGCGTCCCCTTGCGGTAGCTGGCTTCACCAAAGGCCGAGAACTTGCCGAAGGTCGTGCTGACCGTCGTGCCCAGCATCTTGATATCGTCGAAATAGCGCACCTGGTAGCCCGTCGGTATCGCTCCATTCATGTTCACGACCAGCGAGGGAGTGCGGTCGTTGTAGTTCAGGTAGTACAGGCCGACTTCCGTCTCGTCGGTCACGCGATAGCGCCCACCGATACCCCACTGGCCCGAGCTGCTGGGCCGGATGTCATTGCCGCGCCGCAGGCCACGGCAGGTCGCGCCGTTGTAGACACCCAGGCAGGAGGCGCCGGGACCCAGGGCATTGCTGGTGCTGGTGTACATGCCCGGAGCAGGCAGCAGCGTCTCGTGGAAGCCGAACTGGTAGTGACCCAGCAACGAGAGCTTGGGGCTGACTTCCAGCGAGGCCGAGATCTGGTCTTCAGGCAGCAGGATTTCCTTGACTTCGGCGCCGGGCGAGGCGGCCTTTGCCGCATCGCTGGGGCCCTGGGCCGCAGCGATATTGGCAAAATACATGGACTCGCCCCAGTTCACCACCTGCTTGCCCAGACGCACCGTGGCACGGGCCTCACCCATGTTGAAGCTGGTGTAGGCATAGGTATCGAGAAGGCGCGAATAGCCGCCGCCATAGCGCTTGGCAGCAGAGTTGAACTCGTCCACGGGACCGGCCGTGCTGATCGGGCCCTTGTTGTCGTTGCGCTGGTGGTAGACGTCGTCATAGAAGGTGCTGGCGTTCAGCACAAAGCCGCTGTCGCCTTTGGACAGCTTGCTTTCCCAGACGGCGCCCAGCCGGTTGGCCGTCAGCGCCCCCTTCTTGAAGTTGTTGTTGCCGTCCGTGTTCAGCACCGGCGATGGGTTGTCCAGACGAACACCCAGGCCATAGCTCACGTTCAGACGCCAGTCGAACTTCAGACCATCGCCCAGCTCGACCGTCTCCCCCGCTTGAACCGCTCCCGCGCCCAGGGACAGCAGCGCCGCCACTGCGATGGGAGTGAGTTTCTTCATATTGTTTTTCATAGTGAGTCGCTCGTTGATAAAACTTAGTTGCCCGCGTTGCGAGCGGCTTCTGGCGTGAACATGGCGGGCACGAGATCACCCTTGTTCAGGACGGGACCCTGGGCGCGTTCCTGAAAAAGGTTGTAGCCCATGTACCCGCCGGAATTCAGGTCGTGATAGAAGGACGTGCCTGCATGCCAGGCCTTGATGTCGAAGGAGTAGTAGTAGTTGATGAAGGCGTGCTGCCACAGCTGGCCGCGCGCGTCATACATGTCCGCAGCCACGGCCTGACCGGTGTCCTCGTCGACGAACAGCACACGCTTGCCGTAGACATGCCGGAAGCCATCCTTCAGGGTGCCTTCAACGGCCCAGACGCGGCGCAGCTCATAGCGCATGAAATCGGGATTGGCATGACCGGGCTTGAGCAGGTCGGCGTACTTCACCGTGGGCTGGTGGATCTTGTAGTTGTTGGCGGGGATGTACATCTCCTTCTTGCCCAGCAACTTCCAGCTGTAGCGCTCGGGCGAGCCGTTGAAGAGACGGTCCGAGTCGATGGTCATCTTGCCGCCGGTTCCGGCCATGGGCTGGTCGAAGCCATACTCGGGCACCTGGCGCACACGGCGTGTACCGGGGTCGTAGCTCCAGGCCAGGCGCTTGTCCTTGGCGAAATTGACGGGTTCCACGGAGTGGGTCACGCCGCCCTTCTCGCGCTCGGGAGCCAGCGTTCTGGTGCGTGTATAGGCCATCACGCCTTCGACCGGCTTGCCCAGCATCTCCGGCTTGTTGACCATGTCCAGGTTCAGGTTCTGCATGCGGCCGAAGCTCATGCTGCCGTCCGACAGCACGTTTGCCATGTCGCGCGTGATGGACTCGGTGTAGGCACGCGTGGGCAGCAGGTTGTTCCAGATCACTTCCTGTCCGGTCTTGGGAATCGGGAAGTTGATCGCTCCGAAGCTGCCCTTGATGCCCATGCCGTTGTCGACGACCTCGGACTCCAGTGCATTTTTCTTCAACACGGCACAGACTTCATCCGTATAGCGGAAGTCACGATGCCCCTTGTAGACCGGAATCTGCATGGTCTTGGGGTACTTCTGGAACATGGCTTTCTGGCCGGCGCTGAGCTTGTCGCCATACTTGTCCATGTTCTCCGCCGTGATCACGAACAGAGGCTTTTCATCGGCATAGATATCCACGGGATGCTTGCCGCTGGATTGCACATGGGCCACACCGGTGGGCGCGCCAGCCCATTTGCCAGTGAACTCGGGAATCGTGCCTTCCTTGTTGCCGGCCTTGATGGCTCCCACGCAAGTCAATTCCTTGCCCAGCTGCTCTGCTTCGCTCGCCGGCACCTTCGCCCATGCCGACGATGCAACCATCAGGCCAACTGCCACTGCGAGCGGAGTCCTGGCTGTCACAAACTTCATCTCTGTCTCCTAGGTTCTAGAACTTATTTTTGGTGGGTGCTACAAACGAAGTACATCGCCTCGCGCAGTCCCAGTGGTTTTGCCGTTTGCAGGCAGTTGCATACTGCGTCAGCAGGTCTGTTCAACCATCGTCTGAGTTGACTACTGACAGACCCTAGAGACCTAGTCCACATGGGTAACTCAAAGCGTTTTGCCCAATGAAAAAGCCTGCTGGTGCGCGAGGCAGCAGCAGGCTTTGGAAAGCAGATCGGGAAAGTCCTAGAACCACCCCGATTCGGGCATCAACTCAGCAGATGAGCGCATTCCTTGCGAATCGATGCCTTGAGCATCTTGCCGGCGGGATTGCGCGGCAAAGGCTCGGCACGCACGACGATGCGGCTGGGCACCTTGTAGCTCGCCAGACGCTGAGCCACGAACTCGCGAAGAAGCTCGGGAGTGACCTGACTCCACGATTTCCCGACCACCACGGCTACGACCTGCTCGCCCGTGACCTCGTGCGGCATG
This sequence comes from Comamonas sp. C24C, assembly GCF_053345995.1. Taxonomy (NCBI): domain Bacteria; kingdom Pseudomonadati; phylum Pseudomonadota; class Betaproteobacteria; order Burkholderiales; family Comamonadaceae; genus Comamonas; species Comamonas sp. C24C. The sequence continues at coordinate 110,286 of NZ_JBKFBC010000013.1, read as the reverse complement.
GAGAACACGGCGGCCTCCTCCAGCGACTCATGCTGCAGCAGGCAGGCCTCGACCTCGGCCGCGGCAATCTTTTCACCGCTGCGGTTAATCACGTCCTTGATGCGGTCGACGATGGTCAGGAAGCCCTCATCGTTCAGAAAGCCTATGTCTCCGGTGTGGAACCAGCCCCCCTGCATGGCCTTGGCGGTAGCCTCCTCGTCGCCGCAATAGCGCTCCATCAGGGTCACGCCCCGCAGCCAGATCTCGCCGCTCTGCCCCACGGGCAGGGCTGCGCCATCCAGATCGGCAATGCGCACCTCGATGATGGGCGACAGCACCCCCGAGCTACGCGGATGCTCCTCGAACATGCGCCCCGAGCTGCCTGCACAGACGCCGTTGGACTCGGTCAGTCCAAATCCTATGCCGGACATGCGCCCCTTGAACTTGGTCAGCACCTCGTCGATCAGACGCGTGTGCAGTCCCGCCCCGCCAAAGCCCACGCCGGAGAGATTGCCCGAGCTTTGCGGCTGCTCGAATCCGGGCAGGCCGATCAGCTGCTGCACCATGCTGGGCGCACCATTGAACTGCGTGACTTTCTCCTTGCGGATCAGCTCGGCAGCCTTCTCGGGCTCCCAGCGGTGCACAAAGATCAGGCGACGGCCATGGCGCAGGCTGACCAGCAGCTGGGCATGCAGGCCGCTGACGTGGAACAGCGGCACGGCCGACAAGGTGGTCGGCTGCAGCTGGCGCGCCATGATGGCGGCAATCGCGTCCGGCGAGGTCATGGCTGCCACTGCACCGATGAAGTCGATATTGAAGATGGCCTGGCACACGGCGCGGTGCGTGGACTCCACACCCTTGGCACGGCTGGTGGCACCCGATGTGAACAGGATCAGCGCAGCTTCATCGGCACTCAGCTGCGGCGACACAAAGCCATCATGACCTCCTGCAGTCAGCGCCTGCCAGCTGATGTCGCCAACCTCGCCATCCACCACCACCGTCTTGATGGCGGTCTGCGCAATCGCCTGGCTGATGCGAGCATGGCGGTCGGCATCGCAGATCAGCATCACCGGGCTGGTGTCTTCCAGATTGGCCATCAGCTCGTTGCTCAGACCAAAGCTGTTCAAAGGCACCGGCACCGCGCCCAGCAAGGCCGTGGCGGCAAAGGCAACCACCCACTCGGGGCGGTTGCGCATGGCGATGGCCACCCGGTCGCCGGCCTTGAGGCCCTGCTGCTTCTGCAAGCGGCTGGCCAGTGCGTCGGCTGCGGCAAAGAAACGGTCGAAAGTCCAGCGATCATCGCCATAGACCATGAACTCGGCCGCGCCGTGGCCCCGGCCTGCATCGATCAGCTGGGCCAGAGTCTGAAACGCATTGCGATAGGCGGCCACACTGCGCCCATCGGGCAGCGTGATCTGCTGCACTTCAAAAGGTGCACCCGGCGCCGTCAGCTGCGCGCGAACGCTGCTGATCTTTTCACCTATGGAAACCAAAGCATCGCTCATCTCAGAAACCTTTCAGTTGTGCAAAGCGGTTGCGGTGATAGCTGCCGTCGCCCAGCAGGCGTTGCAAGACACGTGCCCGCTTGAAGAACAGACCGATGTCCAGTTCGTCCGTCACCCCGATGCCGCCATGCAGCTGTATGGACTCGTTGCAGAGCTTCTCGCAGAGGTCGGATGCCCTGGCCTTGGCCATGCTGGCCAGCTCGGGCACCTTGTCTTCACGACCGGAGTCGATGGCTTCGAGGGCCGCCAGCACGCAGCTCTCCAGCAGCTCAAGCTCCACATACAGGCGTGCCGCACGGTGCTGCAATGCCTGGAATGAGCCGATCTGCACATCGAACTGAACGCGCTCCTTCAGATAGCTTACCGTGCGCTGGAACACTTCACGCAGCAGGCCCAGAGACTCTGCGGCAAGACAGGCTCTGGCCCGGTCCAGCACTTCCTCCAGCGCCTGAGCCGCCGGCCTGGCCACCAGTGCCATCTCGGCACTCAGAACCACCTTGTCAAACCGTACGCGCGCCATGTTGCGGCTGTCTATCATGCTCATGGGACTGACGCTGACACCCTGGGCATCGGCAGGCACCAGCCACAGGCCGGGAGCACCTTCTCCAGAGACAGCCAGCACCACAAAGCCATTGGCGCCCACGCCATCCAGCACAAAGGCCTTTTCGCCGCTCAGGCTCCAGCCCGTGCCGGTCTGCTCGGCCACCGCAGCAGCTGCGGCGGCCAGATGCTGGCCGGATTTTTCCTCCAGGGCCAGCGCCAGCCTGGCCTGCCCACTGGCGAGCAGGGGCAGCCACTGCGCCTGCTGGGCTGCAGAGCCCGCGCGAATCAGCAGCTCCGGTGCCAGCACGGCCTGGCTCAGCAACGGCTGGGCCGACAGGTTGCGGCCAATGGCTTCAAACACGGCGCCCATGCCCAGATAGCCTGCAGCCAGTCCCTCGTGCGACTCGGGCAGCACCGCCACTGGCCAGCCCATCTCCACCATCTGCTGCCACAGCGACGTATCAAAGCCCTGTTCCACCTTTGCATCGCGCAGGCGACGCTGCTGGGCCACAGGCGCTTCCTGCGCGAGAAAGGCTGCAGCACTGTCCTTGAGCAGCTCCTGCTCTTGCGACAAAAGCATGGTCATATTCTTGTCTCCATTTCAATTCGTTATCCGCCGCCCCGCAGCGGGGCGCCAAGCCGCATTGCAGTCCAATGGTCAAGGCAGTTCCAGCACCCGCTTGGCAATGATGTTGAGCTGCACCTCCGAGCTGCCGCCGGCAATCGTGTAGCTCTTGGAGCGCAGCCAGGCACGGCCTACCTCTATCTCGTCAGCCGTGAAGTCATCGCCGGCGTCCCAGCCCAGGCCGCGCAGGCCCAGTGCCTGCTGCAGCAGCTCGTACTTGGCGACCTCCTGCTCGGTCTGCACCAGCTTCATGATGCTGGAGGGGCCGGAAACATCCTGGCGCGCCAGCGCCTTTTCGGTCACCCGACGATGGGTCAGGGCGAAAGACTGTGCATCCATGAGCAGTCCAGCCAGCTTGTCGCGCAGTGCGCCATCGCGGACCTGCCCCTGCTCATCCACCATATAGGGCAATGCGGTCCTGAGAGCATCGTGCGAGGGCGCGCCGCCTTCCGTGAACTTGGACATGGCCGCACGCTCGTGCTGCAGCAGCTTCTTGGCCAGAGACCAGCCTTCGCCTTCCCTGCCCACCAGCTGGCGCACAGGCACCCGCACGTCGTCAAAGAAGACCTGGCAGAAGCTGGACTTGCCACTGATCAGCTCTATGGGCTTGACCGTGACGCCCGGGCTCTTCATGTCGATCAGCAGGAAGCTGATGCCGTCCTGCTTCTTGCCTTCGCTGCTGGTGCGGACCAGCGCGTACATCCAGTCGCCCTTGTCTCCATCCGAGGTCCAGATCTTGCCCCCGTTGACGATGTAGGCCTCGCCCTGCTCATCCGTCACGCGCCTGGCCGAGGTCTTGAGGCTGGCCAGATCCGAGCCGGCATTGGGCTCCGAAAAGCCCTGGCACCAGCGCTGCTCGCCACGCATCATGGGCAGCAGATGCTCGAGCTTTTGCTCGTGCGTCCCCACCTCCACGAGGACCGGCCCCAGCATCCACACGCCCAGGTTGTACTGGGGCTGGCGGCAACCGAGACGGGCCATCTCAGTGTCCAGGATGCGGGCTTGCTTGGGAGAGAGACCGCCACCGCCGTATTCACGCGGCCAGGACGGAGCGAACCAGCCGCGGTCGCGCATGCGTTCGAACCACAGCTTCTGATCCTCGTTCAGGAACTGCAGCCTGGAGCTGCCCCAGACCATCTCTTCAGAGACAATGGGCCGGCGCATGCTTGCAGGACAGTTCTCCTCCAGCCACTGCGCCACGTCTTGTTTGAATGTTTCCAGTTCCGTCATGGCTTCCTCACTTCGGCCAACGAGAAATATGCAATCTTGCCTTCACCCGCGGTGCGCAACAGCACTCCATCCTGGTGAAGCAGGTTCAAATGGGCTATCGTTTCCCCTAGGGCCATCAGACGATCCACGGGGCTGCGCAGCCGGGGAAAGAGCACCGGCACCAGTTCGGCCGCCGTTGCGCGCCCCACCTGGCCCAGATGCCCGGTCAGCAGCGCAAACTGCTCGGCATGGTGCTCATGCACCTGGACCAGACGCTCGTGCAGGCCGTAGAACACGCCTTGATGCGATGGCAGCACCAGGGTGTCGGCCGGCAGCTCGCGCAGTCGATGCAGCGAATCGATCCAGAGCTTGAGCGGATTGCCCTCCGGCTCGATGGGGCTGACCATCACGTTCGATGTGATGCGCGGCAGCACCTGATCACCGGCCAGCAAAATGCCCTCGTCCTCGCAATACAGACAGGCATGCTCTGGCGAGTGCCCTTCGCCCAGCACAATGCGCCACTGGCGCTCCCCGATCTTCAGCAGCTCGCCCGGATGAATGCGCTGGTAATGGCTGGGCTGCCTGGGCATGAACGGATCCTTGCGCATGGCAGTCAGCATGCTGTCCAGCTCCTCGCTGCTCACGCCTGCACGCGCATAGAAATCGCGATGCGCCTCGGGCAGCGGATCGGGCGGCGGCCCCATCAGCGAGCGCAGCATCATGAACTCTCCATAGGTCATGAGCAGCGGCACGCCAAAGCGTTGCTGCAACCACCATGCCGCTCCCGCATGGTCATAGTGGCAGTGGGTGCAAATCACGCGGGTCAGCGGCTGTCCAGCCAGCTTCTGCGCAAAGATCTTCTCCCACAGCTCAAACGTAGCGGGGATTCCCAGCCCCGTGTCCACCAGCGCCCAGCCGTCGCCGTCCCTGAGCAGATAGACATTGATGTGATCCAGGGCCATGGGCATGGGCATGCGCAGCCACAACAGGCCTGGCACGATCTCCACATGGCTGCCATCGGCTGCCGGCGGCTCGAAAGGGTAGCGCAGCACCTCTGCGGGCTTGGCCCGTACGCGCTCCTGCGCGACGGCGCTAGCCACGCAGAGCCTCTTCAAGTGCGGCGGCAGTCAGCGGCACATAGGTCTGCAGCTTGTCGTTGCGCACAAACAGCGGATCGGCACCGGGTACGCCGTCATAGCCCTGCTTCTGCAGATCCACCTTGCGCAGCTTGTAATTGCCGGTCATGTCCGGCGTATCCATCAGTCGCACGAACAGCGGTGCTGCATAGCGTGGCAGGCGGGAGATGGCCAGCTCCCAGAAGGCCCCGGGGTCGAACCCTGCACCCTCATGCATCACCAGAGCGACCATGCCTGCACGACCGCCATGGCCGGGAACCTGCACGCCATAGACGGTAATCGCATCCAGGCCCTTGAAGTCCCCCAGCGCATCGCCGACCTCCATGGTCGAGACGTTCTCGCTCTTCCAGCGGAAGGTATCGCCGATGCGGTCCACAAACCAGCAATAACCGTCTTCGTCGCAACGCAGCAGATCGCCCGAGGTCCACCAGACATCGCCCGACTGGAAGGCATTGCGCAGCAGCTTCTTTTCGGAGGCCTCCTCGCTGGTATAGCCTTCGAAGCGCCCGGCGACCACGCCCGGATACTGAATGACCATGCCTATGGCTTCGCCCGGTTCGTTCACACCGGCAAGCTGCAGAAATCCGTTCTCGTCGCGGATGTAATCGCCCTTTTCCTGGTCGTAGCGAACCAGGCGCAGATTGGTTTTCTCCCAGAAGGGCACGCGACCGCAGGAGCCGATCCGATTGTCCAGATTGATGGTGTTGGTGTTGGACTCCGTCCCGCCCCAGCCTTCGTAAATCTGGAACACGGCGCCGAAGCGCGAGGTCCATTGCTGCCAGATCTCGGGCGTGAGGCCGGTTCCTGCCATCTTGCGCAAGCTGTGCTCCCGGTCCTTGTCGGTCGCAGGCACGCTGAGCAGAAAGCGGCAGATCTCCCCCACATACTGGCAAAAGCTGATGCCATGCGTGCGGATATCGCGCCAGAACTCGCTGCGGCTGAACTTGCGACGCACCACGATGCGCGCGCCTGCGGCCATGGCGGTCGCGGTCAGCGACATGGAAGCCGCGCCATGGTAGAGCGGCAGAAAGCAGTAAAAGCAGTCGTCCCGGGTGATTTCCCAGAGCAGCTGCATGGAGTCCCCCGCCATCAACCAGCGTGCATGGCTGATGACCGCAGCCTTCGGCAGGCCCGTGGTGCCGGAGGTGAAGATGTACTGCGCCGTATCGCCGGCCAGCACGCCCTCGCGCCATGCAAGCGGCACGGGGGAATCGTCCTGGCTCACGGCCAGAGCCTGCAGATCCGGCCCGAACTGCGACAGAACCTCCGCTGCCGCTGGCCTGTCCTCATCCGGCCAGTGCCAGTAGGTCAGTGCGGTGTTCAGACCTTCGGTCTGCGCAAAACGCTCCGCGCATTCCTCGCCCACAATCACATGGCCGGCCCTGGTCACCTCCAGTGCATGCGTCAGCGGCTTGCCCGTGACATGGGTGTTGATGAAGGCCACCACGGCCCCCAGCTTGGCCACGCCGAACCAGGCAAAGAAAAATGCGGGGCGGTTCTCGATGGCCATGGCCACCACATCGCCTTTTCTCACTCCCTGCCCGTGCAGCGCGCGAGCCACCTGATCGGCGCGCTGATTGAACTGCGCGTAGGTGTAGCGCACATCGCCCTCGGTCAGAAAGATGCGCTCGCCGAAATCTCGCGCACAGTCCTCCAGGCGATCGGCCATGGTGTAGGGCGTATCGGCCATGTACTTGGCCGCAATGGGCGCGCGACGATCCAGCTTGAGCTGGGTCTGCTCGCGCGACACCACAGTCGTGTCGCTCATCACATGTCTCCTTGGTATTTTTGTCGTCGATCAGCGCTGAGGACGCGGCATGCCGAGGCCGAACTGGGCAATCAGCTCGCGCTGGATCTCGTTCGTGCCGCCACCGAAGGTGTTGATGGTGGAGGCGCGCAGCTCATACTCCAGCTCGCCCATCAGATAGGAGGCCGCCGAGCCTCCGCGCACCAGCGCGCTGCTGCCCACGATGTCCATCAATCGATGCAGCACCTCGACCACGCCTTCCGAGCCATAGACCTTGGTGGCGGATGCCAGGCTCACATCCATGGCGCCAGCTTCCAGGCTGGCCGCGATGCGGAAATTGGTCAGCCGCATGGCCTCCAGGCGGGCATAGCACTCGGCCAGGCTGCGCCTGACCCAGGCCTGATCGACCGCGCGACGCCCCTGCTCGTCCCTGGCCTTGGCCCACTGCAGCACCTTGGCGAAGGGCGCGAACACCTTGTCCGACCAGGCCCCCAGACCCAGGCGCTCGTGGTTGAGCTGGGCGGTGATCAGTTTCCAGCCGCCATTGAGCTCACCGATCAGACGCGCTGAGGGCACTTCGACATTGTCGAAATACGTGGCCGCCGTGTAATTGCCCACAGTCTGAATCAGCGTGTGCGAGAAGCCCTTGTCCCGGGTATCGACCACCATGATGGAAATACCTTTGTGACGGGCCAGCTCCTGGTCGGTGCGGGCCGCCAGCCACACGTAATCGGCCGACTCGATGCCTGAAGTCCACAACTTCTGGCCGTTGACCACGAAATGCCCGGTCTGCAGATCGCCCTGCAGCTGCGCCTGCGTCTTGAGCATGGCAAGGTCGGAGCCCGCGCCGGGCTCGGAGTAGCCAATGGCGAAGATGATGTCGCCGCTGGCCATGCCCGGCAGAAACTCCTTCTTCTGCGCCTCGGTGCCATGCTCCATCAGTGCGGGGCCGACGGTGCTGATGGTGACGAAAGGCAGCGGAGCCCCGGCGATGTTCGCCTCCTCAAAGAAGATCAGTTGCTCGGTGGCCGACAGGCCCTGGCCGCCGAACTCCTTGGGCCAGCCTATGGCCAGCCAGCCATCGCGTCCCATCTTGCGGATCAGCTCGCGGTACTCGTCGCCGCCCTCGGCACCGCGCATGCGGGCCTTGAGCTCTGGCGTCATCAGCGCCTGAAAGTAGTCACGGCACTTGAGGCGCAGCGCATGCTGCTCGGGAGTCAGGTCAATGAACATGAATGTCTCCTTGCCATCAGGCCTCGTCGCCCAGAATCAGGCCACTGGTGGGCACACCGGTACCTGCGGTAACCACCATGTTGTGCACGTCCTTGACCTGGTTGACGGAGCTGCCGCGAATCTGGCGCACGGCTTCGGCAATGCCGTTCATGCCGTGGATATAGGCTTCGCCCAGTTGGCCACCATGGGTGTTGATGGGCATGGAGCCACCGCGCGCATGCTCGCCGCTGCGGATGAAATCCTTGGCCTCGCCGCGCTTGACGAAACCGAACTCCTCAAGCTGGGGCAGCACAAAGGGCGAGAAATGGTCATACAGCACCGCGCTTTGCACGTCCTTGGGCGTCAGGCGGCTTTGCTGCCACAGCTGTCTGGCCACATGGCCCATCTCGGGCAGACCGGTGATGTCTTCGCGGTAGAAGGAAGTCATGGACTGCTGGCCGTCGGAGATGCCCTGGGCTGCGGCCTTGATATAGACCGGCTTGGTCTTCATCTCGCGCGCACGGTCGCTCGATGTGATGACCATGGCCACGGCGCCGTCGGACTCCTGGCAGCAGTCCAGCAGGTGCAGCGGCTCGCAGATCCAGCGGCTGGCCTGGTGCTCCTCCAGCGTGATGGGCTTGCCGTGGAAGAAGGCCTTGGGATTGGTGGCGGCAAAGTCGCGCACGGCCACGGCCACACGGCCGAAGTCCTCGCTGGTGGCGCCGAAGCTGTGCATATAGCGGCGCGCAAACATGCCCACCCAGGAGGCCGGCGTATGAAAGCCGTGGGGCATGTACCAGCCATAGTTCACATTGTCAAAGAACGGCGTGCTGCCGAAGCCATAGCTGCCGGTGCCGAAGCGGTACCAGCTGCGCTCATTCATGGCGCGGTAGACCACCACCGTCTTGGCAATGCCGGTGGCCACGGCCATGGCAGCATGCAGCACGGGGCCGCAGGCAGCACCGCCGCCATGCGGCACCTGCGAGAAAAAGCTCACGTTGCGAGCCCCGAGCAGGCGGGCGATTTCATACTCGGGAACCTTGTCCACGGAGTACGAGGAAAAGCCATCCACCTCCTTGGGATCGATGCCGGCATCGCTCAGCGCAGCCAGCGTGGCCTCCATGGCCAGACGCAGCTCGGTACGGCCCGAGTTCTTGGAAAATTCTGTCGCACCCAGACCCACAATGGCGGCGCGACCGGAAATATTCATATCGTTCACAGGAATGTCTCCGCTTGTTGTTCTTAGGCCAGGGCCACTTGCACGGTGCCGCTGACGTGAGAGCCCATGGAATTGCTGCCCTTGAGTGCGATCTGAACGCTGCGCGTGGCCTCGTTCTTCTCGGTCACGGAGCCCGTGAACTTCATGGTGTCGCCGGGATAGTTGGGCGCACCCAGGCGAATCTTCAGATCCATGAGGCGCGCCTCGTCGCCAGCCCAGCTCTCGACAAAGCTCTGCACCAGACCGTTGGTGGTCAGGATGTTCATGAAGATATGGGGCGAGCCCAGCTCGCGCGCGGCGTCGCGGTCGTGGTGACCGGGGAAATAGTCACGCGTGGCGATGGCACCGCCGGCAATCAGCGGCACGGTGATGGGCACGCTCACGGATTGCAGCTCGTCGTCCACGTTCACCGACTCGAAACGAATAGATTGATTGGCCATGTTGTTGTCTCCTTAGCGGTCTTCGGGCAGGTCGTACTTCCAGCCGAGCGTGTCGTTTTCTGCGAGCCACTGGCCCAGTGCTTCCAGGTGCTGTTCGGCGCTGCCGAGCTCGGCAGCCAGCGCACGGCACCAGAACATGAAGCGGTGGATGTGATAGGTCACATCCACGCCCATTCCGCCATGCACGTGCTGTGCAACGCGGCCCACCTTCAGGCCCAGCTCGTTGGACTGTGCACGCACTGCGTGGGCCTGCGGCACGCAGGGCAGACCTGCATCCAGGCGCCAGACCAACTGGCTCAGCGCGCTGCGCTGGGCCTGCATGAGGATGTAGCCGTCGGCCATCTGTCCCTGGACCAGCTGAAAGGTGCCGATGGGTCGGTCGAACTGCTTGCGCTCGCTCACGTACTCCACCGTGCGGCGCAACTGCTCCTGCGTCACGCCCTGCTGCAGGCTGGCCAGGCAGGCGATGGCGGCCTCATGGACCCAGTCCAGCGCGCGACCGCCCAGCACGGCCAGCACCGGCGTGTTGCGAAAGCTGATGTCTGCCACCGCGCAATAGTCCTCGCGCATGCCGGCCACGCGGCTGACGCCATCGGCCTGCAGACTCACCAGCACCAGCCTGATCTCGTCACCCGCCGCCGCTGCCACCAGAGCCATCTGAGCCTGCTCGCCCAACGGCACGGCTTGCAGTTGGCCTTTGAGCCGGTCACCCTGCAACTGAAGCGCCGGCCCGCGTGTGGCCACGGCGGCCTGCAGCGACAAAGCCAGCAGCTCGCCCTGCATGGCTGACTGAACGACTGCGTCCTGTCCCTCGGCAAACCTGGCAATCGCGGCTGCGGCGACCTGCTGCTGCCACAGCGGAACCTGCGCCAGCGCACGGCCCTGCTGCTCCAGCACGGCCAGCATCTCGCTCATGCCCAGACCCAGACCACCTGCGGCTTCCGGCACCAGAATGCTGTGCAGGCCTGCAGCCACGCACTGCTGCCACAGCTCCTGCATAAAGGGCTGACCCGAGGCATCGTGCTCGCGCAGCTTGTCGTCCGTGCAATAGTCGGCGAACAGGCTTTGCGCCATGTCGGCAAACGCACGCTGGTCTTCACTGAGTTGAAAATCCATGACGGCCTCCTCGCATCAGGCCACGGGGCGGAACTGGGCCAGAGTCAGATCACCATCAAAGGTGTTGAACTCCACCTGCACCTTCTGGCCGATCTGCACCTCGCCGGGCTTGACGCCGACCAGCTGGGCGATCACGCGCACGCCCTCCTGCAGCTCCACCAGGCCGATGGGATTGGGGTGGTCGAAAGGCGGAACTTCGGGGTAATGCATGACCACGAAGGAGTACACCGTGCCCTGGCCGCTGGCCTCGACCGTGTCCCAGTCGAAGGAATGGCATTGGGGGCAGACGGGACCCGGGGGATGGTGCAGATCGCCGCAGCTCTTGCAGCGCTGAATCAGGAGCTTTCCTTCCTTCAGGCCTTCCCAGAAGAAGCGGTTGTCATCGCTCACACCGGGAGCGGGCCGCTTGATCTTCGCGGCCGCCGCCGGCGCGGGTTCGGCCTTTTGCACATTGGCGGGACGGAACTTGAAGACGCGGAACATCAGCTGGCCGACCTTCTCGTCTTCGCCGCCCGGGGTCTTGATCGAGAAATACTCCATGATCTGCGTCACGAAGTAACCCGTGCCCAGGGCCGTGGTCTTCTCTTCGCTGATGGCTTCCAGGCGTGTCGTGTAGTACAGATCCTCGCCCTCAAGCACATCGCGCTCGAAACTCAGCTCCGAGTTCACCGCCACGGTGGAAGGAAAGCCCTGCGCCTCGATCAGCTTCAGAACTTCATACGGATTCTCGGTCGTGGAGCCGGGCGGGTAGTTGTTCTGCACCGGCCCTTCCATGCACCAGACCTGCAGCATGGCAGGAGGCGCAACGGTCTTGCCCTCCTTGTCGGTCTTGACGGCCACGCCCATCAGCTCGCACCACTGACGAATCATGGGGCTGTTGACCTTGTCCCAGGCATAGACACGCCCGTATTGCTTGCCCACATAGCTGCGGACTTCTGCCATCCAGTCTTGATCGGTCAAGATTGTCTCCTTTGAAATTCAGTGTTTCTGCGGCACGGATTCCGAGTTCGATGCACTCAGGAATGCGGGGCGCTCGCCGCCGCCGTGCAGCAGCAGATTGGTGCCGCTCATGTAGGAAGCGCTCTGCGAAGCCACATACAGGCAGGCGTTGGCAATGTCCTCGGGTTCAGCCAGGCGGCCCGCAGGAATGGTCTGAGCGACCGAGGCGATACCGGCCTCGTCCCCGAAGTGCAGATGCGACTGCTCGGTGCGCACCAGGCCGGGGCTGACGGCCACCACCCGTACCTTGGGCGCCCACTCCACCGCCAGAGAGCTGACCAGGCTCAGCACCGCAGCCTTGGCTGCGCCGTAGGCCGCCGTACCGGGCGAAGGGCGCAGCGCGCTGATGCTGCCGATGCAGACAATCACGCCGCCACCGTCCTGCTGCTGCATCACGGCATTGGCGGCCTGAGAGGCGTGCAGGGTCGAGAAGAGATTCAGGCGCAGCACGCTTTCGTGAAAGCGCGGCGATACCGTGGCCGCATCCACATGGGGAGCGCCGCCGGCGTTGTTGACAAGAACGTCCAGGCGACCATGGCGGCGCTGTACCTCGTCGACCATGTCCTTGATGGCCTGGGCCTCGCGCACATCGCAGGCCATGAAGTCCGCGCTGCGACCGCCCGCATCGGGCAACGCTTCGGGTTGCTGGCGCCCGCAGACCACCACCGTGGCGCCTGCGGCGAGAAACCCCTGCGCAATGGCCTTGCCTATGCCCTTGGTGCCGCCGGTGACCAGCACCACCTTGTTTTGAAAGTCGTTGTTCGTATCCATGGCTGCCAATTTAGATTTCGGCACCGGCAGCAGATACGTCCAAAAGGACGATGTTGGTCTCTTGCCTGAAAACGACCATCGACCCTGTTCAACTCCTTGGGAAACCTTATGTCAGCAACGCCTACTGCTATTGAAATGACGAACGCCGCGCAGGAGGAACTGCTGGTTCGGCAGCAGGACAACGGCGTGGCGGTGGTGCAGCTCAACCGCCCTCAGGCCACGAATGCACTGAGCCTGTCCCTGCAGGCCGCGCTGTCCAGAACCTTCGCCGCACTGAGCGCAGACGCCAGCGTGCGCTGCATTGTTCTGACCGGTGGCGACAAGGTGTTCGCAGCGGGCGGCGACATCCGGAGCATGGACTCCTGCGGCCCCATAGAGATCATGAAGCGCCACACGGAGCGGGTCTGGGCGCCAATCGAGAAATGCCCCAAGCCCATCATCGCGGCGGTCTGCGGCTATGCCTTTGGAGGCGGGGCCGAGCTGGCCATGCATTGCGACATCATCATTGCCGGCCGCGGTGCCAGCTTTGCCCAGCCCGAAATTCGCATCGGCATCATGCCCGGCATCGGCGGCACCCAGCGTCTGGTGCGTGCCGTGGGCAAGTTCCAGGCCATGCGCATCCTGTTGACCGGCAAACCCGTCAGCGCCGACGAGGCCTGCGCCATGGGTCTGGTCAGCCTAGTCTGTGCAGACGATCAGGTAATCCCTGAGGCCCTGAAAATGGCAAAACTCATCGCCGCCATGCCGCCGCTGGCCGTGGAGCAGATCAAGGAAGTGGTGATTGCCGGCATGGATGCCTCGCTGGATGCCGCCCTGATGCTGGAGCGCAAGGCCAACCAGATTCTGTTTGCGACCCGGGACCAGAAGGAAGGCATGCATGCCTTCATCGAGAAACGCCAGCCGGAATTCAAGGGGGAATGAGTGCTTTTTTGCCCCGGATCCGGGAGCACTGGCAGAGGACTATCTCTCAGTCAGGCGGCATGCAGCCATCGGCAAAGTCCGACCACAAGGGCCGGGAGTCCAGGTGCACATGCTTTTGCTGTGATGCCGTGAAAGCCGAGTCCAGTGTGCCCAGCGCTATGCATATCCAGTCGGCCCAGTCGCCGGCCTGCCTGGACCAGAACAGCGACGAGCCGCAGTGCTGGCAGAACTGCCTGTGCACGGACGCCGAAGAGGCATAGGACTTGATATCGCTCTGCCCGGAGACTATGCACAAGTCCTTGCGCGGCACGGCGCCATAGCTTGCGAACGCGGAGCCATGGCTTTTGCGGCACTGCCCGCAATGGCAGTGAGTCACGGCCCTGGGCGGCGACAGCAGCCGATAGGCGACTCTTGCACATAAACAGCTTCCCAGGTAGTTCTCGGGCACGACTCGGTCTCCAATCTTCCATTCAAAAACGAGGCCGAAGGCATCACCTCTGCCGCTGCGCGCCTGCATGCCCGATACCGCTCACCCCGAGAAATCCGGATGGATTCCTCTGGGTCGACGCCTGCTCAGAGCATCATGCCGCCAGAGACTTCAATGCGCTGGCCCGTGACCCAGTTGTTGCCATCGGCAAGCAATGCGGCAACTGCGGCGCCCACATCGTCGGGACGCCCCACCCGACCCATGGCGGTCAGGCCGCTGATATGGGCATTGACCTGTGCATTGTCGCGCACCACGCCACCACCGAAATCCGTTTCTATGGCGCCGGGAGCAATGGTGTTCACGGCGATGCCGCGTGCCCCCAGCTCCTTGGCCAGATAACGCGTCATCACTTCGATACCGCCCTTCATCACCGCATAGGCGGCATAGCCCGGGAAGCTGAAACGTGCCAGCCCGGACGAGGTATTGACGATGCGTCCGCCGTCCCTGATCAGGGGCAGCAGCTTTTGCGTCAGAAAGAACGTGCCCTTGAGGTGAATATCGACGAGCAGATCGAACTGCTCTTCCGTGGTCTCGGCAAACGGCGCCATCAAGCCGATGCCGGCATTGTTCACCAGATAGTCGAACTGCTCGCGCTGCCAGGTGTCGGCCAGCACGCCCCTGACACGTTCGGCAAACGCAGCAAAGCTCTTGCTGTCGCCCACGTCCAGGCGCAGCGCCACGGCGCGGCTGCCCAGCGCCTCGATGCGGGAGACCAGCTCCTGCGCATCGCTTTCGCTGTCCTTGTAAGTGACGATCAGGTGAACGCCGAGTTCGGCCAGTTTGAGGGCTTCGCTACGGCCCAGGCCACGGCTTGCGCCGGTGATCAATGCGATACGGGGTGCAGATGCTTGCATGTCGGTCTCATGGAGGATGTCAACAAGCCAGGACTTTAGGTGTTCTCAATCCATGAATAAACACCTCAATAAAGATCTCACTGTTCACTTTGAAAATACAATCAAGCCATGGACTTCAATGCGCTTCATGTGTTCACCCGCGTTGCCGAGCTCTCCAGCTTCACGCTGGCCGCAGACCAGCTCGGGCTGACCAAAAGCCGTGTGTCGACCGTGGTCCAGCAGCTGGAAAGGCAGCTCGGAACCCGTCTGCTGCAACGCACTACCAGACATGTGCGGCTGACCGCCGATGGCGAGCAGTTCCTCGAACGCAGCAAGGAGTTGGTGGCCGACTTGGAACAGCTGCAAGCCATGTTCCAGCCTGCCACCAGCGGACTGCGTGGCAGTCTGCGCATCGATATGCCCAACACCCTGGCCCGGGACGTCGTCCTTCCGAAACTGCCCGAATTCCTCTCGGCCCACCCTTTGCTGGAAGTGGGCATCAGCACCAGCGACCGCCGCGTGGATGTGGTGCAGGAAGGCTTTGACTGCGTGGTGCGCATCGGACCGCTGGCAGATACCGACTTGATCGCCCGCACGCTCGGCGCGCTGGAGATGTGCAATCTGGCCAGCCCCGCCTATCTGGAGCGCCACGGCACACCCGCAACATTGGCTGATCTGTCACGCCACCGGATCATTCACTATGCAAACCAGCTCGGACGGCATGGCGCGGGCTGGGAGTATCAGCGCGGCAGGGAGAGCGCCCTGCAGCCCATGCGCTGCGCATTGGTGGTCAACGGCACGGATGCCTACCAGGCCGCCTGTCTTGCCGGTCTGGGCCTGATTCAGGCGCCCGTCCGGGGTGCGCGCCATCTGCTCGATCAGGGTCTGTTGGTCGAGGTCATGCCCGACTTCAAGGCCCCGCCCATGCCGGTATCCCTGCTCTACCCGCATCGCAGACATATTGCGCCGCGGGTCACCGCTTTCCTGAACTGGATCACCGAGGTGCTGCAGCCCCATCTGACAGGCATGGACCGCTCCTGATGCCCGCCCTCGGGCCAAGCATGCTTGGTGTACATAATCCGTCGATGACTTCCATTCGAGCTTCCCGCCCCGACGAAGGGACACGAGCGATAGAGATCTGGCGCCATGCCGTTGATGCCACGCATGACTTTCTGAGTCCGCAGGATCGCGCCGAGATTGACGAGATGGTGTGCGGCTTTCTGCCACACGCCGCGCTGTGGTTCGCTGTCGACGCGCAGGACCATCCCCTGGCCTTCATGCTCATGAACCAGGGCCATATGGAAGCGCTGTTTGTGGACCCTGCCTTCCGGCACCGTGGCCTCGGTGCGGCGCTGGTGCGCCACGGCCTGACGCTGCACCCCGAGATGAGCACCGACGTGAACGAGCAGAATGCGCAGGCAGTGGGCTTTTACGAACGCCTGGGCTTCAAGCGCACGGGCCGCTCTGCGCTCGATGGGCAAGGCCGCGCCTACCCCATCATCCATCTGAAATACGCCAATCCCTGAAGGGCCGGCCTGACTGGACCAGGCGCCGATCCAGCCCGACTCACTGCATTCAGCACCTCAAAAGCTATTTAAACAAGAGCATCTAGCGCATGTCTATTATTGATTTCAGCTATAAATCATACGAAATTTGAATACAGTCAAGCGCAAGCAGCTTCTGAATAAAGAGCATGGCAAGCGTGGGTTGTTGCGACTCGGCAGCGCCTGCGCCATGGCTTCTCCAGCTCCGGGAAAGCTCGCCATAGACCGAACGAAGCGATGCGAGATCGGTGCTGCGCCTGCGCTGCAGAATCTGTATCGGCGCCTGTGTCGAAAGAGCCGTCACGGCCTGCGCCATGGCCATGAAGAGCTTGCTCAGACGCCGGCGTGAATATTCTTCTCGCCAAACAAGGCGCGCATGCTCACCACCTTGCCTGCGTTGTTGAAGCAAAAGTGATCGATGGGCGCAATCACGGTCTTGCGGCCCTGATACTCGAAACTCACGGTGAAGGCGAAGGCCGCTTCGTCGGCAACCGCGCGCACTTCCTGCGTCAGCTCCACCGCCAAGGGCAGCTTGAGCGAGTTGGCATAGAACGCGCGAATCGCCTCCCTGCCGCGCCGGGGCTCGGAGCCCACGGGGTCTTCCACCGTGGAGTCATCGGCAAACAGCGCGACGATGCCGTCCAGATCGCCGGCATTCAGCGCAGCCACATAGCGCTGCACAACCGCGGTCATATGTTCAACAGAGTTCATCTCAGCTCCAGAATTCCAGAACAAGGCGCTCCCGAGCAAGACGGCCCCAGGTAAGAGGCAGCCATGCTCCTGCCTCCCGGGAGCAAGCCACAAGGCGGCTCAGGGGGAATCAGAATCCCGTGGGGCGCATCACCGCATCGATACCGCCGTCGATCACGATCTGCGCGCCATGCACATAGCTGGCGGCCTCACTCATGAGAAAGGCGATGACGGATGCCATTTCAGCGGGCTCGGCGCGGCGGCCCAGCGGAGGCACGAACTTGGCAATGGATTCGCCATAACGCGGGTCCTGCAGGCCCGCCTGCAGCAAGGGCGTCTCGGTCGCGCCGGGGGCGATGGTGTTCAGGCGCACGCCGGCCTCGCCCCATGCCGCGGCGCGCTTGCGCACGGCCACCGTGAGAGCGTTCTTGCTACCTGCATAGGCCAGGTTGCCGCCCTGCTCTCCCGCCTGTTCGACAATGGCGCGGGCCTTGGCTCCCTCGCCGGCCTCCAGTGCCGGTGCCAGCGGGTTCCTGTCGTGCGTCAGATGCGCGGAAGCCACGGACGAGATGACGACGGCAGCGGGCTGCCGACCCTGTTTCAGCAGCGGCAGAAAAGCGTCCAGCAGCTCGGTCGCGCCAAAGTAATTGACCGAAACCACATTGCCGACCACCTTGGTCTGCGGCCCCAGGCCGGCGCACAGCACCAGGCCGTCCATGCTCTTGCCGCACCTGGCCTGCACATCGGCGACCGCCTGGCTGCGGCCTTGGGCCGTCGAGAGGTCCGCGATCACTTCTGCATCGCGGACATCGATTCCGACGATCTGGTGGCCGGCCGCCTCCAGGGCCTTGCGCGTGGCGGCGCCGATGCCGGTGGCGCAGCCGCTCATCACGATGATGGACATGTCTTGTTTCCTTGGGTCTGGGTTGTGATGGCGCACATCAAAGCCCATCACGAAAAGTCAGACTACATGCAAACGGACGATGTGATTCCCCTAGGGAGAATTTACCGTGGCCATTCCTACACTGGCGCAACGTTTGCGTGTGAGGAAACCAGCCATGTACCCCCATCTCTTCCAGCCCATCACCATCGGCCATATCACCCTCAAGAACCGGATTCTGATGGGCTCCATGCATACCGGGCTGGAGGATCAGGCTCAGGGTTTCGAGAAGCTGGCCCTCTTCTACACCGAGCGTGCCCGGGAGGGGCTGCAGCTCATCGTCACCGGCGGCTTCGGCGTCAACGAGTACGCACTGGGCATGCCCGAGCATGCCGAGTTCTCGACACTTTGCACGCCCGAGCAGGCGGCCCGGCATCGCCTCATCACGGACGCCGTGCATGCCGAGGGCTGCCACATCCTCATGCAGGTGCTGCATGTGGGCCGCTACGACCACGGCAGCGGCGGTGTCTCGCCCAGCAGCGTGCTCTCCAAGCTCAGCAGCCGCAGCTCGCGCGAACTCAGCGCGGCCCAGATCGAGCAGATCATTGCCGACTATGTGCGCTGCGCCTGCCTGGCCCGCGAAGCCGGCTATGACGGCGTGGAAGTCATGGGCGGCGAGGGCTATCTGATCAACCAGTTCCTGGCGCCGCTGACCAACTTCCGCACCGACGAATGGGGTGGCGATGCCGCCGGCCGCAGTCGCTTTGCCCTGCGCATCGTGCAGGGCATACGCGCGGCCGTGCCCGAGAACTTCGTCATCAGCTTTCGCCTGTCCCTGATGGATCTGGTCGAGCATGGCAGCCACTGGAAGGAAGTGCTGGACCTAGCACGCCAGCTGGAAGCCGCTGGCGTGGACCTGTTCAACACCAGCGTGGGCTGGCATGAGGCGCGCATTCCCACCATCGCCATGATGGTGCCGCGCGCGGCCTTCAGCTGGGCTGCCGAGCAGCTCAAGCGTGCGGTCAGCGTTCCCGTGGCGGCCAGCAACCGCATCAACACTCCCGAAGTGGCCGATGACCTGATTGCCCAGGGCCATGCCGACATGGTGGCCATGGCCCGCCCCTTTCTGGCCGACCCGGCCTTTGTGCGCAAGGCGCAGGCAGGCCAGAACAGCGCCATCAACACCTGCATTGCCTGCAACCAGTCCTGCCTGGATCGCATCTTCACGCGCCAGCAGGTCAGCTGTCTGGTCAACCCCAGAGCCTGCCGGGAATGGGAATGGCCCCAGGAAAAAGCCGCAGCAGCGCGCAAGATCGCCGTACTGGGCGCGGGCCCCTCGGGACTAGCCTGCGCGCGCGAGGCGGCCGACCGGGGCCACAAGGTGACGCTGTTCGAGCCCGGCATCCGCATCGGCGGCCAGTTCTTTCTGGCGCAGAAGGTACCCGGCAAGCAGGAGCTGGGCGAGACGCTGCGCTATTTCGAGCATGAGATCCAGCGCCTGGGCATAGAGCTGCGGCTCAACACCACACCGGACATCGACACCTTGAGCGGCTTTGATCATGTGGTCGTGGCCACGGGAGTGACACCGCGGCGCAGCGGCATCGAGGGCGAGAACAGCTCCAAGGTGGTGGACTATATCGAGGCATTGCGCAGCCCCCGCTTTGTCGGCGAACGCGTGGCCATCGTGGGCGCGGGGCCGCTGGGCTTCGACATGGCCGAGCTGCTGTCCCATCACAAGGCCGACGACGGCAGCGTGGCCGCCTTCGACCGCGAATGGGGCATCGACCCCGAACGCGAGCAACGCGGCGGCATCAAGGCCAGCGAGAGGGCCGATTCGCCACGTCAGATCTGGCTGCTTCAGCGCAGCAAGGCGGCCATGGGCAGCAGCCTGCCCACCACCACGGGCTGGATCCGCCGTACCCGGATCAAGAACAAGAGCGCACGCATGTTCAACGACGTGGAATACATCCATATCGACGACAACGGCCTGCACCTGCGCATACGCGGCGAGCAGCGCTGCCTGAGCGTGGACCACATCGTGGTCTGCGCCGGACAGGAGTCGCACGACCCCTGGTCGCCCAGGCTTCAGGCCTGCGGCATTGCGCATACCGTGATTGGCGGTGCACGCAATGCGCACAAGATTGATGCTGCGAGAGCCATCGAAGAAGGCGCCGAACTCGGCCGCAAACTATAGGAGACAGCGAGAAAAATGAACAATCCCCACGCATCCCTGCTGCAGACAGGACGTATCGGCTTCATGGAGCTGAAGAACCGCATCGCCATGGCCCCCATGGGAGAGAACTTCGGCGGCGACGACGGCTGCTGCGGCGAACGCACCCAGGCCTATTACGAAGCCAGGGCTCAGGGCGGAACCGGTCTCATCATCATGGGAACGGCGGCCATTTCCTGGCCTTCCGGCACCAGCGAGCCGCACCAGCTGGGCATCTCGAACGACAGCTTCATCCCCGGCCTGGCCGAAGTCACGCGCCGCGTCCATGCCCATGGCGGCAAGATCGCGGTGCAGATCAATCACAGCGGCAAGGTCGCCGCCCACGACCGCGCCTGCGGCCGCGAAATGTGGGTATCCTCCATGCCGCCCGACGGCCCGGTTCACGACGGCATGCGCACCATCACGCCCAAGGAGTTCTCGACCTTTGTCGGCGTCGGCCCCTACCCGGAGCGCTACCGCATCATGAACAAGGCCGATATCGTGCAGATGGTGGAGTGGTTTGCCGCTGCAGCCCTGCGCGCCAAGCAGGCCAACTTCGACGCGGTGGAAGTGCATTGCGCGCACAACTACATGATCGCCAATTTTCTCTCGCCCTTCTTCAACAGCCGCACCGACGAGTACGGCGGCAGCTACGAGAACCGCAGCCGCCTGTTGCGCGAGGTGCTGACCGAGGTGCGCAGGCGCGTGGGCCCCGACTATCCGGTCTGGGTACGTCTGGACGCGGAAGAAATGCACACGCCCGGCGGCATCACCATGGACGAGGCACTCAAGACCGCCAGGCTCTGCGAGGAACTGGGCATGGATGCCATCAGCGTCTCTGCCTATGCCCGCATGCCCACCGGCTCGGCGTTCACCGACGCCCCGATTCCGCAGAAGGAGAACGCCTACCGCGAATTTGCGCGGCAGTTCAAGCAGACCGTGAACCTTCCCATCATCTCGGCCGGGCGCTGGGAGCTTGACGATGCCGCCGATGCCGTGACCAGGGGAGAGATCGACTTCGTGGCCATGGGCCGCAAGCTGCTGGCCGAGCCCGACATGGTCAACAAGCTGCAGGCCAATGCAGCCGGCGACGTGCGCCCCTGCATCTACTGCTATGCCTGCGTGAGCGAAATCTTCGTCAACCGCGGCATCAAGTGCGCCGTCAATGCACTGACCGGTCATGAAGCCGTCAAGACCATTGCCTTTGCGGCCAAGCCCAGGCATGTGCTGATCGTCGGCGGCGGCCCCTCGGGCATGGAAGCGGCGCGCGTTGCCGCCCTGCGCGGCCACCGCGTGACGCTGGTCGAGCGCAGTGACCGCCTCGGCGGCACCCTGTTCTTTGCCGCCCTGGCCTATCCCGAAAACGGCCGCCTGCTCGACTATCTGGTGCGGCAGATGGACCACCCGAACATCCAGCTGCGCCTGAACACCACGGTCGATGCCGGACTGCTGGCCGAGCTGCAGCCCGACGAGATTCTGGTGGGCACCGGCGCCAGGCGTGCTGCCCCCGCCATCGAGGGTGCCCAGCAAAGCCATGTCTGGAGCGGCGACGAGCTGCGCCGCCTGATGACGGGCGACCGGGCCGACGAGATTGCCAAGGCCAAGCTGAATCTGGCCGAGCGCGCGCTGTTCAAGGCCGGCGGCATGCTCAAGGTGACTGACAGCACGGCAGCGATCCAGAATCTGTCCAAGCTGTGGATGCCCCTGGGCAAGCGCGTGGTCATCATCGGCGCAGGTCTGGTCGGTCTGGAACTGGCCGAGTTCCTGCTCGATCGCGGCCGCGAAGTCACCGTGCTGGACCC
Source organism: Comamonas sp. C24C (assembly GCF_053345995.1). Lineage (NCBI taxonomy): Bacteria > Pseudomonadati > Pseudomonadota > Betaproteobacteria > Burkholderiales > Comamonadaceae > Comamonas > Comamonas sp. C24C. The sequence continues at coordinate 88,419 of NZ_JBKFBC010000013.1, read as the reverse complement.
CGGCACCCACCCGGGCACCGAGCTGGCCATCGTGCGCCGCTGGCGCGTGTACGACGCCGTGAAGAACCATGGCAAGCTGCTGATGCAGTCCAGCGTCACGCGCATCGAGCGCAAGGAAGTCGTCTGGACGGACAAGAAAGGCGAGGAATACCGCACGCCTGCCGACTCCGTGGTGCTGGCCATTGGCGCCGAAGCCGATTCCAGCGTCGCCGAGCAGCTGCAAGCCCTTACCCGGACTCCCGTGCGCCGCATCGGGGACTGCCAGGACCTGGGCTATATCGAGGGGGCCATGCATTCTGGCCATCAGGCCGGGCGCGAAGTCTGAAGCCACTGACCGGAGAACCGAAACCGCCTGCAAGCCTGGGCCCGCAGGCGGCTCTTCATCAAAACTACAGCCGGCAGTGTCGGCCTTTTGCCGCAGGTCGCCAGTTGGTCTGCCCCGAGCAACAGGAAGCAGGAAACAGTCACCGGGCTGCGTCCAGCCGCAAGCCACCGCTCCAGGCCAGCAGCCCTATACTTTTAGCGCCCGCAAACCTCACGACCGACGACAAGACCCAATGCACGCAAGGGAATGCTTCATCACTTTGCTCGGAGCCCTGCTGCTCACCCAGACAGCACCGGCTTCTGCACAGAACAACAATGGAAAAAATCTCTTCACCCAGAGATGTGCCGTCTGCCACGGTGCTGATATCAAGGGCACCGGCCCCTTGGCCAGGAAAAGCAATCCTCCCACACCGGATCTGACCAGCGCAGCCTTCAGGAAGCGGCTCCAGGAATATCCGGGCGTCATTGTTTCCTCGGTCATACTCCGACCGAACGGGGACCTGATTCCCAGAACCCTGCGGGAGAACGGGGTCAAGCTCGCCCCGCATCCCTGGACGGTGCAGGATTTTCGCGACCTGAACAAATACATGAGCGACGTGATTTCAAAAAGCCGATGACTGCGCCCGCCCCTGCCCGGACATGCTGCCCTGTATAGACCCAGTCCCGCAAACTGTATAAAGAAACAGTAGACTTTGGACTTGATAGCTCCCCGACCAAGGTCCAGACATGTCAGCAGAACTCGAACAAGAAGACCTCTCCATCTTCGAAGACCGCCTTTGGCATCACAAGGGCTGGGAAGCCCGCGTCATCAAGAATGAAGACGACGATGGCTGGGCCGTGTCCATGACCCGGGACGGCCAGGCGGAGCCCGCTCTGGTCGGCCCATGGACCATGGGGCGCGACAAGAAGAACCCCAAGCCTCTTGATGTATCGGCCTTCAACACCCTCGTGAAGACCGCCAGCGAAGTCATACGCCGGCATGAGCAGCACCAGGCGGCGCTGTTGCACAAAGCCATACAGATCGACGTTCGCGGATCTCGCGTGACGGTGGCGCTCGATATCGAGCCCGATGAGGACAACCCCACGGCGACTCTCACGGCCACCGCGGCCGATGGCAGCGAGCTGGCCAAGGTACGAGTCCGGCCCGACCATGGCCTCAATCGTGCCTCCGCGCAGCGCTGGGCAGACGCTGGCTACCCGCGTTACAGCGAGGACTGAGCTAGGACGGGCCCTGGCCCGGCGCGGCTCTGCGCGGACCTGAAGAGCCTGCTCGCCGAGAGGGCGGTCAACACCGGCCAGCCCCCGTGACGGCGAGAGGCCGAATACCGGACAGCAAGTCGGCCTGAAGTTCACGCACCGGGCCGAGAGCGCAGCGCGGCCTCGAACCGGTCCAGCTCCTGCTGCGGCGTGCCGCGCTGCCTGAAACGCTGGCCGGCGCGCTCGTACCAGTTCTCTGCGTCCTCGAGATCGCCCTCCTGCAGATGCAGCAGCCCATGCAGCCAGGCTGCGAGCAGGCCTTCATGCTGCTGCACGGCATCGTGCGCGGCATTCCATTGCCCGGCCCGCATCTGCAGCACGATGGCTTCCAACTGTGCGTTGACATCGCTCATGACAGGGCACGCTTGTGCTCAGGCCAGCAGCGCCTGCTGCACGAGGTGGCTGTCCACATATTGCTCCATGCTCGTGATCCTGCCCTCGTTGAGCTGGTACAGATGGGCAAAGCCAGCCGTCATCGCCTTGCCCGTCTTGCGATAGGTGCCCGAGTAGACGCCGAAGGCTGCCACGCGGTCGCCATCGGCCAGGTAGGTGTGGACCTTGGCGCTGTAGCCGTCCCACTCCGTTGCCAGCCGCTGGAACACGCCCGCGACGATTTGCTGCGGGCCGACGTAGGTTCCGGCATAGGGAAAGCCGGCGGCCTCTGTCCACCGCGCGTCGGGCGCCAGTGCGGCCAGCAGATTCCTGCCGTTCTCCTCGGGCAGACCTTCGTAGGTCGAGCGGATTATGTCCAGATTGGTGGTCATGGTGTGCTTCCCGGGCTTCAGCCCCATTTCATCTCGGCCTTGGCCACCTTGGCGCCGATCTGCAGCGCAGCGGCCAGGCCGGCGTCAGGATAGCGCTTGTTCATGGCGGCGATCAAGGCATCGCCATTGGCGGCCTTGGCCAGCTCCTGCTCGAAGGCCAGCAGGTATTCGCGGGTGTAGTTCACGGCCGAAACGTCCAGCGCGCCATGGGCGCCCAGGTGGCCCGGCACGACCACGGCCGGCTTGCGTGCGGCGATGGCCTCCAGATTCCTGACCCAGGCGGCGCGAGAGGCTGGCGTTGGGGTATCGGCCGTCCACACATGCAGGCCCGAGAACACCAGCACGCCGCCGAAGACCGCATTCAGCGAGGGAACCCACAGGTAGCGGCGGTTCTCCAGTCCCTGCGCCTTGACGATTTCGATGCGGTGGCCTTCCAGCATCAGCGCAGGGCCGTCATAGGCTTCGGGAAAGACGATATCGGCGAGCTTCTGCGGACCGTTCTCCTTGAGCTGGAGCGCCCAGGTATCAATCTTCTTTTGCACATTGGCGCGGATGGCGGCAATAGTGTCGGAGGCTGCGATCACCCTGGCGGCGGGAAAGGCGGCCTTGATCGGTCCCAGGCTGAAGTAATAGTCCGGGTCGCTCTGGCTGATATAGATGGTGCTGAGCTGCTTGCCCGAAGCCTTGATGGCTTCAGCCACGGCGCGGCCGTCGGGCAGGGAAAAGCCGCCGTCGATAAGAACGGCCTCCTGGTCGCCCGAAAGCAGCACGGGCGCACGGAAAAAGCCTTTGTCGTCTGCAGGGAAGTGCTGCCATTGCAGCCTGGAATGGCCGGTCACGGCAGCGGCGCAACCTGCCAGGCCTGTGGCGATTCCGGCGACGGCGACGGTTTGAACAAAGTCTCTGCGATTCAGCATGATGGTTCTCCGGTAAGTTTCGGGATGACGGGGTTGAAAGGCGAAAGCCTCAGGCCTTGGCGATTTGCTCGGCAAAGGCCTGCGGATTGGCGTAAGCGGCACTGGAATTCAGCAACTGACGCTGGCCATGGGTTTCCAGGATGAAGCACGGAACGCCACGCGCGCCGAACTGGCCCAGCAAGGCCTGCGCAGCGGCGATGCGGGCGCGATTGGCTGCCAGCAGCTCTCCATCAGACCGCAGCAGGCATGCAGCCGCCTGCTCCAGCCCCTGGGCCTGCAGCACGGCCGCCAGCGGCTCCAACCTGGTGATGTCCTCGCCGTTGACATAGCGCGCATGCTGGATGGCTTCAAGGGCCTCTGACTCTCGCTCGGGAGCGGTCTGGCTGACGGCGCTCAGCGCCAGGGTGGCGGGACCGCTGTCGAACCGCTGCTGGCGGTCCGACAGCACCTGGCTGCGGTAGATCTCGCTGAAGCGCTGGCCCGTCAGGCGCTCAATACGCTGGTCGTTGCTCCAGGCATAGGCCGCAAAGTCGTCGTCCATGGGACGTGCACCGGCGCCGGCGAAGAGGCCGCTGGGCGCCAGGCGCAGTTCGACCTCGGGCGCCTTGCCCAGAGCCGTCACTGCTGCGGCGGCACCGTAGCACCAGCCGCACAGAGGGTCGAATACGTAATGCAGGGTCTTGGTCACAAAAGGGCTCCATGGCTTGAATACCGTGATCGTAGAAACAATGCATTGACAGAAAAACCCCGATCGAATAGATAAACCGTATGTCAATGACAAACAATCCAGAAGAATCCATCGCCGGCAGGCTTGCCAATCTCAAGCGCCTGGCCTACTTCGCAGCTGTGGTGGAGACCGGCAGCTTCACGGCCGCCGCAGACCGGCTGGGAATCACCAAGGCCGTGGTCAGCCAGCAGGTCGCCAGACTCGAGCGTGAGTTCCGCACCACGCTGCTGACCCGCACCACCCGCAAAGTCGTACCCACCGACGCAGGCCGGCTCTTCTACCAGCGCTGCGCATCCATCCTCAAGGAGGCAGGCGATGCCTTCGACGAGCTCGGTGAAGTGGCGGCCGAGCCTTCGGGCATCCTGCGCCTGACCGCTCCGCTGGACTATGGCATCACGGCGGTGGTGCCTGCCATCACCGAGTTCACCCGGCGCTACCCCCAATGCAAGGTGGATGCCGTGTTCAGCGACCAGTCGCTCGACCTGATGTCGGGGCAGGTGGAGCTGGCAATCCGCGTGGGCTGGCTTTCCGACCTCAACGTGCAGGCCCGTCAGATCGGGAGCTTCCGGCAACTGCTGGTCGCTGCGCCCTCGATGCGCCGGCAAGTGGGGCAGCTCAAGCAGCCGCAGCATATCGGCGAGCTGCCTTTCGTGGCGAACACGGCCTTGCGTGACCCCTGCAGCTGGCGCTTCTCGCGCGGCGAGCTGGAGCAGCAGAGCGTGACCGTGCATCCGGTGATCTCGCTGGATGCGACGCTGGGCGTGCGCGAGGCCGTGCGCCAGGGCGCGGGCCTGTCGGTACTGCCCGACTTCGCGGTGGCCGATGATTTGAAGAACGGCACGCTGATACAGGTACTGCCCAGATGGTCGCTGCCCTCGGGGGGCATTCATGCCGTGTTCCCGACGGCACGCTTTCGGCCTGCAAAGGTGAAAGCCTTTGTGGACCTGATGCAGGAGCACATCCGGCCCAAGGCATGACCAAGGCCGGCCATCAGGTGCCAAACAAGTGGCTCAGCCGAAGACATGCTGAAGCCACACCAGAGCGCCATCGCACAACGGCCGCGTCATCGCGGGGTGCAGCTTGCAGACGTTGCCATTGCGCTTGACCAGGACCGCAAAGGCTCGATTCAAGCCATGGCCTGGCTCAAGCGACATCATCAAGAGTGCATGGAAAAAGGGAGCCCAAGCTCCCTTTTTCTGCGCGAAGCGGTCGGCCCCGCCTGAGCGATGCCTTCAGACTCAGAAGTTCGGCGCTTCCACGCCTCCGTCCACTCCCAGCACCTTGCCGGTCACCCAGCTGGATGCGGGGCTGGCCAGAAACAGCGCGGCGTTGGCAATGTCTTCGGGCTGGCCCATGCGTGCCATGGGCGTGGTTTTTTCCATGCGTTCCTTGCGCTCGGGCGTGAGAAACGGTGCCAGCGCATCGGTCATGATGGTGCCGGGCTCGATGGCGTTGATACGCACCCTGGGACCGAAGTCCTGCGCCAGGCAGCGTGTGAGCTGGTTGAGCGCGGCCTTGGAAGCCGCATAAGCGCTGAAGTACTTTTGCGAGTAGCGCGCCGCCGTGGACGAGATATTGACCACCGCGCCGCCGCCTGCGGCGTCCATGGCGGCGGCCACCTTCTGGATCAGCGTATAGGCAGGCACCACATTGAAGGCCAGCATGTCGCCCACGGCCTTGCCCGTGACCTTGCGTGGGTCGTTGGGGCCGCCGCCGCCCACATTGTTGATGAGCACATTGATCTTGCCCAGCTCAGCCACGGTGCGGTCGATCAGGGCCTGCAGGTCCTCTTCCCGGTTCACATCGCCAGGCACGATGATGGCGCGACGCCCCAGCACTTCGATCTCGGCCTTGACGGCCTGCAGATCCGCCTCGGTTCGCGCAAACAGCGCCACATCGGCGCCCGCCCTGGCCAGCGTGATCGCACAAGCACGGCCAATTCCCTTGCCCGCACCGGTCACGACAGCAACCTGACCCTCCAGCGAAAACTGGCGAAAAATATCGTTCATGTCTCTTCCTCTGATTGCGTTCCAACCCAGCCATGCTCTGCATGAAACGCTTTTGAAACATCAGCCAAACGGACCATGAGACAAGTCCCATGGTCGGCCCTTGCAGCTTGTGTCAACACGCAAGAAATGAGCTCCTGAAATGGATAGCACTGCACCGGGGCAGAGCCGCGAATCATGCTGATTCCGGATCAGAGACAGCGGGCAAGGACCCAGGATGCTCCGCTGCCCCGCAGCGAAGCCGTCGTTCCCTCCGCGAAGCACAGAGGGGCAAGCCGCGCTTCGGCTCAGGGGGTGACTGCGGCCTGCAGCATCTGTGCGAACTGCTCGTTATATGGCGGCAGCATGCCCCACTCTCGACGCGGGTCGTGGCTGCCGGCCTTGTAGACGGAGCGCGCATGACTGAACTCGAGAAAGCCCTCTCGGCCATGGTAGTGACCCATGCCCGAAGCTCCCACACCGCCGAACGGGGCGTCTTCCAGCGCCGGATGCATGACCACGTCGTTGATGGAGACACCGCCGGACAGCGTGTTGTCCAGCACCCAGCCCTGCTCCGTCTCGTCGTTGCCGAAGTAGTACAGCGCCAGCGGGCGCTCGCCGGCATTGATCGCCGCCACCGCATCGCGGATGTTGTGGAAACTGCGCAGCACCATGGCCGGGCCGAAGATTTCATGCCGGGAGATCTCGGCGTCGGCAGGCGGGTTGATGACCAGCGCCAGCGGCAGGCGACGGTCCGACCCGGCTTGCGCGGCACCGACTTCCAGCACGCTCAGGCCACGCGCCTTGGCATCGTCCACATAGGCTTTCACACGGGCATGGTGACGCTCGTTGATCACGGGCGTCATATCCGCATTGCCGCTCACCGAGGGATACAGCGACTGGTATTGCGCGGCAATCCCTTCGGCCAGCGCCTGCAGCCGCGACTCATGAACCCAGACCTCGTCAGGCGACACGCACAGCTGGCCGGAGTTCAGCGACTTGCCCACGGCAATGCGTTCGGCCGCATGGGCGATATCGGCCGTGTCGCTGACCAGCACAGGAGACTTGCCGCCCAGCTCCAGCGTCACGGGCACCAGATTCCTGGCGGCGGCAGCCATGATGAGCTTGCCCACGCTGGTGGAGCCCGTGAAGACCAGGTGGTTCCAGGGCTGCTCGGCAAATGCGGCCGCCACCTCGGGGCCGCCCTGCACCACGGCCAGCACCTGGGGATCAAAGCGCTTGGCCACGGCCTCGGCCAGCACCTGGGCCGTGCGCGGTGCGATTTCGGAAGGCTTGAGCACGGCCCGGTTGCCCGCCGCGAACGCGCAGGCCAGCGGCGACAGCAAGGTGAACAGCGGCGCATTCCAGGTGCCGATGATGCCGATCACGCCCTTGGGCTGGTACTTGACCCAGGCCGTGGCACCGAACATGTCGAAGGGTTTGACGCTGGGACGCGCCGAGTCGCCCAGCCAGTCCTTGAGATGGTCGCGCGCATGCTTGAGAGAGGCCAGCGAGCCCAGGATGTCGTTGGCCAGCGAAAATACCGCAGGGCGGCCGCCGAAGTCTTCGCCCATGGCCTGGCACAGGGCATTCTTGTGCTCCACCAGCATGTCGATGAGCTGCTGCAGGCGCTGCATGCGCACTTCGGCGCTGACTGCACCTTCTTCGATAAAGGCCTGCTTTTGCATGTCCAGCAGCTGGCGGATGCCGATGGACGAATTCGTCTGGGTCATTTTGTCTCCTGAATATTTCTCTTGAAAGCCATGAACGGGAAGGCACATGCTCGGACCTGAAGATTTCCCGGTCGTCGTCCAAAAAGACGATGGCATAACCCTGAGCCCCTCGCACGATGCTGCGCATGCACACCCCTCAAAACCCGCCTCCCGCCGTCAGCTGGCGCACTCATCTCAGCCTCGCCCTGCTGGCGCTGGTCTATATTTTCTCCTTCATTGACCGGCAGGTTCTGTCTATTTTGCTGGAACCCGTCAAGCAGGAATTCGGTGCCTCCGACACCGAGATGGGTCTGCTCACGGGGCTGGCCTTCGGTCTGATCTATGCGATGCTGGGTGTGCCCGTGGGACGTCTGGCCGACACCCGCAACCGCCGCAACATCGTGGCCCTGTGCTGCGGCATCTGGAGCCTGGCCACCGCAGCCTGCGGCGTCGCCACCCAGTACTGGCATATGCTGCTGGCCCGCATGAGCGTAGCCGTGGGCGAGGCGGGCGGCATGGCGCCGTCGGTGTCCATAGTCTCCGACCTCTACCCACCCAAGATGCGCTCGTTTGCCATCAGCCTGTTCATGATGGGCCCCAACCTGGGCACGCTGCTGGGTCTGGTCATCGGCGGCATGGTGGCCCAGCACTACGGTTGGCGCTCCGTATTTCTGGCCTTCGGCATTCCGGGAGTGATTCTGGCCCTGCTGGTGTATTTCTTTGTCAGGGAACCCGCACGCGGCGCCTATGAAACCGCCCGAGTCGCAGCGCCAGACAGTGCCCCGCGCGAATCCATGTTCCGCCAGCTCAGGCGTCTGCTGGGTATGGCGCCGCTGCGCAATATCTGCATCGCCTGCGGCGTGGCCGGTATTGCGGGCTATGGCTACGGCGTCTGGGCGCCGAGCTTTTTCATGCGCATTCACGGCATGAGCATCTCTCACGCCGGCCTGGTGTTCGGCCTGGCCAGCGGCCTGGGGGCCGTGTTCGGCGCCATGTTCTGTGGCTGGCTCAGCGACAGGCTGACGCAGCGCGATGCTCGCTGGCAGCTGCGTCTGGCCGCCATGGGCACGCTCTGCGCCGTGCCGGCCGGCGTGGCCGTTTTCTTCTGGCCCGCCTCCGACTTCTGGACGGTTGCCGGTATCAAGGTCCCCTACGCCATGGCCTTTGCGCTGTTGTTCGGATTTTTCGCAAGCTGGTTCGCCACGCTCTCATACAGCGCCGTGAGCCAGATGGTGACGGCCGCCGAGCGCAGCGTGGCCTCGGCCCTGCTCAATCTGTTCATGACCTTGTTGGGTGTGGGCCTGGGCCCGCTGGTCACCGGCATCCTGTCGGACTACTTTGCCCAAACCCATGGCTCCGAGGGCCTGCGCTGGGCGCTGATGGGCGTGACCTCGCTGCTGCTCATCACCTCGATCTTCTTCGCACTGGCCATTCGCCCCTACCGTCAGCGCCTGCAGCAGCTGCAGACGGCTGCCGCCTGATCCCCCCCAAAAAACCGGAGACTCTCATGAGCCAGCCCGTCGTTCTCATCACCGGTGCCAGCCGCGGCATCGGCGCGGCAACCGCCGTCTTCTTTGCCCTGCGGGGCTGGCGCGTGGCCATCACCGCGCGCACGCTGACCGAAGGCGCGCAGCTGGACAACCAGCTGCGTCTGCCCAACGGCCAGTTGCTGTCCGGCAGTCTGGAGTCCACCGCCCGGGCCATAGAGGCCGCAGGCGGCGAGGTGTTTGCCCATGTCATGGACCTGATGGATCTGACCAGCCTGGACAAGGCCGCCGACGCCGTGCTGCAGCGCTTTGGCCGTGTCGACCTGCTGATCAACAACGCCGTCTACCAGAACCGCGAGATCAACCACCTGATCCCCGAAATCACGGCTGGGTCGCTGCAGCGCTGCCTCCTGGGCAATGTCATCGCCCCTTTCCATCTGGCTCAGCGCCTGCTTCCCTCCATGGCGGCACAGGGCGGCGGCCGCATCATCAATGTGTGCTCGGCGGCCGGTCAGTACAACCCGCCCGTGCCGGCCGACCAAGGCGGCTGGGGCTTTGCCTACGGGGCTTCCAAGGCCGCCATTGCGCGCCTGGCCGGCTGCATCAACACCGAGTACAAGCAGCAGAATGTGCGCGCCTTCAGCGTCAACCCCGGTGTGGTGTCGACCGAGGCCGTCAAGGCCACGCTGGGCGACGACGGCGTGCTGGCCCAGCGCTATGGCGCGGCCACGCCTGAACAGATCGCGGCCGCCCTGTTCTGGCTGGGCTCCGAGCCCGAAGCCCTGTCGCTGGCCAAGTCCCACACCATGCTGGATCTGCAGCCTCTTTACCAGGAGCACGTGGCAGCGGCCGCGATCACCACATGAGCAGGCGCTCACACTCTGACTGGTGCAAACCCTGTGCAGTTTGCGCCAGATCAAAGGCGCTCCGGCACTCGTCCAAACAGAGTATGCGCGGCGGCGCAGCCTGCCAGAAGATGCATCCGTCCAAAACTAAATACGGAGACCTCTGCAATGGCAACCACGAAGGACTACCGCCTCGGTGAATTTACCTACCCGCGTGGCTGGTTCATGATTTCCGAGGCCAGTGCGCTCGACACCCACAAGCCCGTGGCCGTGCGCTTCTTCGGCCAGGATTTCGCGCTGTACCGCGGCCGCGAAAGCGGCAAGGTCGTGCTGCTGGACGCTTACTGCCCCCATATGAAGACCCATCTGGCAGCGCCCAACGCCACCAGCTATGTGGTCATCGACGGTGGCGGCAGCAATGTGGAAGGCGACGGCATCCGCTGCCCCTACCACGGCTGGCGCTTCGGCGCGGACGGCAAGTGCAACCACATCCCCTATCACGACGGCGCCATTCCGGCTGCGGCCGCAGTCAAGAGCTGGAAGGTGGTCGAGCAGTACGGAGCCATCTGGGTCTGGTTCGATCCCGAAGGCGGCGAGCCCGACTACGATCTGCCCACTTTTGGCGACTGGCATGACGAGACCTATGTCAACGGCCAGTGGGACTACCTGGGCGAGCTGAACCAGCATCCCATGGAGGTCGTGGACAATATTGCCGACTATGGTCATCTGAGCCCCATCCATGGCTCGACCGTGGCGCGCTTCGAGAACGAGTTCAAGGGCCACAACGCCATCCAGCGCCAGTGCGGCGGTCACCGCACCCTGGTGGGCGAAGGCGGGGCCAGCGCCGATCTGCACACCGACACCTGGTACCACGGCCCAGCCATCCTGGTCTCCAAGGTCAGCGGCATGTTCAACTCCTTCATGATGATCATGCATACCCCCATCGAGGACGGCAGGATCAAGGTCTGGCACAACCTGCTGGTCAAGACCGCGCATGGCGGCCTGCCGACCAAGGCGGACGAAATTGCCGCCAAGCAGTACCAGGAGGCCAGCCGCCTGGCCTTTGCCCAGGACTTCGAAGTCTGGTCGCAGAAAGCGCCCTGCCTGAACCCGCTGTTCATCCCCAGCGACGGCGCCTTCCTCAAGGCCCGCATCTGGTACAAGCAGTTCTACAACCCGCGCACCAAGACTGCCGAATATCTGGACCAGTGCGAAGGCAGATACATTCCACGCGGCATGGTGGCCTATACCCAGGAAGCCGAGGAAGCGACCGCCTGATCTCCATTGACTCCAAGGCCAAAGGCCCATGCGCTTGCATGGGCCTTTTTACCGTGTGACGGCATTTACTAAAAACCATAGCTTCCAGCGCTTTCCAGGCATAGAAATCAGACAAAAAACATGCTGAAAACTCCGCTTAAAAGGCGCTAGCAGCTACTATTTTTGCATTCTCAAGGCCGGGCATGCGTCACCTGCGTCAGCACGAAGACATGCTCGCCCCAGCCGAACTCGCCATGTTGCGCAGAAGGCGAGACATCGAGTGAAGCCGCTGCCGCTTGCGCCTGCTCCAGCGTGTCGAACCACCACTCGAGCACATGGCGATAGCCGTAGCCGTCTGGCGCCTGCGCGTCGACGGTGTTGCAGACGATGCGGCTGGCCAGCGCCAGCGCACCGCCTTGCCACTGCGGCGGACAGGCTTGCGGCAAAGCCGCAGCGCCCTGCCAGACATCGCTGCGCTGCACAAAGCCGATCAAGATGAGCTGCCCCTGGCGCGGCAGGACATCTGCGGACCCGCAGCCACGCAGCACCTGCTGGCGGCACAGCAGCGAAAAATTGCGCACATAGTCGGCAAACACGCGAGGCTCATCGGGGCGCATGATGGCCAGGGTCTCGGGGTCGCTCCAGATGGCCGAGCCCGCTTCGCGCTCGGCCAGCACCATGAGATTGACGCCGTCATAGTCCTGGCTCAGGGCTGCGGCCGGCGCCGGCACGCTCAATATGCGTGCGCATTGCGCCACGGCCTGGACGCGCTGGCCCACATTGCGGCATTGGCGGCCCAGCGCGGAATGCTCGCGCCAGGCCTGTTCAAACTCCTCCGGGCGCAGTGCGGGGTTGCGCCGCGCCAGATAGATCATCTTCCAGACGGCAGCGCCGCTCTGCTCTCTGTCCGCCTGCATCTTCATGCGGCGACGGCCACGGGTGCGTGGGCCCTGCGGTAAGCCCCCGGGTAATGCTGGAGGGCCCGGTAGAACGCCCACACCGCCGGCACCAGCGTGCACATCATGATCGCCATGGCATAGCGAAGGCCTTCGCCGGGTGCGACGCTGTTGAGCACATCGCTGAGCCAGCCGGCCACGATGGGTCCCACGCCGTTGCCCAGCAAGGCCCCGGCCATCAGCACCATGGCGCTGGCCGTGGCGCGCCGCTCAGCGGCGACGACCAGACTCAGGGCCGCATAGGTTGCCGGTGCCCACCAGGCCGTGAAGAAGGAATAGACCAGCATGCAGGCCATGGACAACATGAATTGATCCGAGCCCACCAGCAGATAGCCGAAACCCAGCACCATGGCTAAAGCGGTGCCGATCACGGGAATGCGTATCTGCCAGCGCACATCGCTGCGCGCCAGCCGGTCCGTCAACCAGCCCGAGAACAGACTGCCAGAGACCGAGAGAACGGCAGCCCCTGCGGAAATCGAGCCCGCCGGCTTGAGGCTGAGATCGAAGCGACGCGCCAGCAAGGCCACATTCCAGGCGCCGATCGAGATTCCTGCGATCAGCACGCAGGCTGCGCCCAGAATCAGATAGCGGGTCACGGGCTCCTGCCATATCAGGGCGACCGCAGAGCCGGACTGCTGCCGGCCTTCCTGTGGAGCCGCACCCGCCTGCCCGACGGTGCGAACGGGTTCGCGCACACTCAGGCGCAGCACCAGGGACAGGAGCATGATGGCCACGCCGATGATGACCATGGTCACGCGCCAGCCCCACAGCTCGGCAAACAGCGGCCCCAGCAGCAGGGCCAGCAGGGCACCCATCGCATTGCCGACGCCGAAGACACTCATGGCACGCGAGCGCTCGTGGGGTTTGTAGAGATCGGCCAGGATGGACATGGAGGCCGCGCCGCCACCGGCATCTCCCAGGGCAGCGCCGGCACGCGATGCCGTCAGTCCGCCAGAGCCGGTGGCCAGCGCGCCCAGTGCTGCCACCGCGCCGCCGATGCCACGGCACCAGGCAATCAGGCTGCGCCGTTCATGGCGGTCGGCCAGCCGCCCCAAAGGTATGCCCAGCGCAGTAAAGGTCAGCGCAAAGCCGAGTCCGGTGATCAGACCGATCTGCAGGTCCGAGAAGCCGAACTCCTGCTTGATGGGCTGCAGCAACACGGCCAGGATCTGCCGGTCCATGAAGGTCAGCCCGGACAAGGCCGTCAGCAGCGCCAGCACGTACCCTCTCGATGGGTTCTGATGATTTGGTTGGGTCATTGTTTTCTTGGTTTTTGGCATCACGCAGAAGCTCTGGCCGCTGCTCGCACCCTGTGCGCAGCACGCCAGGCGCGGCGGCAGTCTTTCGACCCGTCTCGCACGTCGCGGTGCGGCGATATGCCGCCGGCTGCAGCACCGCCCTGAGCATCGTGATGCATGAGCTGCCGCACTCACATCGTCCCAACGGACGATTCCCTAACCCTGATAGGCGTTGCGTGCGGATTGCCTCTTAATGGAATGCTGCTGCGGGCTCGGCCGCGCACCAGAACCTCAAGGAGACCGACCTATGCAGCAATTAGACTTGCTGATCCGCAACGGCCGCATCGTGGACGGCACCGGGGCCCCGATTTACCGCGCGGACCTCGGAGTGCGCAACGGGCGCATCGCCGCCATCGGCCAGCAACTGGGCGACGCCGCGCAGCAGATCGATGCCGAAGGATTGCTGGTGACACCGGGCTTTGTGGACGTGCACACGCATTTCGACGGTCAGGCGACCTGGGATGAGAGGCTTTGGCCCAGCTCGCAGCAGGGCGTGACCACGGCGGTAATGGGCAACTGCGGCGTGGGCTTTGCTCCCTGCCGGCCCGAAGACAGGGACCAGCTGATTGCGCTCATGGAGGGAGTGGAGGACATCCCCGACACCGCGCTGCATGAAGGTCTGCCATGGAACTGGGAGAGCTTTCCCGAATATCTGCAAGCCCTGGCAGCGCGGCGCTACGACATCGATATTGCCGCTCTGCTGCCTCACGCGCCGCTGCGCGTCCACGCCATGGGCGAGCGTGCCATACGGCGCGAGCAGGCCAGCGCCGAAGACATCAAAGCCATGCAGGAACTGATCCGGCAAGGCCTGGCCGCCGGCGCCGTGGGCCTGTCCACGTCTCGCACCATGGCCCACCGCTCCAGGTCGGGAGACTTCACCCCCATGTACCAGGCCGCGAGCGAGGAGTTGCTGGCGCTGGGAGTCGCGCTCAAGAACTATCCGAACAGCGTGTTCCAGATGATCTCGGACTTCGAGCACGTCGGCGATGAGTTCAGCATACTCACACGCGTCGCTCAGCGCACGGGCCGTGCCGCCACCCTCACCGTGCTTCAGTATCCGCACCGCCCGCAACTGCACCGCGAACTGCTGCAGCAGATCGAGAAAGCCAACGCCGACGGGCTGCGCATCATGGGCCAGGTGCTGAACCGCCCCGTGGGCGTGCTCATGGGGTTCGAGTGCAGCCTGAACCCCTTCTCCTGCCGCCCCAGCTATGCAGCATTGGCGCCGCTCGAGCCAGCAGAACGCCTCAGGGCGCTGGCAATGCCCGCCACGCGCAGCGCCATCCTCAGCGAGAAGGACCGCAATCCCCATCTGTTCATGGAGTATTTCGGCCAGAACTTCGCGGGCATGTACCCCTGGTGCGGCGACGAGCCCAACTATCTGCCGCAGGCCGGCGATTCGGTTCAGGCGCTGGCCGATGCCGCCGGCGTACCGCCGCTGGAGTGGATGTACGACTTCATGCTGGGCCGTGAAGGCCAGGCCCTGGTCTATCTGCCCATGGCCAACTATCTGGACCATGACTGCAGCGCTCTGCACGAGCTGCTCGGACATCCCCATACCGTACCCGCCTTGGGCGATGGCGGCGCCCATGTAGGCACCATCTGCGACGGCAGCGCCACGACGTTTCTGCTCACCGAATGAGTGCGCGAGCGCGGCCTGTTCGGCATCGAGCAGGCCATTCATCTGCTCACGCAGCGGCCGGCCTCGCTCTACGGCTTTGCCGACCGGGGAGTGCTGCAACCGGGCAAGCTGGCGGACCTCAACCTCATCGATCTGCAGGCGCTCCAGATTGAGCCGCCGCATATCGCCAGAGACCTTCCCGCCGGCGGCAAGCGCTTTCTACAAGGCGCGCAGGGCTATCGCTACACCATCAAGTCCGGCCAGATCACCTACCGCGACGGCAGGGCCACCGAGGCATTGCCGGGCCGCCTGCTCAAGCGCAGCGAGCTGACGCCCGGCTGAGCGCGCCTGGGCATCCACGGCCTCAAGGCCAGTCCGGCGCCTGAGACCCGCACCCGCTTTTCATTCGACAGGAGAACTCCTTGCATATCCCCGTATCCGCCTCCGGAACCGCGCCCCCGGCTCACGAGCAGCCCTCTTCCCTGAGCCACAGGCAGCGCAACTACATGCTGTTGGTGTTGTTCTTCGTCTACACCATGGCCATGGCCGACCGCAACATCATGGGCGTTCTCATCCAGCCCGTGCAGGCCGAGTTCCATATCTCCGACGGCGCCATGGGCCTGCTCACCGGCCTCGCGTTCGCGCTGTTCTACAGCGTGCTGGCGATACCGTTCGGGCGCTATGCAGACCGCTCCAACCGGCGCAATCTGATCGCCTGGTGCTGTCTGGCCTGGAGCATTGCCACGGCCCTGTGCGGGCTGGCAGTGGGCTTCTGGACGCTGGCCGTTGCCCGCGTGGCGGTGGCGATCGGCGAGGCGGGCGGCAGCGCGCCGTCGGTGTCGATGATCGCCGATGCCTACCCTCCAGAGCAGCGCAGCCGCGCCATGGGCATCTATATGCTGGGCGCGCATTTTGGCGTGCTGTTCGGCCTGGGCGCAGGCGCCTGGATTGCGCAGGAATACGGCTGGCGCCATGTCTTCATCTGGATGGCCATTCCCGGCATGTTGGTGGCCATGCTGCTGCGTCTTACCTGCATGGAGCCGCTGCGCAAGACCTTGCCGCATGTGGATGGCGCAGCTTCCCGGGCGCAGGAAGGATTTCTGCTGGTCCTGCAGTCGCTGCGTCGCAACCGTGCCTTTGTCGGCATTGCCACAGCCGGCGTGATACTGACCTTCGCCGGTCAGGCCATCGGCATCTGGAACACCTCTTTTCTCGTGCGCTCCTATGGCCTGAGCCTCAAGGAAGCGGGTGCCATTTTTGGCGTTCTTGGCGCCAGCGCCGCCGTCACCGGGGCCCTGTTCAGCGCATGGCTGACCGACCGTCTGATCCGGCACGATCCGCGCTGGCAGCTATGGCTGCCAGCCATGGGAGTGCTGCTTTCCATCCCGTTCGGCATCTACTTCTACCTGGCACCTGCCGAAGGCATCTGGCCGCTTTGGGGCCTGAAAGTGCCGCGGACCATGCCCGCCTATCTGGTGTTCGGCGTGCTGATGAGCTTCTGGGTTCCGCCCACCTATGCGGCACTGACCAATGTGGTGGCCTCGACACGCATGGCCACGGCGATGGCGATCTTCGGGCTCTGCGCTTCTGCCGTGGGCGGAGGACTGGGGCCCCTGGTCGTGGGCCTGATCAGCGACGGTCTGACGGCCAGCTACGGCAAGGAAGCCCTGCGCTATGGCCTGGTGGCCATGGTCGGATGCTGTCTGCTGGCCGTGCTTTGCTACCTGCTCTCGCTGCGTGACTATGTGCGCAGGGTCCAAGGCCATCCAGATACCTGAAGCACCTGAGCACCTGAGCACCTGAGCACCTGAGCACCTGAGCACCTGAGCAACGGAGCAACGGAGCAACGGAGCAACGGAGCAACGGAGCAACCGCCAGCATCCCGGGCTATCTGCAAGGCCATGGCGAACAACCGATCTGCGAGCGATCTCGCACTCCGGATCTCAAAGCCGTCGCCGGCCAAGCCTAGCCTAGCCGTTCCTGACCGAGACCGGCGATATAGTGGCTGCGTCAACTTCCGGGCCTACACGCCATGTACCTGCGCAAGCTCTCCATCCCGCTTCAAGCATCGCTCCTGCTGAGCTGCTTCGCCATCTCCTGCAGCGCGCAGGAGACTGCCGCCTGGGACAAGCAGGCCACGGGCCGCACGTCCATCACCAGGCTGGGCACGATTGATTACGAGGTGGGCTACAGCAGCGCCGGCTTTGACCATTTCTCTTCTGAAATCGTGGTCAGATGGAATGACGGGGGAGCGCAGGAGCAGACGCTGTATGAAGGCATTTACGACAGGCCGCCCGCCAAGGTCTGGGGGAGCGGCTCCCATCTGTGCGTGGCCATGCAGACCTGCGCGCGCTATTCGGATCGCTGCAGCTGGTATGTGATTGCACACCGCTATGACGCGCAGGCCAGGGCATTTGTGGCACTGAAGTCCGAGAAGACGGCGCGTCGGATCTGCGCTGCGGCACGCTGAAAAAAAGAAGGAGGCCGGGGCCTCCTTTAAATCCCGTCGTCAGGCGCGACGAACAGGGTATTCCTTCACCGTCTGCAAATACTCCTTCTTCTCGCTCAGGCCGTCGCGGCGGCCAGCGGCTCATGCTCGGCCGCATAGGCCTTGGCCCAGCGGTAATCCGCCTTGCCTGCCGGGCTGCGCCTGACTTCAGGGGCCAGATACACGGCGCGCGGCAGCTTGTAGCCCGACAGATTGCTGCGGCAGACTTTCTCGAACTCCTGCAGATCGAATTCGTGGCCCGGTTGCACCTGCACCACGGCCACCACCTTGCTGCCCCAGCGCTCGTCCGGAAGGCCCACGACCATCACATCCTGAACCGGCGGGTAGCGGCGCGCGGTTTCCTCCACCTCCTCTGGGTAGACCTTCTCACCCCCGGTGTTGATGCATTGCGAGCCGCGGCCCAGCACCACATATTCACCCGTGGTGTCGATGCGAGCCCTGTCCCCTGTCAGCACCCAGCGGCTGCCCTCGACCATGACAAAGGTCTCGGCCGTTTTCTTGGGATCGCCGTAATAGCCCAGGGGCATGTGGCCACGGCGCGAAAGAATGCCTTCCTCTCCGGGCTGTCTCAGAATGCGCAGGTCCTCGGAGATCACGCTGAGATCGGGACGCGGCGCGATGCGCATGAAACCTTCGCCCTCGGGCGTCTTCTCTCCCCCGCCCAGAACGCCGGATTCGGAGCTGGCCATGCCGTTGTTGAGCACCAGATGCGGCACCTGCAGCAGCAGCCGCTCCTGCAGATGACGCGAGAACACGGCACCGCCGTTGCCGAAAATCATCAGCGACTTGAGAGGCCAGCGCCCGGGGTTGTTCTCCAGCGCCTGGATGATGGGCAGGGCCATTGCATCGCCCACCACGGCCATCACGTTGATCTGGTGATGCTCGATCAGATCCAGCATATGCACGGGATCGAAGTTCTTGCGATCGTTCACATAGACGGGATGACCGGAAAACAGGCTGATCAGGGTGGCCCACATGGCCGCGCCATGCATCAGCGGAGCGGCCGCCAGATAGGCCAATGCCGGGCCGTTGGGCACCAGTTGCAGCAGCTCCTCGGGCGTCTCGATGGGGGGGCGGCGGAAGTAATAGCCGCCACCGCCCAGGGCCCCCATGAACAGCGATTTGTGCGGCCACATCACGCCCTTGGGCAAGCCCGTGGTGCCGCCGGTGCAGAGCATGAAGATATCGTCGTCGCTGCGCTCGGCGTCCGTGAGTTCCCGGGCGCCTTCGGCCAGCACCGACTCGTAGGGCTGAACGCTTCTGGGCAGGCCATCGCGCACAGTGCCAACCCGCAGCGCCAGGCGCAGCGTGGGCACCCGGGGCATGATTTCCAGCACCGATGCATCGAAGTCCGCGCCATAGACAAGGGCTCGCAGATCCAGGCTGTTGAACAGCCCCTGCAGCTCATCGGCCACATAGCGGTAGTTCACGTTCACCGGCACGGCGCCGATCTTGCTGCAGGCAAAAAAGGCCTCCAGATACTCGGCGCAGTTGTAGAGCTGGATGCCGACGTTGTCGCCCCGCCCGATGCCACGCGCGCGCAGCGCATTGCCCAGCTGATTGGCTCGCTCGTCGAGCTGCTTGAAGCTGAGCTTCTGGTCGCCGCAACCGAAGGCCGTGCGGTCGGGCACAGCCTGCACCACCAGCTCAAAAATATCTGCCAAATTGAAGGTCCGCTTCATCTTCCTGTCTCCGTCTGTCCTTGAGTTGTTCTGAATTCACTGTGTCTGCAATCGCTCTCATGCTCGGCGGCTGGCCTGCGGCATTCATCGTCCGCTTGAACTGGGGACAGACCCTTGGTCACTGGCGCGCCAATGCTCGGACCAAACGGCCTGTGCTGCCAAGAGCGCCAACCCTAGGGCGCGTGCCTGCCGGCTGGCAGCAGGCAAAGTGCTGCCTGCGCTTTCCTGCAATGCCGCTCAAGCCGTCTTTCCTGCGGTCAACTGCGCCGCGTAGTGCCTGATGACCCAGACATAGATTCCCACTGCCAGCAGATAGAACGCCAGCATGCAGACCAGCGCCCAGCGCAGCGATTCCTGCCCGTAACCGGCAGTGAAGGCGTCGCTGAGCAGTCCCACCACCAACGGCCCCAGCCCGCCGCCGACAGCCGTCAGCAGCAGGTTGTAGATGGACAGCGAGGTCGCCAGGCGATGCGCTGCGATCACATTGGTCAGTGCCGCAAACACCGGCGCCGCCCAGAAGCTGGAGAAGATGGCAAACAGGCCATAGAACGCCACGGCATGGGGAATCTGCAGCCCGGCAAGCTGCCAGGTCTGGGGCGAGGTGTTGAGATAGAAAGCCAGCCCCAGCGGCACCGAGATCAGCGTGCCCAGAATCGGCATGCCCACCTGCCAGCGCTTGTCGCGCCTGGCCATGAGATCCGTCAGCCAGCCGCTGAGCAAAGCACCTGCGATGGCTGCAGGCCCGCCGATGAAGCCCATGATGGCGCCCGCATCCTTGAGCTGCAGACCGTGCGATCGCACCAGAAACGCCGTGTTCCACATGCCGATCGCATAGCCCGAGAATGCCATCAGCATGCTGGCCAGACCCAGGCCCACAAACGCCTTGTTGCGTGCCAGCGCGGCCATGACATCGCCAAATTTTTCGGCGGCGGCCTGTGCCGCCGAGCGCCCGTCCTGAGCCCCCCGCACGGGCTCAAGGCAGGTCAGACGCAGCAGCAGGGCCACCAGCACGCCAGGCAAGGCCAGCCACAGGAAAGCCGAGCGCCAGCCGTAGTGCTGGGCAATCCAGGCGCCCACGCCGAGCCCCACCAGTGAGCCCAGGTGCGGCCCCAGGCTGAACACGCTCATGGCGCGGCTGCGCTGCTCGGGCGGATAGACATCGGCGATCATGGTGGTCGATGCCGCCGTGCTGCCCGCCTCTCCCACCGCCACGCCCACACGGGCGGCCGTCAGGCTCCAGAAGCCCACCGCCATGCCGCACAGCCCCGTGGCCATGCTCCAGCCGGCGCAGCACCAGGCAATCAGGTTGCGCCGGTTGCAACGGTCGGCAAACCGGCCAAAGGGCACCGCCAGAATGCTGTAGAACAGCGCAAAGGCCAGACCCGTGAGCAAACCCATGGCGCTGTCCGAAACCCCCATCTCCTGCTTGATGGGCTGAATCAGCACCCCCATGATCTGGCGGTCGATCATGCTCACGCCATAGACGAGCAGCAGTACCAGCAGCAGATAGTGACGTCGCCAGCCCGTCACATTGCCAAGCGGCTGCCGATGTGCCGAAGCAGCTTGCGACACGCGGGTCGCAGCAGATGCACTCATTTCCTGTCTCCTGAAGAACGTGATCTGCGCCACGTTGAGTCAATGAAAGCTTCTTCCCCGGCACAAGAGCCGGACACAAGAGCCGGGCACCAGGGCACAGCGCATGGTGCTGCGCCGCACCGGATCACCGGGCCAGCAGCTCGCAGAAGGGAACATCCCTGTCGCTGCGCGGCTCGGCGGCCAGCCCCAGCACGCGCTCGCCAATGCTGTTGAGTACCACCTCGTCGGTACCGCCCGCAATGCGCATGCCGGCAGAGCCAAACCACAGACGCTCCACCATCGCAAAGCGCTCACCCAATCCGCTGGCCGCCAGTTCGCTGGCCGCCAGCACGCCGCGCTGGCCCAGCAAGTCGATAGCGAAGTAGCTAAAGGACTGCAGCGCGGCAGCGGCCACGTTCTTGGCGCCGCTCATTTCCGGGCCGTGCTGGCGCCCCTTGCTCAGCGCCGTCAGTGCGCGGCATTGCAGCAGCCATAGCGCCTGCTCTTTCAGATAGAGATCGGCCCAGCGCTCGCGCAGGCGGCCGTCCTCCAGCGCGGGCCGGCCTTCGAAGCGAAGATCGGCCAGCAGACCTGCCGTGGTGCGCCACAGCTCGGCGGGCATCACGCCGCCAATGGCCAGGCGCTCGGCCATCAATCCCGTCAGCGTGACCTTCCAGCCACCGCCCAGCTTCCCCACCAGCTGGCGGTCGGGCACGAACACATCCTCGAAGAAGACCTCGTTGAACTCGGACTCCCCGCCGGCCTGACGAATCGGGCGCACGGTAATGCCGGGCGAATGCATGTCCAGAAAGAAGGTGCTCAGCCCTTCGAACTTGCTGGCCTGCGGATCGGTACGGGTCAGCACCAGGCCCCACTGGGCAAACTGCGCGAGCGAAGTCCAGACCTTCTGGCCGTTGATGATCCAGCCCTCGCGGCCATCGGTCGCGCGTTCGGCACGTGTGCGCACCATGCCCAGGTCGGAGCCCGCGCCTGGCTCGCTCAGCAGCTGGCACCAGAGGTTCGTGCCGCTCAGCGCCGGGGCCACATGCTGGCCCAGCACTTCGGGACTGGCATGTGCCATCACCGATGGCAGCACCATGCCCAGGCTCACATTGAACATGCCCGTGGGCACTTTGACCTTGCCCTCCTCCTGGCGCCAGATCAGCTCCTGCATGGGAGTGCCGCCACGACCGCCGAGCACCTTGGGCCAGGTGATGGCGCCAAAGCCCGCTGCCGCCTTGCGGCCTTGCCAGACCCGGGCCGCCTCCAGGCGCTGCGCGGCCGTCATGTCGCGGCCGAAATAGTCGTCGGCGCTGGCCTTGGGCTCGGCATTGGCCTGCAGCCAGGCCCGGCATTCGGCGCGGAATGCCGCCTCTTCGGGCGTGTCCTCGAAGTCCATGGACTGGCTGTCGGCCTGCTTCGCGCTCTTTGCAGGCGCTTCGGGTTCGGCAGCGAGCAGCCGCTGCTGCAACTCGGCCGCAACCTGCTCGCGCCAGGCATGGATACTGCCCAGCTCCACGGCCTGCTGACGCGCGCGGCGATAGAACAGATGGCAGTCGAGCTCCCACGTATAGCCCATGCCGCCGTGGGTGTGCAGGTTTTCCTGTGCAGCGTCCGACAGCGCCTGGGTGCTGCTCACGCGTGCCGCTGCAGCTGCGCCCGCCAGCTCGGGCGCGCCATCGGCCGCAGCCATGTCCGCCGTCAGGGCCCAGGCGCCGTAGTAGCAATGCGCACGGGCCAGCTGGTTGCTGGTGTAGAGATGGGCCAGCTTGTGCTTGATGCCCTGATAGGAGCCAATGGGCCGGCCAAAGGCCTTGCGCTCCCGGGCATAGCTGCTGGCCATCTCCAGCGCGGCATCGGCCGCACCCAGCTGCTCAAAGGCCAGCATCACGGCCGCGCGATTGCGCACTCGCCGCATGACCTCGGCAGCGCTGCGGCTGCCGTCCAGTTGCTCTGCCTCCGTTTGGTCAAAACTCAGGCGGGCATAGGGCTTGGAGGGGTCCAGCGTCTTGAGCTTTTCGCGCCGCACCGATCCGTCAAACCTGAAGGCCACCAGCACCTGCACCCCCATCGTGTTGCGTGCCAGCGCCACGCCCCATTGCGCGGCCATGCCGTCGGCCACCAGCGGGCAGTCGCCCTTCAAGGTCTTGCCGTCAAACAGGGGCAGACCGGATGGAGGGTCCTGCCCGTCGGCAGGCGCTGCCAGACAGCCAATGCTTCCACCCGAAACCGGCAGAAGCCATTGCTGTCGCTGCGCAGAGTGCTCCTGTGTGGATAGCAAGACGGCCTGCACCGCCAGATACATGGTCGAAGCCATGGGCACGGGGCTGAGCTGGCGGCCCACTTCTTCGGCCACCACGCACATCTCCATGGCTCCCAGGCCTATGCCGCCGCAGTCCTCGGGCAGCATCAGGCTGGTCACCCCCAGCTGGGCCATGCCGCTCCAAACGCTCTGGGCATGCTCGCCCTCGCCCTCAAGCAAGGCACGCGCCTGCGTCAGCGGCGATTCCCTGGTCAGGAATTTGCGAATCTCGTTGCGCAAGGCATTCTGGTCGTCACTGAAATCGAAGTTCATCTTCCGTCTCCACCCATTCTTCCAAAACTCAGGCCACGGCGGCGGCTCTTGCGCCATCAGACAGCGCAGCGGCCGCTGCGCCGGACATATGCGACATCCTGTTGGCAGGAGGTGTCAGGCCCAGCACCAGGTCGGCACCCTTGTCGCCGATCACCACCGAGGCCGCATTCGTGTTGCCCGACACCAGATGCGGCATGACCGAGGCATCGATCACGCGCAGACCCTGCACGCCCTTGACCCTGAGATCGGGTGTGACCACGCTCAGCGGGTCGGCCGCATCGCCCATGCGGCAGCTGCCACTGGCGTGATGGCCAGAGCCCAGGTACATGGAGATCCAGTCCAGCAGCTCGTCATCGCTTTGCAGATCAGGCGTCGGTCGGGTCTGCGTTTCGATCAGCCCGGCCAGTGCAGGCTGACGGGCAATCGTGCTCGCCATGCGCACGCCGTGGAGCAGCGCCTTTCGATCACGCTCGTCGTGCAGAAAGTTCATGCGGATGCTGGCCAGCTCCTCGGGATGGCGGCTCTTGAGCCGGAGCTGGCCGCGCGAGTAAGGTCGCACCTGGTAGGGTGCCATCGTCATGCCGGGGAAGGCCTCGGTGCGGTAGTTCTTGCCGCTTTGCATATAGCCTTCGATATCGCCGGTCACGGGCAGGCCGTGAATCTGGATGTCGTTGTAGGGCAGGCTCGCATCGCTGCTGAACCAGGCGGCAAACTCCGAAGCCGGCATGGCCATGGCGCCCTCCCTGGTCAGCAGGTACCGGAGCAGCGAAGCGCCAATACCCAGGCCGCGCAGCGAGCGGTTGAGGCTGGGCGTGTCGGCCTTCATGCGCCAGGACATGGGGACAATCGCATGGTCCTGCAGATTGGCGCCCACTCCGGGCAGATCCACCTTGACCTCGATCCCCATCTCCTGCAGGTGCGCGGCCGGGCCGATGCCCGAAAACATCAGCAGCTGGGGCGACTGCAGGGCACCGGCGCACAGCAGCACTTCCTTGCTGGCACGGGCAGCGTGGCTTGCGCCCGCCCTGTCCTTCCAGTGCACGGTGCTGGCGCGCAGCCCGTCCAGACCGATGCGGGTGACCAGCAGCTGCATGCGTACATCCAAATTGCGCCGCTGCATGGCGGGCTCGATGGCATTGCTGGCCACAGACGAGCGCCGGCCATTCTTGAGATTGACCTGAAACAGCCCCGCGCCTTGCGGATGGCCGTTGTTGAAATCCCGGCAGGCGGGCAGGCCCGCCTGAATCGCAGCCCGCACCATGGCCAGCGATACCGGGTGCGGGTTGTTCAGATTGTTGGCGGTCAGCGGCCCGCCCCGCCCATGCCAGGGCTGGGTGAACTCTGCCTCGCTGCGCTGCTGGTCCTCGGTGCGCACAAAGTAGGGCAGCAGCTGCTCATAGCTCCAGCCCGCCGCCCCCTGGGCAGCCCAGCTGTCGTAATCCGCCCGGTCGCCGCGCACATAGATCATGCCGTTGATGGACGAAGATCCGCCCAGGCGCTTGCCGCGCGGCAGGCTGATGCGGCGATTGGCTGCGTGCTGCTCGGGCTCTGTCTCATGACCCCAGGAATACTTGGGGCTGTTGATCATCTGGCCCCAGCCCGAAGGCATGGACACCAGCAGATCCTTGTGACTGGCGCCGCCTTCCAGCAGCAGCACCTTGTGCTCGCGGTTCTCGCTCAGCCTTGCCGCCAGAGTGCCACCGGCGGAGCCTGCGCCGATGACGATGTAATCAAAGACTTCATCCATGGCCTGTCTCCATTGATTGTTATTGGATGAGTGACTGTGCCGAGGCAATACCGGGTGAGCGCGCCCGCCCACCCTTGGGCTCTGCTCAGGCCCTGGCAGTTTTGCCGTAGAAGGTCTGCCCCCTGGCCGCCATATCGCGCAGCAGCTGAGGCGGGCGCAGCTGCTCGCCAAACAGATCGGCCAGACGGTCGGCCTCGGCCACGAACTGCGGCAGACCTATGCCGTCGATAAAGCAGAAGGGACCGCCCGTGTAAGCCGGAAATCCCACGCCGAGAATCGAGCCGATGTCGCCATCGGCCGGCGCCAGCAGCACGCCCTCCTCCATGGCACGGGCTCCTTCGACGGCCTGCACATAGAGAATGCGCTGTTTGAGATCGTGGGCGCTGGGCTGCAGGGCTTTCAGCGGGTAATGCTCGGCCAGGCCCGGCCAGATGCGCTTGCCGCTGTCGTCGTAGTCATAGAAGCCCTTGCCCACCTTGCGGCCCAGGCGGCCCAGCTCGAACAGCTTGCCAATCACGGGCACGGAACGGCCCGGCCTGTATTCCCCGGGGAACTCCTTGGCCTGGGCTTCGCCCGCATGCTTGGACAGATCAATCGACAGCTCGTCGGTAATCGCCAGCGGCCCCACGGGCATGCCCGCATGCCTGGCACAGTTCTCAATCAATGCCGGGGCAATGCCTTCGGCCACCATGCCGATGGCGTCATCCACAAACGCGCCGATGAAGCGGCTGGTGAAAAAGCCGCGCTTGTCGTTGACGACAATGGGCGTCTTCTTGAGCTGGGCCACAAAGTCAAGTGCCTGCGCCAGCGTGGCATCCGAGGTCTGCCGGCCGCGAATCACCTCCACCAGCGGCATCTTGTCGGCCGGCGAGAAGAAATGCAGGCCGATAAAGCGATCGGGCCGCTCGCTTGCCTGCGCCAGCAGGCTGATGGGCAGGGCCGAGGTATTGCTGGCCAGCACACAGGTTGGCGGCAGCACGGCGTCCAGCTTCTTCGTGACTTCGGCCTTGATGGCGCGGTCTTCGAACACGGCTTCGACCACCATATCGGCGTCGCGCAGCAGCTCGTAATCGGTGCCGGGCATGATGCGCGCGAGGATGGCGTCGGCCTTCTCGCGGCTCTGGCGACCCTTGTCCACCAGCCTGGCCAGCACCTTCTCGGCGTACTGCTTGCCCTTGTCCGCTGCCGCCTGATCCCGGTCTATCAGCACCACCTGAATGCCGCGCAGGGCGGCCACCAGCGCAATGCCCGCGCCCATCATGCCTGCGCCTATCAGGCCCAGCTTGTGGCATTGGAAGGGCTCCAGGCCCACTGGACGGTGCATGCCTTTCTCGGCCTTGCTCTTGTTGACAAAAAGCGTGCGAATCATGCCGCGCGCCACGGGGCTGCGCGACAGCGTGGCCATGTACTTGCTCTCGATGCGCAGGCCCTTGTCCATGGGCAGCTGGCAGCCTTCGTAGATGCAGCTCTGAATGCACAGCGGCGCCGGCATATTGTGAAAGGTCTTGGCCTGCAGCAGGGTGTTGCCCACCACGAAAGCAGGGGCCACGCGCGCATCCAGCGGGCCGCCACCGGGAATGCGAAAGCCTTTCACATCCCAGGGCTGCACCGCCGTGGGACTGGCCAGCAGCCAGGCCTTGGCAGCGCCGAGCAACTGCTCGGGAGCCACCACCTCGTCCACCAGTCCGGCCTCCCTGGCCTTCACGGCCTGCAGCTGCTTGCCTTCCATCAGAAAAGGCATGGCAGCCAGAATGCCGATCATGCGCGGCAGGCGCTGGGTGCCGCCGGCACCGGGCAGCAAGCCCACTTGCGCCTCGGGCAGGCCGACCATGACCGTAGGCGCATCGGCTGCAATGCGGTGGTGACAGGCCAGGCAGATTTCATAGCCGCCGCCCAGTGCCATGCCGTTGATGGCCGCCACCAGCGGCTTGCCCAGGGTCTCCAGTTTGCGCAGCAGC
Source organism: Comamonas sp. C24C (assembly GCF_053345995.1). NCBI lineage: Bacteria > Pseudomonadati > Pseudomonadota > Betaproteobacteria > Burkholderiales > Comamonadaceae > Comamonas > Comamonas sp. C24C. The sequence goes on along the minus strand of NZ_JBKFBC010000013.1, from coordinate 61,223 downwards.
CTGGACAGCGATGCGCAGGAGGCGAAAAGATCCTCTATGGGCATGTCCGCCATGGCGTCGATATTGGCCTCCATGCCCATCAGGTCGGCCCCGGCGACAAAGCTGTCCTTGCCCGAGGTGATGATGCCGCCGAGCACCCGGTCGTCGCCTTGCATGCGTGCAATACAGGCCTCCAGGCTGTCCATGAAGGCCTGATCGATCACATTCATGGTCTTGCCGGGGTAATCCAGCGTCAGCGTGGCAATGCCGTCCCCATCTACGGCGTAGCGAATGATTTCCGTTGTCATGATTTCTGCTTCCTCACTCACACGCGTTCGATGATCATGGCCGAGCCCATGCCCGCCGCCACGCACAGGCTGATCAGTGCCGTGCGCTTGCCGGTGCGCTCCAGCTCGTCCAGCACCGTGCCCAGAATCATGGCGCCCGTCGCTCCCAGCGGGTGGCCCATGGCAATCGCTCCGCCGTTGACGTTCATGCGCTCATGGGGAATGTCCAGCTCCTCCATCATGGTCAGCACCACCGTGGCAAAGGCTTCGTTGAGCTCCCACAGATCGATGTCCGAAGCCTGCATGCGCGCCCTGGCCAAGGCCTTGCGTGCGGCATGGGCCGGGCCGTCGAGCATCAGGGTCGGCTCGGAGCCTATGCTGGCAAAGGCACGGATGCGCGCACGGGGCTTGAGGCCTTGCCTGGCACCCGCTTCTGCCGTGCCGATCAGCACTGCCGCTGCCCCATCGACAATGCCCGAGCTATTGCCTGCGTGGTGATGGTGATGAATCTGCTCGACTTGCGGATAGCGCTGCAGCGCCACGCTGTCGTAGCCGTATTTCTGGCCCATTTCGGTAAACGCGGGCTTGAGTGCGGCCAGCGACTCGACCGAGGTTTCGGGACGAATCGTCTCGTCTTTTTCCAGCAGAGTCAGGCCCAGAAAATCCTTGACGGGCACGACCGACTTGTCAAAGCGCCCTTCGGCCCAGGCCTGTGCCGCACGACGATGACTTTCGGCCGAGTACGCATCCAGATCCTGGCGGCTGTGGCCGCGCAACGATGCCAGCAGATCGGCCGAAATGCCCTGCATCACGAAATAGGTCTTGCTGGCCAGCTGCGGGTCCTGCGCCCAGGCACCACCGTCCGAGCCCATGGGCACGCGGGACATCATCTCCACGCCGGCACCGATGGTCATATCGGCCTGACCGGCCATGACCTTGGCCGCCGCAAAGCTCACGGCTTCGAGGCCCGAGCCGCAGTAGCGGTTGAGCTGCACGCCGGCCACGCTCTGCGCATAGTCGGCCTGCAGTACCGCCATGCGGCCCACATTGCCGCCCTGCTCGCCCACGGGCACCACACAGCCCATGACCACATCGTCCACCGCCGAGGTATCGAGCTGGTTGCGCTCACGCAAAGCCTGCAGCGGCTGCGCCGCCAGCCAGACCGGCGTCACCTCATGCAGTGCTCCATCCGGCTTGCCCTTGCCTCGGGGGGTCCGGACATGGTCGAAGATCAATGCCTCCATCTGCTTTCCTCACATCACCAGGTTGTTATCGAGTTCTTTTTCAGATTGCCATACGGCTTTTTCCCCAACCTACCTGATTCAGACTAGGGGCAGACTATGAGAAAAACCGCCCGCAACTGCCCCTGATGGCACATGGCTTGCCTCTCCAGGCGCGAAAGCCGGTTTGCGCCGCCAAAATGCCCGCACCGGAGGCTTTGTCGCCTTCGCTGCCACAGCGCGCGGTCTCATGAGTGACAAAAAAATTCCGGCTTGTACCACCGGAAAGCTGCGGGCAAGGCTGTCGGGCTCAGGCCACGAGACCACCGCCGTTGACCGGCAGCACCTGGCCGTTGACCCATTCTGCTTCGGTCGATGCCAGATAGCTCACGGCTGCCCCCACATCCTGCGGCGAGCCGGCCCGGCCCACGGAAGTGCCTTTTCTGGCGATCTTCCCCGAGCCTTCCCAGTTGTTCATGGTGCCCAGCGACAAAGCGTTGGCCGTCACGCCATGCGGGCCGACCTCGCCCGAGAGATTGCGGATGAAACCGATAGCCGCCGCCTTGGCAGCCCCGTAGGCGCACAGCCCCATGCCCGTGGCCGTGCGCGCCGCGTCGGAGTTGATGGCCACGATTCGGCCCCAGCCCTTTTGCTGCATGGCGGGCAGCAGTGCCTGACAGGCATGCATCAGCCCGTGCAGATTGAGCTGCAGCCAGGCGTTCCATTCGGACTCGGGCGACTGAAGAAACGGCGTGTAGCCCCAGCCCTGGGCCGGAATGCCGGCGTTGTGCACAAAGATATCGACGGCACCGACCTCGGCCTGGATGCGCTCGACCATGGCAAAGATGGCGGCGCGGTCCGTCAGGTCCGCCGCCTGGGCCGAGGCCTTCCATCCCTCTTCGCGCAGCTGACTTGCCGCACTCTGGGCACGCTCCTGATGAAAGTCGTTCACCACCACATGCGCGCCCTGCGCGGCCAGCGCCTGCGCGATGCCGAACCCCATGCCGCGCCCGGCACCACTGACCAGCGCCACTTTCCCATCCAGCCTGAACATGTCTTGCACTCCTTTTTTATATGGAATGCCCAGTGTTGGCCCGGCCTGCACCCCGGACATACTCCAAATGGACGGGGTCAAAACCGGCGGGATCCACAAGATAGAAAAGTCAGAGACACCACAGGAGACCGACTTGAGCACAGAAAAACCGTCCCAGGGCCAGAACACCGGCCCCTTGTCCGGGATGCGCGTCCTCGAATTTGCAGGCATAGGTCCTGCCCCTTTTGCCGGCATGATGCTGGCCGACATGGGGGCCGAGCTCATTCTCATCGAGCGCAGCGCCGACCATGCGGCGGCATCCCGCTACCCTCGCATGGCACAGAACCGTGGCAAGAAGTCCATCGCGCTGGACCTCAAGTCCGAGGCCGGACGCGCCGCGGCCTGGAAGCTGATCGAGTCTGCCGACGCGCTCATCGAAGGCTTCAGGCCCGGCGTGATGGAGCGCCTGGGCTTCAGCCCCGAGGAAGTCGCACGCCGCGCTCCCCGCCTGGTCTTTGGCCGCGTCACCGGCTGGGGCCAGACCGGCCCCCTGTCCCAGGCCGCAGGCCATGACATCAACTATGTGGCGCTGACGGGCGTGATGTCCACCTCCATGCGCCCCGGCCAGGCCCCCGTGCTGCCGCCGACCATCGTGGGCGATATGGCGGGCGGCGCCATGTTTCTGCTGTTCGGGCTCATGTGCGCCATGCACGAGGCGCGCCAATCCGGCAGGGGTCAGGTGGTGGACGCCGCCATGATCGACGGCGTGGCGGCCATGAGCGGCCTGATGCACCAGATGCGCGGCGCCATGGGCTACTGGAAGGATGACCCCGCGCAGAACCACTTTCTCAACACCTCTCCCTTCTACGAGGCCTTCGAGTGCGCCGATGGCAGATACATCACCCTCGGCGCGATCGAACCGCAGTTCTATGCCTTGCAGCTGCAGAAGCTGGGGCTGACCGATGTGGACCCCAGGCGTCAGTACCAGAGCGCGGACTGGCCCGAACTCAAGTCCCGCGTGGCCGCGATTGTGCGCGGCAAGACCCAGGCACAGTGGTGCGCGGAACTCGAAGGCAGCGATGTCTGCTTTGCCCCGGTACTGAGTCTGGCCGAAGCACCCGCACATCCGCACAACGCCCAGCGCCAGCTGTTTGTCGATCTGGAAGTGGAAGGCAGCAGCCAGCGCCAGCCGGCACCCGCGCCACGCTTTTCGCGCACCCCGGCGCGTCGACCCACGCCGGGCAGCAGGATCGGTCAGGACACCGATGCCGTGCTCGCGTCCCTGGGCTATACCCAGGCCGATATAGCGGCGCTGCGCGAGAGCAAGGCCTGTGCCTGAGCAGCCATCGGGCAATCGGCGAGGCGACCTAGCGATTCACTGAGTGGAAGCTACATAAAATATAGCTTCCATCGCTTTATATAACTAGATTTCAGATATTTTTCATACTGAAATACATGTATATCAAGCGATAGCAGCTATCACTATTCAAGCAACTTGCTTTGCCGGGATGGACGCTGCCATGCAGGCCAAGCTCCAAGTCACCAGAGCGGCTGCGGCGCTATGCCGCAGACGAGCTGGATAGAACGACCTTGTTGCGCCCGGTCATCTTGGCGCCGTACAGCGCCTTGTCGGCCGAACGCAGCACCTCCTGCACATCCAGATCCTTGCCCGGCACCCAGGCCGCACAACCGATGCTGACCGTGATGCAGCCGAACTCGCTTCCGGTGTGCGCAATCGCAAGCTCGGAGACTGCCTCCCGGATGTTCTCGGCAATCAGCGCGCCTCCATCCAGGGTCGTGTCCGGCAGCACCACGATGAATTCCTCACCCCCATAGCGGGCCGCACTGTCCTCGGGACGCCGGATATTGTTGGCAATGCATCTGGCCACAGTCGCCAGAACCATATCCCCTGCCTGATGTCCGTAGGTGTCGTTGTAGGCCTTGAACCAGTCGATATCCACGAACAGCAGCGAGAAGGCGCTGTGACTTCTTTTGGCCCTGTGCCACTCGTGCTCGATGATCTCGTCGAGCTTGCGGCGGTTGTTCAGGCCGGTCAGTCCATCGGTACGCGCCAGCAGCGCCAGTTCGGACTCTGCGCGCATGCGGCGCTTGAGCTGCACTCCGAACGCGAAGGACAGGCCGATGAAAGCCATGGTGAGCGTTCCCATGACGGAGGCAATCAGCAAGGCGCGCTGGCGCCAGACTGCGTAGATATCGGAATGCGCCTTCGCCACCATGATGATGAATGGCAAGCTCGGAAGATTCTTGAAGTAGTACGCGCGCTGCGCGCCATCCAGGTAGGAGGTGTCCGAGAAGCTGCCTTCGGGCGCCAGCATGAACTGCTTGAAGGTGCTGGCATTGCGGATATTGCGCCCGATGACCTTGGCATCGAAAGGCTGGCGCATCATCATGGCGCCATCCTTTCTGATCAGGGCCAGCGATCCATGCTTGCCCAGCGAAAGCGCGGAGAACAGCTTCTGAAAATACTCGAGCTGGACATCGATCAGCACAATGCCCGCGAACGAGCCGTCCGCATGGGAGATACGGCGGCTCAGCGGAATGCTCAGCGAGCCGCCATGCAGCGTCGATGAATAAGGGTCTCCCACATAGAGTCCGACGTTGGGGCTTTCCTGATGCACCTTGAAGAAATCATGCTCCAGGTAATGCCCGCTCAGCGGATTTTCCGAGCCCGCATTCAGGACCACTCGCCCCTGCGCATCGAGCACCAGGATGGAGCCCAGATAGGAGGCCGTCGCGGCCTTGTCGAACAAGGCTGCGTTGCGCACATGCGGGGACGCGGCCATGACTTCGGAGTCGTTCAGCCCATCGACCACGGCCTGCAGCGACAGCGCATAGAGTTCGAAGTTCCGCACCACGTCGTTTTCGGCAAGAAGCGCCACATTGCGCGATGTCTCTATCGCATGCGACATGGCATCCAGCCGACTCTGATAGAGAACAAAGGTGCAGATGGCCGTCATCGAAAGCGCAATGATCCCCCCTACCAGAAGCATTGCATAGGGAGCACGGGAAACGACGTTGCTGTGATCAAAAGCAGGCTTGCGAAATAGTTTCATGTCGTTGCTGTATTTGAGCGAGCCGGTCACATTTCTTCGATGCAGGCATGCGGGTGCGCTCTTGCGAGACAACACCGTGCACTGGCCTCCGCGCTCCCCATTCTGCCTGTGTTTGCCGCAACAGAGCCAGGCCCTGGAAGCACCTGCCGGTGGCGCGCCTGCAAGCGACCGCCGGTATGCCTGCGGCCAATGCCGCAAGCAAGCGAACCTCGAGAGCGGTTTCGGAGAGATGGGATAGCCCCAGAAAAGGCAAGCCGGCGCCAGGGCGCCAGCACCGGGGTGCCGGTACTAACCGGCTGGCAGCCTTCATAAGCGGAACAGCGGCGACCCTCGCCGAGGCTTTACGGCAAGCTCTTGGCACGTAAGCTGCCAAAGTTGGTGCGACCCGCCGTAGAGGCGGCCTAACTCGCGCCATCGCGACGAAGACTAGCTCGCCAGTTCTAGTGACTGAACACTTACAGCGAATGGAAGGGTGGAAAACGCCCCCTTGCGGCCGTTCGTGATTTGCCAGCAGATGTCTGCGGTGCAGCGTTATATGACGTCCCACTTATCAAACCTTGACAATTGAAATTAACAATTGAAGTTTGAGCATCGATATTCTTCAACCTCCACATCACATGTTCTTTGGAGAAAATCGATGACCTATCGCCATGCCATCAAAGACAAAGTCGCTCTCATCGCTGGAGGGGGCAAGAACCTGGGCGGCCTCATTGCGCGCGATTTGGCGCAACAAGGTGCCAAAGCCATCGCCATTCATTACAACAGCGCAGCCAGTGAAGCAGAAGCCCTGGCCACGGTCACTGCCGTCAAGGCCCTGGGCGCCCAAGCCATTGCCGTGCGTGCCGATCTGACCAAGGCAGCAGCGGTACAGAAGCTGTTTGAGGACACCATTGCCGCCTTTGGCCGCCCAGATATCGCCATCAACACCGTTGGCAAGGTGCTGAAAAAACCGATGCAGGAGATTTCCGAGGCCGAGTTCGACGAGATGTCGGATGTCAACAGCAAAGCTGCCTTCTTCTTCCTCAAAGAGGCTGGCATCCATGTCAACGACCACGGCAAGGTTGTGACGCTGGTGACCTCCTTGCTCGGTGCCTTCACACCGTTCTACGCCTCCTACGCCGGCACCAAGGCGCCTGTCGAACATTACACCCGCGCTGCCGCCAAGGAGCTGGGGGCCCGTGGCATCTCCGTCACAGCGGTGGGTCCCGGTCCCATGGACACGCCTTTTTTCTACCCTGCGGAAGGCGCAGATGCAGTGGCCTATCACAAGACGGCCGCAGCGTTGTCCGGTTTCAGCAAGACCGGGCTCACCGATATTGAGGATGTGGTTCCGTTCATTCGCCATCTCGTCAGCGACGGCTGGTGGATTACGGGCCAAACGATTTTGATCAATGGTGGCTACACCACCAAATAAGCCACAGATCCGATCGAGCTGTGAACCGGCGGCTTGGTAGGACTCAAGAAAAATTGAGCCTCGCCAAGCCCGTTTCGGCACCCCAATGTGTCGCAATCTATTGAATCCACAGTCGAAAGCGGGCATAGGCGGAGGTCGACCAGGGATCGCCGCCTCGATCCTTGCATGTCCTGGAGCGGCATAAAAAACAGGTAGCTGTCATCAAGCGGGTGTGCTCAGCTGGCCTGATGACTTTTCCTGACTTTTCGCTTTGAGCGTACTTGTTACCATTTGCTCACAACGGCCTGGAGGGTGTACGTGAGCAAGGCATTACCGCAGCAAGCTCAGCACAGACGGTCCATGCGATCCACCGTGCGCATGGTGACTCTGGGGGGCGCGCTCGCCTGGCTGGCCTTGGTGGCCAGTCTCGGGTGGTGGATGTCACAGAGAATTGTGGCGTCGGAGTTGGACCGTCTGGCGGACAGCGCTGAGTACGAAGCCAAGACAACCGCACGCATCATGGATCGGCTTTTCACTGAAATGGTGAGTGTGGCCAACATGGTGGCACGTCAGGGACTGGTGATCCAGCTCGCCACCCGCTATCGCACGGATCCACCAGGCCTGGTTCAGCTCACACGCCAACAGCGCGCAGCGCAATTCACGCAAGACCCGTTGGTGCGCAAAGTGGGTGACTTCATGAATGAGCTGTCCAGCGATCTGCGCTATGCCCGCATCTACATGAACAATATGTCGGACGACACGGTCACAGCCAGCAACTGGGCTGAGTCCGACAGCATCGTGGGAATGATCTATGCAGGTCGGCCTTATCTCGTCGACGCATTGCGTGAAGGCAATGGCCATTCGTTCGGTATCGCGCGCCTGAACAAGACGCCATCCTATTTCGTGGCTAGCCGTATTGAGAGCGAAGACGATAAGCCTCTAGGTTCCGTCACCGTCAAGTTCGATGCCCCAGATATTGTTCCCTACTTATCAGGGAGCCACATTGCGCTTATCCTGGATCGCCAGGGTCGCGTGACCACAGCGTCGTCCGCGCCATTCATGCTCCGCAACGCGCAAGCGCTTCTACCGCCAGGTTTCGCAGTTGCTGAAGGAAGGAGCACCTCCTCGGAAAATGGCGAAAGTCCAGGCGAGCCTCTGAATGCGCGCGCAGTCTCCAACACAGATCAGTGGATCATTGACGGCAAGCCCTACCTGCTGCGGCATGAACCGCTCTCCAATACCCAATATCAACTGATCACACTGGCGAATTTGGATCACTTGCCACTCATGCGTAGGCAGCACATCGGGTTAGCTGGGCTGGTAGCGTCGGTGGGTCTGCTTTTCATTCTGCTTGGCGGTCATGCGATTGGACTGATGGTGGAGCGACGGCAGGACGAGTGGTACGCGGCGAATCATGATGCACTAACCAATCTGCCAAACCGGCGCAACGTGTTGGGTCAACTGGACCAGTTGTTCGCTCAGGCGAAGCAAATGCAGCAATGGGTTATGGTGGCCTTCATCGATCTGGATGGGTTCAAAGTGATCAATGACACCTATGGTCATGAGGTCGGTGACCAATTCCTTGTCGAAGTCGGTCGACGCATGAGTACCGGTTTGCGTAAGAGTGACATGCTGGGACGATTAGGTGGTGATGAGTTCGTCGTCATTGGACTGATTGCCCCGCCAAGCCTCGCAGATCAGGACAAGACCCTGGAGGCTATGCGCAGCCGCCTGGCCCCACTGCTGATCGGGCAATATGAATTTCCTGAATGCAGCCTCGACTATCCCGGCGCTAGCTTCGGCATTGTGATGGTCGATCCATCCATCAGCTCGACACAGACCGTGCTCAAGGAGGCTGATCTGCGTATGTATGCGGACAAACAGGCAAGGCGGACGTCGCAAAGGGAGTCGGCAAAGATTGACGCAGCCTGTGCAACATGGAAACTGCCAGAGCACAGCACACGGATGCCGCTGCCAACCTAGCTCCAATGAACGCAGGATGTCGACTCAATGCACTCGAAAGTGCGTCCAGGATGTTGGCCGTCATTGGCATCTCTGAGCTGAGCGACTACAGATAATCTGCAGCAGTCATTCCGAGGTGTTCCGCGGCTGTCCGCTCCTGCGCGCTCGCAGCGCTTGTCTTTACAGGATGACACGCTCCCAACGCCTGTCATATGCCCATTCGTACTTCCCGAATGCATAGGAGACCAACGTGTTGGCCGCGACCTCCGAGCTGACGACATCTGCACAGCGGTAGTGTGCGCCAATGGTCACCAGCTGATGCTCAAGATGGAAGCCTTGTTTGTCGGCGTACACCTGCATATAGGTTCCGCCCCTCAACTCCATCACTGCGAAGGGTTCAGCGTTCCCAGGTAATTGCGGCATCGCTACGCGTATGTCCTCTGCCGAGGCCGGGCCGCTGAGCCCGCAAGCAGGACAAGCAATGCGCGCCGGCACGTACTCAGCACCGACATCGAAGAGGATGTAGGCGTCCGGAGTCGCCGTCCCCTGGCGGAGGGCCACAATCAGGAAGCAGTCTTGGTAGTCTGTCGGAACGTGGACAAGAACGTGGCCTCGCGTCTGATTGCGCCAGGCAAACGGGGCTGGCTGCAGCTCGTTCCAATTGCCCAGCTGAAGCAGATTCCAGACCTCGCGCGCCAGGTCCAAAGCCCCAGCTATCTGCGCGTCTGAGGCCTGGTGCCTCTCCATCCCGCCTTCGAGAAGGTCAAGGTATTCATGCTGTTGAAGCAGCTTGGCCGGGGTGCTTTGGGGCTTGGCGGAGAAGAACATCGAGTAAGCGCTGTGGTCAGGGATGCGGCAAATTCTGCCGCAGCCGCGACCGTCCGGTCTTGGCCGATCTGCGACTGTCGCTGAACGACCCATAACGATCATTCAGTCCTCGGTCGACAGAGTCTGCTCAGCGGCGGTTGCGGTCAGTGGGCGCCGCTTGTCGTATGACCGATCCTGCGCTACAACGATGACGGCGCGCTGCGCTGGACTCACAACAAAAATCGAGACAATCTGATCAGAGAAAGGGAGAGGAACATGTTCGGCACCATCGACAAGAGTAAGGGACTTCTGTTCGTAACCCACGATCTAGACCAGTCCATATGGTCGACCATGCGGAAGATGCAGCAGGAGGTCGAGGGGTTGGAAGAGAACCGGCTGCTCAACACCCCGCCTGAAGACCTGAAGCGGTACATGGTTGAGAGGCACGGCATCACGCCGATAACGCTGCTCCGTGACAAGTGGTATGCCGACTATCAGGATGCGGCGGTTGATGTACGACACGACCCCAGGCGATGGATTGATGACCGGAGCCGCCCAGTTATGGTGGCGGGCGAGCGTGTTGAGGTTCGCATCCCCTTCGAGGGCGAGAGTGAGCTGTTCTACGCGAAGGCCAACACCTTTTCGCTCAACCCGCCCCGCGCCGTCATTGAGAAGAACGAGATCGTCCTGCTCTACGAAACCCCTGCTGACCAGCCCCGCGACATCCGCGCGCTGGTCGACCAGACCCTTGAGGAGATCGAGCAGCATCTGGGATGGCAGCGCCCGATGATCGACGCGCACAACCAGAGCCTTCCACAGGCTGCGGAGCAAGCGATCCACCAGCGGCGCGAGCGTCTGCTGGCACAGTCACAGCGCGCGGAGGCACTCGGCATCCCGATCCGGCGGCGCGCTGACGCACCGAAGACCTACGCGCTCCCTACGGTGAAGCGCAAGGCGGTCCCGACCTTGCCACCGGCGACGACGGCGCAGTTCAAGCCCGAACCGGCGCTCACCATGGAGCTGTACGAGCACATCCTGAAAGTAGTGCAAGACATGGCGCTCGTCATGGAACGCAGCCCCGATGCTTTCAAGGCGATGAACGAGGAAGCTCTGCGCCAACACTTCCTTGTGCAGCTCAATGGCCAGTTCGAGGGCAAGGCGACGGGTGAGACCTTCAACATGGCGGGCAAGACTGACATCCTCCTGCGCGAGGGCGACCGCAACGTCTTCATCGCCGAGTGCAAGTTCTGGAAGGGGCCGAAAGCCTTCGGCGAGGCCATCGACCAGCTGCTTGGCTACACCACGTGGCGCGATAGCAAGACAGCGATCCTCGTTTTCAATCGTGGCACCGAGACCTCAACGGTTCTCACCGGTATCGACGCTGTTGCCAATGCGCACGGCAACTTCAAGCGCGTCGCGACGTGGCCGCATGAGAGCGGCTTCCGGTACGTCCTTCATAGCACCGGCGACAAGAACCGAGAGTTGCTCCTGACCGTGCTCGTGTTTCACGTTCCGACATAGCTAAACGGTGATGCTTTACGGACGAGCGTATGGCAGGTTCTGACGTCAGCTGCTGTTCAATGCCGAATCCTGACCGTCAGCAATCAGCCTAGACCTGCCGTTCGCGGCTACGCGCCGGACGGCCGCTTCTGGCCGATAGCGTGAGTCCACGAATATGCCAGGAGGCGGACGCCCCGATATGCGATCCCTGCCGGAGCATGCAGGCCAGAAAACGTCCATAAGCAGGCGTTTTGCCTATGGTCGAGCTTGCATTAGCCCTGAGGCATCTGGCTCATGTCCATGAACATGATTTCCCAGATATGGCCGTCCACGTCCTCGAAGCTGCGCCCATACATGAAGCCGTGGTCTTGCAGGGGGTTCACGTCCGGCTTTCCTCCGTGAGCAGAAGCGGCAGCAACCATATCGTCGACAGCCGCGCGGTCGTCCGCGCTCAGGCAAAGCATGACTTCGCTGGCTGCGTGGGCGTCCACCATTGGCTTTCGAGTGAACGTAGCCCACTTCGGGTGGGTGAGCAGCATCACGTAGATGCTGTCGGAGACGACCATGCAGGCGGCGGTATCGTCGCTGAACTGCGGGTTGTTGACAGCGCCGATTGCTTCATAGAAGGACTTGGCCTTTGGCAGGTCGGCGACGGGCAGGTTGACGAAGATTTGCTTGGGCATGTGAGACTTTCAAGATCTGCGTTGAGAAAGAGTCTTCAGGCATTGGCGAGCGACATCAACAGTTCGTCCAGGCGCTGCAAGCTGGATGCGTGGCCGCGTGACCGCCCTCATGCCCAGAATGAAAGCGATGGCATGGCAGGCACAGCATGCCAGTTCAGGAGCGGACGGACAGCCTGCCGGGAGATCATATCCAGTTGCCCCCGTGTCAGCCAACTGCGTTTGCTGCCGTTCAGATCGCTGGCTGACAATGGCCGCATTCAACCGATCAATGCAATGCTCCAGCGCTTGCATCTCGATGCCTGCCAGCCGCCAAGCGATGACCGCCACCAAGCTGGCCTCGCGCAGCGGCGGCGCTCGGCGCAGCGACTTGTCATTCGCCGACCATGCCGCTGCTCAGTCCTCGGTAACCACGGCGCCATCCATGTCCACGGTGATGGTGGCACCCGGACGGATGCGTATGCCGGCGATGTTCAGGATCACACCAGGTTCTCCCCATCCGGTGCGACCGGCGCGCAGCGGGGTCTGACCAAGCGCAAATATGCCCATGTCCAAACTGCCAAGAGTCTGAACATCGCGCACCGCTCCCTCGATGACCACTCCGGCCCAGCCGTTCGCCAGCCCGGTGCGCGCCATGTTGTCGCCCAGCACGGCGACGCGAAGCGATGCACCCGCGTCTACCACCAGCACCCGTCCAAGGCCAGGCGTTGCCAGGGTCTGCCGGATCAGGGCCGCATCCTCATGGGTTCGCAGCGTTTGGATGCGGCCAGAAACCGTGGGGTTGCCGCCATACGAGCGCCAGTTGCTTGTGCAAACCTGGGCTGCATCTCCCAGGCTGTCGCACAGATCCGCAGTGTTGATTCGCATGCTGCCTCAGTCCAGGGTAGCGCCGGATTGCTTCACCAGCTTCTGGTGCTTGATCAATTCGGACTGGAAAAATGCAGGTGCTTCATTCGGCCCCTTGTCGAGCATCAGAAGCCCCTGTCCGGCGATGGCGGCCTGCGCTTGCACAGATCCCATTGCCATTTTCACGGCGGCCGCATACTGGTTGACCAGTGGCTTGCCAAGCCCTGCGGGCCCAATCAAGGCGATCCAGGCATCGAAGCTGTATTCGGGAACACCGGCTTCCGCCATCGTAGGAACTTCGGCAAGAGCGGACGAGCGAATCGTCGTGGACACGGCGAGTGCACGTAGCGTCCCGGCCTTCACCTGCGGCACGACCTGAGAGACGGAGACAAAGGCAAGCTGCACCTGACCGCCGATCAGATCCGTTATCAGAGGGCCGGTGCCACGGTAAGGCACATGCTTCATGCTGATGCCGGTTTCGGAGATCAGCAGCTCGCTGGCCAGGTGCAGCGTGCTGCCATTGCCTGCTGACCCATAGTTCAGGGCTCCTGGATGGGCCTTGGCATAGTCTCGCAATTCCTGCAGGCTCCTGACCGGCAGCTTGGGGTTGACGACCAGCACCAGCGGCACGGTGGCAAGCACGGCAATCGGTGTGATGTCCTTGATGCTGTCATAAGGGATGGTCTTGTAGATCCCGGGGTTGATGACGTGGTTGGAAGAGATCATGCCCAGGGTCAGGCCGTCCTTGGCGGCCCTGACGACCTGTGCCGTACCCGGAATGCCCCCCGCCCCCGCCACATTCTCGACAACGACGGGATGGCCGGTTGTCCGCCCCAGACCGGGACCCAGCGCGCGTGCCACGGCATCCACTGTGGAGCCGGCCGTCAGCGGAACCACCATGCGAATGGGCTTTTCCGGCGCGGCCAGCTGTGCGCTTGCGCCGAAAGAGGCGCAGACCATGGTGAGCAGCAAAGCGAGCCTGCGCTTGCCTGGAATGGTTGTCATCGTTGTCTCCTTTTTTATGGCTGTCGATTGGGATCAGATCGCGTGGCGTTGCCTGAGCTCTTCAAAAGACAGCAGCTCTCCGGCGATTGCACTGGCTGCGACGGTTGAGGGGCTTGCAAGCCAGACGCTGCCCGGGCCTCCCCGGCCCGGAAAGTTGCGATTGATGGCGCTGACCGTGACCTGATCAGGCCGGATGGAGCCTCCAGGGCCGCAGTTGCCGCATGCTCCGCAGGAAGGTTGAAGCATCCGCGCTCCCACCCGCTCGAATGCCTCGAGATAGCCGGCCGCCAGGCAATGATCCCGGACCGCTGTCGTGCCGAACTGCAGGAATAGATCGACACCGGCAGCCACGCGCAAGCCTCGATCGGCAGCCCATTGCAGCACCTCGTGGTAGCGCTCGAAGTCCTCGCGCTTTCCGGCCGTGCAGGAACCTCCGTAAGCAATGTCGATCCGCACTTTCTGCCCGATCGCAGCCAGAGGTCGGCCATTGCCGGGATCACCCGGCGAGGCAACCATGACCGGCACTGCGGAACAGTCGATCCGGATGGTCTGTGCATAGCTCGCATCTGGATCGCTATGCATCCAGTCCTCGATCACGAAACGCATTGCGCGTCGCTCGAGCAGGAATCTCACAGTCTCGGCGTCCGGCGCCACAATCCCCGTGAAACCGCCCAGCTCGGCGCTCATATTGGTGAGGGTGGCACGCTCGTCGGTGCTCATCCTCGCGATGGCAGCCCCCGTGAACTCAAAGACTTTTCCCACGCCCCCTCCCGCGCGGATATAGGGCTGCGCCAGAAGATGCAGCACCACATCCTTGGCCGTCACGTTCGCCGAGAGCTCGCCATCGAGGACGATGCGCAGGCTCTCGGGGACGGTCAGGCGCACTGCCCCCGTGACGAAGGCATTCGCCATATCGGTGGTGCCTATGCCGAACGCGACACAGCCCAGAGCACCGCTATGGGGAGTGTGGGAGTCCGTTCCCACGACCAGTTGCCCGGGCAGGGCATAGCGCTCGGCCATCATGGCGTGTGAAATACCAGCGACGTTGCGCCCGTCGTCTGCTCTGGCCTCCAGTTCGGTCAGCGTCCGGTGGGTGAGCAGGCCGTACTCGCCGGCGAAGTCGCGCTGCGCCCGCACCATGCGATGGACTTTGGGAACCAGACCCTCCCTGACATGGGTCGGGCTTTCCTCCACGTAGGAAGTGTGATCCTCGAAGACGAGGATGGAGCCAGGGTCGCTCAGATGAAGCGGCCGGCCGAACGCGGCATGAAGCATGTGCGCCGCCATGCCGGTGTAGTACTCATGGATGAAACGCCAGTCGGCCCGCACAAAGGCGCCATCGCCGGGCGCAGGATCGGCCACCGTCACGCCCGTGGTCAGTGCGTGCCTGGCCACGATCTTCTCGAACAGGGTGCGAGGCCTGCTGGCGATCTCAGGCGCAGCGGAGATCCGCCCCAGATGCGCACGGCCGAATGGCAGCAGACCGCCCTCCCGGAGAATCGCGGCGGCAAGCGCATCCCGCCCCTCGACCAGCTCTTGCCAGCCAATGGCTTCGCCGGCTTCAATCCTGGCAATCAGGCTGAAATCCGTGGAGGTGATGAGTCCGATGTTGTCGGCGTTCTGCCTGTAGATGCGCTCGAAGCTCTCGGCGATCACCAGGCGTACGCCCGCGAGCTTCTCGGCGGCCGGGCTATGTTCGCGGGAAGAGCCCTTTCCATAGCGCCTTCCCGCCACGACGACCTGTATCCGGCTGTCCCGCATGGCATCGACTGCCACGGGCAGCTCCCCCCGAGTCTTGAACCCCGTATAGGGATAGCGCCCCAGTTCGT
Organism: Comamonas sp. C24C; assembly: GCF_053345995.1. NCBI lineage: Bacteria > Pseudomonadati > Pseudomonadota > Betaproteobacteria > Burkholderiales > Comamonadaceae > Comamonas > Comamonas sp. C24C. Next base: position 45,608 of record NZ_JBKFBC010000013.1, on the reverse strand, counting down.
CGTCGAAGTGCGTGAGAATCGCGATCGGTGTGATCTCGTCCGTGGACACATCGTCGCGCAGAGGCAGCGCATCGGCCAGCCGAACCGGCTGACCGCCAAGTGCTTTTTTCACCGTTGCCGGGCATTGGCTGAGGTAGAGGATGCGTGGCGAAAAGCGGGCTGCTGGATGGAGTTGGGTTTGCATGCGCCATCATCGAACGATGGCAGATCAGCGGGTAGCGCTAAGACAGCACGGGGGATCGCGCAAAACTCGGCGACCGGAATTACCCCGAAAGCACGTCCATCAAAGCCTGGGTCGACCGAAGCTGAGGCTGACGCCGCAAGGCATACAGGCGCAGTTCGCGCATGGCCCAGGGTTCTGCCAAGGGGCGGCATATGAAACCTGCCGTTCCCGCATAGGCCGACGTGGCACTTTGGGGAATCACGGCAATGCCCAGGCCCGCCTCCACCATCCGGCACACGGCATCGAAGCTGCTCAGGGACACCTCGGGCGTGAACCGCATCTGCAGGGCTTGCGCACGCTCGTGTAGCAGCCTGTCCAGCGCGCCCCCCTGGTGCACCCCGATGAGAGGAAACTCCAGCACCTTCGAGAAATCGATGGCCTCGGACTCCTCGAGGCAATGCCCTCTTGGAAGGACGACGTGCAGGGGATCGGAGGCGAAATACCAGGAGTCGACCCCGGTCGGAACATTGACGGCCACACCCAAGCCCACATCGGCGCGATCATCGAGACAGGCTCTGATGACCTCGCGGGTGTCCGCCTCATGCAGCGATATCCGCACATGCGGAAAGCGAGCCCTGAACGTGGACAGCTTCTCTGGCAGAAAACCGATGACTGCCGACATATTGGCGTAGAGGCGAACCGTTCCCCTCACCTCTTCGCCATGCTCCTGTACCTCCCGGATCAAGCCCTGCAGCTCATCGTCGATCTGCAGGCCTCGCTCGAAAACGATGCGGCCCGCATCGGTCAGGGTCACGCCCCGAGGCGAGCGGATCAGCAGGGCGGTTCCGAAAGAATGTTCAAGATCGGCAATCCGGCGGCTCAGGGCCGATGAGGCGATGTGTTCCTGTTCCGCCGCCCTCGCAATGGAGCCTGTTCTTGCGACTGCGGAAAACAGTCTCAGGCTATAGGCATCCAGGCGTCTTGCAGGGGGTGGGGTTGACTTCATCGCGCGGCTGATAGTTGCTTGCCGGAAGATAACAGACAAGACAGGAAAGGCCGTCACCGAAGCCTGTGCGCTGCTTGCAGGCAGGCCTTTCCATCCAGCGCGATCGATTTCCATCTGCAGGCCATGCGGCAACTGCTGCAACAACAGAAAACGGGCGTGAGCCCGCTTTCTGTTGATGTCGACCGTTCTTACTTGTTGCCCAGCCAGGCCACGCTGTTGAGGAAGATGCGCACCAGCTCGGTCTGCCGGCGCACGCCCGTCTTGGAGAAGATGGAGCGCAGATGGGCTCTCGCCGTGTTGCGGCGGATATTGAGCGCTTCGGCGGCCTCTTCCAGCGACAGGCCGTTGGCCAGCTGGATGGCCAGCGAGGTCTCTGCCGGCGTCAGCTGGAACAGTTGCTGGGCCAGCTTCACGGGTGGGTCTGCCTTGCCGCCTGTGTCACGTACAAAGACGGCGACGCTGGGGCGCTGCTTGCCTTCGGTCCACTCGTCGGGCGAGATGCTCTGCACCACCACGCCCCAGTTGAGCTGACCCGACTGGCGGCTGACCGACATGCCTTCGGTCATCGACAGACGCGAGACCTGGGTGTGCATGAGGGCGTCCTTGATCAGGCGCTGCAGCTTGCGGTTGTCGTTGGCGTAGTTGGCCTCCAGCATGCCGCCGGAGATCTTCAGGCCGTCCTGCATGTCCAGGATGCTGGCAGCGGCAGGATTGCACTCCAGCACATTGCCGTTCTGGTCGAGGATGACCACGCCCACCATCAGCTGGGCCGTGGCCTTGCTGTAGAGCGAGATGACCTGGCGATCCTGGTTCACCGAGAGATGCAGATTCAGCGCACGCTTGATATGCGGCAGCATCATGGAGCCGAAGGCACGCTCCTGCTTGTTGAAAGCCGGAGCCCCTTCGGGCCGCGTGACGCGCAGTCCGTAGACGCAGCTGTCCTTGGTGACGATGTCGGCAGCCATCACGTGAAAGACCTGCAGCTGCTTGCACCAGTCGTTGTAGTAGCTCGAAGCGCGCCACTCGGACTCGGGCATCACATCCCCCACCGTCACGATACGGTCGGTGGGCATGCTGCGAAACGGGCTCATGCTGATCTTGGGGCAGTTCGGTATCAGATCGCGGCGATCGCCCGCGGCCGAGACGATCAGGCCCACATCGTCGGCCGAGCCGGGACGCACGATCAGCGAGGCGTAGTTGCCTCCCAGCTGCAGACGCAGGGTCTCCAGAAAAGGCTTCCAGCCCTCCGGGTCCATGGCCGCTTCATAGAGCTGGCTGATCAGCGCACTGAACTGCTCGGCGCTCACGAATGGCGTATCGGCCGGTGCGCGCACCGGAGCCGGAGTGTCGAATATGGGCACATCCTTGATCACGCAGGCAATGGAGCTTGGCGTGTAGGTGGAGAAACCCATCTTGGCGAAGGCGCTGTCCATCATGTTCAACTCCTGGGTTGAAGATTGCTTGCAGACAGGTCAGTTCAGC
>NZ_JBKFBC010000013.1:34789-42815 GCF_053345995.1 Comamonas sp. C24C | reverse complement strand
CCGACCAGACGGGCTCCCGACATGCCGAAGGGGTGGCCGATGGAGATCGCGCCGCCATTGACGTTCAGGCGCTCATCGGGAATGCCCAGCTGGTCGCGGCTGTAGATCACCTGACAGGCGAACGCTTCGTTGATTTCCCACAGACCGATATCGCCCATGGTCAGGCCATGCTGCTTGAGCAGCTTGGGGATGGCATAGACAGGGCCGATGCCCATTTCATCGGCGCGGCAGCCCGCCACGGCCACGCCGCGGTAGGTGCCCAGAGGCGCAAGGCCGCGACTGCGGGCCTCGTCGGCACTCATCAGAACGCAGGCACTGGCACCGTCGGACAGCTGGGAGGCATTGCCAGCCGTGATGAATCGGCCCTCGGGCACCCACTGGCCGTTCTTCCAGACAGGCTTGAGCTTGGCCAGACTCTCCAGCGTGGTGTCGGCACGGTTGCCCTCGTCGCGGGTCAGCGTCACTTCCTCACTGCCGGTGACGTTGCATTCCTTGTCGAACAACTGCTTGACGGTGGTCAGCGGCACGATCTCGTCGTCAAACAGGCCCTTGTCCTGCGCCGCAGCCACGCGCTGCTGGCTGCGCAGCGAGTACTCGTCCTGGGCTTCGCGGCTGATGCCGTAGCGCTGACTGACCAGCTCGGCCGTCTCAATCATCTGGATGTAAGCCGTGGGCTCTGCGGCCAGCACTGCCTTAGACTGGGCACGGTAGGCGTTCTTGTACTTGTTCTGCACCAGGGAGATGGACTCCAGGCCACCGGCCACGGCGATATTCATCTCGCCGGTCATGATGCCCTTGGCTGCCGTGGCAATGCTCATCAGGCCCGATGCGCACATGCGATCGATCACCATGCCGCCCACGGATTCCGGCAGGCCGGCCGTATAGCCGCACAGGCGCCCGAGGTTGTAGCCCTGCGTGCCCTGCTGCGCGGCAATGCCCAAGATGACATCATCCACATCGGCACCGGCCACGCTCGCCTTGTTGAGCGCCGCACGAATCACGTGTCCGCCCAGCACCGGAGCCTCGGTGTCGTTGAAGGCTCCACGATAAGCCTTGCCAATGGGGGTACGTGCCGTCGAAACGATGACTGCGTCTTTCATGTCTTTGTCTCCTAACTTTCTTGTCGTCGCGCCCTGGGCAGTTTTTGCTGCCCTATCGAGGCCGGCCACTCTATCGGCGGCTCGTGCCTCTTCACAAAAAATGCAACCGTCTGCCGGAGCAGGCGCTTGCACACACTCAATTTTCCTGGATAAAGAACAGCCTGCTGATGGTTTCGACCACGCAGCCGGGTTTGTCCTGATTCCTGACCTGTACGCTGATGCGGATCGTGACCTGTACGCCGTCTTCGCCGATCGGCGTCGCCGCCACCACCTCGCCGCTGCCGCGCACCCAGCTGTCGACCAGCACCGGGGCCGGAAAGCGCACCTTCTCGCAGCCATAGTTGACGCCCATCTTCAACCCCTGATAGCTGACCAGCTGGGGCAGAAACAGATTGGCCAGCGACAGCGTCAGATAGCCATGGGCCACGCAGGCGCCGAACGGGCCGCTGCCGGCCCGCTCGGGGTCCACATGAATCCACTGGTGGTCGCCCGTGGCATCGGCAAACTGGTTGATGCGCTCCTGGCTGATCTGCATCCATTCGGTCTCGCCCAGCTGACGGCCCACCGAGGCCAGCACCGAGGCCGCCGAGTCAAACAGCATCTTGTCTGCGACTGCGTTCATGCTCAGGCCCTTTGCGAGCTCACGGACACGACTTCACCCGTCATGTACGACGAGTAGTCGCTGGCCAGGAAGATCATCACATTGGCCACTTCCCAGGGCTCGGCACCACGGCCGAAGGCTTCCTTCTCGGAGAGCTTGGCCAGCAATTCCTCGGAGGCGGACTTCTTGAGGAAGGCATGAATGGCGATGGATGGAGCCACGGCGTTGATGCGGATGCCGAATTCGGCCGCCTCCAGCGCCGAGCAACGTGTGAACGCCATCACGCCGGCCTTGGCGGCCGCGTAATGCGCCTGCTCGGTCTGGGCGCGCCAGCCCAGCACCGAGGCGTTGTTGACGATCACGCCCTTGCCGCGCGGCTGCATGAGCTTGAGCGCGGCGCGCGTCATGCGGAAGGTGCCGGTCAGCGTGATGTCGATGACCTTGCTCCACTCGTCGTCGCTCATGTCGACGACCTTGCAGCTGGTGCCCAAACCCGCGTTATTGATCAGCACATCGATGCCGCCCATGGTGCTGTCGGCTTCGGCGATCAGTGCCTGAACCTGATCTTCACGGCTCACGTCGCAGAGCCTGGCGAAGACCTGGGTCAAACCCGTATCCTTTTTGATCTGCTCCACGGCTTCGGCCAGCCGGCGCTCATGCACATCGGAGATGAACAAGGCCTTGCAGCCCTCCTCTGCTGCACGTTTTGCAGCGGAAAAACCAATACCGGCGCCAGCAGCAGCGGTAACGAGCACAGTTTTGTTTTTGAGCAGACCGTGGGCAGCAACGTAGGAGGGAGCGCTAATCATTTTGCATTCAGAAGGTTGTTGCCTTGATCTTCCGGTCGCCGCTGCGCTGCAGCATCGTCACTTTGGACGATAGGTCATTCCCTAATGTCGCTGCAAGGACATTTCAAAACAGAAGATGCGGCCAACCGCCGGGAAAACCCGGTGTTCGCAGCATCTCTGTCCGGCCCGGGCAGTGCATCTGCCGGCTCCTCTGGAGCAAGGGCAAAAATGCCCGATGCACCCGATCAGCGCGGCATGCCCAGTGCGCGCTCGGCCATGAGGTTCATCTGAATCTCGTTGGTGCCGGCATAGATGGTGTCGGCACGGCTGACCAGCCAGAGCTGCTGCAGCGCAGCCAGGGCCGGGTCCTTGAGCACCAACCCGCCCTGCTCGCCGAGCACATCCATGGCCAGCTCGCCCAGATCGCGGTGCCAGTTGGACCATGCGTACTTGGAGACCGAGGCCACGCGAAACGGCGTGTTCTCGTCGCTGGAGCGCAGCGCATGGGCGCGCAGGGTCTGCAGCCCCATATCGGCCTTGGCCAGGCGCTGGCGCAGCAGCGGGTCCCGGGCCGCGCCATTGCGTCTGGCCAGCGCGACGATCAGATCCAGCTCATGGCGGAAATGTGCCTGCTGACCCAGCGTTGACGCACCGCGCTCGCAGCCCAGCAGGTACATGGCGACCTTCCAGCCGTCGCCCACGGGGCCCAGATGCAGACCGCCCTCGGTGCGTGCGCCGTCGAAGAAGACTTCGTTGAACTCCGAGGTGCCGGTGATCTGGCGAATCGGGCGCACTTCCACGCCAGGCTGCCTGAGGGGCACCAGCAGCAGCACCATGCCGGCGTGGCGCGCGCTGGCTGCGCTGCCTGAGGCCTCGTCGGTGCGGGCCAGCACAAACACCCATTCGGACTCATGGGCCCAGGAGGTCCAGACCTTCTGGCCGTGGATCACCCATTCACCCGTGTCCGCATCGCGGCAGGCCCTGGTGCGGATGCCGGCCAGGTCGGAGCCCGCGCCGGGCTCGGAGTAGCCCTGAGCCCAATAGTCGGTGCCGGCCAGAATGCCGGGCAGGAAACGCTGCTTCTGCTCGGACGTGCCGAAAGCCATCAGTGTGGGGGCCAGCAGGGTCTCGCCGATATGGCCGATACGGCCCGGGCCGCCGCAGCGCACATATTCCTCGTGGAAGATGACTTGCTGGGCCAGCGGGGCGTTGCGGCCGCCATAGCGTGTCTCCCAGCCCAGACCGGTCCAGCCGCCCTTGGCCAGTTCCTGCTCCCATTCCTTGGCCAGCTGCGCGTCATAGCCTTCGGTGCCCAGGCCGCTGGCGTGCTTGAGCGGGGCGAAGCGCCCTGTCAGGTGCTGCGCCATCCATTCCCGCACCTCGGCGCGAAAGGCCTCGTTGATTTCCGATTCCTGCATCTTCATGCTGCCTCCGTCACACTCTCGTCCAACAAACGCGTCGCCACCTGCTCGCGCCACTGCTCCACCGTACCCAAGCGCTGGCTCGATGCCTGCGCGCGCCGGAAGAACAGATGCGGATCGAACTCCCAGGTAAAGCCCACGCCGCCATGCAGCTGAATGCTTTCACCTGTGGAAAAGAGAGCTGCTTCCGTAGCATCCGTGCGGGATTGAGCCGCAAAATAGGTCAAATCTGTTGCATCACCAGCGCCATCAGCTATGAAAGCTGCAGCATAGACAGCAGAGCGTGCGGTCTCCACCTTCACCAGCATCTGCGCTGCGCGGTGCTTGACGCCCTGAAAGCTGCCCACGGCCTTGCCGAACTGCTGGCGCTCCTTGGTGTAGTCCACGGCCAGATCCAGCGCGCGCTCGGCCACGCCGACCTGCTCTGCCGCCAGGCCGATGGCGGCCAGATTGCGCGTCTGCGCCCACAGTAGCTCGAGTGCATCGCCATGCATCAGCACGGCAGAGCCGGTGAGCCTCACATTCACGGCCGAGACATCGGCGCTGCTGCGCGTGGCATCCATCGTCGCCAGGGCCTGCACGCTCAGGCCTTCGGCCCCGGCATTCACCTCCAGCAGCCCCAGAGATCCGCAAGGCAGCGTGGCTGGCAGCAGAAATACATCGGCATGCGCGCCGGAGCCCACCTGGCGCCACTGGCCATCGAGCACCAGAGCATCGCCATCCACCCTGGCGACAGCCGTGGCTGGCAGCTCGCCGCGCACCGTCATGCCCAGCACGCAGATCAGGCCCGAGGCCGCCAGGCGCTCCACCACGCCCAGGCCCTGCCCGGTCTGGCTCAGCGCCTGCCACAACGGCGTCACCGCAACGACGGCATCAAAGAACGGTACGCAGGCCAGGTGGTAGCCCATCTGCTCCTGCAGCAGCACCAGCTCACGCCATCCCAGGCCCATGCCGCCCGCAGCTTCGGGCAGGGCCACGCTGCACCAGCCCATGTCCAGCACTTCCTGCCACAGGGCGCGGTCCAGCCCGCCCTCGGTTTCGCAGACCTTGCGCACCCGTGCCGTGCTGCTTTTTTCCTGCAGAAACACCGCGGCGCTTTCGGCGATCATTTTTTGTTCTTCGTTCAGACTTAAATCCATGATGGCTCGCGTCCTGAGTTCTTCATCGAATGGGAAGGCCGGGCACCACGGCCCGGCCGCTTCTCGGGCTTAGGTCCCGTAGACTTTCTGAGGTGCCTTGCCTTCGGCGATCAGCTGATCGACGACGCCAGACAGCTCGGCAGGCTCCCAGCGCGCCTGCTTGTCATTGACCTTGCCAGTGAACCAGCCGTCGGCCACGGACAGCTCGCCGCCCTTGGCTTCAAAGCAGCGGCCCGTCACATGGGCGGACTGGGCGCTGCCCAGCCAGACGACGATGGAGGCCACGTTCATCGGGTCCCAGACGTCGAAGCCGGACTCGGGCTTCTTGACCATATCGGGCATGGCGCCTTCGGTCATGGAAGTGCGCGCGGCGGGCGCCAGGCAGTTGGCGGTGATACCGTAGCGCGCCAGCTCGGCGGCCTGCACCAGGGTCAGACCGGCGATGCCGGCCTTGGCCGCGGCATAGTTGCTCTGGCCTATGGAGCCTTGCAGACCGGCGCCGGAGCTGGTGTTGATGATGCGGGCATCCACGGGCTTGCCGGCCTTCTTCTGGTCGCGCCAGTAGCCACCAAAGACCTTGGCCATGCAGAAGTGGCCGCGCAGATGCACGCGCATGACCATGTCCCAGTCTTCCTCGGACAGGCTGAGGAACATGCGGTCGCGCAACACGCCGGCATTGTTCACGATGACCTGCACATCGCCAAAGGCGGCCAGCGTGGCCTCCAGAATCGATTGCGCACCGGCCACGGTGGTGATGTCACCGGTGTTGGCCAGCGCCTTGCCGCCGGCAGTCCTGACTTCCTCGGCCACGGCCTGGGCGGCTTCGGCGCGGATGTCGTTGACCACCACATTTGCACCTTCCTGCGCGAAGGCCAGCGCATAGGCGCGGCCCAGGCCACCGCCTGCACCGGTGATGACGACGGTTCTCTGGTTGCAAATACCCATTTGTTTCCCCTTTTCCTTGCTGTGCAGAGCAGGCCCGCAGCCTGTCTGCGCTCTTGAAATCACGCTTTGAAAACCGACAGGTCGGGCTGACGATGGGCCCAGGGCACGGATTGCTCCAGCTGAGCTGCCAGCGCCAGCAGACGACCTTCGCGGCCGAATGGCGCCGCAAAGTGCGCGCCGATCGGCAGCTTGTCCGCCGTCCAGTGCATGGGCACGGACATGGCGGGCTGACCCGTCATATTGAAAAGTGCGGTGTAGGGCGATGCCTTGACGGCCTCGCGTGCAAACGAGTCATAGGGCTGGTCCAGCGTCAGCACGCCCAGCAGCGGTGGCGGCACGGCCATCACGGGAGTCAGGATCAGGTCGTACTTGAGAAAGAAGCGGTCCAGAATCTGTCCGGCGGTATCGAAGTTGGTGCGCGCCATCAGCATCTGCTCGGCGGTATAGGACCTGGCCTTTTCCAGGTACAGCCAGTCCATCTGCTCGAGTTCGTCCTGGCGCACGGCGCGACCCAGCAGCTTTTCGCGGGCGCGGATGCTGGCCATCATGCCCACCGAGGTCACCACGCCCAGACCCGAGAACACCTCTGCCACGGGCAGCTCAGGCATGTCCTCGACGATTTCATGGCCCAGCGCCAGGCAGGCCTTGATGGCCTTGTCCACCGCCGCCTGACAGTCCGCATGCACGGGAATGCCAAAGTAGTTCTTAGTCCAGACGGCGATCTTGAGCTTTTTGGGCGCCTGCCTGAGGGCCTCCAGGTAGCTGCCCTCCACATCGCGCGGCGGTACGGTGCGCGAGCCCGGCTCGCGCCCCTGCGTCAGATCGAGCAGATGAGCGCTGTCGCGCACGCTGCGACTGATGACATGGTTCATGGACAGGCCCATCCAGCCTTCCATATTGGCCGGGCCGGCAGGCAGACGTCCGCGGCTGGGCTTGAGGCCGAACAGGCCGCAGTGCGAAGCGGGAATGCGGATGGAGCCACCGCCGTCGCTGGCATGGGCCACGGGCACAATGCCTGCGGCCACCACCGACGCCGCGCCCCCCGAGGAGCCGCCCGTGGTGTGGGCCGCATTCCAGGGATTGGGCGACTGCCCGTAGAGCAGGGACTCTGTCGTGGGCGTCTGGCCGAACTCGGGCGATGCCGTCTTGCCGAAGATATTGAGGCCGGCTGCCTTGTAGCGTGCTACCAGAGTGCTGTCGTACTCCGCCACCGCCCCCTTGAAGAAACGGCAGCCATTGGTGGTGACCGTGCACTTCAGATACTGGTTCAGGTCCTTGAGCAAAAAGGGCACGCCCCACATGGGTGCCCTGGCGGTGGCTTCGGCACGCGCGGCGCTGCCCAGCGCCGACATCTGCCTGGCCTGATCACGTGCCAGTTCGTAGTCCTTGATGACCACGGCGTTGAGCTTGGGCAGGACCTCGGTGCGAGCAATCGCGGCCTCCAGCGCTTCCAGCGGCGTGATATCGCCCCGGCGGATCTGCTCTGCCCAGGCATAGCCGTCCACCGCGACTGCCTCATTTTTCTTCTGCGCGGCCATCGCCGGCATGGTCGCAGCTGCGGCCACGGCACCTGCGCCCTGAATAAAGCCGCGACGATCCACACCTTGATTCACTGATTCCATGGTCTCCATCCTTTTGTTGTTCGAGATTCAAGCTTCGAGTGCGGACAGGTCCGGCACGCGATGCGCCCAGGGCTGGGCTTGCTCCAGCTGCGCCGCCAGGCGCAGCAATCGGCCTTCGCCACCAAAGGGGGCGACAAAGTGGGAACCCACCGGGAGGTGGTCTGCCGTCCAGTGCAGCGGCACCGACATCGCCGGATGGCCGCTGATGTTGAACAGCGAGGTAAAGGCCGAGGAGTTCATGGCCTCGGCGGCATAGCTTTCATAGGGCTGATCGAGCCGCAGCGCACCGAGCTTCTGCGCGGGCACCACGGTGGTGGGCGTCAGAATCAGGTCATACCGGGTGAGGAAGGCATCGATGAGCTGGCCGGCCTTGTCGAAGCCGGCACGCGCACGAAACAGGTCCAATGCCG
>NZ_JBKFBC010000013.1:0-34779 GCF_053345995.1 Comamonas sp. C24C | reverse complement strand
GGGCCGCCTGCAGCGCGGCCCAGTTCAGCGGCTCCAGTTCGTCCTCGCGCACGGTGCGACCCAGCAGCTTTTCACGGGCTTCGACCGCCGCAAGCAGACCGACAGACATGCCGCCCCCCATGCCGGCAAAGATTTCTGCCACCGGCAGCTCGGGCATGGCTTCCTCGATTTCATGGCCCAGGGCTGCACAGAGCTTTGCGGCCTGATCCACTGCGGCCAGGCATTCGGCATGCACGGGCATGCCGAAGTGATTTCTGCGCCACACGGCAATGCGCAGCTTGCGCTCGGGCAGATTCAGCGATTGCAGATAGCCACCTTGCACATCGGAGCCGGGTCGCACGCGCGAGCCCGGCTCCGGGCCTGCCGTCAGGTCCAGCAGCAGAGCGCTGTCGCGCACGCTGCGGCTGATGACATGGTGAGCGGCCAGCCCCACGGCACCGTCGAGTGCAGCGGGCCCGGCAGGCACGCGGCCACGGCTGGGCTTGAGACCGAACAGCCCGCAATGCGCTGCCGGGATGCGGATGGAGCCGCCGCCGTCGCTGGCGTGGCCTACAGGCACGATGCCTGCGGCCACCAGAGCCGCCGTGCCGCCCGATGAACCGCCGGCCGTGTGGGCGGGGCTCCAGGGATTGAGGGTTGCACCGTAGAGCCTGGACTCCGTGGTGGTGGTCATGCCAAATTCAGACGACGCCGTCTTGCCGAAGATATTCAGCCCCGCCGCCTTGTAGCGCTGCACCAGCGTGGAGTCCTGCCAGGCCACGGCATCCTTGAAGAAGGCGCAGCCGTTGCTGGTCACGCTGCCGGCCATATTCATGCCCAGATCCTTGAGCACAAAGGGCAGGCCCCAGAGTGCGGCCGCATCCGTTGCCTGCTTGCGCGCCTCTCGACCCAGCTGCGACAGCTTTCTGGCATGCTCGCGTGCCTGCTCGTAGTCCTTGATGACCAGGGCATTCAGGCGCGGCAAGGCCTCCACGCAGGCAATCGCAGCCTCCAGCATTTCAAGCGGGCTGATGTCTCCATGACGCAGCTGCGCTGCAGCGCTGATGGCGTCCGCCGGTGCCAGGCTCCGGGTGCAGGCCGCCGTATCCACCGCCGCCCTGCGGCGCGGCTCATCTGTCGCGTCGTCTTGCATGTCCTTGTCTCCGTTGATTTTCTGGACGACTTGCTCAACCGCTCACACCTGAACTCCGGGGCAGTGCAGGCACTGTCGTGCCTGCATGCAAGCCGTCAGAGACGTTCGATGATGGTGACGTTGGCCTGACCTCCGCCTTCGCACATGGTCTGCAGACCGAAGCGACCGCCGGTGCGCTCCAGCTCGTGCAGCAACGTGGTCATGAGCTTGGCCCCCGACGCCCCCAGCGGATGGCCCAGTGCAATCGCGCCGCCGTTGACATTGGTCCTGGCGTGGTCGTAGCCGGTTTCCTTGAGCCAAGCCATGACCACGGAAGCGAAAGCCTCGTTGATCTCGACCAGGTCGATGTCGGACATCGTCATGCCCGCCTTCTTGAGCGCATATTCGGTGGCGGGAATAGGCGCTGTCAGATGCCAGATGGGATCATCGGCGCGCACGCTCATGTGGTGAATGCGGGCGCGGGGCGTGAGGTGGTAGCGTTTGAGCGCAGCCTCGGACACCACCAGCACGGCAGCCGCCGCATCGCAGGTGGAGCTTGAGACGGCTGCAGTGATGGAGGGATAGTCGGGATCCACCGGCTCCAGCGTGGCCATCTTCTCCAGGGTCGAAAGGCGTGCCGTTTCGTCCATCCTGAAATCGCCGAATGGCACGATTTCACGGTCGAAGCGCCCCTCGGCAATCGCCTTCAGGGCCCGGTCATGGCTTTCCTTGGCAAACACTTCCATGTCGCCGCGGCTCAGGCTCCAGTGGTCGGCAATGCGCTGGGCAGCATAGAACTGGTTGACGGGCGCGTTGCCGAAGCGGGCCTGCCAGCCCTTGCTCTCGGCAAACGGCGTGCTAAAGCCCAGAGGCTGACCGGCCAGCATGGCCGACGAGATCGGAATCGCGCTCATGGTCTGCACGCCTCCGGCCAGCACCACATCCTGCGTGCCGCTCATCACGGCCTGGGCCGCAAAATGAATGGCCTGCTGGGACGAGCCGCACTGGCGGTCGATCGTGGTGCCGGGCACATTCAGCGGCATGCCGGCCGCCAGCCAGGAAGTGCGGGCGATGTCGCCGGCCAGGGCGCCGATGGTGTCCACGCAGCCAAAGATCACATCGTCGTAATCGGCTGCGGGAATGTCGTTGCGCTCGACCAGCGCCTTGATCACATGAGCGCCGAGATCGGCGCCGTGCACAGCGGCAAGAGAGCCCTTGCGCTTGCCGGTGGGCGAGCGCAGTGCGTCAACGATATAGGCCTGGGCGCTCATGCAGCCACCTCTTCATCCATGTTTCTGATGGCATCCTGCGCAGAGCAGGAGCCGCATGAATCGACCTCCCGATCAAAGGTCGCGCCAGGTCCCACGGGAGCATTGGGACTGCGCAGCAGGCCCTGGGTCAGGCGTGCCGCGTGGAATGCCTTGTCGCCCCAGGCGGCATCCAGCACCCAGGCACGCTTCATGAACATCTGCAGATCGACTTCCCAGGTGTAGCCCATGGCGCCATGCACCTGCAGGCTGTTGCGCGCGGCAAACCAGCTCGCTTCGCTGCACTGGAGCTTGGCGTGCGAGATACGCACGGCCAGATCGGGTTCGCCATGCTGCAGCGCATAGAAGGCGCGGTAGAGCACGGGTTTGGCAAACTCGATCTTGGTGACGATGTCGGACAGGTGATGCTGCACTGCCTGGAAGCTGCCGATGACCTTGTCGAACTGCTTGCGCTGTGCCACGTAGTCCACAGACAGGTCCAGCATGCGCTGGGCCAGGCCCAGCATCTGGGCAGCGGCGGCGAGCGCGCCGCGCTCGCCTGCAGTGTCCCAGACCTTCTGGCCCTGAGTACCGTCGAGCAGGCGGGTCGTATCGGATGGCGTCCAGCGTACCTGCGACAGGCGACGCGAAGAGTCGATGCTGCTCAGCGCCGTGATCTCGCACTGCTCGGGCTTGAGCAGATGCAGTTCCAGGCCGGTGGCCGTGGCGTGCGGCAGCAGCAGCACATCGGCCAGCGCGGCATCCGCCACATGGGGATTGACGGAATGACCCACGGCCACGCGGCAGCTGCCCGCAGCGATCCTGGAGAGCCAGACACGGCTTTCATGCCCATCATGCAAGGCGCTCAGCATGCCCACGGCCACATAGGCGGTGTCGCTCAGGGAATCGGGCAAGGCGTAATAGCCCACCTCCTGCAGCAGCAGTGCCCAGTCCACATCGGCCAGGCCCATGCCGCCATCGGCTTCGGGTGCCGACAGGCCCATCAGGCCCTGCTCGGCAATCCTGGCCCACAGCTCGGGGCTGCGGCCGCTCGGAGTTTCCCAGATGTCGCGCAACAGCTCGGGAGCCGCTTCGGTCATCAGAAAGCGGCTGATCGAGTCGCGGAATGCGATCTGATCTTCGGTAAAGGTGAAGTCCATGATTGTCTCCCTGCCGGTCAGGATTTGGGCAGGCCCAGCATGCGCTGGGCGATGATGTTGCGCTGGATCTCGTTGCTGCCCGCGTAGATGGGGCCGGCCTGCGAGAACAGGAAGCCTTCCAGCCATTCGTTGGCCTCGGCGTCATCGATGAGCTCGGCCCGCGCGCCCAGAATGCGCATCGCGGTCTCGTGAATCATGATGTCCAGCTCGGACCAGACGATCTTGTTGGTGCTGGCCTCGGCCCCGATCTGCGCGCCCTTGTGCAGGCGACCCACCGTGTGATAGGAGGACAGCGTGTACGCCTCCGCCCCCTGCCAGGCACGCAGAACAGCATCGCGGATGGAGTGATCACGGTCGGCATCGACCTGGTTGCGCAGATACAGATCCACCAGCTTCTGCGCACTGCGCTGATAGCGGGCGGGAGAGCGCAGGAGCAGGCCGCGCTCGAAGCCCGCGGTGGCCATCGCCACATGCCAGCCCTTGCCTTCTGCACCCAGCAGGTTCTCCGCAGGTACCTCGACATCGTCGAAGAAGATTTCGGCGAAGTGTTCACGGCCGTTGATGGCGCGGATCGGACGCACGGTGATGCCGGGCGTGTTCAAGGGCACCAGGATGTAGCTCAGTCCATGGTGGCGGCTCGATGCAGGGTCGCTGCGAAACAGGCCGAACACCCAGTCGGCAAAGATGGCGCGGGTGGACCAGATTTTCTGGCCGTTCAGTATGAACTTGTCGCCCTTGCGGATGGCGCGACTGCTGATGGCCGCCATGTCGGAGCCGGCATTGGGCTCGGACCAGCCCTGGGCCCACATATCGTCGCAGCGCGCCATGCGGGGCAGAAAGCGGGCCTTCTGCTCGGGTGTGCCGAACTCCATCAGCGTGGAGCCCAGCAGCAGGATGCCGTTCTGGTTCACGCGGGCTGGCGCATCGACCGCCCAGTACTCTTCCTCGAAGATCAGCCACTCTGTCAGGTCGCAGCCGCTGCCGCCCAGATCCTTGGGCCAGGTCACGGCGCTGTAGCCCGCGCTTGCCAGCCTGGCTTCCCACTGGCGGTGCTGCTCGAAGCCCTCGCGGGTGTCATAGCTTTGCAGACGCTGCCTGGGCACGTTGTCCCTGAGCCATTCACGTACCTGGGCACGGAAGGCCTTCTGCGCTGGGGTGTATGTCAAATCCATGGTTGTCTCCTCTTCGCGCTATCGGTGCTCAGAACTTGGCGTCGCGCTTTTCCACGAAGGCGCTGCGCGTCTCGGCGGAGTCGGGGCTCATATAGGCTTGCAGGGTGAAGCCCTGCTCCCAGCGATACTTGTCTTCGAGATTGCCGTCCTCGATGCCGGTCAGCGCCTCCTTGGCGATGCGGATCATGGCGGGGCTCTTGGCGGCAATCCGGTTGGCGATGTCCATGGCGGTGTCGCGCATCTGCTCGCGGGGAACCACACGCTCGACGGCCCCCAGGCGCAGGGCCTCGGCCGCAGCCACCATCTCGCCCGTGAAGAACAGGTAGCGGGTTTTCTGCACGCCGAACATGCGCTGCAGATGGGCGGCCCCCCCCATGGCGCCGCGGTCCACTTCGGGCAAGCCGAAGGTGGCGTCTTCAGCCGCGATCACAATGTCGGATGCGCCGCAGATACCGATGCCCCCGCCCAGCACAAAGCCGTGCACGGCGGTGATCACCGGCACCTTGTTCAGATGCACGGCCTTGAAGGTGGCGTAGTTGCCTGCGTTCACCTCAAGGATGAGCTTGTCGTTCTCGGCCAGCTCCTTGATGTCCACACCGGCGCAAAAGCCCCGGTTCTCGGCGCGAATGACGATCACGCGCACCTCGGGCCTGTCGCCCAGCGCCTGGATTTCCCGGGCCAGACCATTCCAGCCGGCGGCATTCAGGGCATTCACCGGAGCGCGGTCGATCACCAGCTCTGCCACGCCGTTGTCATGAATAGTGGAATGAAATTGTTGAGTGGACATATCCGGTCTCGTTGGCTTGTTGTTATGCAGGAGTCAATGCGTTCAATGCGTTGCGACGGTCCATGGCCTGGCGGACGATGCCGCCTATCACTTCCTCGCAGCTGTCGAGCCTGCCGATCAGCGCGGCCACCTGACCGGCGGACATCACGCCATCGGCCGGGTTTCCATCGACCATGGAGCGCTGCAGCAGCATGGGTGCGTTGGCGGCCATCACGGTCTGGGCCACCGAAGAAGAATCCTCGCGCAGTGCTTTCATGAAGATGCTCAGGGCCTGACCCGTGGTCATGCCGGTCTCGGCCTTCCACTGCAGTGCCAGGCTCAGGGCAATGCGCAGGCGTTTCATGGGACTGGCCTTCTCCAGCATGGCCAGGTATTCGTTGGGAATCATTCGCTGCGGCATGCCATCGACCAGATGCGAGATGGCGATCTTTTCCGCATCCGTGGCGGCCAGATAGCGCTGCAGCGTGGCACCGGGCACCTTGGCATCACTGGTCATCAAAAACCGCGTGCCCATGGCAATGCCCGATGCGCCGTAGGCCAGCGCAGCCAGCAGACCACGCCCGTCATAGAAGCCGCCGGCGGCGACCACCGGGACCTGGACCGCATCCACCACCTGGGGCAGCAGCACCGTGGTGGGCACGCTGCCGGTATGGCCGCCCCCTTCACTGCCCTGCACGGTGATGGCATTGGCGCCCATCTCGATCGCCTTCTGGGCGTGCTTCAGGGCTCCCACGGTGGGCATGCAGACGATGCCGGCCTCGCGCAGCCGGCCTATCACCTTCTTGTCCGGGCCGCGGCCGTAGCTGACCGCACGCAGCCGGTACTTCACCGCCAGATCCAGCAGTTGCTGGGCGTTGGGCTGGAACATGTGAAAGTTCAGCCCGAAAGGCTGGTCGTCGGTCTCGCGCTTGACGCGCAGGATTTCGGCCTCGATCCTGTCGGCAGCAATGGTGGCACCGGCCAGGAAGCCGAAGCCGCCGGCATTGGTGGTCCCAATCACCAGATCGGCCCCCGCCACATAGCCCATGGCCGTCTGGATGACGGGGTAGCGGCACCCCAGCAGGTCGCAAAGAGTAGTGCGCAGACTGCCCATGTCGTTCATATTGCTCATGCCTTTGACTCTTCTTTGTTGGCCTTGGCCATGGACCTGGCGTCCTGGCCGCCCAGTTGCCCCATGCCCATCGCCTGGCTGTGTGCGTGGGCAAAGTGGTGGTAGCCAAAAGCCATGTCCATGGTGGAGCGCAGGCCCTGCAGTTCCTCGGCCTTGTTGACGACCAATTTGGTCAGCGCCATGCCCAGACGCGGCTGGGCCGCCATGCGCTGGGCCATGGCATAGACCTGGTCCTCAAGCTCGGCACGCGGCACCACGCGGTTGACCATGCCCATCTGGTAGGCGCGCTCTGCCGGCATGCGCTCGCCCAGCAGCAGAAACTCCTTGGCAATGCGCGGATGCAGCTCGTGGGCATGGGCGAAGTACTCCACGCCGGGAATGCCCATGCGCACCACGGGGTCCTGGAAAAACGCATCGTCGCTGGCCACGATCAGATCGCAGACCCAGGCCAGCATCAGGCCGCCCGCCACGCATGCGCCCTGCACCATGGCAATCATGGGCTTGGGGATCTCACGCCAGCGCCGGCACATGCCCAGATAGACCTCCTGCTCGCGGGCAAACAGCTGCTCTCCCCCGGGCTTGTTGGTGTGATCCCACCACAGGTGGACGCGGTCGAAAGGCTTGTTGATGTCGCGGCCGGGCGTGCCGATGTCATGACCCGCGCTGAAGTGACGGCCCTCGCCACGCAGCACGATGACCTTGACGCTGTCGTCATCGGTCGCCTTGCGCAAGGCTTCATCCAGCGCATAGGTCATCTGCGAGTTCTGCACGTTGTTGAACGTGGGCCGATTCATGGTGACCGTGGCAATGCCGTTGTCCACGCTGTAGAGCACGGGCTCGCCGGTTTCATAGACAGCCTTGTCCTCACGCGTCACAAATTCGCTGGATGCATGCTGCATATCAGGCTCCCATGGCCGTAGCGCGCAGATTGTGCGGATCGAGCTGAGCCAGCAAAGCCAGTTGCTCGGGCGTGGGATCAGGCGTCACGCCCACGTTCTCGGGAACGTGAATCGGAAAGCCGGTGGCTTCCCTGACCTGTGCCGCAGTCACGCCGGGATGCAGCGACACCAGGCGCACCTGATGGCTGGGACCGCCGAAGTCCATCACACACAGATTGGTGAAGATGAAGCGGATGTCCGTGGTTTCCTCCAGCGTCCAGCCCTTGGCCAGGCGCGCGCTGTTGTAGCCCACGCTGCCCACTGCATCGACCTCGCCCGACACAAAAACCTTGGTGCTGTGATTGGGCACGAAGAAGGAGTTGGCGTGGTTGATGGAGTTGCCGGGAAAGCCGCGCACGCCCAGCATCATGGACTTGGGACGGGCGTAGTCGCTGCCCACCATGGAGATATTGCCCTGACCAAAGCGGTCCACCTGCACGGGCCCCACCATGGCATGGCGCTTGCCACCCCAGACGTTGTCGAAGATGCGCGAGAAGCCCATCCAGTTTTCACGCTTGATCTTGTAGTCTCCGCGAGGGCCTACGGGCACGGGCTCGTTGACCACCCAGGCCTCGGAGTCCGTCATGATCAGATCGGTGTTGATGGACCGCATGCACAGCGAGGCCGCCAGTCGCGGCACCAGGCCGATGCCGGTGGCCAGTACCTCGCCGTCGTTTTCCCAGGCACGTGCCGCGGCGCAGATGACGCGATCTACCAATGCAATTTCACTCATCTCTTGGCCTCCTCAGAACACAGGCAGGGGCAGGCGCTTGATTGCTTCCATGCCTCCCACTTTTTCCAGATATTCCTGCTCCGTGCACTGCACGTATTTCTGCTGGTAGCTGTCCCAGCCGCCCTCTTCCTTGCTGCTGGCCACGTATTCCTTGAAGTGCTTGACATCAAAGCCATACAGCGGCGCGCAGGACGATGGGTGGGCACCACCTGGCAGGTGCACCACGCCCGTGGTTTCGGAACGCTCCCAGAACACCAGGCGCGCGGCTTGCTCCGACTCGAAGCTGCTGCTCTCGACCAATTCGTCGCAGCTCACAAAGGTGTTGGTTGCGGCGCGCGCAAACAGGTCGTCCATGTAGATGTCGGGGCCGGCAATCTGGCAGACGCCGCGAGAGTCCGCGCGATCCACATGCAGCAGGGCCACATCGAGATTGATGGCGGGCATCGCCACCCATTCCTTGCCGTCGTAAGGCGACTCGATCAGGCGGATGGAGCTGTTGTGCTTGAGCACATCGGTGCCCAGACCGACCCGGGTCGGGATATAGGGAATGCGCATGCCGGCCGCCTTGAGGCCCAGCACCATATGACCCTCGTCAATTTCCATGACTTCGATCTCGCCGCTCTGGCGCGCCTTGCGGAAATAGGGCTCCAGCGGAATGAAGTCCAGCGACACGAAGGCGAAGATCAGCTTCCTGACCTTGCCGGCCGCGCACAGCATGCCCACATCGGCACCGCCATAGGCCACCACGGTCAGATCCTTGACGGGGCTGCGCAGCAGCTCGCGCACCAGGGCCATTGGCTTGCGCCTGGGGCCCCAGCCACCGATACCAATCGTCATGCCGTCCTTGATGGATGCCACAACGTCCTTCGCTGTCATCAATTTATTGGCCATGTCTCCAAGCCTCCTATCAGTTGTTTTCAGGGCGGCCCACGCTGAAGTCGTGCCCCCAGAGGCTTACGGTCGTGAACTCATGCGTGATGTGGTGATCCCAGTCGATGATGGCGCCGCCATAACCGAACTCCAGGTCGAAATTGGAGGGCGTCTTCATGTAGAACGAGATCATCTTGTCGTTGGTGTGCTGACCCAGGGTGGCCGACAGCTTGACCTGGCTCTTTTGCATGCGGTCCATGGCACGGCCCACTTCGGGCATGTTGTCGACCTCCACCATCACGTGCACGCAGCCCGATGCGGAAGGGAACTCGGCCAGGGCCAGGCTGTGGTGACGGCCGTTGGCGCAGTGGAAGAAATGGATGCGGACCGTGGGACCGGCATCGCCTGCAGGCTTGAAGTTGTAGATGTCCGAAAGACCAAAGCCCAGCACATTGCGCACAAAGGCAACCGTCTTGTCGAAGTCGGGCGCGGGCAACACGGTATGGCCAAGCCCATAGTCACCGGTGACGAAGCGCGAGACCCCCTGAGGCGATGCGAAATGACTGAAGTCGGACTTGAAGCCCCAGACGATCTCGTGACGGTTGCCGGAAGGATCGGTCACCACGGCCAGCTGCTGCACATGGCGCTTGGCGCACAGTTCGGAGTTGCCCAACTCATAGTGCACGTCGGCCGCCTGCAACACCTTGAGCGCCTGTTCGAAAGCCTCCTTGTCGGCCACTTCCCAGCCGGATGCGGAGTACTTGTCCATGCTGCCAGGCTGCACCTGGAAGCGGAACTGACGCTCGTCCATCTTGATCAGCAGATCGCCATCGGCTGTGGTGCTGGGCATCATGCCAAGCACATCGCGTGCGTAGCTGACCCAGCGATCCAAATCAGAGCTCTCGGCGACAACGTACGCAAGTCCACGTATTTCCATCATGATGTCGGGGCCTCCAACCCAAATCCTGTAGTGATGCTGAGGATTCTGAAGAGGAGAGTCTTGGCAAACATCGTCCATTGAGACTAACGATTTGCGGCCGATTTACCCAAATTTCATAGCATCTTTACCAGATTCGACATGCGATTCAGCGCAACAGACTAGAACGCTTTACGCCCTTGCGAGCAGACTGCTCCGGCAGGCCCACAACAGCCGTGAAAACCCGGAGTACAAAAAAGGCCGCATCCCCGAAGGAAATGCGGCCAACACGATGAACTCGGTTTCCGGACGGATCAGGCGGTCTGCGCCTCCTGTGCCGGTGCATAGTCGTTGTAGCCCCTGGCGCCGGGGGTATAGAGAGTGTTGCGGTCAAACCTGGACAGAGGCAGGCCCTGGCGCATGCGCTGCACCAGATCCGGGTTGGCAATGAAATGCCGCGCAAAAGACACCGCCAGACCCTCTCCCGCCTGTAGCGCAGCTTCGGCACTTTGCGCATCAAAGCCGTCGTTGAGAATCAGGCTCTCGCCAAAATTCTCTCGCGCCAGCTTGAAGGCATCGATGGATGGATCGAAGACCGCACGCATCACATGCAGATAGGCAATGCCCAGCTTGGCGGCCTGACGCATCAGCTCGGCATGGGTGGCTGCGGAGTTTTCATCCGCCGTGTCATTGAAGGTATTGCCGGGATTCAGGCGCAGCCCCACGCGGTCGATACCGATGGCTTCTCCCATGGCGCCCAGGCATTCCACGGCGAAACGTGAGCGACTGCTGGCGTTGCCGCCATATTCGTCGGTACGCCGGTTGGTGCTGGAGTGCAGGAACTGCAGACTCAGATAACCGCTGGTGCCATGCAGCTCGACGCCGTCAAAGCCGGCATCCATGGCGCGTCTGGCGGCAGCGGCATGCTCGGCAATCGCCTTGCGCACCTCTTCGGTGCTCAATGCCTGGGGCAGGTCGAAATCCTGCATGCCCGCGGCATCGGTCCAGATCTTGCCTTGCGCCTGAATGGCGGACGCCGACACCGAGCGCACGCCTGCGGGCTTGATATGGCGGCTGCCGATGCGACCGGAGTGCATGATCTGCAGCACGATGGATCCGCCACGGGCATGCACCGCATCCGTCACACGGCGCCAGGCGCGCACATGAGCGGCAGTCTCGATGCCGGGCTGGCGGCAGTAAGCCTGACCCGCGACCTCGGGCCAGGCCCCTTCGGCCACGATCAGGCCGGCATCGCCACGTTGGCCGTAGTGCTCGGCCATGATGTCCGTGGGCGTACCATCGGCATCGGCACGGTTGCGCGTCATGGGCGCCATGACAACGCGGTTCTGCAGGGCAATCCGGCCCAGCTGGACAGGCGTGAAAAGCGTTTGACTCATGCCGGCTCCTTAGCGCACACGCATGCGCGGCGCCGGTGTGCCGCGGCGCATGGTTTTGAGGAATTGCTCCAGTGGTGCGGGTGCGGCCACCTGCGGCAGCTCGTCCTTGTCGGGGCGCTGGGCCCAGAACTCCTTCCAGCTCGGGAACAGCTCGTGGAAAGCGCCATGGTAGGGCTCCCGGCCGGGCCAACGCATCTTCATGTCGCCAATCGGCGGCTTGTTCAGATCCGTGGCATACCAGTAACAGGGCAGACGGCGGCGGAAGTACCACTGACCGTCGATGCGCTCGTAGTCGTCCCAGTACAGCATCTGCATGATGACCCACTCGGCACCGCACTCATGCTCGTTCTTCGAATAGACCACGCCGGTGGCGTGATCGCGGTCCACGAACTCGATGATGTGCTGGCCCAGGTGGTGGGAGGTCCCCGTGAACTGGTCACGCAGCGTGCTGTCCTGCCAGGCCATGAAATGCGCGCGTCCCACTTTTTCCTTGCCCACCTTGATATCGGGAGCAAACAGGTTCACATGGGCGTCCATGTCACGCATGTCCAGCGACAGGGAGTACTTGCCGGCCAGCTGACGAATCGCATCCAGCGACTCCAGCCTGTCGATACGCTCTTCGAGCGTTTGTGGCCACTGATTCACGGGTTCACTCATCTCTTCAGACTCTTTCTTACAGTGCGGTCACCAGCACGGCGGAACGACCGCCATCCACGGGCAGGGCGGCACCTGTCACATAGCTGGCTTCGTCGCTGGCCAGGAACAGCACGGCATTGGCCAGCTCACCGGACTGGCCCACGCGCCCCATGGGAATGAGTTTCTCGGTGGTCTTGCGCGAAGCTTCGTCGGCCAGCATGCCGGCCGTGGCGGGGGTTTCCACCACGGCGGGGATCACCACGTTCACACGGATGCCCGCCGCCGCTCCTTCGGCAGCCGCCGCACGCGAGAAGTTGATGATGGCGGCCTTGGCCGCCGAGTAACCCGACATATAGGGCGTGCCCAGCGTGCCGCAGATGGAGCTGATATTGACGATGGAGCCGCCCTTGCCGCCCATCAGCTTCAGCGCCGTGCGGGTGCCCCAGAAAGTGCCGTCCACCGACGTGGTGAAATTGGCATGCCAGTCCGCCGTGGTCATGCCGTCGATGCCGCCCCAGGTATAGGCCATGGCGTTGTTGACGAGGATGTCCAGGCTGCCATGCTTTTTGGCCGTCTGCTCCAGCGCTCCGACAAACTGGGCTTCGTTGCCCACGTCAGCCACGATGGCCTCGGCACTGCCGCCGCCAGCCTTGATCCTGGTCACGACTTCATCAAGAGGCTCCTTGCGGCGACCGCAGATCACCACGGTCGCTCCCTCCTGTGCGAAACGCTCGGCCGTTGCCGCACCGATACCGGAGCCGCCACCCGACACAAATGCAATCTTGCCTTGCAGACGCTTGTTCATGTTTTTCTCTCCTTACAGGAAGGCACTGCCGCCGTTGACGGCCAGGTTCTGCCCCGTCACAAAGCCGCTGTCGTCGCTGGCCAGGAACACGGCCACCTTGGCGATGTCTTCGGGCTCAGCCATGCGACCCATGGGCACGCCGGCGATGATGGCATCGGCCCATTCCTGGGGAATGCCCTGCATCATGGGCGTGTTGGTGGGACCAGGAACCAGGGTGTTCACGCGGATCTTCTTGGATGCCAGTTCCTTGGCCATGCCACGGGTCAAGCCCATCAGGGCCGCTTTGGAAGCGCAGTAATGGGCAGGGCCGTCACCGCTGACTGCCGAGGTGCTGGAGATGTTGACGATGGCTCCGCCCTTGCCTTGCTGCATCTGCCTGACCGCCGCACGAGCGCAGTAGAACGCGCCGTTCAGGTTCACGCCGATCACGCGCTCCCAGGTCGCGTCGGGAATATCGGCAAACTGGTCCACCGATCCCACACCAGCGTTGTTCACCAGCACGTCGACGGCGCCCAGCTTCTCGCGGACCTCGACAAACAGCGTGTCGACCGCTGCGCTGTCGGCCACGTTGACGGAACGGGCCAGATGCTTGCCGTCCTTGCCTTCCAGGGTCTGCCTGGCGGCTTCTTCGTTCAGGTCCACGGCCACCACGGTGGCGCCTTCATCGGCAAAGCGCTGAGCGATCGCGCGCCCCATGCCCTGGCCAGCTCCCGTGACCACGGCCACTTTTCCCGCTAAACGCATTTTTGTCTCCTGGTTGATGTGCAATCAAAACGTGGAGACAGCGTATGAAGAAATCAGCCTCGGCCCATCGTCCAACAAGACTAAGTAAATTGGCGCGCATCGCTGTTGCATCAATGGCTTCAGACGCCATACAGGACGCGTTTCAGTGAATTTTCATGACTTTCAGTCAGCGGTTTGCAGCCACCCAGCCTCAGCGGCCTTGGCCAGGGCTTCGCATCGCAAGGCAGCAAACACTAGCCACCATAGGGAACAAAGCCGCTCTCGTTTTCGTTGACCTGGAGCGGTGTGGCCACATAGGGAAAGGCGCGTTGCGGGCAAGCTCCGCGCTCACAGACCTTGCAGCCCATGCCGATGGGAGTCGCAGCAGCGGTATTGCGCAAATCCATGCCTTGGGAATACACCAGCCGTGCAGCATGCTGCAGGTCACAGCCCAGACCGATGGAAAAAGTCTTGCCCGGCGCGCCCCAGCCCGGGCCGGCATGGCTGATGGTGCGGGCAATCCATAGGTAGATCCGCCCGTCCGGCATGCTGGCGAGCTGGGGGACAATGCGGCCCGGCTGGGTAAACGCCTCATACACCCCCCACAACGGGCAGGTGCCACCAGTCTTGGAGAAGTGGAAGTGCGTGGCCGACTGGCGCTTGCTGATATTGCCTGCCCGGTCCACGCGAATGAAGAAAAACGGAACCCCCGGTGCATCAGCGCGCTGCAAGGTGGAGAGACGGTGGCATACGGTCTCGAAGCCCACGCCGAAGCGGCTGGCCAGCAGGTCGATGTCGTAGCGCAGACTTTCGGCCGCGCGCAGGAATTCGCCATAAGGCAGCACGAATGCACCAGCCACATAGTTGGCCAGACCCACGCGCGCCAGCCGCCGCGTGGCCTCATCCTGCCAGGGCGCGCCTTGCAGCTCGGCGGCAATCAGTGCATCAAACTCCAGCAGCGCCAGCTGTGTGGCCAGCTGAAATGCCTGCTGCATGGGACTGAGCTGCGCTGCCACATACAGGGTGCGAGTGGAGGCATCGTATCGCCTATGGCTGCCGGCCGTCTCTGCGCTTGCGGCATGGGAACGCAGGACCAGCACCCCATGTCGCGCCTGCAGACGATATTGCAGCCAATCCTGCAGATGACCGCCTTGCTCCGAGGCCTGTCGAGCCAGTGATTCGGCAGCTCTGTCGAGCCCATCGAAGTAATTGCGGCGGGCAAAAAAGAAGTCACGCACGGCCTCGAACGGCATCTGGCGCGAGGGCTGCGTCAGCAGGCCTGCCATTGCCGCCTTGCCATTGACCGCCCCGCCTCCATCCTGCCCGACACGGCCGTCGCCCAGATGGGCGCTCAAGGCCTCCAGCCGCTGGGCATCGGCCAGGTGGCGCTGGTGCATGGCCAGCAGTGTCTGCGCCAGTTGCGGCAGCCTGGCCGCTACCTCGCGCAACTCGGGCAGCGGCACCGCAGCTTCGGGCAACGGCATGGCTGCCACTGCATCGCGCAGCTGTGCCAGCAGGCGAGCCTCCTCATCCTCCGAGAACTGCTGGATATCGACGCCCAGAATCTTGTGAATCCGGAGCAGCACGGACACCGTGAGCGGGCGCTGATCCTGCTCGATCTGGTTCAGATAACTCGGTGACAGCTCCAGCGCCTGTGCCAGCGCCACCTGCGTGAGCCCACGCTCGGCACGCAGGCTGCGCAGGCGTACGCCCATGAAGGTCTTGGCCATTGGCTTGCTCCTTGTTTGTGGATCTTAGAAATTCGCAACATTCGCAAATGCATGCATTCAGTTTCGCAAGCATTCACCAATTCAGTTCTATACGCAGAGAAAGCAAATGCGTAGATTGCGAAGTATCGCAGACCAAACCACCTCAGAGTCCGCACCTTCAAGGAGACACCCATGAGCACCGCAGCCACGGCATCTGCCACCACGACCGGAGCCAGCCAGCAGATTCCGGCAAGCACCACCGCCGGTTTCAAAGCCAAAAAATCAGTCGCCCTCTCCGGCGTCACGGCAGGCAATACCGCGCTCTGCACCGTGGGCAGGACCGGCAACGATTTGCACTACCGGGGCTACGACATTCTGGACATTGCCGAGGTCTGTGAATTCGAAGAGATCGCCCATCTGCTGGTACATGGCAAGCTGCCCACGCAGGCCGAACTCAAGGCCTATAAAGCCAAGCTCAAGGCCTTGCGCGGACTGCCTGGCAGCGTGAAGGCTGCGCTGGAGCAACTGCCAGCCGCCAGCCACCCCATGGACGTGATGCGCACTGGCGTCTCTGCCCTGGGCTGCGCACTGCCGGAGAGAGACGACCACAACCTTCCTGGCGCACGCGATATTGCCGACCGCCTTATGGCCAGCCTGGGCTCCATGCTGCTGTACTGGTATCACTTCAGCAACTCGGGCCGCCGTATCGAGGTCGAAACCAGTGACGACTCCATCGGCGGGCACTTTCTGCATCTTTTGCATGGCGCCAAGCCATCCGAGAGTTGGGTACGTGCCATGCATACCTCGCTCAATCTGTATGCCGAGCATGAATTCAACGCCTCGACCTTCACGGCCCGCGTGGTGGCTGGCACGGGCAGCGATATGTATTCGGCGATCACCGGGGCGATTGGTGCACTGCGTGGTCCCAAGCATGGCGGAGCCAACGAAGTGGCATTCGAGATCCAGAAGCGCTATGACAACCCGGCCGAAGCCGAGGCCGACATTCGCCGCCGCGTGAATGCCAGGGAGGTCGTGATCGGCTTTGGCCACCCGGTCTATACCGTGAGCGACCCCCGCAATGTTGTGATCAAGGGCGTGGCCAGGAAGCTGTCGGACGAAGCCGGCAGCACCAAGATGTACGACATTGCCGCGCGTCTGGAATCGGTGATGTGGGAAGCCAAGAACATGTTTCCCAACCTCGACTGGTTCAGCGCCGTCAGCTACCACATGATGGGCGTGCCCACTGCCATGTTCACGCCGCTGTTCGTGATTGCGCGCACCAGCGGCTGGGCAGCGCACATCATCGAGCAGCGCCAGGACAACAAGATCATTCGCCCCAGCGCCAACTACACAGGCCCGGATGATCTGAAGTTCGTTCCTATCGACGAACGCCGGTAAATCTCTTCCGAGCGCCATGACCGCCAAGCCCATGCAATCCCATTCACTGTGCATCGCCATCGCCGACAAACTGCGCGATCGCATTCTGGGCCACCGCTTGCCGCCCGGCTCGGACATCAACGATGGTGCGCTGGCGCGGGAGTTTGGCGTGAGCCGCACCCCTGTGCGCGAAGCCATGAAGCTGCTATGCCACGAAGGCCTGCTGACGGCCCAGCCAAGGCGGGGCATGACGGTCACTCAGCTCACGCCGGCTCAGGTGGCCGAGGCTCAGCAGCTGTGCTCCTTGCTTGCACACCAGCTTGCGCAGTTGCAATGCCAGCAGCCCCGGGGCGGCACAGAGCTGACCGAGCGCCTGTATGCCATCGCACAAGCGAGGCTGCAACTGGCCTTGGGTCCCGCACCGCGCACTCCTCTGACGTTTTCCGCCCCACTGACCGAGCACCAGCGCACAGCTCTGGCACTCTGAAAACCGCGAACAGACAAGACAATGAACACGCCCCAATCCCAGCGTTACCGCAAGCCCCTGCCAGGCAGCCAGCTTCACTACTTCGATGCGCAAGCCGCTGTGGAAGCCCTGCGCCCCGGCAGCTGGATCACACTGCCCTACACCAGCCGCGTCCATGCCGAAAACCTGGTGCGCCGTTGCAGCCCGGCCATTCTGGACGAATGCCTTGTGCAGATCATTGAGCGCAAGCGCGAGCGCGACTTTCCCTGGTTTCCGGCCCGCGTGGTCTGTCATGACATCCTCGGCCAGACGGCTCTCGTGGATCTGGCCGGCCTGCGTGATGCGATTGCCGGGCAAGGTGGCGATCCGGCCGCTGTCAATCCCGTGGTGCCCGTGCAGCTGATCGTGGACCACTCGCTGGCCGTGGAGTGCGGTGGCGACGATCCTCAGGCCTTTGAGAAAAACCGCGCCATCGAAGACCGGCGCAATGAGGACCGCTTTCATTTCATCGAGTGGTGCAAACAGGCCTTCAAGAATGTGGAGGTGATTCCGCCGGGCAACGGAATCATGCACCAGATCAACCTGGAGCGTATGAGCCCTGTGATCCATGCGATCGATGGTGAAGCATATCCGGATACTCTGGTGGGCACGGACAGTCACACGCCGCATGTCGATGCACTGGGCGTGATCGCCGTGGGCGTGGGCGGGCTGGAGGCCGAGAGCGTGATGCTGGGGCGCGCATCGTGGATGCGCCTGCCCGAAATTGTTGGCGTGCAGCTGAGCGGCAAGCGTCAGAGAGGCATTACCGCCACCGATATCGTGCTGGCCCTGACCCAATTCCTGCGTCAGCAAAAAGTGGTGGGCAGCTATCTGGAGTTCCATGGTGAAGGCGCACGCGGCCTCTCCATCGGCGACCGCGCCACCATCTCGAACATGGCACCCGAATATGGTGCCACGGCGGCCATGTTTGCAATCGACGAACAGACGATCGACTACCTGCGCATGACGGGGCGCGAACCCGAGCAGGTGCAACTGGTAGAGAACTACGCCAAACAGGCAGGTCTGTGGGCAGACAGTCTGGAGAATGCCGAGTACGAACGTACGCTGAGCTTTGATCTGTCCGGCGTGGTGCGCAATATGGCCGGCCCTTCCAATCCACACGCCCGCCTGGCCACCAGCGAGCTTGCGGCAAGAGGTATTGCCGGTGGGTGGACGCAAACCGAGGGCCGGATGCCGGACGGGGCAGTAATCATTGCAGCCATTACCAGCTGCACCAATACCAGCAACCCGCGCAATGTGATCGCAGCCGGCCTGCTGGCACGCAATGCGCGCAATCTGGGCCTGGAGCGCAAGCCCTGGGTCAAGACCTCGCTGGCCCCAGGCTCCAGGACCGTGCCACTGTATCTGCAGCAAGCTGGTCTGCTGCATGACCTGGAGGCGCTGGGCTTTGGCGTGGTGGCCTTTGCCTGCACCACCTGCAACGGCATGAGTGGAGCACTTGATCCCGCCATTCAGCAGGAAATCGTGGACCGCGACCTCCACACCACAGCCGTGCTCTCCGGCAATCGCAACTTCGATGGCCGCATCCACCCCCATGCCAGGCAAGCCTTCCTGGCTTCGCCGCCGCTGGTCGTGGCCTATGCGATTGCGGGCACCATCCGCTTCGATATCGAGAACGATGTGCTCGGCCTCTTCCAGGGCAGCGAAATCCGCTTGAAGGACATCTGGCCCAGTGACGAGGAAATCGATGCCGTGGCCAAGGCCTCCGTCCACCCCGAGCAGTTCCGCGCGGTCTATGAGCCCATGTTTGCCATCCGCGCAGACCAGGGTGAAAAGGTCGAGGCACTGTATGACTGGCGCCCACAGAGCACCTATATCCGCCGCCCGCCCTACTGGGAGGGTGCGCTGGCCGCCAAGCGCACGCTGCGCGGCATGCGCCCACTGGCCATATTGCCCGACAACATCACTACCGATCACCTCTCGCCGTCCAATGCCATTCTGATGGACTCCGCCGCAGGAGAGTATCTGCACAAAATGGGTCTGCCCGAGGAGGACTTCAACTCCTATGCCACGCATCGCGGCGACCACCTGACCGCACAGCGCGCCACCTTTGCCAACCCCAAGCTCTTCAACGAAATGGTCGTGGACGACCAGGGCAAGGTACGCCAGGGATCTCTCGCTCGGGTCGAGCCCGAGGGCCGGACGCTGCGCATGTGGGAAGCCATAGAGACCTATATGGAGCGCAAGCAACCGCTGGTCATCATCGCCGGAGCCGACTACGGCCAGGGATCAAGCCGCGACTGGGCCGCCAAGGGCGTGCGCCTGGCCGGTGTGGAGGCCATCGTGGCCGAGGGCTTCGAGCGCATTCACCGCACCAATCTTATCGGCATGGGGGTGTTGCCGCTGGAGTTCCTGCCCGGCACGAGCCGCCACACACTGGGGCTGAATGGCACTGAGAGCTTTGATGTCATCGGCCAGCGTAGCCCCCAGGCCACGCTTACACTTCATATCCACCGAACGACAGGTGCCCGCACCGAAGTGCCGGTACTGTGCCGCCTCGATACCGCTGAAGAGGTCTCGATTTACGAGGCCGGTGGCGTGCTGCAGCGCTTTGCCCAGGACTTCCTGGCGGACAGCGCGGCGGCCGATTCCACATCGACGGCTGAACTTGTGAGCTAAGGAGCAGCTATGAGCCAGGCACGCATACTGATTGTCACCCAGCCCAAAAGCCCGGTACGTCGTCGCCTGCGTGCCCGGATCAGCGCTTTGGGCCTGGATGAGGAACTGGGCGAGCGCCTGTTCTCTCCAGATAACTGGCACCAAACCTGGTGTGGCCCGTTTGACTCCGGGCAAGAGGCACTGCTCGCCTTGCTGGCCGCAGGCAATGCCGTGCAAGAGGCGCAGCTGAAGGCCTTCGAGCTCAACTTCAACCGCGTTCGCGGTGAGGTGGGCAAGCGCATTCATTGGTCTTTGCGCACCCGCGGACGTCCAGAGCCTTTCAACCAGCTGCTGACAACGCTACAGACCGGGTTGGAATCCCACGGCTTCAAGGATGGCGGCCATGGACCGCACATCACCATCAGCTACAGAGCTCTGCATGCCCTGCCCACTCGGCGTATCGATCCCGTCGACTGGCTGATCGATGAGATCCAGCTGGTCGAGCGAACCGGCACAGGCAAGCAGTTACGCTACCAGGTACTGCATCGCTGGCCATTGGCTTCCGGCTCTCCGCCTCGTCCTCGACAGCTACGCCTGTTTCACTGATTCAAGACTCAAGCCCTGGCTTGAGTCTTGAATACCTTGTTTGTTTGCCATTCCATGTCCCTCACTTCGCAAATCCGCATTCCCGCCACCTATATGCGCGGAGGCACCAGCAAAGGTGTGTTCTTCAAGCTTCAGGATCTACCCGAAGCGGCCCGGCAGCCCGGCCCTGTTCGCGACGCCATCTTTCTGCGCACCCTGGGCAGCCCCGACCCCTATGGCAAACAGATTGACGGCATGGGCAATGCCTCATCCTCCACCAGCAAGGGGGTGATCCTCAGCCGGAGCGCAAGCGCCGATCACGATGTGGACTATCTGTTTGGACAGGTGTCCATCGATCAGCCTTTTGTGGACTGGAGCGGCAACTGCGGCAACCTGAGCGCTGCCGTCGGCCCCTGCGCCATTCACATGGGCATGATTCCGGCAGAGCGCATTCCGCTCAACGGCGTGGCCACCATTCGCATCTGGCAAGCCAATATCGGCAAGACCATCGTCAACCATGTGCAGATCCGCGACGGTCAGGTGCAGGAGACCGGGGACTTCGAACTTGACGGTGTGACCTTTGCCGCCGCCGAAGTGGCCCTGGAATTCCTGGATCCCGCCGATGAAGGTGAGGACGGAGCCGCCATGTTTCCCACCGGCAATGTCTGCGACGAGCTGGACGTGCCCGGCGTCGGCCGCTTTTGCGCGACCCTCATCAATGCCGGCATTCCGACCATCTTTCTCGATGCCAGAGAGCTGGGCTATACCGGCTGCGAACTGCAGGATGCCATCAACAGCGATGGCCCCGCCCTGGCCAGGTTCGAAGCCATCCGCGCCCATGGCGCACTCAGAATGGGTCTGATCAAGCATCTGGACGAAGCCGCCACGCGCCAGCACACGCCCAAGATAGGCTTTGTGGCCCCTGCGCAAAGCTACACCGCCTCAAGCGGCAAAGCGATTGCTGCCGAGGACATCGATCTCGTGGTGCGGGCGCTTTCCATGGGCAAGCTGCATCACGCCATGATGGGCACAGCCGCCGTCGCCATCGGCACGGCTGCCGCCATTCCGGGCACGCTGGTCAATCTGGCGGCGGGCGGCGGCGAGCGCCAATCCGTACGCTTCGGCCATCCCAGCGGCACCCTGCGTGTGGGGGCCGAAGCCAGGAGCGAGCATGGTCAATGGCAGGTCACCAAGGCCTTGATGAGCCGCAGTGCCCGCATTCTGATGGAAGGCTGGGTACGGGTGCCGGGCGAAGTGCTGCAGGCCTGAGACCGGGTATTGCCCTGCCGGGCGCCTGCCGCACGCAGGCCTGGGCAGGGTTCAAGCGCTCAAGATGACGCTTTCAATCCGGTGGCGGCCTTTGTTCTTGGCCGCATAGAGCTGCCGGTCCACGGCTTCTATAAAGCCGGCAGGTCGATCATGCTCTGCCGGCAGCACCGTGCCCGCACCAATGCTCATGGTGACCCGCCTGCCGTGGGGCGACAGCGCATGCACGATGGACTGCTTCTGGATCAGGCGCTGGCAGCGCTCGGCCACTTTTTGCGCGGTTTCGGCATCGGCTTCGGGCAGCAGCACCACAAACTCCTCGCCACCGTAACGCGCCACCAGGTCACGCTGTCCGTCCAGCGCCAGACTCAAGGTCTGCGCAATATCCACCAGACATTTGTCGCCCTGGATATGGCCGTACAAATCGTTGTATTGCTTGAAAAAGTCAACATCGAACAGCAGCATGGACAGAGGCTTGCCATCACTGCGCGTGCGCTCCCACTCCTGCTCGAAGCTGGTATCGAAGCAGCGCCGGTTGGCGATGCTGGTCAGACCATCCTTGAAGGAAAGCACCTCCAGTTCCTTCTGCAGGCTCAGCAGCCTTTCCTCGGTCTTTTTGCGTTCGCTGATGTCGAACATGAAGCCGATCAGCGCTTCGGCCTCGCCTTGCGCATTGCGCACCACATGGACCACATCGCGAATCCAGACATAGCCGTTGTCCTTGGTCAGCGCGCGATAGTCAGCCTCATGATCCACGCCGGCCTGGGACTGGCTCACGCAGAAGTTCACCACATATTCGCGATCCTCGGGGTGCATGCGCATGGCCCAGTCTTCGACACTGACCCAGCTTTCACGACTCCAGCCAAGCAGGCTCTCGATCTGAGGGCCGATATAGGCGAACTTCATGGTCGCCCAGTCGATCTTCCAGGGAATGGCCTTGGTGGACTCCAGCAAGGTTCTATAGACCGCACTCTCGTTCTCAAGCTCGCTCACGTCGGACATAACCCGTCTCTCCCGATCCCAATCGATAAAACTCCGGCCTGCCTTGTGGTCGGTCCCGGCCTTGCCTCGCCCGCAGTCTTCCAGAGCTTGAAAGCCCGAGGCTGGCAGGAGATTGTTGCGCCAGATGCCGGATTTCAGGCCATGCATCCCAGCCATTGGCCGAAATAATACGTATGGCAGCGCAGGACCTCCGCTAAGCCTTCATGCGCCGCCACAGAGTGGCCCGGCTGATGCCGAGAATCTCGCAGGCCCGGCGCTGATCACCCCCGACCGACTCCAGCACCTCGAGCAATCGCTTCTGTTCGGCAAGGCGGCCCGCATCTCTGAGCTGTGCCTGCCAGGCCGCTGCAGGCTCGGCCAGAGCCAGGCCGTCGGCACACTCCGGGAAGACTTCAAGCAAGCGCGCCATATCCAGAAGGCCGCCCCGGTCTGAGCCCAGATAGTCGCTGCAGGCCAGAAGGCGTTCCACCCAGTTGTCCAGTTCACGGACATTGCCGGGCCAGTCATGCGCCGCAGCCCTGGCCAGCAGTGCATCAAGCTGCTGCTCCACCCTGTCATGCAGTGCGCGGGGCAACCCGCTTGCAGCGCTCAGGCGCTGAGCCAGCATGGCGCGGCCCAGTTGCGCAATATCGGCGGCGCCACGCGTTTGCAACGAAGGCGTGCTCAGGCGCAGCACCGCCAGCCGGTAATAGAGATCGCGCCGGAACCGGCCACGCTCCACCTGATCGGCCAGATCCGCATGGGTGGCGGCAATCACGCGCACATCCACGGGAATCGGCGTGGTGGAGCCCACGCGCAACACCTCGCGCTCCTGCAGCACACGCAACAAGCGTGATTGCAGCGCCAGCGGCATGTCGCCGATTTCATCGAGAAACAGGGTCCCGGTATGTGCAGCCTCTATCAAGCCGATCTTGCCGCCGCGCCTGGCCCCGGTAAAAGCGCCTTCCTCGTAACCGAAAAGCTCGCTCTCCAGCAGGCTTTCGCTGAGCGCCGCGCAGTTGACCGCCAGAAATGGCTGTTCCGCACGCCGTCCCGCGCTGTGAATGCCCTGCGCCACCAGCTCCTTGCCGGTCCCGCTTTCGCCCAAGATCAGCACCGTCGCATCGCTGTTCGCGTACTGTCTGGCCAGCAGTCGCACGCGCTGGGCAGCGGGGCTGCTGCCCAGATAGTCCTCAATGCGCCAGCGCACACCGGCAGCTTTTTGCCGCTGACTGGCACGCAGGCTGCGATCGGCCCGCTGAATGACGGCAGGATCGCGGCAGACCAACAAAGCGCCAGTCACCAGCCCGTTCTCCACAATTGGCGCTCGTCGCACCACCAGGGTACGCAAGGCCAGTTGCACCACCTCTTCTCCACCCTCCTCGCCCGCCAGTGCCCGGGCCGTGCCCAGGGCCGGCGCCACCTCCTCCAGCATTCGGCCGTGCAAGGCCTCGACCGGGGCCCCGAGCAAGGCGGCCATGCGTGGGTTCAGCGCGCAAATGCGGCCACGCTCGTCCACGGCCGCCACACCGTCCTGCAGCTGATGCAGCACGGTTTCCAGGCGTTGATGCCGGTCACGCTCGGCGCGGCGATGCCGGGCCAGCAGCATGGCATCGCTGAGCGCCTGGCGCACCGAAATATCGGAATACAGCAACACGCTGGCCATGCCCGCCTGCTCTGCCAGATCGGCCACCAGGCCCGGCGCCACCACGGCGCCAACGCCCGACGCCCTGAGTTTCTGCACGCAGGCCTGCGCGTCATGCGGCCCCTGATAGGCGATCTGGACCAGACCCAGGCCGAACAGGCTGTCGAACTGTGCCACCACCGGCGACGGCACCTCGAAGTTGACCAGACCCACGCGCGGAGCTTCTTCAGTGGTCTGCAACTTGGCCTGGCGCAGCGCCTGCAGCAAATCCAGGCCACGCACTTCGACCATGGCCATTGGAATGTCCACGCGTTCTCGAATCCAGGCACCACTGGCTCCCGCCCCCACCAGGGCATCGATGGGCTGGCGTAGATTGAGCGCCTGCACCTGGGCCACCGCATCGTCGAAAGAAGCCGAGATATGCGAGAACCTGGCCTCGCCCGACCAGAGTTGTGCCAGCCGCTCCAGCACCCGCCCCACACGGTAACGACCTACGGTGACGATGTGAGGCAAATGCGGCTGGCCAGCCGTCGGCATACGTTTGACGCCATAGTTCGATATCGCATCTGTTTCATTCATGAAAACGATTATTTCATTATCGAAACAGAAGCTATGTACAACCGCAGGTGGACACTCCACAAAACTACAGAAATTTCAATGATTTCAAATACTTGTCATACAAAGGGTTTACCCTAGATCTGCCTGGCACAGTGCTTGCGATAACAGCCCATACCAATAGGGATTTGGATCCAGGAGATATCCATGTTTTTGAACCGTCGCAATCTTGTTGTCCAGGCCTTGACTCTTTCCGTGCTGGGCGCAGCTGGCCTGGCCCAGGCCGCCGACTGGCCCACGCGCCCGATTCGCCTCGTGGTGCCGTTTTCCGCAGGCGGCGCCAATGACTTGATGGCCCGTTCGGCGGCCGAAGGCGCTTCCAAGATCCTCGGCCAACCCGTGGTGATCGACAACCGCCCCGGCGCAGGTGGCACCGTGGGTGCCGATATCGTGGCCAAGGCCCAGCCCGATGGCTACACGCTGCTGGTCAGCGCGGCAGGCGTCATCTCCAACAGCATGATCAAGAAGACCATGCCTTTCAAGGATGATGCTCTGCAGCCCGTGGTGATGATCGGCCTGGCACCTTCGGTGATCGTGGTGCCCAAGAACGCGCCCTATAACAATCTGCGCGACTTCGTCGAAGCCTCGAAGAAGGGCGCAGGCTTCAACTTTGCCACCGCCGGCACGGGCAGCACGCCGCACTTCGTGGCCGAGATGCTGAATGTGAAATACGGTGCAAAGCTGCAGCCCGTGCCCTACAAGAGCGGTTCGGAGAGCACCACGGCCGTGCTGGGCGGCCAGGTCGAAGGCACGTCCGAAGCCAGCATCATCGCACTGCCGCACATCATTCACGAGGGCAAGTTCAAGCCTCTGGCCACGACCTGGACCCAGCGCATCTCTGCCTACCCCCAGCTCTCCACTGCTGTGGAGCAAGGCTTTGCCGATCTGCAGATCGCGCACTGGGCCGGCATTCATGCCCCCAAGGGCACGCCACCCGCCATTCTGGACAAGCTGGCAGCCGCCGTGGACAAGGCCATGAAGGAGCCTGCCACCGCAGAGAAGCTCAAGGGACTGGGCATCGAGCCGGTCGGCGGCACACGTGCGGAATTCGTGAAGTTTGCCGATGCAGAGCGCAAGCGCCTGGGCGAGATCGTCAAGGCAGCTCAAATGCAGGAAAAGTGAGATTCACAAAAAACATAGCATCCAGCGTATGACCAATATACGCTGAAGCCTGAAAATAGTACTGAGAGCTGATTCATGATTTCCCGTAGAAACGCCTTGCTGCGCGCCACGGTCTGCGCTGCAGCCACCACCGCCTTGCTGGGTGGCTCCTCTGCCGCTCTGGCCCAGGGCTCTGAAGCCTGGCCTACCCGCACCGTCAAGCTCATCGTGCCCTATGCGGCAGGCGGCTATGCCGATACCCGCGCACGCCTGATTGCCGACTCGCTGGGCAAGGTGCTGGGCCAGCCCGTGATCATCGACAACCGTGGTGGTGCCGGTGGCGTGACGGGCACGGATGCCATCGCCAAGGCCAACGACGGCCACACCTTCGGCTTCGGCTCACCAGGCCCCCTGGTTACCAACCCCATGCTGATGAAGAAGATGCCTTATGACGCCAAGACGGCGTTCAAGCCCATCATCCTCATCGAGCAGGCTCCCCTGTTTCTGACCACCGCTCCCAACCAGCCCTTCAAGAGCGTCCAGCAACTGCTGGCCCATGCCAAGGCCAAGCCCGGCGATCTGACCTATGGCTCCTCGGGCGTGGGCGGGGCCCATCATCTGTCGGGCGAGTTGCTCGCCTACCAGACCCAGACCCAGCTGACCCATGTGCCCTACAAGGGCGGCTCGCTGGCAGCCACCGACCTCATGGGCGGCCATCTGGCCATGATGTTCGAGATGGGCTACTCGGCCCTGCCTTCCATCAAGGCCAAAAAGATCAATGCCCTGGCCGTCTCCAGCAAGACCCGCCTGGCCGTGCTGCCCGAAGTGCCCACGCTGGACGAAGCCGGGGTCAAGGGCTTTGAGTCGTACAACTGGCTGGGCATGATTGCGCCGGCCGGCACGCCCGATACCGTGGTGGCCAAGCTCAACCAGGCCGTCAACGAAGCGCTCAAGCACGACAAGTCTCTGCGCCAGATGATCGAAAGCAGCGGCGGCCAGATCATGGGCGGCACACCTCAGGCCTATGGCAAATATCTTGAAGCCGAACGCGCCAAGTGGGGACCGGTGATCAAGAACGCGAATATTTCGCTGGACTAATCCTCTAGGGAGCTGCGAGGCAGCTCTGCCTGGCAGCGCCCGCCAGAAGTGCATGCAGCATCAAGCCTGATAGCTGAATACGCCCATCAGATAAGCCTCAAAGCCCTTACCAACAAGAAATCTCATGAACCCGAAACAACAACTCAAGGCCCTGGCCGATGCCCGCCGAGGCGTCATTGTTCCCGGAGCCTTCAACGCCATGTCGGCGCGGCTGATCGCCGATCTGGGCTTTGAAGCCATCTATGTGACCGGTGCCGGCGTGACCAATATGTGGTTCGGCATGCCCGACCAGGGTTTTATGGGCCTCAGCGATATCGCCGACCATACGGCCCGCATTCGCGACGCCGTGGAAGTGCCGCTGCTGGTCGATGCCGACACCGGCTTTGGCAACGCCGTCAATACCTACCATGCTGTGCGCACGCTGGAGCGTGCCGGTGCCGACTGCATTCAGCTCGAGGACCAGGTCAGCCCCAAACGCTGCGGCCACTTCAATGGCAAGGCCGTGATCGAAACCAGCGAAATGCTGGGCAAGATCAAAGCCGCCGTCGATGCGCGCCGCGATAGCGGCACGCTCATCATGGCCCGTACCGATGCCGCCGCCGTCCACGGCTTCGAAGCGGCCATCGAGCGCGCCCAGCAATTCCAGGAAGCCGGCGCCGACATCCTGTTTGTCGAGGCCGTCACCCAGGCCGAAGAAGTGCGCGCCCTGCCGCTGCGTCTGCAAGCCCCACAGCTCATGAATATGGTCATCGGCGGCAAGACCCCCATCTTCAACGCCGACGAACTGGGCGAGCTGGGCTATGGCTTTGTGCTCTATGCCAATGCAGCACTGCAAGGGGCCGTGGCCGGCATGCAAAAGTGCCTGACTCTGCTGCGCGACGACCACAAGGTTGATGAGGACCCTGCCATCGTCGCTCCTTTCCTTGAACGCCAGCGGCTGGTGAACAAGGACTTCTGGGATGGGCTGGAGCAGAAGTACCAGTAACTCCAAGGCACGCCCCGAGGAGCAGACAGCGTGCAACGTCTAGGCGTCAAGCGTTGCACGCTGTTTTTTCATCCGCATGAAGGCTGAGCCTATGGAGCAGGTCTTGGCCCGGACTTCAGCTCACGGCGATAGGCGCGCAGCATCTGCCGTGGGTAGCGGCTGCCATCCGCGAACAGGCTTTCTTCGTACCTCTGGCGGAGATGCCGCATATCCAGATCCGATTTGGCAATCCAGCCCCGACCCGCCTTGAAGTGTGTGACCGCAGCTTTGTGCCAGGCGCAGAAGATCGCCCAGACCATCAGCTGATGCGCCTCGCTCCACGCTTTTGCATGGGCTTCTGCCATCTCCCAGTGTTCGGACAGCTGGGGAAACAGACCTCCGTCGCCGGCCATGAGGCGTCCGTCAGAAATCCCTATTTGCGATGGCCAGAGCCGCAACGCTTCACGGAGCACTTTCTTGAATTTCATGGGATCGCTGGGGGTGTGGGGCTCGCGAAAGATGGGCAGTACCAGGCCGCACATCACTTCTGACGCCCGCGACTCGGCAAGATGCACTCTCACTGGGCGCCAGATTGCGCCCGATGGTATGCGACCAGCGCGTTCGCATGTCCATGGCCGATGCCATGCTCGAGCTTGAGATACGCGACCTGCTCCATATGTTTCTTGTCGTGCAGGCCTTCGAGAATCTTGATCCAGTGCGTGACCGGCTGGCCGTAGGTTTTCTCGATGGACGGAAAGTAGGAGGCCGGGCCTTTGATCTTTGGTTCACTTGTCATGTGCAGCTCCAAGGGTTGGTTAAGAGTCATGCGCAAAGCATCACCGAAGCCTGACCACTTTTCCATCAGGATTGCGCCGCATGCAACAGATGCAGCAACGCCGCCACTGCGTCTTCCCGAACCCGTCTTCGGCGGTCAGCCTGCAGACATCGAAGATACCCGCTTGAGCACCAACTCAGGCCGCCTTCCAGCCCTGCAACATCAGATCCAGTGCCTGCAAGGCCTCGCTCAGGCGCTCGGGCGGGGCGCCCTCCTCGGCAATCCAGAAAGCCGCTTCGATCAGGCAGCCGTTGAGCAACCTTGCCAGCGCCGCTGCACTGGCATTCACGATGATGCCCTCGTCGATAAGCTGCTGCAAAAAGCCCGCGATAAAAGCAATGCATTGCTGATGCTGCTGCCCCTGATCGGTACCGGTGAGCACAGAGCGCGCATCCTGCAGCACGATGCGACGAATCTCAGCCTCCTGCGCCATGGCGAGATAGGCGCGGCAATAGGCCAGAAAGCCTTCCCATGGATCGGCATGGCCTCGCAGCACAAGTTCCAGCCGCTGGTCCATTTCTTCATCCATCTGCGCCACCACGGCAGCCAGCAGACCGGGCTTGCCACCAAAGTGGTGATAGAGCGCGCCGCGCGTCAAACCGGCCTGCGCGGTCAGCTCGTCCATGGCTGCCTGGGCATAGCCATGCTCGGCGAAAGCGCTGCGCGCCGCGCTGATCAGCTTGGCCCGCGTGGCTTCGATCATGCTGGCACGACTCTGGCGGACTTGGGTCACTGCGAACTCCCGGCAACATTCACATACAAAGCGTATGCCAATCATACGCGCTACATCCCAAGCTCCTAGAATGTCACTCGCATACACAATGTATGCAAATGAATCTATGCAAGGGTTTCCATGTTGAATGCTTACCGCAAGCTGTTTACGGCGCCGGGCAGCACGGGCTTTGTGCTGGCCGGGCTGCTGGCGCGACTGCCGCTGTCCATGACGGGGATTGGCCTGATCACCATGCTGTCGCAGCAGCGCGGCGCCTATACGCTGGCAGGCATGGTGTCGGCCTGTTTCGCGCTCTCGATTGCCGTTCTGGCACCGCGCATCTCGGCGCTGGTTGACCGTTACGGCCAGTTCAGGGTGCTGCCGTTTGCGGCCGCCAGCAGTGCGCTGTCCATGCTGGCTCTGCTTGCCTGTGCCCACTGGCAGGGACCGGACTGGCTGCTGCTGGTACTGGCCGCTGCCGTCGGCAGCCTGCCCAGCATGCCGGCGATGGTTCGCGCCCGCTGGACGGCAATCTACAGCGGCACGCCTCAGCTGCAGACAGCGTTTGCACTGGAGGGCGTGCTCGATGATCTGGCCTTTATCGTCGGCCCGCCGCTGTCGGTGGGCCTCAGCATGCTGCTGTTCCCCGAGGCCGGCCCGCTGGCTGCGGCGCTGTTCCTCATCATCGGCGTGGGCCTGTTTGTGGTGCAGCGCCGCACCGAACCACCTGTCAGCCCACATACCGAATCGGAAAAAGACAGGTCCTCGTCGATGCTGCGCCAGCCAGTGGTACGCACGCTGGCACTGTTCATGCTGGCGCAAGGCATCATCGTGGGCGTGATCGATGTGGCCAGCGTGGCCTTTGCCACGGCACAGGGCCAGCCTGGCATGGCCAGTGTGGTGCTGTCCTTCTATGCGCTGGGCTCCTGCGCCATGGGCTTGCTGTTTGGCACGCTACGCCTGCAGATGCCACTCAGCCGCCAGATCGTCTGGGTCGGGGCATCGGTCGCAATCTCCGCCCTGCCCCTGCTGCTGGCCAGCAATCTGACCGCACTGACGCTGGCCGTGCTGCTGGCAGGCATTACCTTTGGCCCGACGATTACCGTGGCCATGAGCCTGGTGGAGCAGCAGGTACACGCCAACCGCCTGACCGAGGGCATGACCTGGCTGCTGACTGGCCTCGCCAGCGGCGTGGCCCTGGGTGCAGCCGCTGCCGGCTGGCTGATCGACCACTGGGGCGCACAGCAATCGTTTGTGCTGACACTGCTGGCGGGCGGCGCCATGTGGCTGTGGGGCGTGCAGGCCGGACGGCAAGCCGATCGGGCATCGGCACCGGGCATGACGGCTATCAACATGTAAATCAGCCGCTATCGCTTATCCAGCAATCGATTGCAGCTATCTTTTCAAGAGTCTTTCTGAGAGGGTGCCTCAGCAGGCAGAGCCAGGCCAGGTGCTCGTGCCAGCGCAATAAAGGCCTGTAGATAGTCCGTATGCAACTCTGCCTCGCGCGCACCGAGGTAGATTTGCTTGGCGATCCCCTTGCTGCCCAGCTTCACGGGTACGACAGCCATCTTTTCGGCATATTCCAGAGCCAGCCAGCGCGGCAGGGCCGCGACACCCCGGCCGCTGGCGACCATCTGCATCATGATGTCGGTGGTCTCTATGGTTTTATGGCGCCTGGGGGCAATGCCTTTGGGCAGCAAAAACTGGGTATAGATATCAAGCCGGTCTACGGCCACGGGATAGGTAATCAGCACCTCGCGAGACAGATCACCGGGCTTGACATGGCCGGCCTGGGCCAGGGCGTGATCCGCAGCCACCACCAGCACCTGCTCATAGTCAAAGACGGGCTCAAAGTGCAGACCCGGCTTGAACAGCGGATCGGGCGTGACCAGCATGTCGATCTCATAGCCGAACAGCGCACCGATGCCACCAAACTGGAACTTCTGCTTCACGTCCACATCCACATCGGGCCAAGCGGCCAGATAGGGGGAGACGATTTTCAGCAGCCACTGGTAGCAAGGATGGCATTCCATGCCGATGCGCAAGCTGCCGCGCTCTCCCTGGGCAAATTGCTGCAAACGCGACTCGGCCAGATCCAGCTGAGGCAGCACGCGATTAGCCACCGCCAGCAGGTATTGACCCGCCTGCGTCAAGCGCAGGCTGCGCCCTTCACGCAGCCAGACATCGG
Organism: Comamonas sp. C24C; assembly: GCF_053345995.1. Classification (NCBI taxonomy): domain Bacteria; kingdom Pseudomonadati; phylum Pseudomonadota; class Betaproteobacteria; order Burkholderiales; family Comamonadaceae; genus Comamonas; species Comamonas sp. C24C. The sequence goes on along the minus strand of NZ_JBKFBC010000013.1, from coordinate 2,970 downwards.
TGCCAAGCTGGGCTTCCAGCTTTCTCATGCTGTGGCTCAGGGCGGACTGTGTGACGCACAACACATCGGCTGCCGCAGTCAAAGAGCCTTGTTTTTCAACCTCTTGCACGATGGCGAGATGGATACGCTCAATCATCTGTGAACACAATTCATGGATACATGAGAAACAACCATTTTACTTCATGCATCGATTCAAAGAACATCCAGTCCGCTGACCCGAGCCACTCTGGCCATGGGCCAAAGATCAAAAGACTGGATTTCTGCATGACGACTATTCACAACCTGGGCTTTCCTCGCATCGGCGCAAAGCGCGAACTGAAGTTCGCGCTGGAGTCCTATTGGAGAGGCGAGACCTCGCGCGATGCACTCAAGGCGCTGGGCGCCGAGCTGCGCCAACGCCACTGGGCTGCCCAGCAAGAGCTGGACTGGGTACCTGTGGGCGACTTCGCTTTCTACGATCAGGTACTGGACATGAGCTTTACGCTGGGCAATCTGCCCGAACGGGTGCAAGGCTTCGAAGGCGATGCGCTGGACAACTACTTTCGCGTGGCCCGCGGCCGTTCGGCAATCACGACCGAATCCCGCAGTACCGGCCACATCCACTGCTGCGCTGGCGTCGCCGCGGGCGAGATGACCAAGTGGTTTGACACCAACTACCACTACATCGTGCCCGAGTTCAGCTCGGCCACCGAATTCAAGCTCGATGCATCGCGCCTGCTGGAACAGCTGGCCGAAGCCAGGGCACAAGGCATACAGGCCAAACCGGTTCTCATCGGCCCCGTCACCTATCTGGCGCTGGGCAAGGCCAAGGACGGTGTCGGCAAGCTGGAGCTGCTGCAACGCCTGCTGCCAGTCTATGCCCAGCTGCTGGATGTGCTGGCGGCCCAGGGCGTGGAATGGGTGCAGATGGATGAACCCATCCTGGTCACCGAACTCGATGCCGACTGGCAACATGCGTTCAACACTGCCTACCACCACCTCAAGAGCTGCAGGGTCAAGCTGCTGCTGGCGACCTATTTCGGCCAGTTGGCCGAGAACAAGTATCTGGCAGCAAACCTGCCCGTGGCCGGCCTGCACATCGATGCCGTCAATGGCCAGGATGATGTGCAGCAACTGCTGGGTCTGCTGCCTGCACACAAGGTGTTGTCCCTGGGGGTGATCAGCGGCCGCAATATCTGGAAAACCGATCTGAATGCCGTGCTCGACTGGGTGGAGCCGCTGGCCGAGCGCCTAGGTGAGCGCCTCTGGATTGCGCCATCCTGCTCCTTGTTGCATGTGCCCGTGGATCTGAACAGCGAACAAAGGCTCGATGCCGAGATCAAGTCCTGGCTGGCTTACGCGCAGCAAAAACTGGATGAGCTGCGCGTGCTGGGCAAGGCTTTGCGCTATGGCCGAGATTGCGTAAAGGCCGAACTGGCAGACAACGCTGCCGCTTTGGCTGCACGCCGCACATCGCCCCGCGTCCACAACCCTGCCGTGCAAGCTGCGGTCAAGCAGATAAACGCCGGGCTGGGCCAGCGCCGCAGCAGCTACGAAGCACGCGCCCCCAAGCAAGCCCGCCTGCTCAAGCTGCCGGCCTTCCCGACCACCACCATCGGCTCTTTCCCCCAGACGACAGAGATCCGCCAGGCACGCAGCGAATTCAAGGCCGGTCGCCTGGATTTCGCCCGCTACCAAAGCACCATGCGCGCCGAGATCGAACGCTGCGTGCAAGAGCAGGAGGCTCTGGGGCTGGACGTGCTCGTGCATGGCGAGGCCGAGCGCAACGACATGGTCGAATATTTCGGCGAACAGCTCGACGGTTATGCCTTCAGCCAGTTCGGCTGGGTCCAGTCCTATGGCTCACGCTGCGTCAAGCCGCCCATTCTGTTCGGCGATATCAGCCGTCCCAAGGCGATGACGACAGAATGGATCCAGTACGCCCAGTCCTTGACCCGCAAACCCATGAAAGGAATGCTGACAGGCCCGGTCACCATACTGAACTGGTCATTCGTGCGGGATGACCAGCCCCGCTCCAAATCCTGCTACCAGCTGGCTCTGGCGATTCGCGCAGAAGTGCTGGACCTGGAAAGAGCTGGCGTGCGCGTGATCCAGATCGACGAGGCCGCATTGCGCGAGGGCCTGCCATTGCGCAAATCACAATGGCAGGAATATCTGCACTGGGCCGTGGAAGCGTTCCGCATCAGCGCCAATGGCGTTGCCGATGAAACCCAGATTCACACCCATATGTGCTATTCGGAATTCAACGACATCATGGCGTCGATTGCGGCCATGGATGCCGACGTGATCACCATAGAGACTTCGCGCTCGGACATGGAATTGCTGGAGGCCTTCGAACACTTTGACTACCCCAATGAGATCGGCCCGGGGGTCTATGACATCCACTCTCCGAATATCCCCACCAAGGCAGACATCGTGCAGCTCATGCAGAAAGCAGCAGAACGCATTCCCGCCGAACGCCTCTGGGTCAACCCCGACTGCGGCCTCAAGACACGTCAGTGGGCCGAAGTGATTCCGGCGCTGCAGCATATGGTGGAAGCCGCCAAGACATTGCGTCAGAGCGTGAAGCTGGCCGAGCCCGCCTGAACGCAGGCATCGCTCCCATCTTCTCCGACTCGCCCAGGGCATTGCCCTGGGCTTTTTCATAACCAAAGACATGGCCTGCAGCAGGCCTGAGTTGCATAGGGCGATGCAAATGCGGTGCCCGGCTTCAGGATTTGCGGCGTATTCAGATACCGGGCACACAAAGCAAAAAGCCCCGCAAACTTTCATCTGCAGGGCTTATGCCACAAGTTTGGAGGCGCGAACCAGAGTCGAACTGGTCTAACCGGATTTGCAATCCGGGGCATAACCGCTTTGCTATCGCGCCGCTATCACAAAAACCTGGAGCGGGAAAACGGGTTCGAACCGTCGACCTATACCTTGGCAAGGTATCGCTCTACCAACTGAGCTATTCCCGCATTCAAAAAG
>NZ_JBKFBC010000012.1:107003-188737 GCF_053345995.1 Comamonas sp. C24C | reverse complement strand
CGCGAAGTGACCAAGAGCGAGCGTCCCGAGCTGACGGCCGCCAAGATCATCGTCTCCGGCGGTCGCGCGCTGGGCTCGGCCGAGAAATTCCAGGAAGTCATGTCGCCGCTGGCCGACAAGCTGGGTGCCGCCATCGGTGCCAGCCGCGCTGCTGTCGATGCGGGCTACGCCCCCAACGACCTGCAGGTGGGCCAGACCGGCAAGATCGTGGCGCCGCAGCTGTACATTGCCTGCGGTATTTCTGGCGCGATCCAGCATCTGGCGGGCATGAAGGACTCCAAGGTGATCGTGGCGATCAACAAGGACCCCGAAGCACCGATCTTCTCGGTGGCTGATTACGGTCTGGAAGCCGACCTGTTCCAGGCAGTGCCGGAGCTGGTGAAGACGATCTAAGCATTGCCATGGCAATGCACGGCCCGGACAACGGTGTCCGGGCCCTGGCCAGAGCGGCACACAAGGTATGTGCCCCGGCCCCACCTGGTTCAGAGATTCAGGAGACAAGACATGCAGATTTCCCTTGACCGCCGCAGCCTGGTTCTCGCCACAGCCGCCTTTTTGACTGCCGCTGGCACCGGCGCATCAGCCTGGGCACAGTCCGGCGACTATCCTGCGCGGCCCGTCACGCTGATAGTGCCGTTCCCGGCCGGTGGCCCCACCGACCGCCATATGCGTACGCTGGCCGATATTGCGGGCAAGCAGCTGGGCCAGCCCATCATCGTCGAGAACAAGCCCGGCGCTGGCGGCACGCTGGGTCCCGGTGCCATGGCGCGCACCGCCAAGCCCGACGGCTACACCATCACCCAGTTCCCCATGTCCATGCTGCGCATGGCGCATATGCAAAAGACCGCCTGGAACCCGGTCACGGACTTCACCTACATCATCGGTGTCTCGGGCTATACCTTCGGTTTCACGGTGCGATCGGACTCTCCCTACAAGAGTTTCAACGAGTACATCGCCGCCGCACGCAAGACTCCTGGCAAGATCGAATACGGCTCCACGGGCATAGGTTCCTCGCCGCATCTGCTGATGGAGGAGCTGGCCGAGAACGCCAAGGTCACTCTCAACCATGTGCCTTTCAAGGGCAACGCCGACCTGCAGCAGGCCTTGCTGGGCGGTCATGTGGCCGCGCAAAGCGATGCCTCGGGTTGGGACACCTATGTGAATGGCGGCCAGATGCGCCTGCTCATGACCTTTGGCGAAAAGCGCACCCAGCGCTGGCCCGACGTGCCCACGGCCAAGGAGCTGGGCTATGGCGTGGTCTCCACCTCGCCCTACGGCCTGGCCGGCCCCAAGGGCATGGATCCGGCGGTGGTGCGCAAGCTGCACGATGCCTTCAAGAAGGCCATGGACGATCCGCGCCACGTCGAGGTGCTCAGGCAGCTCAACCAGGACGCTTGGTACCGCTCGGGCGCCGACTATGCGCAATGGGCCAGGGAGGCCTTTGCCAAGGACAAGATACTGATAGACCGACTGGGTCTGGCTGCCAAATAAGCCGCTGTCTGCCCAAGCGCCTGCAGGGCCGGGGGCTCGCAGGCGCAGCCTGCTTGCCATTCCTGAAACGGAGCCTTCATGACTGTCCGCCTGCCTTCTCCCGATGCCCCCTTCACCACGCTGGCCGAGCTGATCCGCAGCCATGCGCGCCAGCAGCCCGACCATGCCGCGCTGCGTGACGACCAGCAGGCCCTGAGCTATGCCCAGCTCGACGTCCTCATGGACCGCGTGGCCGCCGCGCTACAGCGCGACGGCGTGCAGCCGGGCCAGGCCATTGCCATCTGCGCGTTGAGTTCCGTGCGCTATGCCGTGCTATTCCTCGGAGCCTTGCGCGCGGGCGTGGTGGTCGCGCCGCTGGCGCCATCCTCCACTGCCGAGAGCCTGGCTTCCATGCTGCGCGATGCCCAGGCGCGTCACCTGTTCCTCGACAAGGCGGCTCAGGACCTGGTGCCCGCAGACACCGGGCTGCAATGCATCTCGCTGGACGGCGCGGTGCCGGGCAGAGCCTTCGAGGACTGGCTGGCACCCGAAGGCGCGCAGCCCGCAGCCGTGAGTGTGGAGCCCGAGGCTGCGTTCAACATCATCTATTCCTCTGGCACCACGGGGACTCCCAAGGGCATCGTGCAGTCGCACGGCATGCGCTGGACCCATATCAACCGGGGCGGAGTCTACGGCTACGGCCCCGAGGGTACGACGCTAGTGGCCACGCCGCTGTACTCCAACACCACGCTGGTGGTGTTCTTCCCCACGCTGGGCAGCGGCGGCTGCGTGGTGCTCATGCCCAAGTTCGACGCGGCGCGCTATCTGCAACTGGCCCAGCAGCACCGCGTCACCCACACCATGCTGGTGCCTGTGCAGTACCAGCGCATCATGGCACTGCCGCAGTTCGGCGAGCATGACCTGTCGAGCTTTCAGGCCAAGTTCTGCACCAGTGCACCGTTTCGCGCCGAGCTCAAGGCCGATGTGGTGGCGCGCTGGCCAGGCAGTCTCACCGAGTTCTACGGCATGACCGAAGGCGGGGGCACCTGCATACTTGAAGCCCATATGCACCCGGACAAGCTGCACACCGTGGGCCAGCCCGCCGAAGGCCATGACATCCGCCTCATCGACGAGGAGGGCCGCGAGCTGGGCCCCGGCGCAGACGGCGAGGTCGTGGGCCATTCGGCCAGCATGATGACCGGCTACCACGGCCAGCCCGCCAAGACGCGTGAGGCCGAATGGTTCGATGCCACGGGCAAGCGCTTCATCCGTACGGGCGATGTGGGCCGCTTCGACGCCGACGGCTTCCTGACCCTGTTCGATAGACGCAAGGACATGATCATCAGCGGCGGCTTCAACATCTACCCCAGCGACCTGGAGGCTCAGCTGCGGGTCCACCCGGCCGTGGACGATGTGGCCGTGGTCGGCGTTCCCTCCGATCAATGGGGCGAGACGCCAGTGGCCTATGTGGTGTCGCGCACGGGCCAGCCGGCCCGGCCCGAGGAGATCATGGGCTGGTACAACCAGCAAGCCGGCAAGACCCAGCGCCTGGCCGACCTACGCTTCATCGCCGAGCTGCCGCGCAGTGCCATCGGCAAGGTGCTCAAGCGCGAACTGCGCGATCAGTACGCTGCGGGACGCTGAGCCTGTCTTCCATTCCACGATGCCCATCACGAGACCTATCCCATGAGTCATGACACCACGATGTCCGAAGTCCGCCGCCGGGTGACGCCCGAAGAGTGGCAGACCCGCGTCGAGCTGGCTGCCGCCTATCGGCTGGTCGCACACTTCGGCTGGGACGACCTGATCTTCACCCATATCTCGGCGCGCGTGCCGGGCCAGCCCGGCCAGTTCCTGATCAACCCCTACGGCATGCTGTTCGACGAGATCACGGCATCCAGTCTGGTCAAGGTCGATCACGAAGGCCAGCCGCTGATGGAGAGCGAGTACGACGTCAACCCCGCCGGCTTCGTCATCCACAGCGCCATCCACGACGGCCGGCCCGAGGTGCAGTGCGTGCTGCACACGCATACCCGGTACGGCGTTGCCGTGTCGGCGCAAAAGGATGGACTGCTGCCCATTTCGCAGCAGTCCATCTTCCCGCTGGTGCGCCTGGCCTACCATGACTACGAGGGCGTGGCCCTGCGCGATGACGAGAAGCCGCGCCTGGTGGACGATCTGGGTGCCAGCAACTTCCTCATCCTGCGCAATCACGGCCTGCTGACCTGTGGACGCAGCGTGGCCGAGGCCGTGCTGGCCATGTACACGCTGGAGTCGGCCTGCCGCATCCAGATCTTGGCACAGTCGGGTGGCGGCGAGCTGACGCGCATTCCACAGACCATCATTGCCGACGCGGTCAACCAGTCGCGCCAGGTTACCAAGGGCAAGGGCGCGGGCCTGGCCTGGCCGGGCCTGCTGCGCCGCCTGGACCGCATCGATCCAAGTTATAAGGACTAACACCCCCTGAGTCGCTGCGCGCCTTCCCCCTCTCTCGCTTCGCGGGAGGGGGACGACACCCTCGCTGCGGGGCGGCCCTTGCTTGGTGTCCCTCGCTTGGGCTGTTGCCGTTTCGCAGGCAGCGAACAGAGCTCAGATTCATGGAGAAATCAATGGGAATTCTGGTCAACATCCACCCCAGCATGGGCGCGCCCATTGTCGAGTCGCTGCGCGCGCTGGCGCCCGACGTACAGGTCTGGGCCCATCGCGACGAGGCGCCGGCCGACGCGGTCGAAACCATGCTGGCCTGGAGCCTCAAGCCCGGCGTGCTGTCGGCCTATCCGAAGCTCAAGCTGCTGTGCGCGCCCAGTGCGGGCGTGGACAAACTGCTGGCCGTACCCGATCTGCCGGCTGGCCTGCCCGTGGCGCGTACGGTCGATCCGCAGCAGCATGTGGAGATTGCCCAGTATGTGGTCGGCACCGCGCTGCGCCATACGCGCGAGCTGGATCTGTTCGCACGCCAGCAGCAGGCGGGAGACTGGCTGCGCCGCCCCGTGCGCGCCAGCGCCGACTGCCGCGTGGGTATTCTGGGTCTGGGCGAGGTCGGCCGCTTCGTGGCTGCTGCCATGCAGGCCGTGGGCTATCCTGTTGCTGGCTGGAGCCGCAGCGCCAAGAACATTGCCGGCCTGACCACGCACAGCGGTGCCCAGGGTCTGCAGCAACTGCTGTCCGCCAGCGACATTCTGGTCTGCGCCTTGCCGCTCACGCCCGAGACGCGCGATCTGCTGAACCGCCGCACGCTGTCCTTGTTGCCGCGCGGCGCCTACTTCATCAACGTGGGGCGCGGCGAGCAGGTGGTCGAGGATGAACTGCTGGCCCTGCTCGACGAAGGCCATCTGGCCGGCGCCGCGCTGGACGTGCTGCGCGAGGAGCCGCCCCAGCCCGGCAACAAGGTATGGGGGCACGCCAAGGCCTTTGTCACTCCGCATATCGCGGCCCAGGCCTCGGCCGATACCGTGGCCCGTCAGTGCCTGGAGAACCTGCGCCGCCTGCGCGCGGGCGAGCCTTTGCTCAATCTGGTGGATGTGGCCCGCGGGTACTGAGTCATCCTTGCCCTTCACTGCCGCGCTGACGCGCGGCACCTTTTTCCGAAAAAAACCAAGAGACATTCATGCCTTCGACATCTCGCCGCAGCTTTCTGCAATCGAGCGCCGCAGCCGGCGCCGCCATGCTGGCTCCCTCGGTCTGGGCCCAGAGCCCCTGGCCCTCCAAGCCCATACGCATCGTGGTTCCCTACACCGCGGGCGGCTTCACCGACCAGATGGCACGCCTGCTGCAGGTGGGTTTGCAGAAAGCGCTGGGCCAGCCCATCGTCATCGATAACAAGCCGGGCGCGAACAGTCTCATCGGTGTGGATCAGGTGGCAAAGTCTGCGCCCGATGGCTACACGTTCGGAGTGGTGATTGCCGCTTATGCGGCCAATACCACGCTGTATCCCAAGCTGCCCTACAACCCCGGCAAGGATCTGGTCGGCGTATCTCTGATGGGGATCTCGCCGCTGGTTGCAGCGGTGTCCACCAATGCACCGTTCAAGACCACGCAGGAGCTGATTGCCTATGCCAAGGCGCATCCGGGCAAAGTCAGCTTTGGCTCTTCGGGAAGCGGCTCCAGCGCGCATCTGACGACCGAGCTGTTGAAGCTGCTGACCAAGACGGACATGACCCATGTGCCTTACAAGGGAGCCGCACCGGCACTGACTGATCTCATGGGCGGCCAGATTCCCTTGTTCCTCGATCCCCCGCCCAATCTGATCCAGCCTGCCAAGGCCGGTCGCATCCGCCTCATCGGCGTGGCCAGCGACAAGCGGCTGGCGGTGCTGCCCGATGTACCGACGTTTGCCGAGCAAGGCATTCCCGAGCTGATGGGCAGTACCTGGGCTGCAATGATTGCCCCGGCAGGAGTGCCCAAGGAGATTGTGCAGCGCATGTCCGCCGAAGTCGCTCGCATCATTCGCAGCCCTGAAATCACGCAGCGCATGCAGCAGACCATGGGCACGTTTGCCGAAGGATCGACGCCCGAGGAATGCGATCGCTTCATTGCTGCGGAAACCGCCAAATGGGGGAAAGTGATCCGTGAGGCCAAGGTGACGTTGGACTAGGCTTGCTGGCCTGGTCTGTCCCCGGCAGGGAGCGACACAGGCCTCAAGAGAAATGGCGCGGCTTGCGGGTGAGGTGAATGCAGAGGGATCTCCTCATGGGCCTATGGTGCGAAGTAGAGATGGCTGCATCGTGGCAACCCCTGCCGAACAAGCCCGCGACAATCAGATGAGATCTCCTCCAGCTTGCAGGTGCACTCAAGGCCGCGCAATCTCGCTGGCGGCCACGCGCCACCGCCTCCTCGGCGCCCTCAATGCATGCCTTTCCCGATAGGCCGCGGGCGTCATTCCCACATACCGGGCGAACACCCGCCGGAACGCCGAGGCATCCTCGTATCCGCAGGCCAGCGCCACGGAGGGCACGCTCTCCAGCGTGATCTCCAGCAGCACACGAGCCCGTGCGCAGCGCAGGCGGTGCAGGTGATCGAGTGGGCTGTGCCCCAACTCCTGCTGGAAATGGCGCAGCAGGGTGCGCGGGCTGGCCGATACCGCGTCCGCCAGCGCCCGCAGGTCATAGGGCTGCTCCACGCGCGTCTCCAGCCAGGCTATGGCATGGGCTAGCACGCTGGTCCGCGTGGCGGGAATGCGGCGATCTTGCATGGCGGCGCGCGTGGCGCGTTCGCGCTGGGGATCGGGCTGCACAACGGCGGCCAGCGCCTCGGCCAGCTCGTCGCCGAAGGCATGTCGCGTGAGCGCCAGAGCCAGGGGCACCAGGGCTTCTGGGTGGGAGGCACTGAGCCAGGGCCTGTCGTCCACAAAGGGTTGGCCCTCGGCAAGTTCTATGCTGGCAAAGTCCAGTCCGAATCCGCCCATGAAATACCAGGGAAGGGCCACACGGCGGCCCTCGCCGCGCCCGCTGGCGGCCGCGAACCAGGCGCCGCTGCCCAGCGTACACACGGTCAGGCCCTGGTCGAAGGCTGTGGCGATGCGCTGCGTGAGGTCCGGATGCGCGGCGACGATGTCGCGGATGGATGGAATGTCCGGGCAGTGCAGCGCGCTTGCGAAGACGGCTTGTACCGGACCTTCGGCCAGTGCGCCTTCGGCCGTGTGCGGCATGGCCGGCAGGGGCTGGCCCCGGCCATCGACCCAGCGCCAGCCAAAGCGCGGTGCGCGCCGGCCAAGGCGCAGGCTGGCAACGAGGTTGGCGCTGCGCAGCATCTCCACGAGATGCGCGGCGTGGCCTGTGGCGCTGTGCTCCAGGCAGGGCAGCTCGATGACGAAGGTTCGGGGCATGGCGTTTCTGACTCCTCGAATGGCGATTTCGCCGTGTCTGTCACAGGCGCTTCACTTTTAGCATGACTGCTTGTGCCATTTTTCAGGGTCACGAAGATGCTTCACAAACGGTCCGAGACAAAGCTTTCCACACCACCCAGCACAGGCCTGCGCCGCATTGCGCTGGCCGGCTTGCTGGCCTGCGGCCTGCCGCTGGCAGCCAGCGCGCAGGGGCTGGATGCCCAGGCTCTGGCGGCGCTGGATGCTGCCATTGAGCCGCTGGCTCCCAAGATGGTGGAGTGGCGTCGCGACATTCACCAGCATCCCGAACTGTCGGGCCAGGAGGAACGCACGGCCAAGCTGGTGGCCGATCACCTGCGCCGCCTGGGCATGGAGGTGCAGACCGGCGTGGGCGGCACGGGCGTGGTGGGGGTGCTGCGCGGCGGCCAGCCGGGCAAGACAGTGGCCCTGCGCGCCGATATGGATGCACTGCCCGTGGCCGAGAAGACGGGCCTGCCCTTTGCCTCCAAGGCCAAGTCACAGTACATGGGCAAGCAGGTCTCGGTCATGCATGCCTGCGGGCACGATGCCCACGTGGCCATGCTCATGGGCGCGGCCGAGGCGCTGGCAGGCATGCGCACCAGGCTGCCGGGCACGGTGAAGTTCATCTTCCAGCCGGCCGAGGAAGGCGCTCCAGTGGAAGCCGATGCCCATGGCCATGTACCCAGTTTCGGTGCCAAGGCCATGGTGGAGGCCGGCGTGCTCAAGGATGTGCAGGCCATCTACGGCCTGCACATCACGGCCAATCTTCCCTCGGGCATGGTGGGCTACCGCAGCGGGCCGCTGATGGCGGGCTCGGACAGCCTGAACATTCAGGTCGAGGGCCGGGGCGGCCATGGCTCGTCGCCGTGGAGTGCGGTCGATCCCATCGTCGCGGCCAGCCAGGTGGTGCTGGGCCTGCAGACAGTGGTCAGCCGCCAGCTCAACATCAGCCTGGAGCCGGCCGTGCTGACCATTGGTTCCATCCAGGGCGGCACGCGCTACAACATCATTCCCGACAATGTCGAGATGCAGGGCACGCTGCGCACCTTTGACGAAGACATGCGTCAGGAAGCCCACAAGCGAATCACGGCCACGGCCGAGCAGATCGCGGCCTCCAGCGGCGCCAAGGCCAAGGTGCGCTTCGGCCCCGTGGCCTATCCGGTCACTACCAATCCGGCTGCACTGACCGAGGCCTCGCTGCCCGCGCTCAAGCTGGCCCTGGGCGGCAAGGCCATGGTGATTCCAAAGGTCAGCGGTTCCGAGGACTTTTCGGAGTTCCAGAAAGTAGTGCCGGGATTCTTCTACTTCCTGGGTGCACCGCCGGCAGGCCAGGACTTCACCAAGGCAGCGCCTAACCACTCGCCGCTGTTCGACATCGACGAGAAGCAACTGCCCACCGGTGCACGTTCGCTGGCCGCGCTGGCCGTGGACTATCTGCAGCGCAACCCATAGTCGTTGTTCCCCTGAGCGGCTGAGGTCGCTTCCCTTAGGTCGCTTGCCTTTGTGCGGCACCCCTCTCTCGCTGTGAGGGGGGCTGCACCTTTGCTACTGCACGGCCGATCTGGGGCCTTTGTGGCTATGTCCGATGCATCAATGTTTGCCGAGCAAGGCATCCCCGACCTGATGGGCAGCGCCACTGTCGCCGCTGAAGCTACCCTGTGGGGCCAATGGAAGAGGCGGCAAGAAGGGGACGAACTGCTCCGCCGCATGGTCCGCAAGCCTGGGCCTCAGGCACATGACTCAGAAAACGTGGGTGGCCAGAAACAAGTCGATTCGGTGCAGCGAAAGGCATTGGCAAGTGTTGAATGCTTCGGACCAAAGCATTGATTCGCTGACCGTGATTTTGTTTGGTAATGGGTGTTCTTTGAAACCCGGGGAAAACCGGGCTATAATCGCTATCTCTTTAGGGGAGTCGCCAAGCTGGTTAAGGCACTGGATTTTGATTCCAGCATGCGAAGGTTCGAATCCTTCTTCCCCTGCCAAGATACAAAAGCCCCGGTTGTTCATGCAGCCGGGGCTTTTTCTTTGTGCTCGATGAGCACTGCCATCTTTGGAAGAGGGCCTGCTACCGCCATTGAGTGACGCTCATGCCAGGTATCTTCCAAGCGCCGGGCGCTTCGCAAAAGCCCACTTTCCAATCGGAAGCTGCTGAGTGAGTCGCCACGCCACGCAGCGCCAGACAGCCTTGTTAATGCACCGAAGCCAGCTTGATGCCTGGTGTGGATAGCACTAGCCCGGACATGAGCCAGGCAACAGGCTGGCAGATGCGCAACGATACGGCCTGCAGAGACAGGTGCTATCGTTTTACAAAACAGTGGCAATTTTTTTACCTGAGCTTTACAATCTGCGCGCAAATGGAATTGAGAGTGATTCTCGTTCTGTTCTTTGCTGCCAGCCCGTATACGGTCTCTCCGTTCCAGCCACAGCGTCATAGGTTCTTCGGCATTCCCTGCCTGAAGAGAACACCCAGGTTTGTTTTTTTACGCTCATGCTGGAACGCTCGTTTTGCCCCGTAGCCGGGGCTTTGCCATTTCGTCTTCACGCCACGGCTGTGGCAGTCAGTGTGCTTTGCCTGCTGCCCGGTATCGGTCATGCACAGGAGGATGCTGGATCGACACTTGCGGAAGTGACCGTGCAGGAGAAGGCCGTTCCCAATGTCTATGGTGAGTCGAGTGACTCCTATGTGCCAGGCGCGGTGGAAGTCGGCAAGGCGGCGCAGTCTCTGCGCGAGGTTCCGCAATCGGTGACGGTGGTGACCCGACAGCGCATGGACGATCAGGCCATGCGCACGCTCGATGATGTGATGAACTACACCACCGGGATCACTCGCGAAGAGACCTGGCTGGACACCACCTATCTGTCCCGTGGCATGAACATCACCAACTTCCGGTTTGATGGCGGTGCTGCCAGCTCCTCTCGTTCAGGCAGCCGCAGTCTGGACATGGCGCAGTTCGACAGCGTCAGTGTGCTGCGCGGGGCCGACGGTCTGTTCGGCGCGGGCGAGGCGGGCGGGGTTCTGAACTTCACCTACAAAAGGCCCCAGGCCAAGCGTCAGACGCAGGTTCTGCTTTCCGGCGGAACCATGAGCAACTACCGCGCCGAGCTGGACACCACGGGTGCGTTGAACGAAAGCGGAACTCTGCGCGGCCGTTTCGTGGCCGTGAACCATGACCGCAAGGAAATGGCCACGCCCTCCAAGCTCAAGCGGCAGATGCTGTATGGGGCGCTGGAGATGGACCTGACGCCCAGCACAGTCGCCACACTGGGTGCCAGCTATCAGAAAGATAGAAATACGGGCTTCAATGCCAGCCTGCCGCGCTACGCGGACGGCAGCGATATCGGCTTTGCGCGCAATACCAACTTTGGCGCGCCCTGGAACTGGATCAATCGCGAAAACACCACGGTCTTTGCCAAGCTGGAGCAGCAGCTCGGCAACGACTGGCTTCTCAAGACCCAGCTAAGGCACACCCGCTTCAACGAAGGCGTGAACGGCGCGGAGATTGAAAGTTCGCCAGATCCCGTCACGCTGCAGGGGGCTGACTGGTGGATTCATCAAGCCAAGTCGCGCGAGCGTGAAACCAGCTTCGACATCAATTTGCAGGGTGGCTTCGATGCCTTCGGTCAACGGCACGATGTGATCCTTGGTTTCGATCAGCACCGAAACAGCAACACCTACCGGAGCCTGTGGCCGAGAGTGGGGCCGGCCGACGTCTTCAACCGGATCCCACCGGAAGACCCGGGCTATCCGCTCGGTGACTGGACCAGCGGCTCGCAGACAAAAACGCAAAAGAGCGGCCTCTATGGCTCTATTCGCCTGCGTCCCGTGGAGCGTTGGTCCGTGGTGCTCGGCGGACGCTATGTGCTGCAGGATCGCAATACCCAGCACGACATGAATGGCGCGCTCACGGCCAATAGCCGGGAGTCGAATGTCTTTGTGCCCTATATGGGGCTGATGCATGAGCTGACCAAGTCCACCAACCTGTATTTCAGCACCGCCGAGATCTATCAGTCCCAGGCCGGAAAGTTCTCTGCACCGCTGCCTGGAACACCGCTGGATCCGGTGCGTGGCCGTACCTACGAGCTGGGCGTCAAAAGCGAGCTGACCCCCAATCTGATCGCCAGTGCGGCATTGTTTCGTACCGACAAGAAAGGCGAAGCCGTTTACGACCCTGCTTACCCCCAGACCGATTGGCGCGGCGGTTGCTGCTACTTCCGCGACGGCTTCAAGCTGAGCCAGGGCATCGATCTGGAGATGACGGGGCGAATCACTCCCAATCTCCAGCTGGCGGTGGGCTACACCTACAACAGCAACGAAGACAGACGCAAGGACAGCGCCCAGTTCAGCACGGTCACGCCGCGCCATCTGTTCAAGGCCTGGGCGGACTATCGCTTGAGCGGCGATTTGCGCGGCTGGAGCGTGGGCGGCGGTGTGGTGGCGCAGAGCTCGAATTACCGGGCCTCGGGCATCAGCGCTTACAACCCGGCTACGGGCCGTTATGACGGAGCCTGGACGCCTTACAACTTCACTTCCCCGGGCTACGCAGTCTGGTCTGCACGTGCTGCCTATGCGTTCAACAAGGACTGGAGCGTGGCCGTGAATGTCGGCAACCTGTTTGACAAGACCTACTACAGCACGGTTGGTTATGCGGGCTACGGCAACTTCTACGGCGAAAAGCGTACGGTCACCGTATCGCTCAAGGGCCGTTTCTGACGAGGCGTGGCAATGTCGCAATCCGATGATTTGCACGCCGGTTGGGATCTGGGGGCGCGTTTGACGGCTGCGGTGCTGGGAGGCTATGCCGTCTCCAGCGCCTGGGTGGTCTTGTGCGGCGCCATGAGCCAATCCCGTGTCGAAACCATGGTGGGCGGCATGCAGTCCAGCTGGCTTTGGTATGTGGCGGTGGTGATCGGGGCCTTCAGCCCTGTATCGCCGCGTCGGATCTGGGGCGTGCTGCTCGTTCTGATTCTCGCCATGCTTGCAGCCACTGCAGCCTTGATCTTCCTGAAGGCACGCTGATGCAGCCGGCAAAGAAGCAATCGGGTGCAGGCAAAGGCAGCTTCCGTCAGGCCCAGGCATGGTTGCATACTTGGTGTGGCCTATGGTTCTCCTGGCTGCTGTATGCCGTTTTCCTGACGGGTACGCTGGCCGTCTTCGAGGAGCCCATCACCCATTGGATGACCCCTGAGCATCATGCCCATGAGCGAGCCGAGGCCGGGCAGGCAGGCACTGTGCTGCAAGCACAGGCTTCCCTGAGTCAGCGTCTGCAATGGGGCATGGCATACATGGAGCGGCAACACCCTGGTGCAGACATGTGGGAGCTCTGGCCTGCAGACTCCAAAGGGGGCGGGGATTTGCGCGTCTACTGGTTCGATCGCGAGGGGCAGTATGCGGCGGCCCAGCTGGATCCGAAGTCTGGCAGTGCCATGGACGCCTCTGAAGCTCCCAAGGTGCGCCAGACATTGGGAGGTCATCATTTTGTGGACTTCCACTATCAGTTGCATGCAGGACAGCTCGGACTCTGGATTGTGGGCATTGCCGCGCTTGCCATGCTGGTGGCGCTGGTCAGCGGAGTGATTACCCATAGACGAATCTTCAAGGACTTCTTCACCTTCCGCGCCCGCAAAGGACAGAGAAGCTGGCTGGACATGCACAACGCCGTGGCGGTGCTGACTTTGCCTTTCCAGTTCATGATCGCCTACACAGGTATCGCCATATCGTGCTCGACCTTCATGCCTGCCGGTATTGCGGCCTACTTCGGCAGCAGTGCCGAAGCCCTCAAGTCTTTTCAGGTGGCGCTGAATGAACCAGGCAAGCCCCAGCGCTCGGGGCAAGCCATGCAGGTGCCGGGTCTGGAGTCTTTCGTGCTGCGCGGGCAGGCCTTGATCGGACAGCCCGTGCGGGCTGTGGTGATCGACTACCCCGGAGATGCTGCAGCGCGTATTGGCGTCTATGGCTGGAATGATGCGGATGATCTGAGCAAGCGTCTCAGTCCCACCAGCGGCATGGCCATGTTCTCGGCTGCCACCGCCGAGCTGCAGCAGCTGCGCCTGCCGGGTGGTGTGGATGGCGGTGCGGCCGCGCTCACGCAATCGGTGATCGGCGGGCTGCATATGGCGACATATGGCGGGCTGCCGCTGAAGTGGGTGTACTTTATCTGTGGCCTGGCTGGCAGCGCCATGATGGCCACGGGCGCGATCCTCTTCATGGTCAAGCGGCGCGCCAAACACCAGGGAGAGTTTGGCGCCAGCACCTCCACGGTCTACCGGATGATCGAAGCCGCGAATGTGGCCGCGATTGCGGGGCTGGGTATCGCCTGCGTGGGTTTTTTGTGGGCCAACCGTTTGCTGCCCGTCGAGATGCCGCTGCGCTCCAGATGGGAGCTGGTGGTGTTCTTTGCGCTTTGGATGCTGGCGCTCATGCACGCGCTGCTGAGGTCGCCGTCCATGGCCTGGCGTGATCAGATGGCGGCGCTGGCGCTGCTTTGTCTTTTGTTGCCGGTGCTGAGCTTCGTGACGACCGGTGATCACCTGGCTGCCTATCTTCAGGAAGGTGACTGGGAAAGCGCAGGGGTGGAGCTTTTTTCTCTGGCTGTCGGGGTGGCTGCGGCTGCTTCATGGGCCTGGATGCGCAGGGCTGAAAACCTCAAAGCTGTGCGAAAGCAGAAGCCTGCCGAGACGTCTCAGAACCTGGCGGTTGCCGTGGATCCCGGTGCAGAGCGGAAAGAGAGTCTGTCATGACCCTGTGGCAGTCATCATTGCAGGCGCTTGCTCTTTCGATAGGAGGCATGACGGCTCTGGCTTTTGCCATGGATCGCCATTACGCACAACTGAGTCCGCTGGACGAGGTGCCGGTAGCGCATCGCACGGCGCTGCGTGTGCTGGGAGCAATGCTTTTGCTGGCCGTCTGTCTGCCGGCCATGCGCGGCTGGAGCGCAACGGTTGGCAGCGTGCTCGTGCTGGGGTTCTGGAGTCTGGGGGCACTCGCGACGGTCGTGGGCTTGTGGGGGTCGGCTCGCTACCTGGTGTTGGCTGCCACCGTGGCGGTGCTGGTGGTCGTGGCCAGCTGCTTTTGGTGACCAAATTCTTGAAGCCCGAGCGGCTTCTTATCTTCAGTCGCAGCGACTCGTTTCCTGGTCACGGGTTTCGGCAGCGATTGCAAATTGTTTTCTGGAGAGTGCAAGCTTGATGAAGGTGGGACAAGTCAAACGCTGGGGCGGCCTCGGGCTGCTGCTGGTCTGTGCTGCAGGCACTGCCCTGTGGTGGGGAAGTCGGCCCAGGGTCGAGTACCAAAGTGTTGTGGTGCAGCGTGAGGATGTGGAGTCCACGGTCACCGCCATCGGAACCTTGCAGCCCAGAACCTATGTCGATGTAGGGGCGCAGGTCTCGGGTCAGATCACCCGTTTGCTGGTCAGTCCAGGAGCCAGGGTCGAAAAGGGCGCATTGCTGGTGGAGATAGACCCCAGCGTGCAGCGCGCCACTGTGGATGCTGGACGGGCATCGCTGGCAAGTTTGCGTGCCCAGATCGCCGAGCAGCAGGCGCAGCTGAAGCTTGCCAGCCAGCAGTTGAAGCGGCAGCAGCAGCTGGCATCCGAAGAGGCGACCAGGCAGGAAGACGTGCAGATTGCCGAAGCCCAGGTGGCAGGTGCGGCGGCGCGCATCGATCATCTCAAAGCGCAGATGCAGCAAACCCAGGCCAGCCTCAAGGCCGATGAGGCGCGTCTGGGCTACACCCGCATCTATGCCCCCATGTCGGGCACGGTGGTGTCTGTCGATGCACGTGAAGGCCAGACCCTGAATGCAACCTATCAGACGCCCAATATCTTGCGCATTGCCGATCTGACGGCGATGACGGTCTGGACCGATGTTTCGGAAGCCGACGTGCGGCGCGTGAGGGCCGATATGCCCGTGTATTTCACGACGCTGGGCAGTGCCGGCCAGGAACAAGCCCGGCGCTGGAATGGCCGGGTGCGGCAGGTGCTGCCTGCGCCGCCGGCCAGCGTCGCGCCCGCAGCGGGCAGTGCGGCGACACCTGCTGCAGCCACCAAGGCCGTGACCTATACGGCATTGTTTGACGTGGACAACAAGGATGCTGAACTGTTGCCGCAGATGACGGCACAGGTGGTCTTTGTGACCGGAAGTGCGCCGCAGGCCTTGACGGTTCCATTGACAGCGCTTCAGTCGGAGAAGGAGCCGCAGTCACAAAGCGTCCGGGTGCTGACGGCCCAACGCCAGCCTGAGCTGCGCAGCGTGAAGCTGGGCGTCAGAAGCCGCCACCAGGTGCAGGTGCTCGATGGAGTGACCGAGGGCGAGCGCGTCATCGTCGGCGAAACCCTGATTCCCGGCGGCCTGCGGTGGTTGCAATGGTGAATGCGATGGAGCAGGCCGCGCTGATTTCGCTGCGTAGCATTCGCAAGCACTATGGCGGTGTGGGCGACCAGCCGTCGGTGACCGTATTGCATGGCATCGATCTGGATATTCGCGCGGGCGAGTATGTGGCCGTGGTGGGCAGCTCGGGCTCGGGCAAGTCCACCTTGATGAATATCCTGGGCTGCCTTGATAAGCCGAGCGACGGTTGCTATCGGTTTCAAGGTCAGGACGTGTCCTTGCTGGACTCGGATGCCCTGGCCTGGTTGCGTCGTGAAGCCTTCGGTTTCGTGTTTCAGGGCTACCACCTGATTCCCAGCGAGAGCGCTTCGGAGAATGTGCAGATGCCTGCGATATACGCAGGTTTGCCCAAGGAGCAGCGGATGCACAGGGCTCAGTTGCTGCTCGAGCGCCTGGGGTTGGGATCGCGCCTGGGCAATCGGCCCAACCAGCTCTCGGGCGGTCAGCAGCAGCGCGTGTCCATTGCCCGGGCATTGATGAACGGTGGCCACATCATCCTGGCCGACGAGCCTACCGGGGCGCTTGACTCGCATAGCGGCGCCGAGGTGATGGCCTTGCTGCGCGAGCTGGCCGATGCGGGACACACCATCATCGTGATCACGCATGATCGCGAAGTCGCCGCACAGGCGAGGCGTGTGATTGAGATCAGCGATGGACGCATCGTCAATGACAGCGCTCCTCATGGTCATCAGACCCATGGAGATGTGCCGCCGCTGACTCCGCAGCGCACCAGTGCAACGTCGGCAATTTCCTGGATCGCTGAAATCTCCGAAGCTGCGCGCAGTGCCTTGCGCGGAATGCGCATGAACCGGGTGCGTACCAGCCTGACCTTGCTGGGCATCGTGATCGGTGTGGCCTCGGTGATCGTCATGCTGGCCATCGGTGAAGGTGCTCGGCGCAAGGTGGTCGAGCAGATGGGCACCATGGGAACGGCCATTCTCTATATGGGCAGCAAGCCGCCGGCCAGCGGAGGACCTGCAGGCCAGATCACCGAAGACGATCTGGCGGCCATGCGGGAGCTGTCCTCGGTACGCAGGGTGATGCCCGTCATCGGAGACCCCGTCACGGTGCGCTATGGCAAGGCAGACAAGCAGGTCTATGTGTTTGCGGCCAGCCAGGAGATGCCGCTGGTCCACCACTGGAGGGTTGCCCAGGGTCGCTACTTCACCGATGTGGAAGACCGCGATCTGGCTCCGCTGGTGGTGATAGGGCACAAGGCACACCGGCATTTCTTTCCCGAGGTCGCCAACCCCCTGGGCCTGCAGCTGATCATCGGCAACTCGGCATTCGAAGTCATAGGCGTCATGAGCGAGCGCGGGGCTGACTCTGGCGCCCAGGACTATGACGACATGGTCTTCATTCCCTATCAGTCGGGACGCGCCAGGGTCTATCAGGCGCAGACCCAGCCCGATTACGTGGTCGTGGAGGCCAGCTCCTCGGAGCAGGTCCATGAGGCCGAGCAGTCCATCCGCAGTCTTTTGCTGGCGCGGCACGGCGGGCGGGAGGACTTCGGTATCGGCAATGCGGCGGCCCGCATTCAGGCAGAAGCCGCAACACGCCAGAGCATGGCCGTGATGCTGGGGCTGATTGCCGCAGTGTCTCTGGTGGTCGGAGGCATAGGGGTCATGAACGTGATGCTGATGACGGTGCGCGAACGTACCAGGGAGATCGGCATCCGCATGGCGGTGGGGGCCAGGCAGCGTGACATCCTGCGCCAGTTTCTGACGGAAGCCAGCATGGTGACCATTGTGGGTGGCGCCGTAGGCCTGCTTGCGGGGCTGGGCATAGGACTGGCGCTGATTGTTTCGGGGGTAGCCGTGGTGTTTTCGGTGAAAGCCATGCTGGGGGCATTTGCCTGTGCGGTGCTTACGGGTCTGGTGTTTGGCTTCATGCCGGCCAGAACGGCAGCGCGCCTGGAGCCCGTGCGAGCATTGGCGGGAGAGTAGGCATGTACAAATGGAATGCAGTCCTGGCGTCGCTTGCCTTGGCTGGATGTGCGACAACGCAATCGCCTGAAGAGGCCAGAACCATGGCTCTGGATATTCCGCAGTCCTGGGCTCTGGAGAGGGGCGCGGGCAGCGAGGAAATCAGCACCAGCTGGTGGCAGAGCTTTGGCAGCCCGGAGCTCAGCGCCTTGGTCGAGCAGGCCGCAAGCCAGAGCCTGGATGTGGCGGCCGCCGTGGCGCGGGTGCAGCAGGCCGAGGCCAGAGCCGCCTATGCCGGTGCGGCTCTCTTGCCGGAAGTGAATGCGGATTTCGGGGCTACGAGATCGGCTGCGCTGGACAGTCATAAGGAAAGAAGCGCCAGCACCTGGCGGGTCGGCCTGTCGAGCAGTTACGAGCTGGATTTTTGGGGGCGTCAGCGCGCCTTGAGGGATGCGGCCGAGTCGGGCAGACAGGCCAGCGTCTTCGACCGCGAGACAGTGCGTCTGACGGTCACGGCCTCGGTAGCCCGGGCCTGGCTGCAGTGTGTGGGCTTGCGTGAGCGCGCTGAGATTGCCCGGCTCAACCTCGAGATTTCCGAGCGGTTGCTCAAGCTGGTGGAGTCCAGGGCCCGCTACGGGGCGGCAAGCTCCGTGGAGCTGGCCCAGCAGCGCGGCCAGGTCGCCGCGCAGCAGCGTGCCCTGGCTTCGCTGCGCAAACAGACGGCTGACGCGCATGCGCTGCTGGCCCTGCTGTCGGGGCAATGGTCCATGGATCTGGTGAGCGAGACCAGTCTTTCGAATCTGAAGGTGCCGGGCATTGGCTTGGGCACGCCTGCGGATCTGATCACACGCAGACCGGACATGGCGAAGGCGGAGGCATTGCTGCTTGCTGCTGATGCCAATCTTGGCGCCGCCAGGGCCGCCATGCTGCCCCGCGTGACGCTGAGCGCAGGCCTGAGCTCCGAGAGCGGAACACTGGGCAGGATGCTGGAGAACCCCCTGTCCTCGCTGGCCGCAGGAATTCTGACGCCGATTTTTGATGCCGGGCGACTTGCCTCGAGCCGGGACCTGGCTGCAGCGCAGAAGCAGGAGCTGGTGATTGCCTATCGCCAAGCCATACTGCAGGCTTTTGGCGACGTTCAAACCGCCTTGAATGCGGTCGATGGTGTCGAGAAGCAGGCGCTGGCCCAGGCCGTGGAATTGGCCCAGGCACAGAGGGCTCTATCGTTGGCCGAAAGCCGATACAAGGCCGGAGCGGACAATCTGCAGACCTTGCTGGATGTGCAGCGTGTGGCCTATCAGAGCCGGGATCTGGCCGTTCAGATCCGTCAGGAGCGTCTGCAGGCGAGCATCGCTCTATACCGGGCCCTGGGAGGCGGCTGGAGACGAACCCCGGAAGGGCCAGAGGGTTGAGGAATGTAAGCGTGATGCAACGGTTGAGGGCTGCAGGGCTGCGTCCAACCGTCGCCAGAATTGGCGTGCTGCAGGTCCTGCTGAGCTCTGCTCCACATGCTCTCAGCAGAGACGAGATCTATCGTCAGCTATACCTTCGGGGAACCCCAGTCAGTGTGGGAACCGTCATGCAGGTGGTGGCCCAGTTGAGCAAGCTGGGGGTTGTGCATCACAACGGCAGACAAGGTCGTGAGTCTGGCTACCTGCTTCAAAGTTGAGTGACTCTGCAAGAAGACTTCCATCTGCCGGGGACGGCATTCGCAGTCGTCCGACGATCAAAGCCAGATGTCTGCCTCTGGTCTGAAGCCCCTGCGAGGTCAAGCTTGATGCTTTGACCTGGCGCCTGCATGGACAAGAGAAAAGCCATATCCCAAAGCATTGATTCTTCGGAAGAGCGCTTGAACATGAGTCGCAAAGGCAAGTGCTGGTTGACGCTCCCACTGAAAAGAGCAGCCTGTTACGGCAAAAAATGTCGATAACAGGCAAAAAGCCATACGGATAAAAGCTTGGACTGGTTTTAAGTGGCTGGACCAAGCTTTTGTTCGCATCTTCGGCGGCTCAGTTGTACGTGGAGATGAACAGCATGCGGATGCTGTCGAAGTCGGCGCGCAGCAGTTCGGGGGACAGTGGGCAGGGGCAGGTTCATCCTAGGCCCCTTTCGAGGGCAGAGATCAGACCTGGGCCTGGCCGCCATCGGCGAACAACTCGATGCCGTTGACAAAGGCCGAGTCGTCCGAGGCCAGGAAGACGGCGGCCTTGGCGATGTCTTCCGGCTGGCCCATGCGGCCCAGCGGCACCTGGGTGGTGAGGTAGTCGAGCAGGCCCTGCTGCTGCGCGGCATCCGGTCCGGCCAGTTCCAGCAGGCCCGGGGTGTGGATGGGGCCGGGCGACAGTGTGTTGACACGGATGGCGCGGCCCTTGAGGTCCAGGATCCAACTGCGGGCCAAGTTGCGCACGGCCGCCTTGGTCGCACTATAGATGCTGAAGTTGGCGGTGCCGAGCACGCTGGTGGTCGACCCGGCAAGGATGACCGATGCACCGGCCGTTGCCTTGTCGAGCAGCGGCAGCGCCTTCTGCACGGTGAAAACCACGCCCTTGACGTTGCGGTCGAAGGTTTCGTCGAAATGCGCCTCGGTGATGCTGCCCAGCGGGAGCATGCCTCCGCCGCCGGCGTTGGCATACAGGACGTCGAGGCGGCCCTGTTCAGCCTGCACTAGAGCATAGAGCCGGTCGAGGTCGGCGAGCTTGGTCGAATCCGCCTGCACACCACGGGCCTGCGGGCCGATAGCAGCCACGGCCACGTCGAGCTCAGCCTGGCGGCGGCCGGTAATGTAGACGGTGGCGCCTTCCTGGGCAAAGGCCTTGGCGGCGGCCAGGCCGATGCCTGTTGTGCCACCGGTAACGACAGCGATCTTGCCTGCAAGCTTCTGGACCATGAGATTTCTCCGTGAGTGATAAGAAGCCTCAAGGTTAAATAGTTCAACGGAATGAATAAACTGGATAAATCTTCCAACTCAATTCATGGTGGTGAATAATAAAGTCCATGGACCAGTTGCTTGCTTTGAAGGTTTTCGTGCGGATCGCCGAAACGGGTGGCTTTTCGCGGGCTGCCGACTCGATGAACATTCCTCGGCCCACCGTGACCAAGCTGGTGCAGGACCTGGAGCAGCATCTCGGCGCGCGGTTGCTGCAACGTACGACGCGCCGAGTCAGCGTGACGGCAGACGGCTCGGCCTACTTCGAGCGCGCCAAGAGGCTGATTGCCGATCTGGAAGACATGGATCAATTGGCCAGCGGGGCACGCGCCCAGCTGCGGGGCCGCTTACGGGTCGATGTGGGCTCCGTGCTGGCCAACAGAATTCTGATTCCTGCACTGCCGCAATTCCGGCAGCGATATCCGGACCTGCAGCTTGAACTGGGCGTTAGCGACCGCCCGGCCGATCTGATCAGCGATGGTGTGGACTGCGTGATCCGCGGCGGCGACCTTCCGGATTCGACCCTGGTGGCTCGGCGCCTGGCCGATCTGGCGTGGGTGACCTGTGCGTCCAAGGACTATCTGGCCGCCCACGGGCAGCCCCGACATCCCGATGACCTGGTCGCCCGGCAGCCGGAAGGCGGAGCGCCGATGCACTCGCTCGCAGGCTATTTCTCGTCCATAAGCGGCCGTGCTTTTGCGCTGGAATTTCACAGGGACAGTGAACGAGTGCTGGTCAAGGCCGACGAAGCCACCTCGGTCAACGAGAGCACGGCTCACTTGAATGTGCTGGTCCATGGCCTGGGGATCGGCCAGACCTTCCGCTTCGCTGCTGCCCCCTATCTGGCCGACGGCACCCTTCAGGAAGTATTGACCGACTGGTCCCGCCCGGCGCACACGATCCGGTTGGTGTATCCCAGCAACCGGCAGCTAAGCGCCAAGATCCGCGCCTTTGCGGACTGGTCAGCGGAGATCTTTCAGAGCTATAGCGAACCCAAATATTCCAGAGGAGGACTCGGTCGCGTAACCGTCACTTGAACGATGCCACTGATGCCTCCAACCGGCCTGAATCAGGCTCAGCCAGAGAGACTTTCGAAGACTGCTTCTTGCTGGTCGATGATCGTTCCATAACGACCCAGAGCAGTCAGCTGTGCCCAGCAGGGAATTTGCTGGCAATGTATTTCAACGCACCCTGAAACACCCAGTGCCATTGGGCATTCGGCTTTTGTGACAGTGGGTGCCAAAAGAATTTGAAGATATGTCCACCGTCATCAGCAGTCCTATAGACCCAAGAGTCTGGCAGGTCGTTTATGTCACAGAGATGAAATGCCCAAATCTGGTTCTCGTAGCCGGATGCCCATACACCTAAATCAGCCAAGACATCTGACGCAATTAGTCCACTTTCTTCGTGCAACTCGCGCAGTGCAGCATCCCTAGAGTTTTCGTCTAACTCAATCGTACCTTTGACAAGTTGGGTTCCCGCCAGTGGATGCTCGAATGCAAGTATTTCAATGGATTCTTGGCCTCGAATGACCACCGGGCAGACTTTGTTAGGGCGTAAAGGTAATTCCGATTTCATAGGCCTATTCTCATGTACGCCGAGGAGCGCTCCTGGTCGATAGGCGACCGTCTCAGAACGACCCATTGTGGTCGCTCGCAAGATCACTAGCCAGCGTCTGCTCTCGGCGGAAGCGGTCACTCGACACTGTGCAATCTGAACGAAGTTTGGTCGCAGGTTTGCATGCCGGTTAGAGGTCGTTGGCGAGGGCCTGTGATCGACCCATTGCCTTCCTTCTGCTTGCACTCGTCTATCCGTTGAAGCTCTATTTGGTGTGAATGATTCTCGTTTGAGATGTATGATCGCGCCAGCAATTCAATCGGTTCTTGCCATGCCATCCGTCTCTAGCCCTTTGCACGCAGACATAACCGCACTATATCTAGACCACAACAACTGGCTGCAGAGTTGGCTTCGAAGACGGTTGGGATCCGCAGCAGAGGCTGCTGATCTGGCCCACGACACCTTCGTGCGCTTGCTCACAGGCAGAACAGAGCGCTGTTTTACCCATTCCGCCGAGGCCCGCGCCTACCTGAAAACCACTGCGCAAAATCTTTGCATCAATCTGTGGCGCAGGCAGGAGATCGAGCGGGCTTGGCGGGAGATCCTGGCAACGTCTCCTGAAGCCACCTACCCATCGGCAGAACGCCAGGCGATCGTGCTGCAGGCGCTAGAGGAAATCGGTGCCATGCTTCAGTCCCTGGCACCCAAGGCCGCCCGCACCTTCACGCTGGCCGTGGTCTGCGACATGACCGATGATGAAGTGGGTGCCGAGCTGGGTGTTTCTGGACGAATGGTCCGCAAATATGTGGCACAAGCCATGATGGGCTGCCTGAAGCTTTCTGCGCGCCAGACGGCCCTGGAACTGAAGCAAGAGTCCATGTTGTGAGCCAAGGGCAACGGTCGATGAATGCAGAGCCATCTCATTCTGACCTCGAGCAGGCTGCAAACTGGTATGCCTGCCTTCGTGACGGCACGGCCAGTGCCAAAGAGCGCGATGCCTGGCGACGTTGGCTGGAGTCCGCCGATTCACACGCGGCGGCATGGCAATATGTCGAGGACATCAGCCGCGCTTTTGAGCCGATCCGGACTTTGCCGAATCCCCGCGTCACAGCTGACCAGCTATCAACAGCCGATCAACGTTTGAGGACACGCAGGCTTATTTTGACCGGCTTGAGCATTCTCAGCAGCGGCGGTGTGGTGGGCGCGCTCAGTTGGCATCAGGCATGGCTGCCACCTCAGATCATGGCTTGGGGGGCTGACCATCGCACAGCAACGGGTCAATTGAGACAACTGACGCTTGCCGATGGGTCACTGTTGTGGCTCAACACTGCAAGCGCGGTAGACATCCAGTTCAATGCACAAGAGCGCCGTGTCGTCCTGATAGCGGGCGAAGTGTTTGTCGAGACAGCCAAGGACAGCAGGCCGTTGCTGGTGCAAACCACCCATGGGCAGATGCGCGCCTTAGGTACACGCTTTGATGTGCTGATGACTGACAGGCAGACGCAGCTGGCGGTCTATCAAGGTGCTGTGGAGGTCAGAACATCCGCCACGGATGCACGCCGCATCATTCCCACCGGTCAGCAAACGACGTTCGATGCGCATTCCATTGATCCACTTGAGGCTGGTGACTCTGCACGAGAGGCCTGGACGCAAGGAAGCTTGGTCGTGGAGAACCTGCCGTTGCGTGAGGTCGTGCAGGAGTTGCGCCGCTATCGCAGGGGACATCTGGGCGTTGCCGACTCTGTGGCCGATCTTGCCGTTTATGGCAATTTTCCACTTCATGACACAGATCGTGTGTTGCACATGCTGGCTGCCACGCTGCCCATACGCATCGAACAGCCGTTTGCGTGGTGGACCACTATCGATGCACAACGCTGAATTCGTAAAAAAATCGCTCGATAGCGCGAAATCCGGTTCCGGGTTTTGTCTTCTCGTTGGTTACTCCTTATAAGAAGACATCTTTCGCCGTTGCGCTGCTACCCAAGGACGATTTGCACGTTGGCACTGTGTGCCTGCCCAGGCAATCAGATGGATGGTGATTTGTGTTCTTCGTGAAGTTGAACACCTCTTTCGGAGCCCTCCATGCCTCTGCGCAAAACCACTCGTACCTCCAGCCAACGTCACCAGAAGTCAGCCCGCCGTCTAGGCATTCCTTTGCTCATTATTGGGGGGGCCATCGGCGCAGCCTCCCATTCGCCTTCAGCTCTCGCGCAACAGACAAGCGCCACTCTGGCGATCCGCAGCTACGATATCCCCGCCGGGCCGCTGAGTCAGGCACTCACCCGTTATTCGCGCGAAGCGGGTATCTATCTCGCAGGCAACAGCCGCATGGCGCAAGGCAAGCAAAGCCAGGGACTCAAAGGCAGTTACAACGTAGAGGCAGGTTTGGTGGCCTTGCTGGCCAACACCGGGCTTGAAGCCTATGTTCAGCCCGATGGCAGCTATGGACTGCGAGCCGCAAAAGCCGGCTTACAGGAAAGCAAGGACGATCCCTCAACGTTGGCGACAGTGACTGTCACCGAGAATGCGGTGCGCAGTGCAGACACCGAGGGGTCAGGCAGTTATGCGGCAACGGGTCCGCTCACGACTGCCACGCGTTTGCCGATGACGCTGCGCGAAACGCCTCAGACCATCAGCGTGATGACACGCCAGCGCATGGACGACGAAGGAATAGATAGCATCGAAACGGTGCTGGATCGCACGCCGGGAATTTCCGTGCAGAACATTGGTGCGAGCCGGTTCTCCATTCTTT
Organism: Comamonas sp. C24C; assembly: GCF_053345995.1. Taxonomy (NCBI): domain Bacteria; kingdom Pseudomonadati; phylum Pseudomonadota; class Betaproteobacteria; order Burkholderiales; family Comamonadaceae; genus Comamonas; species Comamonas sp. C24C. Next base: position 163,877 of record NZ_JBKFBC010000012.1, on the reverse strand, counting down.
CGCGCGGCTATGACATCGATAACTACCAATATGACGGCATTGTCACGGCGACCGACATCGTGTCCCAGAACATCCCTCAGTCCCAGGCCGATCTTGCCATTTACGACCGGGTTGAAGTACTGCGTGGTGCCGCTGGCCTGCTGACCGGTGCAGGCAATCCATCCGGGACAGTCAATCTGGTTCGCAAAAAGCCGACCCACGAGTTTCAGGGTCACGCCAGCCTGAACGCTGGAAGCTGGGAGCACGGTCGCGGGGAAGTCGATGTGTCCGGACCACTCAATGCGACCGGCAGCATCCGAGGTCGCCTGGTCGCAGCGCATGAGCAAGGCGGTACGCACATCGACTGGTACAAGCAAAAAAAGAGTGTGCTGTATGGCGTACTGGAAGCAGATCTGACTCCTCAGACATTGCTGACTGTGGGTATGGACTATCAGCACTCCGACCCTAGAGGACAGTCTTCCACAGGATTGCCGCTGTTCTACAGCAATGGCGAGCAAACGGATTTCAGTCCCTCCATGAATGCGGCTGCACGCTGGAAACGCAATGAGATGGACGTCTACAACGCGTTCCTCAAGCTCGAACATCGTTTCGACAATGACTGGAAGCTGGGACTTACTGCAAACCACATGCGAGGCAAGCGAGACTTCTCGGGTGCAGATGCCAGCTGGGGCTTTCCTGACAAAGCGACGGGTGATGGCGTACGTTTGTATGGCGGTCTGGGCTCAGCCACTCAGCGCCAAAGTGGCTTCGACGTGCAGGTTCAAGGACCGTTCGAGATGTTTGGACGTCGACATGAAGCAGTTCTGGGCTTCAACTGGTCCGACTTCAAGAACTTCCATGAACCCCAGCAAGGTGCGGCCATCGAAGGTCGCTATGTCAACATTTACAACTGGGGCAATGAAACAGCCGGCCCCAACATCACAGGCACTAAGCTCTATGACTATGACGGCTGGCAAAAGCAAAGCGGTGCATATGGCGCCGTGCGATTTAAGCCGCGCGATGACCTGACCCTCATTGCCGGAGCCCGGATCAGCAATTATCGATATCGCCTCTCTCTCGCCTACACCGCCGCCGCCTCCGCACGCTTCAATCGCACCACTACGATGGAGGAGTCCGGCGTGGTGACTCCGTATGCCGGCATAGTCTACGACCTCAATCGAATCCATTCGGTCTATGCGAGCTACACCAGCATTTTTAAGCCACAGAGCAATCGAGACCGCTTCGGCAATGTGCTGGATCCCCGTGACGGTGACAACTACGAGATCGGCTTGAAGAGTGACTGGTTCGGCGGCAAGCTAAATAGCACGGTTGCGCTGTATGAAATCCGGCAAAACAATCTTGCAGAAGCCGACGGCGGCCAGACCGTGCCCGGCACTTCGCCTGTCGAAGCCGCCTATCGTGCGGTGCAGGGAGCCAAGACTCGAGGTATCGACCTGGAAGTCAATGGCGAGTTGGCTCGGGGATGGCAGCTCAGTGCCAGCTACAGCTATGGTTCTACGGAAGATGCCAGCGGCACACGCATCCGTACCACTTTCCCGCGCCAAATGGCCAAGCTCTGGACCAGCTATCGCCTGCCTGGCGCCTGGAGCAGGCTTACCCTCGGAGGAGGCGTCAACTGGCAGGACCGTATCTATTACAGCGCAACGTCGTCGGGGCTTGCCCTGTACGGACAGCAGAAGGCTTATGCGGTGACCAGCCTGATGGCTCGCTATGAGTTCAACCCAAAGCTGTCGGCAACGCTGAACCTCAACAACATCTTCGACAAAAAATATCTCCAGGGTCTGGATACCACCTTCTACACAGGCATCTATGCCCCCACACGCAATGTCCAGCTGACCATGCGTTACGTCTTCTGATGGCCTGGAACATGGAGGCTCGCTGATGAAAAACAATCTGCGTCAGTCCATGTCCTGGCTCCACACCTGGGTGGGGCTGGTGGCGGGCTGGGTACTTTTCTTCGTCTTCGCCACGGGCACGCCTGGCTACTTCCAGCAGGAAATTACCCGCTGGATGCAACCGGAACGCTTGCAGCACAAGAGCGAATCGACACAGCATGTCCCAACCCGACAATTACTCACACTGTCCCTGGACAGGCTGGAGAAAGTGGCCCCGGCTGCTGCGAGTTGGCGTATCACCCTGCCGCATGAGTCCTTGAACCCGCGTGGCTGGCAGGACCTGGCCATCCGCTGGGAGGACATGCCCAGAGCAGGGCGCGAGCGTGGAGCCAGTGGCAGCGAAATACTGGATCCCTTGACCGGTGCGGTGCAATCGCATGGCATTGAGCCACGCGCTACCTATGGAGGTCTGGGGCTTTACCGAATGCACTACGAGCTGCGCTATATGCCGTTTGAATGGGCAGTTCGCATCGTAGGCATATGCACCATGCTGATGCTGCTGGCCATTATCAGCGGTGTCATCACGCATAAAAGAATCTTCAAGGACTTCTTCACGTTTCGGCCGGGCAAAGGTCAACGCAGCTGGCTGGATGCACACAACGCACTCAGCGTGACGGCTTTGCCATTCTTTCTCATGATCACCTACAGCGGCCTGGTGTTCTTCCTGTTCCTCTACATGCCCGCAGGGCGCGACATGCTTTATGGCACTGGCCCCATGGCCAACAAGACCTATTACGACGAATTGCTGGACCGTGTTCACACACGCATACCGGTCCAACGTCCTCAGATCGACCTAGCAGCGCTGGTGGCCAGGGCCCAAACTCAATGGGGTCCGTCTGCAGTGGGAAGCATCACCCTGGAGCACAGGGAAGGAGAGGCTCCAGTCATCACCGTTGCACGTATCAATCAGGGCAGCGTCGATTTTTTTAGTCCCGCCAAGTTGCGCTTTGACGCCAACACGGCAGCGCCCCTGGAAGAAGAGCCCGTGCCTGGCGGCAGTGCTCGAAAGGTTCAAGTCATCACGCTGAATCTGCACGAGGGCCTCTTTGCGGATATCTGGGGCCGCTGGTTGTACTTTATCGCCGGCCTGTCGGGATGCGCCATGATTGGTACCGGCATGGTTCTGTGGACCGTCAAGCGACGCAAGCACCACCTGAGCCTTGCCGCTGAGTACCGGGAACACGCCGGACTGCGCCTGGTCGAAACGCTCAATGTCGCCACCATAGCCGGCCTGCCTCTTGCGATCGCCGCCTATTTCTGGGCCAATCGCTTGCTGCCCGTAGGCATGACGGCCCGGGCGGACTGGGAGATACACACGCTGTTTGCTGCGTGGCTGGCAACGCTGTTCTACGCTCTTGCAAGGCCATTGGCACGTGCATGGATAGAGCTGTTCTGGATGGCTGGCATCGCCTACCTTGTCATACCGATCCTCAATGCACTGTCCACCGACCGCCATCTTGGGCGCAGCCTGCCCTCCGGCGACTGGGTCTTTGCCGGATTTGACCTCTGCATGCTTGCGCTGGCGATCGTCTTCGCATGGATGGCCGTGAAACTGCGCCGCCGCCTGACCACAACAGACCAAGGCATTCCGTCATGGCAGGCTTTGAACAGGAACGCACGATGAACCCTTCAAGCGCTGTCTCTCTACGGTACCGGCTGGCAATTGCCTCTCGGGCGACTGCTGCCGCAGTCGGCGGCTACGCTCTGTCCGTGGCTTGCACCATGCTGCTCTCGCTGATCTGGCCCGCGCCACCTGCGCAGGCTGTCATGTGGGCCACCATGCTTAGCTTCGCCGTTTACGCTTTCGCCGTGCTTTGGGCATTCGCCACGCCCAGTGCACTGCGTGCATGGCTGGGTCTTTCGGCCTCAACGGTGCTGGTGGCGCTGTCTGTGTGGCTGCTAAGAACAGGAGTCTCCACATGAGCGGTGCCTATCTGAGTGCAGTCCACCTCGGCTTGCTAGGGGCAGGCGCCATAGGTCTGGTGGCATTGGTGTTGGCGACGGATCGATATGGAGCCCATCTCCTCGGTCATGAACCAGCGCCGCAGCAGCGTCTGTTATCACGAGTGACTGGCTGGGTGCTGCTGGCACTTGCTTTGGCATGGGGTATTGCCATGCTGGACACAGGTATCGGCATCACGATCTGGTTGGGATGGCTCGGTCTCGCGGCACTGAGTCTGGTTTTTGCGTTGCCCAAATGGCCTTTACGGGCCGCAGCTGCAGTCACACAGCCACGACGCCCTGCGAAGCCAGCTGCCACATTTGTCCCTGAGTTTGTATCCCCGCGCAGCGCACGCATGGAGCGAATAGGTGCCTGGATCGCACTCAGCCTGACGGTCGGCGGGTTTAGCGCATTGCTGCTGGAGGAGCAAGCCAGTGCCCGCTCGCAAGGACACGCGCTTCAAGGCAAAGCAGGTCCCTGGAGCTTTACCTTGGAGGAGGCTGACCACAAACCTCCGGAACTGGTGGCAATGGACATTCCCATGAAGACTTTTCGCCTGCGCTTCTGCGAAGCCTGCGACGCCGAGATTCGCCAAGTCAGCCTGAAGGTGAATCGACCTCGCGGTCCTGGCGCCACAGGAATGGCATTTATCGGCCAACGCTGGGAACGCAAGGTGGAAATTCCTCTGCCGGATACCTTGCGAGCTGAAAGTGAGCTATGGCTTACGGTAGTCGGCAAGGACGCCAGCGTCTATCAGGTGGCATGGCGCATGGATCATGTGTCTCCATCGACAGTGCAATGGTTTGAGCAACAAAGGAAGTCCCATGCAATGCCTTGAACTTGCTGCATCCTTGCTTCGCTTGGGTTGTGCCAGCTTGGTGCTAATAGCGATGACGAGTGCTCAGGCCCATGAGCCTGTAGCGCGTTGCTTCCTCATGGACGCCAACACGATTCGTTGCCGCGGGGTGACGAATGACGGCGACGAGATGCCCGGAGCAAGAATGGACGTCATCACCCATGACGGCCGAACCCTGCTGCAAGGAAAGCTCAGCTCTAACTCGACCATGAGCTTTGCCAGGCCGGCACAGGCTTTTTATGTGTTGTTCGAAATAGCACCGGGTCTGCAGACCATTGTCGAGCAGGATGAAATCCGCTTGCCAAATGCCAAACAACGCAAAGCGCAATGGCTTCGGCCCTGATTCCTACATGCCAGCCTGTTGCCGGCCCAGGAAATCCTTGTACGCCAAGCCTCAGGCATTTTTTCATCAGCTGCACAACCGGCAAGTTCCAGGAAACGTTGAGGTGGGCATATCGACCACCTTCTTGGATCGCACAAATGCGGCTTTCCTTGGCTTGCTAATGCTGGGTCGCCGCTTCGTGCAAGCGGTCCCCCTGTATATCCTTTGATTGTCCGCTTCTAGGTTGAGAGCGGACGGTGAGTCAACAGCAGTCGAGGTCCGCTATTGGCCGATAGCAGCCAACGCCGAGGACTGCTCGAGACCCAAAGCAGATATTGAAATAGTCAATCTTTAGGGCTTCTATCCGCCGAAACAGTACTCAAAAGCCATTGTTTAAGCATCGCCGCTGAAGGGCGCAAGTCCGCTCCTTTTGCGTTCACCACATAGTAGCCCTTGCCGACATCCAGGCGCGCATCGAATGGCTCGCAAAGTGTCCCTTCGCGCACTTCGGCCTCTGTCAGTATGGCGCTGCTCAGGACGACCCCTTGCCCATGCCGGGCAGTCTCTATGGCCAGGATGGACTGATCGAAATGCTGACCAGATATGGCTGCTATCTGCGTATCACTTAGCGTGCTGAAATGCCGAAGCCACGATACCCAATGTGGCTGCAGTGTTGTGTGCAGCAGGGTGGCTCGACGCAAGTCATCTGGCGTTTTTAGGTGCAGCTTGCGGGCATATTCTGGAGAGCAGTACAGGCGTGCTTCATCGCTGCTTAGCAGTGCTACGTCTAAAGTGGGATCTTGTCCATCGAAGTAGCGGATTGCCAGGTCGACACGATCTCGTTCGAAATCAATCAGCGCCGTATCTGCACTGAGATGCAGTGATGTGCCTGGGCATTTGGCCAGAAATCCCTCCATCCGGGGAGCGAACCATTTAGCTGCCAGTGTGGGAGGCATAGACAGCCAAACTTCATTGGCATGGCTGAGCCGAAGCTGATCGCTGGCTTGCTGGATACGAGCAAGTGCAGGTTTGATGCCGGCCCAATACGCTGATGCCTCAGCGGTCGGATGCAACTGCCGCACTCCCCGTATAAACAGAGGCACTCCTAGCCACTGTTCGAGCTTCCGGATTTGCTGGCCGACCGCACCTTGCGTGACATGCAGGTCCTGTGCAGCCAGGGTAAAGCTGTGGTGCTTCATGACGGCATCAAAAAACAGCAGAGATTTGATAGGGAGTGAGGATTGCATGGCGTAGATTTTCTATTACATAAAAGAGCTTAAATCGGTTGTGCGAAATGATCTTCCTCGGGAGAATTTCACACAAGCTGCAGCGAAGGATCGCTCAACTGACCTAGCTCACTCAGTGCATCTGCATATATGAAAAATCAAAAAACCTGGTCACTGGTCTTGGTGGCATCGGCGATTCTGATGATCACCATGGGGGCACGGCAGTCCATGGGATTGTTCCTGTCGCCCTTGAATACACATACGGGATTGGGCATAGCAAACATCAGCTTTGCCATGGCTGTCGCCCAACTGGTGTGGGGGGCAGTGCAGCCTGTCTTTGGTGCAGTGGCTGATCGCTGGGGGCCCGGTCGGGTTATTGTGCTGGGGGCCTTCATGCTGGCAGCGGGATCTGCGCTGACCACGCAGGTCACCAGCCAGTGGGGATTGATTTTCGCAGTGGGCTTGTTGAGCGCTGCGGGCGCTGGAGCAGGAAGCTTTTCTATTCTTATCGGCGCCACCGCGCAGCGCATCCCGGTGGAGCGACGTTCCTTCGCTGGGGGTGTTATCAACGCAGGTGGGAGTTTGGGGCAGTTCATCTTCGCACCGTTGAACCAGGCGGTGATGTCGGCCTATGGCTGGATGAGCGCCATGTGGATGATGGCTGTCGTGGCGCTCACCACGGCGCCGATGGCATGGTGGCTGCGCAAGACGCCTGTGCAAGCGAGTACAGCCACTTCATCCCGAGACTCAATTACCCTGCGCCAGCAACTCGGAATTGCGTTTAGGGACAAGAGCTATTGGTGTTTGCATGCTGGGTTCTTCACCTGCGGATTTCATATCGCATTTCTGGTGACGCACATGCCTGGTGAAGTCGACCTGTGTGGTTTGAGCCCTGGCGTGGCTTCGACTTCACTGGCGATCATCGGCCTCTCGAATGTGTTCGGTAGTCTGTTCGCAGGTGCATTAGGTTCCAGGGTGCGCATGAAGATGATTCTTTTCTGGATGTATGCATCGCGCGTTGTGGCCATCGTTCTTTACATGGCCGCCCCGAAAGAGCCTTTGACCTTTTACATCTTTGCGGCAGCTTTGGGCGTGACCTGGCTCGCCACTGTGCCACCGACCGCTGGGCTCACCGGCAAGCTGTTTGGCGCTCGCTACCTCGGGACCCTTTTTGGGTTGACGTTGTTGAGCCATCAGATTGGTGGATTCTTGGGCGCTTGGCTGGGGGGAGTGGCCGTTGTCCAGACTGGCAGTTACGAATGGATGTGGTGGGCCGATGCCGCTCTGGCCCTGGCAGCTGCTTTCGTCAACCTGCCCATCAGGGAAGCCAGGCCCGCAGAGCGACTGGCCACCGCCTGATCACGGTAATTGCTACGCGGGCTCGGAGCCGTGGTCAGTGACTGTGCTCCATGTGCGATGCCTGCTCGAGATGTCTCAAGAACGCATTTACATGCTGCTCCTCGGTGGCCCATGACGTCACCAAACGGACGATGGAGCTGTCTTCGTCAAACTTGCTCCATACGTAGAAGGAGAAATGAGCTTGCAGTGCCGCAATGACCCCATTGGGGAGAATAGGGAAAAGCTGGTTGGTCTCCGTATCTGCGGACAACTGGTAGCCCGTAGCCAGGATGCCTGACGCCAGCTTCGCTGCCATGACATTTGCGTGGCTGGCGAGGGACGTGAAAAGCTGCTTGGGGCCAAAGAGTTGCTGGAACTGGATACCCAGCAGTCGGCCTTTGGCCAACATGCCTCCGCGTTGTTTGATGTGGAATGCAAAGTCTTCGGCAAGCATTGGATTGTTGACGACGATGGCTTCTCCCAATAACGCGCCCACCTTGGTACCTCCTATCCAAAAGAGGTCCACCAACGACGCAATGTCCTCCAAATTGACATCGTTCTTGGACGATGCCAAGGCGGCACCAAGCCGAGCTCCATCAAGGAAAACAAGAAGACCACGCCTTTTGGCAAGTGCGGAAATGGCACGCAACTCGGCCAACGTGTAGATAGTTCCTGTCTCGCTGGCGTTGGAGAGGTAGATCAGCCGTGGTTTCGCCATGTGCGGAAAGTGCGCATTGCTTGCCAGTGCACCTTCGATTGCGTCAGGGGTGAGTTTTCCATTGACCGGAGGTACGGTAATCAACTTATGTCCCGTGGCCTCAATTGCGCCGGCCTCACGCACCACGATATGGCCCGTCTCAACGGCAATCACCGCCTCATGGGGGCGAAGGCAACTGGAGATTGAGATGATGTTGGCCATGGTGCCGCTGGCCACAAAATGAATAGAGCCCTGGAAGCCAGTGCCCAGATGTTCCTTGATACGGAGCACGGCATCCTGTGAATGGCTATCGGTGCCATACGGGCTCTCCTGCGTGAGATTGGAGTCAGTCAATGCTTGCAGGATGTCTGGATGGGCACCTTCGCTGTAGTCGTCGAGGAAGCTAAACATGTTTGGTTGGAATAGTCTTGGTTTCACACCCTGCGGGCTATGCGGGTTCGAATCACAAGACTATCAACGCGTGCCTGAGGCGCCTTGTAAAAAATTGCCTTGCGACCTCTGAAAGCGTGCTGGGGTTGTCCCGTAGGCGCTACGGAATGCATGCGTGAAATGGCTCTGGTCGAAGAAGCCGACAGTGTGAGCCACATCCGTCATTGAGATATCCGTTCCCTGGTGGATCATTTTCAGGGCAGTCTCCAGCCTCAATCGAAGTAGCCAGGCATGAGGCGTCATCCCAACGGCACTCTTGAACTGTTTGAGAAACCGAAAACGATCAAGGCCCACCAACGTGGCAAGATCTTCAAGCGCGAGCTTGTCAGCTATATGCGCCTCCATGAAATCTCTCACACGTTGCAATTGTTGATGCGTCAGTCGCCCCTGAATGACTTGGGGCGCAGGATGCCGGATGCGTGCAAACAAGGCCTCGAACAATTCGAGCACCTGTACTTCTTCCATCAACGGCTCCTTTGCTGGCTGAGTCATGCAGGCATGCAGCCTGAGAAGCTCATTTGCAAGCTTGCGATCCTCTAGCACCACTGTGGCCTGCGACGGGAAATGGTGCCTGCCGGTCACTTCCTGCCCAACGCTTGCGAGCAATGAGGGCGTTAAGCGAAAGGTATGCAGCGTATAGGATTCAGCCTCCGCAGCAGTTCCATCGTGGACTTCTCCTGCCGGCATCAATTGGATGGCGCCTGGGGTGAGTAATAGAGACTCGCCTTTGAATGATTGACGCTGCGCACCATTTGCAACCAGTGCAACGTGAAAATCGAGATGGTAGTGAGGCTCGAAACGAAAATCGGCAAACCTAGCTGTGCTCAAGACAAGGCCAGGTATGGCTGTGGTGTGACTGTATTGAACCTCGTCACGCAAGACGTCTTCTCCGGTATGTTCTGCTGACTAGTCTCACAGAAACGAGCAGTCTGCACTGTTGTTCATCGCTGTCCCATACTGCTCTTGGGGCTTTGAAATCGGTATCAACAACGCTTGCGGCCGTACGTTGCCCCTACTGATGCAGCCTGGTAGATCTTCTGTGCCGATTCATGGCAGATTGACCAAGTTTGCTTTGGTCGGTCAGGTGTAATTGCACAACCAAACTGATACCTGGACTTCAAAGATATCGAGTCCTGAAAAAGTCTGATTTAGATAGCAGCTGCTGGCCGAACTCGGCCGGTCACGATGAGCAGTTCGGTCAACTGCAGCCAACACATGCTGTCGACTCAAGATGAATGCGCATCGGACGCTAGGCCAATACAGAGCGCAGAGCGGCATACCCATTTCGGTGCACGGCGTGCATGGATAGAGCATGTCAGCGTGTGGAAACGCACGGAAACAGTGTGTTGCCAACGCAATTTGGCAATTTTCAAAGAGAAAACGTGATTGGCACGGCGCTTGCTTTAAGTGTTCTATGCGCTTGTGTACAGGCATGTATTCAAGTGACACGCGTTCTCTCTCTTTGCCTCCTATACAAAGGAATTGCCATGCTGTCTCGCCGTCTTTTGCTCGCTTCTTTGACTACTACTGCCATGGCCTTGTCGGTGACGGCTCCAGCACAGGTCGCTGACAAGGTCATCAAGGTGGGAACGCTCAAACTGATTCATGGCATCACGCCATATTTCTACGACAAGTTCACACCGGCGGGCTACAAGATCGAAGTCATCCCGTTTGAAACACCTACCGATGGCAAGAATGCCGTGGTTACCAAATCTGTGGATTTCGGTACCTACGGTCTGGCCGCTGCCACCCTGGGCGCTGCTGCGGGTGAGCCGGTGGTCATAGTTGCGCCGACCTGCAATGGCGGTATGGCGATCGTGGTCGGCAAGAATAGCGGCATTGGCAACTTCAAGGCGCTCAAAGGCAAGCGAGTGGGCATTCTGCCCGGCTCCACGCAGGAAGCCGTGTTTCTGGATCGTCTGAAGGCTGAAGGCATGACTCTCAAGGATGTGAAGTCCGTGCGCGTGTCCTTCAGTGAAATGGCGGGTGCGTTGGAGCGTGGAGATATCGATGGGTATGTGGGCGCAGAACCTGGCCCTTCCATCAGCGCTATTCGCGGTGTGGGCAAGGTTCTCGAGTTTCCTTACAGCACGCCCACGGGCAAGGTCAACATGGTCATGACCACCCATGCCGACACTGTCAAAAGCGATCCGGAACTGACCAAGGTATTCCTGGAGATTCACCGCAAGGCCTCCGAATACGCCATGGCCCATCGTCCTGAACTGGTACAGATGGCGGGCGCCAAGCTGGGTCTGCCCGCCGATGTGGCCAATCTGGCTGCAGACAATGTAGAGCTGACATGGAAGATCGATCAGGACTGGATCAACCGCAGCAAGTACTACGGCTCGCTGATGCTGGAGCGCAAGCAGATTCGTAAGTTGCCTGATTACAGCGGCTTCATCGTGACGGGTTTCAACCCGAAGTAACGCGGCGAGGCCTGGCTGTGTACGACGCGGTCAGGTCTTGACGCTGTTGAGCTGTTATTGCCTGCTTTAGGAATCCTTGCCATGTCATCCTCCACTCTTGACCCTCAAGCACATGCGGCTGTGGCGCCCGCAGTGCCCATCAATCACGCTGCTTCAACGTCTGCGGATCTCGTTATGCCGCCGCAACCCAATGCCGCCAAGGTTTGGATGACAACCTGGCTGGTGCCTGCCGTGCTTCCGCTGTTGTTGCTGATCGCTTGGGACTTGGCCGTGCGTGCGACCGGAACCATGCTGGTTCCTTCACCCAAGGAAGTCGGCTTGATGCTGTGGGACTTCGCGTTTGGCGGCATCTATGGCGATGCCTTCAGCGAAACTCTGGGCATTCACTGGTTGAAGTCCATGTCTCGTGTTTACGGAGCTTTTGGACTGGCTGCTCTGCTGGGCATACCCCTGGGCCTGGTGATCGGTAAGAATGCCGCCGTACGCCGTTTTGTAGATCCCACGCTGCAAATGCTGCGCCCTGTGCCTGTGACGGCGTGGCTTCCGTTGTCAATGATCTTCTTCGGTGTAGGCCCCAACGCGGCCATCTTCTTGGTGTTCCTCGGGGCGTTTTTTCCTATTGTCATCAACACCACCTTTGGCGTGAAGTCGGTGGAGTCTCGTCTGTTTGAGGCTGCAGCCATGCTGGGCTGTCAGGGTGCTTCCATGTTTCGTCAGGTGGTGCTGCCAGCGGCCATGCCATCCATCTTCAATGGCCTGCGCCTGGGGCACGGAATTGCATGGTTTTTGATCGTGGTCGGTGAGATGACGGGCGTTCCCGAAGGACTGGGTGCCGCCATCATGGACGGTCGCATGCTCTCGCGTACTGATGTGGTGATTGCCGGCATGCTCGTCATCGGCTTCACTGGCTTTGTCACCGACCATCTGCTGGTCGCACTCAACAATCGTCTGCTCAAGTGGAGCCCGCAACACAATGTCTGAAATCCTTGCCCACCGTACTCCCGCACCCGTTCTGGACATTGCCAATGTCAGCAAGGTCTTCAGTTTGAATGGCCGTCCCATCCACGCTCTGAAGGACGTGAACCTGAAGATCCAGAAGGGCGAATTCATTTGCCTGATCGGTGCTTCGGGCTGTGGGAAATCCACGCTGCTGCGCATCATGGGGGGCTTTGAGAAAGTCTCCACGGGCGTGGCCAAGATGTATCACACGCCCATTTCCGAGCCCGGGCCGGATCGAGGCATGGTTTTCCAGGACTATGGTTTGTTTCCATGGCTCACCGTGCGTCAGAACATTGCATTTGGTCCCAAGCAACGAGGCCTGACAGAGGCGAAGCTCAAGGAAATCTCGGATCACTATCTGCACATGGTGGGACTGACCAAGTTTGCAGATCACTTCCCCAACCAGCTCTCAGGCGGCATGAAGCAGCGCGTATCGATCGCGCGAGCGCTGGCCAATGAGTGTGAAGTGCTGCTCATGGATGAGCCTTTCGGTGCACTGGATGCGCTGACTCGCGAAGTGCTGCAGCAAGAGCTGCTGGATATCTGGGAAAAGACCAGGCTGACCGTGATTTTCGTCACCCATGCAGTGGAGGAGGCTGTTTTGCTGGCCGACCGCGTGGTGGTCATGACGGCCGGTCCAGGCCGTGTGGAGCGTGACTATCGCATTCCACTGGAGCGCCCGCGCCATATCACGGCGCCAGAATTCAACCTGGTGCGCAAGGAGTTGACAGAAATGCTCAGCAGTCATGTTGCGCATCATGCCAAGGCCGCCTGATGCTGGATTGTTTATTGAACCTCCCGCAGGTCGCGCGTGATGCGGCCTACGACAATACCCGTGCCGTCGCCAACAGTGCTCGGCAGCTCGCTGATTTCGAAGCCCGCAGTGTGGAGCTGGTGCAGCGATCCGCCGGACAACTGGATGTGCCGTTCGGAACGGCAGAGCGTTTGCGCTACGACTTCTTTGAGGGCGAGGCCGGTGCCAGCACGCTGCTGTTCATTCACGGCGGCTACTGGCAGATGCGCCACAAGAACACTTTTCGGTTTGTGGCACAGGGCGCGCTCGCGCATGGACTGCATGCTGCTCTGATTGGATACACGCTGGCTCCCGAGGCCACGTTGACTCAGATCGTGGAGCAGGTGAGATCAGGCATCGTGGCTGTGCGCCGCCATGCATTGCAGCAGGGAGGCAACGGACGCATCCTGCTATGCGGTTGGTCCGCGGGTGGTCATCTCACCGCAATGGGCCTGAATTGCGAGGGAGTGGTTGCAGGCCTGGGCATCAGCGGCATCTACGACCTGGCACCGGTTGCTCATACCTACCTGAACCAGGCGCTCCGGCTGTCTGGCGCTGAGATCGAGCAACTGAGTCCCTTATGCCTGCCTGCAACACACAAGCCATTTGTGGCAGCCTATGGAACGGCAGAACTTCCCCAATTGCAGGCGCAGAGTCAAGCCTTTGCGGCTTATCGCTGTGGCATGGAGGGTGATGCAGAAGTAGCCATAGAAGGCGCGGATCACTTCAGCATCCTGAATGCGCTGGCTCAAGAGGATGGAGTGCTGCTGCAGGCTTTGCTGCAGCATCGGTGATCCAAAGATCAACGGCAGTGCTCGTGAAACTTAGAGGGAAGACTGCTTCTGCCTTGCATTCTGCAGAGTATGCAAAGTGATGTTTTTTACCTCGTCACGGCTCACTCGGATATGTTGCTGCAGCAACGACTTGGCCTGCGAGCCGTCTCGGTTTAACAATGATCTGAGAATGTTGCCGTGCTCCTCGTAGGTCACGTCAATGCGGTAGTTGCGCGTGAATTCAAGACGCCGCACGATACGAATTCGGTCCGTGATATCTCGGTGGATGCGGGCCATTTCCTGATTGCCGCTGGCCGCCACCAAGGCCATGTGAAACTGCTCATCGTTGCGCGAGACAGTGGCTATTTCAGACAGCCGTTGTGGCGCGGGGATGCACCATAGCGCGGTCAGCTCATGCAAGCGTACTTCCAGGTCGGGGGTCTGAACAAGTAGATCCAACGCTGCGCATTCCAGTACTGAACGCACATCGTACAACTGCTCGAACATCGTGAAGTCAATGCTGTTCACGATCCAGCCGAGCTTGGGTATGACGGAGATATATCCTTCGCGCTGCAGGCGTACTAGTGCCTCGCGCACGGGGGTTCGGCTCATGCCGAGATCCGCGCCAACTTCGTTTTCGCTGAAGCGGTCACCAGGAACATATTGAAAATTGTCCAGGGCTTGGCGTAGTTTTTCGTAAGCAAGGCTGGCCAGGCTGGTGGAAGACATGATGTGGGCTCCTTGTTTTTTCTTTGGCTGCGGCGCCGTGCAGGGGGCTGTGCGCCGCAGCGTGCTTCACAGAGACTGGCAGTACGCGCGCCAGCCGCCGAACGCGGTGATGTCCCGGGCCTGCGTCAATGCGTGGCCTTCACAGATAAAGCCTTTCACGCTGCGTCCATCCTTCAGCTGCACCGAACCAATGCCCAGAGGCGTTGGAACGCCGGCTACAAAGCGGCCAAAGTTGGCAATTGGCATATCCCACACTTCGACTGTGATGGCCGCCCCTTCGTCTGACCGTGCCATTCCAGGTTTGGGAGGTACTGTGCCTTGCAGGGCATACAGGCGGTAGTCCGAGGCGGTGCTTGTCTCCTCGCGAAAGCGCGCACCGCAAGCCAGCAATTCATGATTGAGAGGCATGCCGCGCAGATGTGCACCCACCACGGCTACTTCGATGGTCTCGCCTTGTGTCGGTACCCGCCATGTGGGCAGTGAGCCAGTGTTTTGGGCGGGAAGGCCTGTAACGCCGGCATACAGATTGGTTTGTGCTTCCAACTGCTGAGCCCAGCGCACCAGATCAGGCTCGCGCCAGCCCGGCGCTATCAAGGTGATGCCGAAGGGCAGGCCGTCTGGCAGTTGCGATGCAGGGATTGCGATCGCCGACCAACCGAGAAGATTCACGAAGTTGGTATAGGTTCCCATCTCCGAGTTGACGCCGATCGGGTCAGCTTCCACCTCGGCCATGGAGGGGTGGTGCGGTGCGCTCGGAACACACAGCACATCACATTCATGCCAGATATGCTGGGCTTGCTGTCTGAGGTCTTGCAGTTGGTACTGGGCATTGAAGGTGTCGGCAGCGTTGAAGCGCTGGTGTACGTCCAGAACCTGGCGAATCACTGGCAGCAAGGCTTCTGGCTGGTGTTCGTAGATGTCGCGTGCTCCGACCACCCGTTCAGCCACCCAGGGGCCGTAGTACAGCAGATTGGCGACTTCAAACAATGCATCAAAGGGCAGGGCTTGTACCCGTTCGGTTTGCGGCTTCAGACGAGCAAGAAACGCAGCAAATGCATCCTCATAGTCGCTGGAAAGCTTGCGTGCATCAGGCACCCCCACGCGCAGTTGAGACAGCGGGGTATGTTTGGCGATGAAGGGGCGTGATCGAGCGTAGCTGTCCTGTGTGTCAGGTCCTTCCATGAGTGACAGGACCAGAGCACTATCGGCCACATTCAGCGCCAGAACACCTATGCAGTCCAGCGTGCGGCAGGCAGGCACCAAACCAGTGCCGGGCACTGCACCGGGAGTGGGCTTGATTCCGACGATCTGGTTGAAGGCCGCAGGAATTCGACCCGATCCAGCCGTGTCCGTGGACAGGGCAAATGGAACCAGACCACGCGCCACCACAGATGCCGAGCCGGAGCTGGAGCCGCCGGAAACAAGTCGGCTGTCAAACGTATTGGGCACGGCACCAAATGGTGAGCGTGTTCCGACGAGACCGGTGGCAAACTGGTCCAGATTGGTCTTGCCTAGAACAATGGCTCCGGCTTGCCTGAGACGCTGAACGGCCACAGCATCGCGCTGTGCCTGGTAGGCGAAAGCAGGGCAGGCCGCCGTGGTGACAAAGCCCCCTACATCGATGTTGTCCTTGACCGCAAAGGGGATGCCGTACAAAGGCAGACGCTCACGCCCTTGGGTCTGTTGAAGTGCCTCTAGTTGTATCAGCTGTGCTTTCAATTGCGCGTCGCTGGCAATGCTGATCCAGGCCGAGTCATCGCTGGTCAGACTACGGCGCTGCTGCTCAAGCAATGCAGCAGGCTCAGCGCCTTCTTGGTAAGCCCGCTTCCAATCTTCAAATGAACCAATCAGCATGATGAATACCCAAATGTATACAAGATGCTTGGCTTAAGCAGGTTGCGTGCCAGTTGGCTTTTCAAGTATCCGCTTCCAAAGAATGAAAGCGCATCAGCACTCTTAGACCGATCACTAGTCCAAGATTTCATCCGCACCCCACTTGCTGGATTAGATTGGAATTTTTACAACTGATCTGACCCAGGCTACCAAGCGGAAGAATGTCCGGTTTACTGAACTGCGGGAAGGGCGCACATGTGATTGCTAAACAGACAAGTCCGAAAATGATTAACGACCGAAATAGGGCCGTGACAGGCGCGCACAAAGCATCACATCTCGTACTGAATCTTTAAAGGAATTTCCTCATGAATAAAACGAGCAATTACTTTGCTTCGTTCTATCCGAACAGCCGTGTTCAGACTGAAGCCGCCGTCGATGGTTGGAACTGAAACCGGCCGAAAAGCTTTCCCGGATGATGCCGGGCACTGCCTTCCGCAT
The DNA here is from genome assembly GCF_053345995.1 of Comamonas sp. C24C. NCBI lineage: Bacteria > Pseudomonadati > Pseudomonadota > Betaproteobacteria > Burkholderiales > Comamonadaceae > Comamonas > Comamonas sp. C24C. The sequence goes on along the minus strand of NZ_JBKFBC010000012.1, from coordinate 147,100 downwards.
CACGATGCCCCACATTGGCATGCGTGATGGAGTTCAAACTATCGGGCGGCTTTTTATTGATGCCACGCGAACTGAAGTGGCCAAGCATGCAGCAGCGCAGATTGTGGCTGAGCGCAGCATTGAGCGGCGTCAAAAAATAAATCGTCAAGTCCGCAGACGTTGCTCAACTCTTTGGCCTAGGTACCTCGTGAACCGTTAAAGGCGAGGGGTGTATTTCAAAGTAAGCATGATGTTGCGCGGATCTCCATAGTTAGCGCCGGTGTACCCGGTGTAGCCTGGAACGATGTATCGTTTATCGGATATGTTGTTCAGGTTCAGCGCTACGTTGAGCTCGGGCGTGACTTGATAGGCAACTCGCATGTTCCATGTGGTGAAACCGCCAATGTCGAATGAGCGGTCATAGCCAAGCGTATGGCTTTGCGTGGTGAAACCGGCGCTTGTGGTGAGGCGGTTCCAGTCGCCAGGCAGGCGGTAGGACGCCCAAACGCGCAGCATATGCTTGGGGGTCCAGGTGCTGAAGACCTTGCCCTGGTTGTCGGGATCACGCAAGAATTTGGTGGTATTGAAGGTATAGCCTGCCACTAATTGCAGATTGCGCATCACTTCGCCGCTCACCTCGGCTTCAAGGCCCTGGCTGCGAACCTTGCCGGACGCGGTGGAGCAGAACCAGCCGTCGCAGGCATAGCCGGATGCGATATCGTTGACGCCGCGGTTCTTGTGGTCGTAGCGGAACACAGTGATCGAAGTGTTGACGCGCTTGTCCATCAGCTCGCCTTTGATGCCCAGTTCGTAGTTCGAGCCGATGATGGGGTCCAGTACCTTGCCTGCGGCTGTGCGCGCCGATTGGGGTTCGAACACGCTGGTGTAGCTGCCGTAGGCCGACCACTGGGGCGTCAGCGCATACACCAAACCGGCGTAAGGGATGATTTCTCCCGATGCGTGCATGACTTCGCGGGTGTCGAACAGCGATCCTTTGTAGAGGAGGTCGTACCAGCTGGCGCGGGCACCCACGATGGCAGTCAACGGTTCGGTGAGCTGAGCGCGCCAGCTGGCATAGATGCCCTTTTGCTGCACGTCGTACGATGAGAAGGCTTGCCGGCCACCGGCCGCCAGCAGACTGTCAACGGTGGGCTTGGGGCGGTTGTGATCGATATCAAAGAGGTTGCCACCCGACGTGAAGTTGCGGGCGTACATATCATCGGATTTGTACTTGGAGTAATCCGCACCAAGCGTCACTTCGTGGCGCAGCCCCATGGCATCGAAGCGGCCGTTCACGAACGCATCGAGCCCGACCTTGCTGGAGTCGAAGTGGGTGATCCAGTCTGCGTAGGTCATTCCGCTTCCGTCCGAAGCAACGGTGCCATGCATGCGTTGGTGCGTGGAGTTGTTCGTCTCGCTCATGTGCAAGGCCGAAATCTTGAGCTTCCAGTCCGCGTTGAAGCGATGATTCAGGTCGGCGTAAACCGTGGTCTGTTTGAGTTTGTCGTGATTCCACAATGCACCCGTGAACGTGGAGCGGGAAAGTCCTACATCGCTGCCGTCTGCACGCAGGGGAACGCCATAGATGAAGGGCCGCCCCTTGCTGTCCAGCTGACTCACTGCCAGGCCAACCGTCGTGTCTGGGCTGATGTCATAGTCCAGTGCCGCATATAGCGATCGAGTACGCTCGTTCACATAGTCGACGAAAGAATGGCTGCTGGCTTCGTCCACCACTACCCGGCCGCGCAGTGTCCCTTCTGCATTGAGCGGGCCTCCAGCGTCCAGCTGAGCGCCGTAGCGATCCCATGAGCCGATACGCGTGGTCAGTGTCACAGTCTTCTCGTTCTGGCCGCGCTTGCGAACGAGGTTGACTGCGCCACCAGGGCTGCCTGTGCCTTGCAACAGGCCCGATGCGCCGCGAAGGACTTCCAGGCGGTCATAGAAGACCATCCCTTCTGCAGCCCAATTGCCGAGCGAGTACATGTTGCGAGGAATCGCGACGCCATCGTATTGCCAGTTGTCGATCTGAAAGCCGCGTGCCGCCAACACCATGCCCTGCCCGACTCCGGTTACGCCCACGGTGCCGGTTGCGATGTTGGCTGCCTGCTTGAGGTCCGTGATGCCTTGCTCGTCGAGCTGCTTGCGCGTGATAACGCTGATGGATTGCGGGATTTCTTTGAGCGCCTGATCGCCTTTGTTGATGCTTACCGCACGCGTGGCGAAAGAGTCCGAGCCTTCGGTGGTGGCTCCGCGTTCCTCCTGGGCGGACACGGTGACCGTCGGCATGGTAGCCGCGTCCGAGCTTTGCGGCTGGCGTTGCACAACGACGGACCTTCCTTCCACTTCGGCGTGCAGGCCGCTTCCCGCGAGCAAGCGACTCAGAGCTTCCCGCACGGTGAAGCGACCTTGCACTGCGGGCGCGCTTCGGCCTTCGACCAATGCAGGCTGCACCATCAATTCCAGGTGCGCCTGGCGTGCGAGAACTACCAGAGCTTGCGACAGCGGCTGGGCAGTGATCTGGATTTCAACCGGCCCGGTCAGCGCGGCCTGCACACTGACTGATTGCGCCTGTGCGCCTGAGGTTGCCAAAATCACAGTCACAGCGGCTGCCAGCGGCGCAAGATGGAATCGAAAACGGGACATGCAAACATTCTCCAAAAGACACGAAACAAGAATCGTTCTCAGGAAGACGCATGACAATGCAAAACCCCAACCTGCACGCACCAATTTTTTGAAAATGGGGTTACGGGGATCCCAGCCCGCAACGATGCCGCGCGGCGTCTAGGACATGTTTCAGTGGCGGGTCACGATTTCCGTGACATCCCCGTTTTCCTTCAAACGTACGGGAAGCACCTTGGGCAGGGCGTAGCGGAAATGGGCCAGCGTTTGCGGGTCGAACGTACCTGAAAGGCGCAGTGCGCCCACCGTCGCATCGCGCACCACCATGCGTGTGGGAGCGTAGCGCTCGAACTCAGCCAATGCCTCGGAAAGCGTTACGTTCTCCAGGGTGATCCGGCCATCGCGCCAGGGGGCGATGCCGGAAGCAGCAACCGCTCTCACGGGGCCCCACGGTCCATCAGCAGCAGCAGCCATCTGCTGGCCAGCCATCAGCAGGACGTCAGCAGCCCCCGGTCTGCTGCTGCCATCCGACTGAAGCGGACTCACGCGCACCTTGCCTTCTTCGACGGCGACCTGCACAGGGCTTCCTGCGGTGTTGCGCACGGAAAAGCGCGTGCCCACCACAGTGACCTTGATGCTGCCGGCTACCACATCGAATGGGCGGTCCACATTTTTTTGCACCTCGAACACGGCCTGTCCTTGCGGCAATTTCACCTCGCGACGCTGGCGGTACAAGCTCACCTCGACGCGTGTCGCGGTATCCAGCCTCAGGAGACTGCCGTCCGGCAACTGCACGCTCAGTTGTTGTCCGCGCTCTGTTTGGTACATGTGTACAAACAAGGGTTGCTGCTGCCAATGGTCCCAGGCCTTGTACCCGCCGCCGACAACAAGCGCCATCAGAATGGCTGACAGTGCGGCTTGCGGGATGAGCGCAGACCAGCGTGATGGTTTGCGCTTCGAGGTGCGGCTCTTTCTTGATGACTCCGCCTGATCCTTTTTCAGTTGGAGGCGCAAGCGTTCAACGCCCGATTGAGGCAGAGCATCCAGTTGCCGCCAATCGGCTTGCCAGCGGCTGAATGCGGCTTCTCGATCCGGGTGCCCAGTCAGCCAGTTGCAAAAGGCCGCGTCTGAATAGGCCGCATCGGGTGCATCGCTGTAACGCGCAAACCATTCCAGGGCCTCGGCATCAAGGTCGCTGTTTGGCGATTGGGCAATGGTGCGATCAGTCATGCGGATGCGAAAAGCCAGAGGCGATATGAAGGTAGACGCACGAGTCTGCCAAAACCCAATGCTGGAAAAGAAAAGAAAGCGCCAATTCTCATTGGCCGCTCCTGGGTTGAACCCCAAGAGAGGGGGAGCCTGCGCCTCCCTGCATCCGCTCCTGGCAGGTTCGACAGGCCTGCATTCCCAGTTTGATATGGCGCTCCACCATGGTCACGGAAATGCCCATCTGACGCGCCACCTCGGGCTGAGACAGCCCATCGAACTTGTGCAGGATGAATGCCTCACGGCAGCGAAGAGGTAACTCGCCAATAGCCGCCAACAGCGCATCTACCGTTTGAGACGACATCGCGGCCACCTCTGGCTCGAGGGCTTCAGGGCCAGAAGCCAGATCGGCAGCGTCGATGAAGGAGTCGCCTTCTGCCGCCGCATAGGTATTGCGCACTTCGCTGCGGCGGTACTGATCAATCACCAGGTTGCGAGCAGTGCGGTAGAGCAGGGCGCGTGGCTCGGTGATGGTCTCGCCGGACTGCTGCACGGCCAGCACTCGGGCATAGCTTTCCTGCGCCAGGTCTGCGGCCGTATCGCGATCTCTGACAGCTCCCTGCAGAAACCTCAACAACTCTCGGTAATAGTGTGCGAGCACAGGAAGATCAGGGATGGATGTCGGCGTCTTCGTCGCGTATTCTGGCCTTTCCGGCCGGTCGCCACGTCGGGGGCGAGTATGCGATGCAAATGATATTCAATATCATTTAAGGTGCAGTCAGGGCTGAATTGGTCGCGTCAAGATTTTCAGCCACCTGGGTCGCCATGTGAGCGTGAACGCGATGGCGAGCGCTGAGGCGGCCAGCCCCATCACCCAAACCAGCATGGCCATCGACGCGTGATCAGCTGCAAGGCAAAAGCCCAGACTGCATGTGAGCAGCAGCGTTCCGAGAATGCGCAGACGTACGGTGGTTGGAGGCGAGATCGGTTCGCTTCGCACCTGCTGCCAATGCGTGTCCATGGCCAGTGAAAGCCAGCCCATGCCGATCAAGCCGGTGATCAGCGCTGCCCCGAGAAAAATGGCTTCACGCATGGCTGGTCTTGATGTGGGGGGGCGGAACGTGTCGCTGCGGCGCGCTGGTTCAGCTTGCGCGCTGATACCCACGCCAGCCAGGCACCCGAGAGCAGGAATAGATCCACGCCTGCAACGGGCCAGTAAGTGTCGCTCCAAACGGTTTTGAGGAGGTGATCACCCGTTGTGAACCAGTTCAGCAGCACGGCCAGTACGGCGAGAGCCGCAATCGCCCTGCATTGCTCGCGCCACGCGGGATTCATCAGTCCCTTGGCAACGGGTGCACTGCGCATAAACGCATGAGCCATTGCCAGGCCCCATCCTGCCCAGAACAGGTACTGCTCCAGATCGCCGCGAGCGGGCCAGCTTGCAGGTAGTATTTGCGGCAGCAGGCGGTTGGCGATCAAGATGACGAGGGTTGCAATCACCATACCGGTGACCGTGGTGACAGCCAGCGCATCTACAACACGGGCCCCTTGTTGTCCTGTCCTGGCATGCTGCTTCTTGCGCTTCTCCACAAAGAAAATAAAACCTGTGGCGATGCACACACAGCCCATCAGCCCGCCAAGCACATACATCCAGCGCAGCAGCCAGTGGCGGAAGTGCTGCAGGTGCAGGCCCGTCAAAAACGTGTTGATGCTGTCCACTACGGTGCGGGGCGGATCTTCGCGCAGTACCTCCCCGGTGCTGGCCTTGAAGTGGATGCCGTCGCCCACCAGCGCGATGCGATCGGTGCCTGCGCGGAAGACGCTGACGTAGCCATTGGCATCGCCCACGTGGTTGAGTGAGAGCAGGCCTACTTCACCTGCCATGCCTTTGTCGGCCCAGCGGCGGCGCGCTTCGTTCATCATCTCATCGACCGATGCCAGCGGAGCTGCAATGCCCGCTCGATCATGTGGCAGGCCAGTCTCCCGTGCCTCGATTTTTTCGTGCAATTCGTGCAGTGGTTCAAGTTGCGTATGCGTGACGGGAAAGTAGATACCAGCAAAAATCACCAAGCCTGTGAATGCGAAGAAGAAGTGAAACGGGAGCGCGAGAACGCCGGTCATGTTGTGCAGATCAAGTGTGCTGCGTTGCGTCGCCTTTTTCGGCCGAAAGGTAAAGAACTCGCGGAAGATCTTGCGATGCATGACAACGCCGCTGACCAATGCAGCAAGCATCGCCAGTGCAGCAAATCCGACGATCCAATAGCCGACACTTTTCCATTGCAGGTTCAGGCTGTAATGCAATGGATAGAAAAATTGGCTGCCGATTTTGAGCTGGTCGTCTGACAGCGCAATTCCGCTGCGCGGATCTATGGTGCGATTGCCCCAGACGCCTTCTTCAGGATCTTTAGCGTTGGACACTTCATAGCCTGAAAAAAGACTGAGTACCGGGTCGCGGTGCGTGGTGTATGCAGCCCAGCTTTTGACTGTGTCAAAGCGCTCCGGCATGGGGCCGTTGACACGATCCCGCATGAAATCAAGACTTGCCTTGCTCGGTTGCATCTGCTCGAAAGCCGGGCGCAGCACCTTCTCAAATGAGGGCATGGGCTGTGGTTCAAAGCGCGATGAAGGAATCGCCCAGCGATCAATCTCGCGGTCAAACACTGACAGCGATCCAAAGAAAAAGCAGGCCATCAGCACAAAGCCAAGCGCGAGCCCGAACCAGGTATGCAGCCATGCCATGGAGAGACGGAAATTCTGGAACATGGGTGTTGTCTTCGTCCTTAGATCAGGTGGCGCTGAAGCAGCGAAGCAGCAATTGCCATCGCAGCACCACCGCCCACCAGCACGGCCCACACACGTCCGAGGCTGCGGGCCGCGAAGGACCACAGAAATGCGCAAAGATAAATCACAAGCCCGAAAATGGCGCTCAGGTGCTCGGCATCATGAAAGGCCATGCCTAGTGCAAACAGCCCGGCGGTTGCTACTGCAATGAAGCCCCAGGTGAAACCATAGCCCGCAAAAATGGCGGTGCTGATTCGTAGCGCGATAGCCATACGGGGACTGGAGAGAGTGTCCATTTTCCGGGTGCCTGCTTTCATGGTTGTGCGGCCACTCAGAAACCTTGCAAAGCCACTCCTCACTTTTATTGTGAATGGTTCACAAGTCATGAATGATGCGAATAATTCTTATTGTAAGTTGCAATTCGATTGACAGGCATTTGTGCCGTATTTGGGGCAAGGCTGCGGCATCAATCTTGGACTGGTCGCCCGAATACGGATGCTTGAACGGCTAAGCCAAGCATGATGGCCCGAGAATGAGGCGGGGCCAGATCGACTGGAGCAGCATGGCGCAAGCTCCAGACAGAGCGCAGCCGCCGACTACAGTCGAAGTCACCCGAAAGATAGCTGCCAGCGGGTATCGTAGATGGAGGGGACTTAAGGGGACGCCTCGGCGCAAAAACTAGCCTGGAAGTTGCCCAATGAAGGGGTGAGGTGAGCGGCCGACAGTAGCCATCAACTGCCGAAGAATAAGTGGCCAGAGTGCGACCTAATAGCTCACACACTCAATCACTGTGGATGCATTGATGGCTGCTATGTTTTGTGTCGCTGTGGAGCGAAGGATTCGGTTGCCAGCGATGACAACGTCATCCAACAACAAGAGTGAACACGGAAACCCTTGAGTACAGTGATCTCCGCGTTCGTCGACTCCTTGGTTCGTTCGTTCGGTCAGAACTGATACTTCAGGCTAACCACTACATTGCGGGGATCGCCGTAGAAGCCACCAAAGGCTGTCGAGTAATACGTTTTATCAAACAGGTTGTTGAGGTTGATGCTGCCTGACAGTTGACGATTGAATTGGTAGCGGGCCATAAGCGCCGTCACCGCATAAGACTTCTGGGTGAATCGTTCGTTGTTGGGCCCGACTTCTTCACGATAGATGCTGCTCTGCCAATTTACACCGCCACCCAAAGTGAGGCCGCTCAATGCACCAGAAAGTCGGTACGTCGTCCATAACTTGATAGTGTTCGAGGGCTGAACGGTTTGGATCCGCAGTCCGTCGGCATCGCGGGATTTGTTGTAGTTGTAGCTGGCCAGTACTTGCCAGCCAGGTAGCAATTGACCAGAAAGCTCCAGATCAAGCCCCTTGGATTTAGCACCTTTCACAGTTCGGTAGGCGTACGATCCACCTCCGGTGCCTGGAACCCAGATGAATCCAGGTTCGGCCTCGGCCAAGTTGTCTTGATTTAGCTGAAACACCGCAGCACTGGCATTGAGCGCACCACCAAAAAACTCTCCCTTGATCCCCATTTCGTAGTTTGTGCCCTCGAGCGGGGGGAGGAAATTGCCTTGAAGGTTTCGGTAGCTCTGCGGCTGGAAAATGCTGGTGTAGCTGGCGTACGCGGACCAGTTCCCATCTAGCGCAAATACCAATCCGGCATACGGCGTCAGCTTGTTCTTTTCTTTCAGGTGGTCATATAGCTTGTTCCCGTCAAACGGTGTACTGCTAGTGTCGCGCTCCCAATTCGAGAGGCGTCCACCCAGGATGAGGGAAAGTCTGTCCGTGGGCCGTAGACGCAAGGTACTGTAGATAGCGGTCTGCCGCTCCGAGTCACTGTAGGTGCCGGTTTGGCTGGACTCGAAGTCAGGCCGGGGCGAGTTGCCGTTCCAGGTATAAAAACTGGGGATCGATGCGTCATAGCCCGGAAGGCGCCAACTGGGATAACTAGGGCCATTGGACGTAAGACGCGAAACGCTTGCCCCAACTACCAGGTCATGCTTTCGTCCGAGCAAAGTGAAAGGGCCACTGGCATAAGCGTCGATGGAGCTCTGTTGGGGTTTGCCATTCCAATTGGCCAGCCAAAGCCCGCTACCTGCACCAGTGCCTCTGTCGGGGTAGCCTTGTTGTGCATAGCCCTGTAGTGCTTGGTAGCGGTTGGATGAGTGGTTAAGAGCGAGTTTGGCCACCCAGTCGTTGTCGAAATAATGCTCCAGCGTGGCGAACGCCATGTTCTGCGTTCGGTTGTAGTTGCTCCAGGCCGCTGCACCATTGGTGGAGCGGGGAAAATCTGTGAGGCTTCCGTCGCTGAAGAAGGCGGGGAAGCCACGACTGGCGTTATTCAATCGGCTTTTCTGGTATCCAAAGCCAGCGCTCAGCAAGGTGCTCGGTGTCAAGTCCGTCTCCAAGGTGCCATAGACCATGTCCTTGCGGCCACGGTAGCGGTCGATGAAGGAATGGTCATCCTGATGCGCTGCGACGATCCGTCCACGAACGCGTCCATCGGCTGTAAGAGGTCCCGAGAGATCCAGTTCGCTACGGTAGCGATCCCAAGAGCCTGCTTGCAAAGTAGTAGAGCCTTCAAATGTGCGCGTCGGCTTTTTGCGAACCAGATTGACGGCTGCGGCTGGGCTGCCAATGCCGCTGATCAGGCCGGTGGCACCACGCACCACCTCAATTCGGTCATAGGCTGCTGTGTCAAAAGCTACCGCATCTACTGCGTTCGGGATGGGAATGCCGTCAAGCAGATAGTTGTCAACGGCAAAGCCTCTTGAATAGATTTGGGTGTACTCCTGGGTACTGGTGGATTTGTCGACGGTGATGCCTGGTGTCTGAACCAAAGCGTCCTGCAGAGTTATCAGGCCTTGATCATCTATTTGCTGCCGCGTTACGACGCTGACCGACTGAGGTGTGTCGCGCAGCGAAAGGTTCAGCCGCGTGGCGCTGGTTGAGCCCGCGTAGCTGCGCTTGCCTTCCGTCTTGCCGTCTCGAGTCGCATCTGCAGTGACCAAAACGGGTTGCATGACGCTAGCACCGTCCTGTCCTTTGGCATCCTGGTGGTTTGCTTTAAGACCATAGCTTCCGTTGCTTTGCTTGGTCGCAACCAAGCCCGTTCCAGTGAGCAAGGTGGCGAACCCAGCTTCCACGCTATAGCTTCCGCTCAAACCTGTGCTGGATTTACCTGCGGTCAGGTCTCCAGAGGCCCCAAGAAGCACTCCTGCATCCTCTGCAAAGCGGTTCAGAACGGTGTTGAGAGAACCCGCTGGGATACGGTATTGGCGGACTTGTTGAGCACCGCTCTCCTGTGCTTGGACCTCGGTCGTCCACATTGCTGAGCTGATGGCTATACAAGCAATAGTCAGATGCACGGCGAGTACAACGGGGCGTATGGCAGTACGCGGCGTTTCCAGCGCTCGGGGGTTCTTAATGGCCATGCTCACAAGCTGGGGCCCGTGTTGGTGCGACATATAGGTTTTCCTCATCCATTGAAAGTGGCGAGGCGACCATTCGCTGCGAGGAACCGGGATACCTGCTTTGCAGAGCAAAAGACAGCAGGAACTGAAGCGGTTTGGCGAGCGCTTTGATCGACTCTTACCAGCTAAACCGGACGAGCTCAAAAAAAGGGAACCAGTTGTGCTACTTTTTTGTCCGTTCTATCGGACTGCGATGTACGTCCACCACGGCAGCGGCTGACGAACCTGAATGGGAAGGTTCTGTTCGAGCATGGCAAGTGCCCTGTCCGTATCATCTGTGGGATAGACACCCATGACCTTCAACTGTGCTGCTTCAGGCGACACAGTGATATGACCAAAGCGATAGCGCCCAAGCTCGGTCAGAAGATCGCCCAGCGCCATATCGTCTGCGGGCAAACGGCGCCTGTGCCAAGCGTCGCGTGCGGGGCTTGCGGAGCCCAATGCGGTCACGGTGATGTCGTCGAACGCTGAGGCTTGGCCCGCATCAACGTGTCGGATCACTCCAGCAGTCGTTTGGATCTCGACTACACCCTCAAATACATCCAAACGCACCTGCTTGTCGATGAACTGCACGGAGAAGCGCGTTCCCAGCGCTTGCATACGTCCGACGCTCGTATGCACATAGAAAGGCCGTCCTCGAGCATCCTGCGCGGTATCAACTAGGATCTCCCCGTCCAGCAGTACCAATTGGCGCAGAGTGTCCTGGTATCTCACTTGGAGTGCAGTTGTCGTGTTCATCCAGACCCGGGATCCATCATCCAGCTCGATAGCACGCAACTCTCCCGTGGTGGTGTGATGATCCGAGCGGATGGCTGCAACGTATCGAGGAACAGGTGTGTATCGCCAGCCAAGCAATCCGGCCACGCCTAGTCCCAGCACGCTTGCCAGGCCGTTCACCAAGTTGCGCCGACGATAGGTCAGACCCCGGGCGGCATCCACTCCGGCGATCACTGCAGCCGTGCCGCCCGTTTTCTGGTTGCGCAGCGGATCGAATCTGCGGCTGACGGCATCGATGTGCTCCCAGGCCTGAGTGTTCTCTGGGGAAGCCTGCAGCCATTCTGTCCAAGCCATGCGGTCATTCTCGGTGACGTCGTCGTCGCGCAAGGTCGCATACCAGTGGGCAGCCTGCTCAAGGCTGCCAACACTAACCGGAACTGTTGAGCCAGCGTGTTGCAGCGAATGCCCATGCAAAGTGTCGCTCCGTTCGTTGACCGACATATCAATGGGCCAGGCCTGCCTCAATAAGCGCACACTGCAGCATGGCCTGCGCAATGTACTTCTTGACCATTCGCTCGGAAACCGTCAGTGCGATGGCAATCTCGCGGTAAGGTAGGCCGTCTACCTGAGCCAGGATGAAAGCTGTAGCTGCCTTTTGAGGCAGGCGACTGAGCATCCGACCGACCTCCACCAAGGTCTCAATCACTATCGCCTGCTGCTCAGGCGATGGTGCGAAAGCCTCAGGCTGTGCAGCCAATGCCTCTATCCACGCTTTCTCGACCTCTCGATGCCGCCACAAATCAATGCACAGTCCGCTTCCAATGGTACGCAGATAGCCACGTGCCTCGACAACGCTATTGAAACTCGGCAGAACTGCTTTGCCCAGCAATCGAACAAAAGCGTCCTGCGCCAGGTCCGCTGCGTCGGCCGCATTGCCAAGTCTGCGTTGCAGCCATCCCTGCAACCATCCATGGTGATTGCAGTAGAGGGTTTCCACAGACGGAGTATCAGGGGCAGAGGGTGCGCTCACGAGCAGTCTCGATCCTGCATCGTTAACCGGAGCGCAGCGCACAGATTGCAGAGCAGTTACATGAATATTAAATGAGAATCAGTTCCAATTATGCATCTTTGAAAGCGGTGGCAGAAGTGGGATTTCAGCAGGTCGCAAGGGACAAAGGTCGGCTCTAGTCCGGCAAACCTTCGTTGACGGGTTGGCGTTCGTTTCGTTAACCGTTGGAGTTGCAGACTTGAATAGTGGCAATGGCTTCGAGGCAGTCGGGAGCCTGCCTGCTGCGTGATAACCAGCGTATTGGCGCTCTCCTTGAGGTGCGGACAGCCGCAGTGCATCTCCGAACGACTGCTGCTGGCCAGTCTGCGACTGCCAACGATCGAACCATTGCTGTCCTTCGGTCTTCAGTACGCAAAGACTCCTATTCAGTGGTTGTTGCCTGTCGTAGCGAAGTCCCGAACTCACGGTGTCGGCCACATTGCAGACACCCAAGCAACCGTTATTGGGCTCAATCTGGCTTGCGAGGGTAGGCCAATGCCATCTGCTCCTTGGGACGATACATGCGGAACTTCTGCTCATCGCCAATCGAGAAATAGTCTGCCGGGCCCCCCGCGCGCAGAATCACTCCGGCACTGGCGGTGTCGAACACACCGTCCTTGAGCAGCCGACGATCAATGTAGACCTTTACCACCTCCCCAAGCACGAGCCAAGACGGAATCGACTCATGGCTGGCGGTACGCAACTGGTGGATGTCGGTCAATCGGCATTCGAAGCTTACCGGGCTCTGTGCCACTCTTGGCACCCGTATCAGTTCCGAATCCACGGCTTCTAGCCCTGCCAGCTCGAACTCATTCACCTCCGCAGAGACGGCGGCACAGGTCTGGTTCATGGCATCGGCTAGCTCACGCGTAGCCAGATTCCACGCGAATTCGCCAGTCTCCTGGATATTGCGCACCGTATCTTTCCAGCCGATGCTGGAGAAGCCGATGATGGGAGGAACGTAGTTGAAGGCGTTAAAGAAACTGTAGGGTGCCAGATTGATCTGCCCACTCGCGCTCCTGCTCGAAATCCATCCGATCGGTCGCGGGCCGACGATGGCGTTGAAGGGATCATGCGGCAGTCCGTGCCCTTTGCGGGGCTCATAGGTATGCGAGTCAATTGTCATCGCTGGTGGTTCTGGCGTCTGCCTTGTCGGGAAGTGCTCAGCTGCATTCGTGGGAGATAGTGCGAGTCTAACGGCGTGCTGGAGAGGTCGGGCTGCTGGGGCTCCACCAAGCCTGAGGCCCAACTCGTCGCTATAGCCGTCTCGCACTGGCAATGTGCTCACGCATCAGCACAAAAGATGAGCGCCTGATTGTGCGTAAAAAAGCCGTCCTTTGAATCGGGAGACAAGCTCCTGCTCCGAGCAGGCAGGCGCTGCTGCGGCTGCAAGTGATTGAGCACAATTTTTACCAAATTTATGTGGGAGAAGTTGGGGCTTGGTAGCAGATCAAATCAGGCTGTGCTTTAAGGGCGCCCTTTCAGTCTTCGGGTCTCCATGTCCAACTTCTCCGAGCTCTGACTGAGTCTGGTGATTGTTCAAGAAACGGACTTTGGGTAGCTGTCTACGAGACTGGGGGCAGTCCAGGCAGCTCCAACCAATATTCTTTGGCTACAAGCCGGTTGGAAAGTGCACGCCAGCACGCTGAGCTGCCTGCACGATGTGCGCGGACATGGCCTGCTGGGCCAGCTCCGGCCGGCCCTGGGCCAGACCATCGATGATGGCCGCATGCTCCTCACAGGTCGCATGGCGCGCGCCACGCTTGTAGAAGGGCAGGCGCTGGCTCTCCTGCATGACTTCGCCACTGCCACGCAGCACGTCTGCAATCGCGTGATTGCCCGAGATGGTGGCGATCTGCATGTGAAAATCGAAATCCAGGTGGCTGGCCTGCAGGAAGTCCGAGGCATCTATGCATTGCTGCATGCCCTGCAGATTGGCCTGCAGCAGCTTCAGGTCTTCGGGCTGTACCACCAGGGCCGCAAGGCGCGCCGCAAAGCCTTCCAACGCGTAGCGCAACTGATAAACATCGGTGAGCGCATGCGAATCGGCAAAGCGCCAGGCCTCGCTGGCTGGAGCCTCGGGTGCCTCGGTCACATACATGCCTTTGCCGGGCCTCGCCACGACCAGCCCCAGCCCCTGCAGCGTGGACAAGGCCTCGCGCAATGACGTCCGGCTGATGCCCAGCTGCTCCGATAGATCGCGCTGCGAGGGTAGGAGCGAGCCCACCGGGTAAGTTCCGGCTTCGATCCAGTCCCGGATCAAGCGGGCGGCCTGGCTGGCAACGGCGACATTGGAGGAGGCTGAAGGTTCCATTCGGGGGAAATCGTTCATCGCAAAAAGGGGATGCGCGCCATCTTAACGACTGTGCAGCATATCCCGCCTCGATCACCGCCCCTGGTACTGCTCCCGACTGCACTGCGGCAGAGCCTCGGGTCGGTGCCTGCCGCGGTGCGCGGCTATTTGTTGACCAGCTTGGCCGGCACGGTATAGGTCAGAAAGGCGCCGAACAGCAGCACACCGGCCAGCACGAACATGGCGGCATTGGTGCTCTGGGTCGCATCCTTGATCAGGCCGATCATGTAAGGGCTGATGAAGCCAGCCAGATTGGCGAAGGAGTTGATCAGCGCAATGCCGGCCGCTGCCCCCGCGCTGGACAGGATGGCCGTGGGCAGGCTCCAGAACAGTGGCGAGGTCGCGAGGCTGCCGCCAGCGGCCAGCGCCAGTGCCGCCAGGGACAGATAGACATTGCCGCTGAAAATAGCTGACAGCATCAGCCCCAGCGCACCCACGCAGAACGGCACGATCAGATGCCAGCGGCGCTCGCGCATGCGGTCCGAGCTGCGGCTTACCAGGTTCATGGACACCACGGCCACCGAGAACGGTACGGCCGTCAGCAGGCCGATCTGGAAAGCGCCTTCCACGCCCGACTGGCGGATCAGAGAGGGCAGCCAGAATGTCAGGCCGTACTGGCCCATCACCGTGCAAAAGCAGATCATGGCCATCTTGATGATGCGCGGATCGGCGAACAGCGCGCGCAGTGTCATGTGGCTGTCGGCCTTGCTGGCGTTCTCGCGGGCGATGTTGCGCTCAAGCAGCGTCTTTTCCGATTCACTGAGCCAGTTCGCGCTGCGGATGTTGTTGTCCAGGTACCAGAGCACGGCCAGACCCAGCAGCAGCGAGGGAACAGCCTCGATCAGGAACAGCCACTGCCAGCCGCGCAGGCCGGCCACACCCTGCATCAGCTCCATGATGCCGCCCGACAGCGGCCCACCCAGGATGCCCGAGACCGGGATCGCGCACATGAACAGCGCCACCATGCGCGCACGCCGGTACGACGGAAACCAGTAGGTCATATACAGGATCATGCCGGGGTAGAAGCCTGCCTCGGCCGCGCCCAGTAGAAAGCGCAGCACATAGAACTGCGTTGGCGTGGTCACGAACATCATGGCTGCCGAGATCAGGCTCCACATGATCATGATGCGGGCAATTGTGGCTTTGGCGCCTATGCGGTGCATGAGCATGTTGCTCGGCACTTCGAAGAAGAAGTAGCCGATGAAGAACAATCCTGCACCGAGGCCGTACATGGCCTCGCTGAACTGCAGGTCCGCCAGCATGTGCAGCTTGGCAAAGCCCACGTTGACACGGTCCAGATAGGCCGCCACATAGCAGGCCATGATGAATGGCAGCAGTCGCCAGGCGACCTTGCGGTAGACCGCAGCCTCTGCGGCGGTTTCGCCGGCCAGCGTTGCCGCCGGCGCGGCGACGTCAGGGGTGGAGGAAAGGGATGACATCTTGGATCCTTGTTGGCGGTGGTTTGTTTAACTGGTATTACCGGTATGATTTGACGACCGCAACCTTAATCAAGATCAAGTCATTACGCACTCGCAATTACCCTAGCCAGCATTTCAGATTGCGATTTGACAAAGTCTCTGGGGAAAAACATACTGGTATTACCAGTTAGACCAATTCAAGAATGAACTCTTATGACCACTGCCCTGGCAACCACGCCCTCCTGCGGCGACACCTCTGTCCTCCCCCGCCTCAGTATTCAGCCTCTGACTGCCGCAGCCTTTGCCCGCTTCGGTGACGTGATCGAAAGCGCGGGACATGCCCCCATACAGATCAACCATGGCATGACCGAGCGCTACCACGCACTGGCGCAGGTGGACACCGGCGGCGCTGAAGGCCATGCGCTGATCAACCTGTTCCACGCCCTGCCTTACCAGCTGCCGCTGAGGCTTGAAGAGATGGAGCGCCACCCGCTGGGCAGCCAGGCCTTCGTCCCCTTGCAGGAGACCCCTTTTATCGTCGTTGTTGCCGCTGCGGGCGAAAGCGTGCAACCAGGCGATCTGCAGGCCTTTGTGACCAATGGCCGCCAGGGGGTGAACTACCACCGCGGCGTCTGGCATCACTCCCTGATCGCCCTACAGGCCTCTGCACGTTTTATCGTTGTGGATCGCGGCGGTCCCGGCCACAACTGCGATGTGGTGGCCATTGGCGATGGCAGCGGCGTGTTGCTGGAGCTGCCGGACGTCGGCTAAAGCCCCGGATTTTGAAGACGCAATCACGATGCATATGTGTTGGTGTCTGGATCAGGGCCGGTAGTGGGGTCGTGTCGACCCCTAGTGGGTCTGTCAGACCCGCATGAGCGTTCGTTGGCATCTTTGCGTTGAGTGACTCCATACAGATTGCAGCAGGCCGCTGGGCTAAGAGTTGACCGATGGCTCCCGGTCGACCGCAGCCGCTCGCGATCACCGGACTGGTCAGTCATACCAGGCACAGATAGTCAGGTCAGCGGGAGCGCGCAGTCGAAGGCGGCGCGGCACGCAGGTGTATCCGCGCCTGAACCCAGTCCTTGATCAGCAGCTGCCAGATTGAGCACCCATTGACTGTATTGAACAAATACACTGCCTCTCAATCTGCTTTGGGCGATCACGGCCTCCAAGACCTTGCTTCAAGCAGATTCCGGATATCGACTTCAAACGCTACCCGCAGAACTACTAAGGAGACCCCTGGTGAACCGTCGACAGATACTTGCTTCCATTGCCGCTGCATGTGCGCTTACCTCCATGACAGCCGTCCATGCGGAATCTGCTTTCCCGCAAAAGCCGATCACTTTTGTCGTTCCGTATCTGGCTGGATGAACAACCGATCTCGTGGCACGAGTCGTGGGTGAACACATGGCACGCACGCTGGGCCAAGCTGTGGTGATCGAGAACAAGCCTGGCGCCGGAGGCAATATCGGCATGGATGTCGTGGCCAAGTCCAAGCCCGACGGGTACACGATCGGTTTCGGAGCCATCTCCACCAATGCGCTCAACCCGCACATCTACAAATCGATGGCGTTCGATCCCCGCAAGGACTTCACTGCAGTCTCCATGCTGGGCTACTCCACCATCGTGCTGGAAGTAGGCAGGAGCTTCCCGGCAAACAATGTGCAGGAGTTCATCGCCTACATCAAAGCGAACCCGGGCTTTCAGTACGGTACTGCCGGTGCCGGAACCAGCATGCATCTGGCCGGCGTGATGTTTGTGCAAATGACAGGCCTTGATACTGTCCATGTGCCCTATAAAGGCAGCGTACCGGGTATTACCGACATGCTTGGTGGCCACCTACCCGCCATGTTCGATAACCTGCCCGCTTCCCTGCCGCACATTCAGGCGGGCAAGCTCAAAGCACTGGCCGTGGCTGGTAGCGAGCGCAGTCCATCCTTACCCAATGTGCCGACCATCGCGGAGAGCGGCCTCAAAGGCTACGCAGTCGATCCATGGTTCGGCGTATATGGCCCAGCCAAGCTAGATCCTGCGATCACGGCCAAACTCAATACTGCCATCAACCAGGCCCTGAGCGATCCCGCCGTCAAGGACAAGCTGGTGCAGGCCGGTTTCACTCCCAAGGGGTCAGCGGCCCAAAGCTTCGAAGCGCTGACACAGTCCGAATACAAACGACTGGGTGATGTGGCACGTAAGGCCCAGATGCAGGTCAACTGACGACAGCCGCTGGCGGTCGAAGGGAAAGCCCAATGACTGGTAAAGGTGGCAGCGGTCATCGGTCCGGTACAACGGGATGTCGGCAACCAGTCTGAAACAGTCGCCAATGGAAACAACTCCAAGGACTGCTTCTGGCCGATAGCATCATTTCGTACTCGTCACCGATAGCTGTCATTGAGCAACTGGCTGACGCAAGTCGAGTGACTGCTGCTGGTGAATAAATCGAACTCCCCCGGTTCGCCACTGGCGGTCACACAATGCCATGCCGCAGCATCAGCCAAGGCCGGATGTCCGCAAAGGCGCCAACAATGGCCGAGGCAGCTCCGACTGCCACAGCGCCCCCAAGCTCCGAACTGGACCCCTGGAGTCGTCGCAGAACATGTAGATCCAATGTGGCCAGGCCTCCACGCGTCGGCCCAGTCGAGTTGGGCACCTGGCACATCATTGAAGATGACGCCGCGATCTGAAAAAGGACTGTGCGCATATCACCCGTTCCACTCGGGTGCGCAGGCTATCTGGCCAGTCGGTGCATTTCGCAGGCGGTTCAGAAAATTCAACTGGCTTCTGGCCGTTTGACTCCCCTTTGCGACGGCTTGCCGTAGCCAGTGAGCTGCTTCGCAGCGGTCCGCCTTCACCGCAGTACCGAACAAGATTGGGCCTGCCAGGAGCGCCCATGCCAGTGTTTCCTGCGCTTGTGCCTCGCCATCGTGGGCTGCCTGGCGCAGCAACCCGAGCATAGGGGCGTAGTCACCTGCAGTCTGGGCTTCCATGGCCAGTTGAAATTGCTGCTCGGGGGTGGTTGCAATGTCAAAAGGCAAGGGGGCCGCCTTTGCCAGCGCGCCAGACAAGGCCGCTGCGATGAACAAGCCATGCCCTGCATATCGGGCCAGTGTGGCAATTGAACGGAATTCGAATCGCATTTTTGTCTCCACTTGAACTGAGTGGACCCATCGTCGTAGCAATCTCGCTCGCTGAAAATTGGGAATTTTCGAAGACGCCCTCAGCGCCACCCAGAGGCTGATTCGAACTGATGTATCCACCCTGCGAAAAGCCTGCACTGGACCGCCCCCGGATTCTGGGAGGTCTTAAGAAGATGAATGGGCTGCAGTTCGGTAGCTGCTACTGGCATTGGAGCCACCGGTGGTGATGTCGTAATGAAAGACTGCAGGCATTGATCGAGGCACAGCGAACGATCGCAATGGGCCGTTTGCTGCTGGTGGCCAGAACAAGAAAGCCGGTCGTCGCGTATCGGAATGATGGTCAATTAAGGCCAGCGCCCGCACCTCGCATGTTCTTGCTTTTCCAGAAAGCAAGAGCGCAGCGCCATAGTGGTCTTCATGGGCGGCGAATCCCGCTGCACTCAGCGCGTGTGCTGCAGCCGCTCTTGTCTCTGGCGCTGAAACGATGACGCGCAGGGACGCTGGGTCCCAGGTTCTCGATTCACGATGGTGTTCATTTGCACGAGGGCCTTCCGATCGAAAAATCTGCTTGATGCCTCGCCACAAGTGCGCTTGACTTCGCTTCGACGCTCTTTTGGAGAGCTGACATCCCTGAGCTTCAATAACCGTTGGAGGTGGCGCCATCGCAGTAGTGGTTCTGCGAGACGATTTCCCAGCATGCTGAGGCTTCGAATTCATCATCGATAAATTCGATGATGAATCCCAATTCCTTTCAATCTGGATGGCGGTAAGACACCAGATACTTCATCCATCGCAGCAAGTAAGCCATGAGGAATCAAGGCAGAAGGCTGAATATCTTTAGTGTGAATATCATCGATTGAAAGAACTGAAATCATGTCCAATGCCAACGCTTCCATCGCCCGTCCCGTCGCCGTCGCCAAGCCCGGTGCCAAGCTGCTCAACCCCCATGACCACACGCTGATCATGATCGACTTCCAGTCGCAGATGGCCTTTGCCACGCACTCCATCGATCCCGTGCAGCTGCGCTCCAACGCCGCCCTGGTCGCTTCGGCCGCTGCCGGTTTCGGTGCCTCCACCATCCTGACCACGGTGGCCGAAAAAAGCTTCTCCGGCCCCATGTTCGAGGAAGTGACCGCGCCTTTCCCCGGCCAGGCCCTGCTGGACCGCACCTCGATGAACACCTGGGAAGACCAGGCCGTGATCAACAAAGTCAACGAGATCGGCAAGCCCCGCATCGTGCTGGCCGGCCTGTGGACCAGCGTGTGCATCGTGGGCCCGGCCCTGTCGGCCCTGGACCAGGGTTTTGAAGTCTTTGTGATCGCCGATGCTTGTGGCGACATCTCCACCGAAGCGCACAACCGCGCCATGGATCGCATGGTGCAGGCCGGAGCCCAGCCCATCACCTCGCTGCAATACCTGCTGGAAATGCAGCGCGACTGGGCCCGCACCGAAACCTATGACATGACCACGGGCATCGCCAAGAAGCTGGGCGGCGGCTACGGCATCGGCATCACCTACGCCAAGACCATGTTCGGCGCCCACGAAGGCTGATCCCTCTTTCCCCCTCACCACCACCGGAGCACACACCATGAGCACTCTCACCACCACCGACGGCGTCGAGATCTTCTTCAAGGACTGGGGTCCCAAGGACGGCCAGCCCATCATGTTCCACCACGGTTGGCCCCTGTCCTCGGACGACTGGGATGCGCAGATGCTGTATTTCGTACAGCGGGGCTTTCGTGTCGTGGCCCATGACCGGCGCGGTCATGGCCGCTCGGCCCAGGTCAGCGAAGGCCATGACATGGACCACTACGCAGCCGATGCCTTTGCCGTGGTCGAGCACCTGAACCTGCGCAACGTGGTGCACGTGGGCCACTCCACGGGCGGCGGCGAGGTGGCGCGTTATGTGGCGCGCCACGGCCAGCCCGCAGGCCGGGTCGCCAAGGCCGTGCTGGTGGCGGCCGTGCCGCCCCTGATGCTCAAGACAGAGGCCAATCCAGAAGGCCTGCCGCTGGAGGTGTTCGATGGTTTTCGTGCCGGCGTGGCCGGCAATCGGGCCCAGATGTTCCTGGACGTGCCGTCCGGTCCCTTCTACGGCTTCAACCGGCCGGGCGCCACCGTGCACCAGGGCGTCATCCAGAACTGGTGGCGTCAGGGCATGATGGGCAGTGCCAAGGCCCACTACGAAGGCATCAAGGCTTTCTCGGAAACCGATCAGACCGAAGACCTGAAAGCCATCACCGTGCCCACCCTGGTGCTGCACGGCGACGACGACCAGATCGTGCCCATTGCCGATGCCGCGCTGAAGGCCGTGAAGCTGCTGCCCAACGGCACGCTCAAGGTGTACCCCGGCTATTCGCACGGCATGCTCACGGTCAATGCCGAAGAGCTGAACGCCGACATCCTGGCCTTTATCCAGGGCTGAGCATCTAGTGGCTGTGGCGGCGCAGACCTTCAAGCACTGCCTCCGTCTTCATCATTGAGCAGGCCTGGGAGGAGACACAAGCCGGCAACTTAACACTAGATACTTGTAGTGCAGCTGTCAGCTTTGGGGCGGTACCGCAATTTGATCGACCGGTAGAGCAGCCGTTGAACCCGAGGGCATCTGGGCCCTTGGTCGGCGGGGGCAAGACCAATTTCTGAAGGGCAGATCCCGGAGGCGCAGCAGTCATTCAGCTGCAAAACCGAACGACCGGTGCCCGCAACAGTGGCCGATGTGCTGCCGACCTTGAATGACGGTAGCCAGCCTAAAAGGGTTGCCAACACGAACTGAGTGGTGGCACATTCCACAAAAGAAAAGGCCTATCGAGATCCTCGATGGGCCTTTTGGCATTGATCGCCCGTCAGCACATTTTTGCGATAAAGCAAGATGTGGCGTAACGCGAAATAAAGCATAAGCTGTCTATTTCCGCCACTTTATGCTTATCTTTTTATCTGGCGGAGGCTGTGAGATTCGAACTCACGGAAGGATCACTCCTTCGGCAGTTTTCAAGACTGCTGGTTTAAACCACTCACCCAAACCTCCGGATGCCAGGATTCTACACAAGGATTGTGCGCTGTCCGGCATTGCGCGCATTTTGTCCTGTTCACGAAAACCATAGCGTGCTGTGCTTGCTGCATAGGGAGTGCCAGCCACTTTTCATCATGCTGTCTGCGCTTGGCCTGGCGACGCTGGCAATGGTCACGGCCGGCGAACCAAGGGGCTGATGCTCAAGGTTCGAGAGCAAAACAAAACGCCCCGAAGGGCGTTCTGTGACTGGCTCGGGCGGGATGCCCGAGAGATTTCGCAGGATCAGCTGCGCAGTGCAATGGCCTGAGCGGCTGCCAGAGCGGTCATGTTGACCACGCGGCGCACGGTGGAGGAGGGGGTCAGCACGTGGGCGGAAGCCGAGCAGCCCATCAGGATGGGGCCGATGGTGGTGCCATGGCCGCCAGTGGTCTTGAGCACGTTGAACAGGATGTTCGCGGCGTCGAGGTTGGGGCAGATCAGCACGTTGGCTGCGCCGGTCAGCGAGGACTCGAGCAGGGAGTGGCTGCGCACGTTGGCGTCCAGGGCCGCATCGCCGTGCATTTCGCCATCGCATTCGATGCCGGGGTTGGCGGCGGCGAACAGGTCGCGTGCAGCGCGCATCTTGCGGGCCGAGCCGCGTGTGGACGAGCCGTAGTTGCTGTGCGAGAGGAAGGCCACCTTGGGGGGCAGGCCGAAGCGGGCCACTTCGTCGGCAGCCATCTTGGCGATCTCGGCCAGCTCTTCGGCGCTGGGGGCGTCGTTGATGTAGGTATCGGCCACGAACAGCGTGCCGGATTCCAGCATGACGGCGTTCACGGTGGCGAACTCGTTGGCACCCTTCTTCAGGCCCAGCACGTCTTCCAGATGGGCCAGGTGGCTGTCGAAGCGACCGACCAGACCGCACAGCATGGCGTCGGCATCACCCAGGTGCACCATCAGGGCTGCGATCAGGGTGTTGGAGCGGCGCACGGCGGCCTTGGCGGCTTCGGGGGTGACGCCGTTGCGGCCCATCAGCTTGTGATAGGTCTCCCAGTACTGACGGAAG
Source organism: Comamonas sp. C24C (assembly GCF_053345995.1). Classification (NCBI taxonomy): domain Bacteria; kingdom Pseudomonadati; phylum Pseudomonadota; class Betaproteobacteria; order Burkholderiales; family Comamonadaceae; genus Comamonas; species Comamonas sp. C24C. The sequence continues at coordinate 124,317 of NZ_JBKFBC010000012.1, read as the reverse complement.
CGGGGATCGTCTTCGGGATTGCAGATTTCCACGTCCTTGCCCAGCTGCATGCGCAGGCCGGCCTTGGCAATGCGGGCTTCGATGACGGCAGGGCGACCGATCAGGATGGGCTTGGCCAGGCCGTCGTCCACGGCAACCTGCACGGCACGCAGCACGCGGTCATCTTCACCTTCGGCATAGGCCACGCGTTGCAGATTGGCCTTGGCGGCTGCAAACACGGGGCGCATGAACATGCTGGTCTGGTAGACAAAGCGCGTCAGGCTTTCGCGGTAGGCGGCGATGTCTTCGATGGGGCGGGTGGCGACACCGGATTCGGCGGCAGCCTGGGCCACGGCGGGAGCGATGCGCAGGATCAGGCGCGTATCGAAGGGCGTGGGGATCAGGTAGTCGGGGCCGAAGGTCAGTTCCTTGCCCTGGTAGGCGGCGGCGACTTCGTCGCTGACGTCCTGCTTGGCCAGAGCGGCGATTTCACGCACGCAGGCCAGCTTCATGGCTTCGGTGATCTTGGTGGCGCCGCAGTCCAGCGCGCCACGGAAGATGTAGGGGAAGCACAGGACGTTGTTGACCTGGTTGGGATAGTCGGAGCGGCCGGTGGCCACGATGCAGTCCGGGCGGATGGCCTTGGCCAGCTCGGGACGGATTTCGGGCTCGGGGTTGGCCAGGGCCAGGATGATGGGCTTGTCGGCCATGGTCTTGACCATGTCGGCAGTCAGCACGCCGGGAGCGGAGCAGCCCAGGAACACGTCGGCGCCGTCGACCACGTCGGCCAGGGTGCGGGCTTCGGTGTTCTGAGCGTAGCGCTGCTTGGAGGCATCCAGACCGCCAGGGCGGCCTTCATAGATCACGCCCTTGGAGTCCACCATGTAGACATTGGAGCGCTTGATGCCCAGGCCCACCATCACGTCTACGCAGGCAATGGCTGCCGCGCCGGCGCCGGAGACGGCCACCTTGACGGCGCCGATGTCTTTGCCCACCAGTTCCAGGCCATTGAGCAAGGCGGCGCTGGAGATGATGGCCGTGCCGTGCTGGTCGTCATGGAACACCGGAATGTTCATGCGCTTGGACAGCTCCTGCTCGATGTAGAAGCACTCGGGAGCCTTGATGTCTTCGAGGTTGATGCCGCCCAGGGTGGGCTCCATCGAGGCAATGATGTCGATCAGCTTGTCGGGATCGCGCTCGGCCAGTTCGATGTCGAACACGTCCACGCCGGCAAACTTCTTGAACAGGCAACCCTTGCCTTCCATCACGGGCTTGGAGGCCAGCGGGCCGATATCGCCCAGACCCAGCACCGCGGTGCCGTTGGTGATCACGCCGACCAGGTTGCCGCGCGAGGTGTACTCGGCTGCGGTCGAAGGGTCTGCCTCGATGTCCAGGCAGGGATAGGCCACGCCCGGCGAGTAGGCCAGGGACAGGTCACGCTGGTTGGACAGGGGCTTGGTAGGGGTGACGGAAATCTTGCCTTTGACGGGGCTGCGGTGGTATTCGCGGGCCGCATCGCGCAGGGCTTGTTCGGCGGAGGACAGGTTTTGTGTCATACGAAATTTTTATCAGCAAGTTGCTTCTCGGAGCTTACCGGATGGCAAGAAGCATTTTGAGTCAGGTCTGTTTTGCTTCAACTGTATCGACAACAAACCCCCTGGCGCACTGTGGGGCGGCAGGGGGCTTGGGCTGGCCGGTAAGCCAGCGTTCGCATCAGGACTGGCGTTTAGTGAGCGTCAGCCTCACGTGCTGCGTTGATGGCAGCGCTGTTGTCTTTGGCGGCTCCGTTAAAGAAAAGATTCAATGCCACGGCGGTAATCGAGGACAGCAGGATACCGGATTCAATCAGTGGATGGATGGAATGGGGCATCCACTGACGGAAATTAGGGGCAACCAGAGGAATCATGCCCACGCCGATAGACACTGCCACGATCATGGCGTTGTTCTTGTTGTTGCGGAAATCCACATTGGCCAGGATGCGGATGCCGGTGGAAGCCACCATGCCGAACATCACCAGACCTGCGCCGCCCAGCACCACGGTGGGCAGGGATTCGATCAGTGCCCCCATCTTGGGCAGCACGCCCAGGACGATGAGGATCACGCCACCGGCCACGCAGACCCAGCGGCTGAGCACACCGGTCACGGCCACCAGACCCACGTTCTGCGAGAAGCTGGTGTAGGGGAAGGTGTTGAAGATGCCGCCGATCAGGGTGCCCAGACCGTCGGTGCGCAGACCGCGGGTCAGCTCGTCCTGCGTGATGTCGCGCTTGGCCATGTCGCCCAGGGCCAGGAACATGCCGGTGGACTCGATCATCACCACCACCATCACCAGACTCATGGTCAGGATCAGGATGGGGTCGAAGACGGGCATGGCGATCTGGAAGGGCAGCACCAGGGTGAACCACTCGGCCTTGGCGACCTTCTCGAAGTTCATCAGACCCATGGCCACGGAGATCACGCCGCCGATCAGGATGCCCATCAGCACCGAGATATTGGCCAGGAAGCCCTTGGCAAAGCGTGCGATCAGCAGGATGGACAGCAGCACGATGCCCGAGACCGCAGCGCCTTGCAGATCGGCGTATTTGGGGTTGGGCATGGTGGGCAGCACCGAGAAGCCCTTGGGAATGGCGGGCAGCGAGGAGCCGGGGGCGCCGGCCATGGCCTGGGCTTCGGCCAGCCACTTCAGATGCTCGGGGTTGGGTACGGAAGGGGCGGTCGGGCCTACGGGGTTGCCGAAGATCCAGTTGATGCCCACACGCATCAGACTGATGCCGATGACGGCGATGATGGTGCCCGTCACGACCGGCGGGAAGAAGCGCAGCATGCGGCTGATGAGCGGCGCAATGAGGATGGAGATCACCCCCGCGCCTATCACCGAGCCAAAGATCAGGCCTGCGCCGGCATTGCCGCCGGTGCTCTGTGCCATGGACACCATAGGGGCCACGCTGGCAAAGGTCACGCCCATCATCACGGGCAGCTTGATGCCGAACCACTGGGTTGCGCCCATGGCCTGGATCAGGGTGACCAGGCCGCAGACGAACAGGTCGGCAGAAATCAGGTGCGCGACCTGCTCCGGAGGCAGGTTCAGGGCACGGCCCACGATCAGCGGCACGGCGACGGCGCCGGCATACATGACCAGAACGTGCTGCAGACCTAAGGCGGTGAGCTTGCCGAATGGCAGAACCTCATCGACGGGATGCACTTGGGATGTCATAAAAACATGTCTCCTCACTCTATATTGGCTTCAGGTTGGCATGCGATTCGCGAACGGCATGCAATCCATACAAAAAGTGTATACAGCTCATAACGCACAGCATCTAGCGGTAAACCCTGCTCAAATTTCAGTTTCTGGATGGGATGTCAATGGTTATGTTTTCTGCGCATAACCATCTAAGGTAATTACCGATTGCTATCAAATATGTAGCTTCTGACGCTTTGTTTTTCTAATTTTCAGAATAAAACATATTGAAACCTTTTGATATCAAGCGGTAGGTGCTTTGTTTTTCATAGCAAATCTTGCGCGATATGCAATCGGCGCGGATCTGGCTCCGGTTATGCGCGCGCAGGTTTCGGGTCTTGAAACATCTAGTGAAAGAAAGCGGGCTCCCAAGCGAGGATCGCGCGCATGCATTAGCGTTGAGGAAGGTGCAAAAAAAGGCATCGAGCCCGGAATTGGTGCACCTCCGTGCAAAAGCGTGCATGGATGACCGCCAAGAGGCGCTGCGCTGCAACAGGAGCCAAAGCGGTGCAAGAACCATGCCGAAGTGGTGCGCACGCAAAAAAGGCGACCTCGAGGTCGCCTTGGGTGTGGAGTGCGCTGCGGGAACGCGTTGTAGCGGCTGCCGAGGCAGCCACGCCATTCAGCCTGCCCTCAATGCATGCCTGCCGCCATGGCCGGTGAGTGGCCGGAACTGGCCCGGTGTGGCGCCAGGCTGGCCATGAGCAGCGCTGCGGCCGCAGGCAGAGCGGCAGCCCAGGCCAGCGAAGTCAGGCTCAGGCCCTGCGCGATCACCGCTCCACCCAGCCAGGCACCCAGGGCATTGCCCAGATTGAAGGCCGCGATATTGAGGCTGGATGCCAGATTCATGCCGGCCTCGCCCGCAGATTGCAGCACGCCCATCTGCAGCGGCGCCACGGTGGCAAAGGCGGCAATGCCCAGCAGCAACACAAAGGCAATCGCCAGGGGCGTGCTCGCAAACATCCAGCGGCCCGCGATCAGCACCAGCATCAAGGCGGCCAGCGACACCCACAGCGCGCGCTGCACGCCAAAGCGGTCGGCCAGCTTGCCGCCCGCATGGTTGCCCAGGGCCAGGCCCGCGCCGAACAGCAACAGGGTGAAGGCGATCATGCGGTTGTCCATTCCCGTGATCTGGGTCAGCAGCGGCTCTATATAGGTGTAGAGGGTGAAGACGCCAGCAAAACCGATCACCGTCAACAACAGGCCGCGCCACATGGCGCGATTGCGCAGCACGGCCAGCTCCTGCGTCAGGCTCTGAGGGCTGGGCATGCTGAGTGCGCGTGGCACATGGCGCAGCAGAATCAGCAGCGCGATCACGCCGATGCCGCTGACGCTGGCAAATGCCATGCGCCAGCCCCAGTGCTGGCCGATCCAGGTGCCGAAGGGAACGCCCAGCAGCGTGGCCAGGGTCAGGCCGGAAAACATCAGTGCAATGGCCGAGGCTTTCTTCTCGGGTGCCACCAGTTGCGTGGCGACGACCGCTCCCACGCCGAAGAACGTGCCGTGGGTCAGCGAGGTCAGCACGCGTGCTGCCAGCAGCCAGCCGTAGCTGGGTGCCAGGGCGGCGGCGGCATTGCCGGCGATGAATAGCAGCATCAGGCTCAGCAGCAGCAGCTTGCGCGGCCAGCGGCGCGAGGCCAGCGTGAGCACGGGGGCACCCACTGCGACGCCTACGGCATAGCCCGAGATCAGCGTGCCCGCCGTGGGGATGGAGATATGAAGATCCTGGCTGACCTGGGTCAGCAGGCCCATGATGATGAATTCCGTGGTGCCGATGCCGAAGGCTCCGGCGGCCAGCGCAAGCAATGCTGCAGGCATGAAGAACCGTCCTTGTGAAAAATCCGCGAAGGGCTGAACTGTGAACCTGCGGCAGGAGGTGCGCTAGCCCTTGGTGCGGACAAGCATTTGTTCCTGTGCGGAATAAATCGCATATCTATGATGTGATTCATGAAGAAATCGATTGCTATGCCGACCGCTCAGGAGCAGGGATCGGACCGCTTTGTGGAACTGCAGACCTTTGTGCTGGTGGCCCAGCAAGGCAGCTTCTCGGCAGCGGCGCGCCTGCGAGAGGTCTCGCCGTCGGCGGTCAGCAAGATCGTGGCCCGGCTCGAGACCCGGCTGGGCGTGCAACTGCTGCGTCGCAGCACCCGGCGGCTGGAGCTGACGGCGGAGGGCGAGCAGCTGCTGGAGCAAGGCCGGCCACTGCTGGCGGACTGGCTGGCGCTGGAATCCTCGGTCACCCGGCAGGGCCAGCCCACCGGCGTGGTGCGCATCAATGCCAGCTCGTCCACCGGCAATCGGCTGCTGGTGCCGCTGGTCGGCCCGCTGATGCGGACCTGGCCGGGCCTGCAGCTGGACCTCAGCTTTACCGATCATGTCGTGGACCTGATAGCGGCCCGTGCCGATATCGCCCTGCGCTGGGGGGCGCTGCCGTCTTCCGACATGGTGGCGCGCAAGCTGGGTCACACGCGCCAGGTGATCGTGGCCTCGCCCGACTATCTGCAGCGCTTTGGCAGGCCGGCCCATCCCGACGAGCTGGCAGGCCATGTGCGCATTGGCTGGAACTACCCGCGGGCCATTCCGCACTGGCCGTTTGTGGTGGCGGGCAAGGCGGTGACGGTGAGCATGGGGGAGGTGCTGCGCGTCAACGATGGCGAAGCCATGGCCAACCTGGCCAAGGCCGGGGCGGGTCTGGCGCGGCTGTCGCTCTATCACGCCTGGGAGGATTTGCACGCGGGCAGGCTGCAGGCGCTGCTCGAGGACTTCAATCCCGGAGATCTGCAGCCCATCCATGCCGTGTATGTGGGCAAGCCCGGCCAGCTGCCGGTGAGAACGTGGGCAGTGCTGGATTTTCTGGCCAGACATGTGAACCTCAGCCATGCTGAGGAAATGCCCGCCAGCCTGCTGGCGGCGCGCACCTAAAAAAAGAGCCTGGATGAATCCAGGCTCCTTGAAAAACCTTCATCCAGTCCGGAGAAGGCTAGGCGTTCAAACGGTAGTGGGTGCTCAGGCAGTCAGGTCCACCAGCGAACGGGCCACCACCTTGGTGGCACGGCGCAGGTCTTCCAGCACCAGGCGCTCGTCGGAGCGCTTGGCATGCGATTCCAGCACGGTGCGGGGGCCGGCGCCGTAGATCACGCCGGGGATGCCGCGCTCGACGTACAGGCGCACGTCGGTGTACAGCGGCGTGCCCACTGCGGGAGGCTTTTCGCCGAAGACGGCTTCGCCGTGGGCCTGGATGGCGTCGACCAGAGGCTTGTTGCCGTCCAGGGGTGTCATGGCATTGGCCAGCAGCAGGCGCTTGATGTCCACGCGCACGGCGTCTTCACCGGTGTAGCCGCCCTGGGTGTTGAAGTCGGCGATGGCCTTGGCGATGACAGCACGGATGCTGGCTTCGACTTCCACGGGATTCTCTTCAGGAATCATGCGGCGGTCGATCTTGAGCATGACCTTGCCGGGCACCACATTGGTGTTGGTGCCGCCGTCGATGCGGCCGATGTTCAGGTAGGGGTGCTTGATGCCGGGCACCTTGGAAGTGATTTGCTTGTACTTTACGTTCTCGGCGTACAGAGCCGTGAGCAGCACCGCCGTGGCTTGCAGCGCGTCCACGCCGGTGTGGGGCACGGCGGCGTGTGCCATCTTGCCCTGCACGGTGATTTCCATCTGCAGGCAGCCGTTGTGAGCGGTCACGACTTCGTAGCTGAAGCCTGCTGCGATCATCAGGTCGGGCTTGGTCAGGCCCTTTTCCAGCAGCCAGCCGGGGCCCATGATGCCGCCGAACTCTTCGTCATAGGTGTAGTGCAGTTCCACGGCGCCCTTGGAGGGCTTGGCCACGGCTTCCAGAGCACGCACGGCAAAGGTGAAGGAGGCGAAGTCGCTCTTGCTCACGGCAGCGGCGCGGCCATAGAGCTTGCCGTCTTCGATCTCGGCGCCGTAAGGGTCCTTGGTCCAGCCTTCGCCTGGAGGCACCACGTCGCCGTGGGCGTTCAGGGCGATGGTACGGCCACCGTCACCGTAAGGGCGGCGCACGATCAGGTTGGTGATGGATTCCATGCCGTAGGCCTTGACGTCGGCTTCGGGCACGACGTGCTTTTCGGCGTCGAAGCCAAAGCCTTTGATCAGCTCGGCAGTACGTTCGGCGTGGGGTGCATTGTTGCCGGGAGGTGTGTCCGTGGGTACTTGCACCATGGCCTGCAGAAACTTCACTTCTTCGTCGAAGTGCTCGTCAATCCATGCATCGATGGCGGCGTAGGTGGCTTGCTTGTCTTGATTCATATTGGTCATTGCTGTTCTTGAGCCAGTTGGTGGAGGAGGTGGGCGAAGGCATCCACGGACAGTTGCATGTCGTCGGAGGTGGAAGCTTCCAGCGGGTTGTGGCTGATGCCGGCGTTCATGCCGCGCACGAACAACATGGCCTGGGGCATGATCTCGTGCAGCTTCATGGCGTCGTGACCGGCGCCGCTGGGCATGCGGAACAGGGGCACGCCCAGTGCGTCGACAGCGTTTTCCCAGCGTTTCTGCCATTCGGGAGCGCTGGGCGCAGCCGCTGCCTTCATGGACAGATCGGTGCTGTAGCGCAGGCCGCGGCGTTCGGCGATCGCTGCCATCTCGGCCATGATGTCGTTGATCATGGAGTCGCGCTGCTCGTTGGTGGGGGCACGCAGATCCAGCGAGAACTGGCAGCGGCCGGGCACGACGTTGACCGATCCCGAGGGCACATTCAGCTGGCCGATGGTGGCCACGCTGTCGCCATCCTGGCCGGCGCGCTTTTCGATGTACAGCGACAGCTCGGCCACGCCGGCTGCGGCGTCGCGGCGGCGGTCCATGGGCGTGGTGCCGGCGTGGCTGGCCATGCCGATGAATTCGCAGACATAGCGGGCGCTGCCGTTGATGGAGGTGACGATGCCCAGGGGAATGTCCAGCTCGTTGAGCACGGGGCCCTGCTCGATGTGCACTTCCACAAAGCCCAGGTACTTGGCGGGGTCGCGCTCCAGTTTGGGGATGTCGTCGATGCACAGGCCGGCATGCAGCATGGCTTCGCGCAGCGTGATGCCGTCGGCGTCCTTCTGTTCCAGCCATTCCTGCTTGAAGTCGCCCACCAGTGCGCCCGAACCCAGGAAGGTGGCCTTGTAGCGCTGGCCTTCCTCTTCCGAGAAACCCACCACTTCGATGTTGAAGGGCAGACGCTTGCCTTGCTGTGCCAGTTGCTTGACGCAGGCCATGGGCACAAAGATGCCCAGGCGGCCGTCGTACTTGCCGCCATTGCGCACGGTGTCGTAGTGGCTGCCGGTCAGCAGGGTCTTGGCGCCTTCGGTGGCCGCCTTGTAGCGGCCCACCACATTGCCCACGGCGTCGATCTCGACCTCGTCGAAGCCGATCTCGCGCATCCAGTGGCTGATGCGCTGGGCGCAGGCGCGGTGGGCGTCGGTCAGATAAGTCACCGTCAGCTGGCCTTTTTCGGCGTAGCCGGGGTCGCTGTTGGTGGATAGGCGCTCCTGCCAGTCCCAGACTTCGTTGCCTTCGATGGGCTCGTAGCCGAACTTGTCGTTCAGGCGGATCTCGGCGATGCGGTGGATGTTGCGCAGTGCCTCGGCCTGTTCGTAGGCCGGATGGTTGAACATGCGACGCTCGAAGGTCGAGATGATTTCCGCCTTGCTCAGACCCAGACCGCGCGCGCCGCGCACGGCCAGGATGAAGGGGAAGCCGAAGCGCTTGCCATATTCGGCGTTGAGCTTGCGGATGTGCTCCAGCTCTTCGGGCGTGCAGTTGGTCAGGCCAGCCTTCTTCTGCTCATTCGTCGACTCAGCGGTGAGCGTGTTGGTCTCCATCTGCTTGCCGGCCAGCTCCGGGTGAGCGCGGATCAGATCGAGCTGGGCCTGCTCGCTGGACTCGGCCAGCACCTTGGCCATGGCGTGCTTGATATGCGCCATGGACTTGAAGGGACGCTGCTCCAGCGCCTTGGCGGCAATCCAGGGCGAGTGCTCGTACAGGCCATCGAGCAGGTCGGTGGCGGTTGCCGCATCGGCGGCATTCAGTTGTTCCAGGGTCAAAGCCATGTCGCAATCAATCCTTGCAAGGGAAACGCTCGGCCCAGTGACGAGCCAAATCAATACGGCGGCACACCCACACGTTGTCGTGCTTCTGGATGTGATCGAGGAAGCGCTGCAGCGCTGTAATTCGGCCGGGACGGCCCAGCAGTCGGCAGTGCATGCCGATGCTCATCATCTTGGGGGCGTTGTCGCCGCTGGCATTGCCCTCGGCGTACAGGACATCGAATGTGTCCTTCATGTACTGGAAGAACGGATCGGCATGCGAGTAGCCCTGGGGCAGCGCAAAGCGCATATCGTTCACGTCCAGCGTGTAGGGAACGATGAGCTGGTTGTGCGTTGTGCCGTCGCTCTTGGCGACCTTCATCCAGAAGGGCAGGTCGTCTCCGTAGTAATCGCTGTCGTAGGTAAAGCGACCGGCATCGGCCACCAGGCGGTGGCTGTTGGGGCTGTCGCGGCCGGTGTACCAGCCCAGGCCGTGGTCGCCGCCCGCGCCGTACAGCTCTTCAAAGATGTCCACGCATTGCTGCATGTGGGCGCGCTCGATCTCCTCGGGCACGTTCTGGTAGTGAATCCACTTCAGGCCGTGGCAGGCCACTTCGTGGCCCAGTTCGTCAAAGGCCTGGGCCAGCTCGCGATGCTTTTGCAGCGCCGTGGCCACGCCGAACACGGTCAGCGGCAGACCGCGCTTCTCGAACTCTTTCAGAATGCGCCACACGCCGGCGCGCGAGCCGTATTCATAGATGCCGTCCATGCTCATGTGACGGTCCGGGTAGCTGGCGGGATTGAACATCTCCGACAGAAACTGTTCGCTGCCGGGGTCGCCATGCAGGATATGGTTCTCACCGCCTTCTTCGTAGTTCAGCACGAACTGAACGGCCACGCGGGCTTTGCCGGGCCATTCGGGATGGGGCGTGTTGCGGCCGTAGCCAATCAGGTCGCGTGGATAGGAGGCGGTGGAATCGTAAGTCATAGGGATACGGATGAAAGTGCCATCGACAGATCGTTCGTTGGCAAATCGCGGTCGAAGGTCAGGCCTGCTTCCACGTGGTCCAGGTGCAGCTGCATCAGCTGCACCGCATGTTCGGCATCGCCCGCAGCCAGCGCGGTCACGATGTCGGCATGTTCTTCGTGCGAATGCTCGGCCGCCGATGCAGACTGGTACATCAGGGTGATCAATGCGCAGCGGGAAATCAGCTCGCCCAGCAGCTGTGCCAGCACCTCATTGCCCATGAGCTCGGCCATGCGCACGTGGAAGTCGCCCAGCAGCTCGGTGCGCTGGCCCACGTCATTGGCTTCCATGGCTTTCTTCTCGGCAGCCACATGCTGCTTGAGGGCGCGAATCTTGGCGGCGCTGCTTTGCTTGACAAAGCTGCGCACCATCTCGGCCTCGAGCATGCGGCGCACGGCAAACACCTGGCGCGCCTCGTCCACCGAGGGCGTGGCCACAAAGGCGCCGCGGGCGGGCTCGAGCCGGATGAGACGGTTCTGCGAAAGCTGGAACAGGGCCTGGCGCACCAGGGTGCGGGAAACTCCAAAGTGGTCGGCCAACTTTTGCTCGGCCAGCTTGGTGCCGGGCATCAGGCGATGCTCGACGATGGCCTTGGTCAGGCTTTCGACAATGAAACTGGTGGTGGAAGTTTCCATAAATCCATCATAGCGGTTGAAGACAAGTTTTGTATACAGTTTCTGTTCACCAAACATGGTGTTTGTATCGATGTTCAGGCGCAGAAAGCTGTGCGCAAGCGCACAAACCCAATGGGAGCAAGGGCTTGCAACATTGGTATTGCAAAGATCAGCAGTGTTGTGACTGGGGGCCCTCTGTAAGGGAAAAAAGCCCGAATGCACAATGCGCAGCTATGCAAGCACAGAATACATCCTCGCGCGCGCAGGCCGCGGCAACGCCTGTTCCCCAGCAAGACCCGGCTGGCTTTCTGCGTCATCTGTATGACGTGGCGGTGCGCAATGCCCTGCCCATCGAGGGTCTGGCGCGTCATCTGCCCAAGCCGCCCAAGGGGCGCACGCTGGTGCTGGGCGCCGGCAAGGCCGGTGGCTCCATGGCGCAGGCGCTGGAAGCTCTGTGGCCGCAGGATGCCCCGCTGTCGGGTCTGGTGGTGACGCGCTACGCGCACATTCCCCCACGCCCCGAAGGGCTGGCCCAGCGCCTGGAGGTGGTGGAAGCTGCCCACCCCGTGCCGGATGCGGCCGGTCTGGCTGCGGCCGAGCGCATTCTGGCGCTGACCGAGGGGCTGACGGCCGACGATCTGGTGATCTGCCTCATCTCCGGCGGCGGATCTTCCCTGTTGACATTGCCCGCCGAAGGCATCGACCTGGCCGAGAAGCAGCGCATCAACAAGGCGCTGCTGGAGAGCGGCGCGGCGATTGGCGAGATGAACTGCGTGCGCAAGCACCTCTCGCGCATCAAGGGCGGCCGTCTGGCAGCCGCCTGCCATCCTGCCAAGGTGGTGACGCTGACCATCAGCGATGTGCCCGGCGACGATCCTTCGGTGATCGCCAGCGGACCGACGGTGCCGGACGCGTCGACCTGTGCCGACGCACTGGCCATCCTGGACCGCTACCAGATCGGCATTCCCGAGTCCGTGCGCGCTGCGCTGCAAGCCGGCGAGCTGGAGACGCCCAAGCCTGGCGATGCCCGCTTCGAAGGCCATGAGGTACATCTGATCGCCACGCCCCAGCAGTCGCTGGAAGCGGCGGCAGCCGCTGCCCGCGCGGCAGGCATTGCCGTGCATGTGCTGTCCGACGAGATGGAGGGCGAGTCGCGCGAGGTGGGCAAGGTCCATGCAGCGCTGGCGCGTGCCGTGGCCAGGCATGACCAGCCTTTTGCCAAGCCCTGCGTGATTCTCTCGGGTGGCGAAACCACGGTGACCATCCGCCCGCGTCAACCCGGTGCGGCCAAGGGGCGCGGTGGGCGTGCCGGCGAGTTCTGCCTGGGTCTGGCCCAGGCCCTGCAGGGTCAGGAAAAGGTCTGGGCGCTGGCCGCGGATACCGACGGCATCGACGGTGTCGAGGACAACGCGGGAGCCCGTGTCTCGCCCTGCACGCTCAAGCGCGCGGCAGAGCTGAACCTGCGCATCAGCGATCACCTGGATCGCAACGATGCCTATGGCTATTTTTCGGCACTGGGCGATCTGGTGATCACCGGCCCCACGCACACCAATGTCAACGACTTCCGCGCCATTCTGGTGCTCTGATCCGCTGTATCGATAGCAGCTTGCGCCTGATCATCAAGGATTTCAGGCTCTATCGATAATGAAGTTGAATAACAGAGGGCGATAGCTGCTTTGTTTTCGATAGCGATATGCAGGGATTGATTCTTTTGCAGAATCAATATGCAATCACCCGCCGCGCGGCAGATCCTCCCACCAGGCATCGTCAAACTTGCCCTGCAGGAAGGCGATGAAGGACTGCACCTTCTGCGGCACCAGGCGCGGCGAGGGGTAGACGGCATGGATCTCCTGCTCGGGCAGGCGGCAGGTCTTGAGCACTTCCACCACGCGACCGTCCTTGAGCGAGTCCTGGGCCACGTAGCGCGGCAGGGCCGCAATGCCCATGTGCGAGCGGGCAGCGGCCAGCAGGGCCGAGAGATTGTTGGAGCGCAGCCGCCCGGTGACCGGAATCGACACCGGCTCCCCGCTGGCATTGCGCAGGCGCCAGATATCGTTGCCCTGCACGCTGCTGTAGATCAGCGTGGAATGCTCCTTGAGGTCCGAGGGGCGGCGCGGCGTGCCGTGCTTGCGCAGATAGGTGTTGGAAGCCACCAGCACCCAGGGGTTGACGCCCAGCATGCGCGCGCCCAGCGAGGAGTCGGCCAGCTTGCCCAGGCGCAGCGCCACGTCGATGCCGTTGGCCACCAGATCGGTGTAGCGGTCCTCGAAGCTCAGATCGACCTGCACCTGCGGGTTGTGCTTCATGAAATCCATGGCCAGCGGAATGAGTACGCGGCGCCCGAAGGCTACCGAGCTGCCGATGCGCAGCTGACCCTGGACCTGGGTCTGGCGCACCTTGACCACGTTCTCCGCCTCGGCCACGTCGCTGACGATGATCTTGCACTTCTCGTAGTACAGCGCGCCGGCTTCGGTCAGGCTCACGCCGCGTGTGTTGCGGTTGAGCAGGCGCACCTTGAGGCGCGCCTCCATGGCCGCGACCTGCTTGGTCACGGTGGGCTGGGTGGTGGCGAATTCCTGTGCGACCTTGGTGAAGCTGCCGGTCTCCACCACGCGCACAAACATGTGCATCGCGTCGAGTCTGTCCATGGATTTGTCTCCTATTTATTCTTGGGTGGAATAAATTTTATGGTCTGAGAGCGCCTTCCAGCAAGCAAAGGTCTTGACTAAAGTTCAACCAAGTTTTTAGGAGACCCTCATGGCCAAAATGAAAGCAATCGACGCCGCAGTCCTGGTGCTCGAAAAAGAAGGTGTAACCGTGACGTTTGGTGTGCCCGGCGCGGCCATCAACCCGCTGTACGCTGCAATGAAGAACCACGGCGGCATCGGTCACATTCTGGCCCGTCACGTGGAAGGCGCGAGCCACATGGCCGAAGGCTACACCCGTGCGGTGGCTGGCAATATCGGCGTGTGTATTGGCACCAGCGGCCCCGCCGGCACCGACATGATCACCGGTCTGTACTCGGCCAGCGCCGACTCCATTCCAATTCTGTGCATCACCGGTCAGGCACCTCGCTCGCGTCTGCACAAGGAAGACTTCCAGGCCGTGGACATTGCCTCCATTGCCAAGCCCGTGACCAAGTGGGCCACCACCGTGCTGGAACCCGCCCAGGTGCCGCGTGCCTTCCAGCAGGCTTTCCACCTGATGCGCTCCGGTCGTCCCGGCCCCGTGCTGATCGATCTGCCCATCGACGTGCAACTGGCCGAGATCGAATTCGACATCGACACCTACGAGCCCCTGCCTGCCTACAAGCCAGCTGCTTCGCGCAAGCAGGCCGAGAAGGCCATCGAGATGCTCAACGAATCCGAGCGTCCCCTGCTGGTCTCCGGCGGCGGTGTGATCAACGCCGATGCCTCCGATCTGATGGTCGAGCTGGCCGAGATCCTGAACGTGCCCGTGATCCCCACCCTGATGGGCTGGGGCACCATCCCTGACGACCACCCCCTGATGGTCGGCATGTGCGGTCTGCAGACCAGCCACCGCTACGGCAATGCCAACATGCTGGCTTCGGACTTCGTGTTCGGCATCGGCAACCGCTGGGCCAACCGTCACACCGGCTCGGTCGAGGTCTACACCAAGGGCCGCAAGTTCATCCACGTGGACATCGAGCCCACGCAGATCGGCCGCGTGTTCGCGCCTGACTACGGCATCGTCTCCGATGCCAAGGCGGCTCTGGAGCAATTCGTTGCTGTAGCCAAGGAGTGGAAGGCTGCCGGCAAGCTCAAGTGCCGCAAGGCCTGGGTGGCCGAGTGCCAGGGGCGCAAGAACAGCGTCGAATACCTGCGCAAGACCAACTTCGACAACGTGCCGATGAAGCCCCAGCGCGTCTACCAGTGCATGAACAACTCGCTGGACCGCGACACCACCTATGTGTCCACCATCGGTCTGTCGCAGATCGCCGGTGCCCAGTTCCTGCACGTGTACAAGCCCCGCAACTGGATCAACTGCGGCCAGGCCGGCCCTCTGGGCTGGACCACTCCCGCCGCTCTGGGCGTGCGCGTGGCCGATCCCCAGCGCAAGATCGTGGCGCTGTCCGGCGACTACGACTTCCAGTTCATGATCGAAGAGCTGGCCGTGGGCGCGCAGTTCAAGCTGCCCTATGTTCACGTGCTGGTGAACAACAGCTATCTGGGTCTGATCCGTCAGGCACAGCGCGCTTTCTCGATCGACTATTGCGTGCAATTGGCGTTCGACAATATCAACATGGATGAGGGTGATGCGACCCGCGGCTACGGTGTTGACCATGTTAAGGTCGTTGAAGGTCTGGGTTGCAAGGCGATTCGCGTTCATCGCGCCGAAGACTTTGCCCCCGCCATGCAGCAGGCCGAAGCCTGGATGGCCGAGCACAAGACCCCTGTGGTGATCGAGTGCATCCTGGAGCGTGTGACCAACATCTCCATGGGCGCCGAAATCGACAACGTGGTCGAGTTCGAAGACCTGGCAACCGAAAAGGCCGACGCGCCCAGCGCACTGGCTCTGCTGGACTGATAGGAAAACTCCCCCTGAGCGGCTCTGCCGCTTCCCCCTCTCTGTGCGGGAGGGGGACGACACCTTCGCTGAGGGGCGGCGCGGCCGGCTTAGGCCCTTGCTTGGCGTCTAGCGCCTGCAACTATTAACGATTACCGGAGACTTTTATCATGCCCCGTTTTGCAGCCAACCTGAGCATGTTGTTCACCGAGGTGCCTTTCCTCGAGCGTTTTGAGCGTGCCGCAAACGCAGGCTTTGAAGCCGTGGAGTTTCTCTTCCCCTACGCTCATACCGTGGAAGAGATCAAGGAGCGTCTGGACGCCACCGGCCTGAAGATTGTTCTGCACAACCTGCCCGCTGGCGATTGGGATGCGGGCGAGCGCGGCATTGCCTGCGACCCCAAGCGCGTGGACGAGTTCCGCGCCGGCGTGGCCAAGGCCGTGACCTATGCCCACGCCCTGGGTGTGCCCCAGCTCAACTGCCTGGCCGGCAAGGTTCCTGCCGGTGTCGACGCTGCCGTGGTGCGCCGCACTTTTGTGGAAAACCTGCGTTTTGCTGCCGCCGCCCTGAGCGCCGCCAACATCCGCCTGCTCATCGAGCCGATCAACCCCTTCGACATCCCTGGCTTCTACCTGAACCGCACGGATGAAGCCCTGTCCATCCTGGACGAAGTGGGTGCGCCCAACGCCTTTGTGCAGTACGACATCTACCACGCCCAGCGCGTGGAAGGTGAGCTGGCTGCCACCATGCAAAAGCAGCTGGGCCGCATCGGTCACATCCAGCTGGCCGACAACCCCGGTCGCAACGAACCCGGCACCGGCGAGATCAACTACCCCTTCCTGTTCGCACACCTGGATCGCATCGGCTACGACGGCTGGATCGGCTGCGAATACAAGCCCGCCAACGGCACCGAGTCCGGCCTGGGCTGGCTGCAGAAGATCGGCGGCTGGAGCAAGGTCGCCGTGGCTGCCTGAACGGATGAAAAGGCCTGTGGCGCCTGATCGCAAAGCGCCATCGGCCCCCGAATTTGAGTATCAAGAAAACTGAGGAGTACAACCATGAACGCATCGTCTCTCAAGCTGGGCTTTATCGGTCTGGGCATCATGGGCGCGCCCATGTGCGGCCACCTGATTGCGGCCGGCCACCAGCTGTTCGTCAACACCGTGGGCAAGGTGCCTGCCAACATCGCCGAAACCAGCGCCACCCAGTGCACCACCGCTCGCGGTGTGGCCGAGCGTGCCGACATCATCTTCATCATGGTGCCCGACACTCCCGATGTGGAGAAGGTGCTGTTCGGTGAAGACGGCGTGGCAGCTGGCCTCAAGGGCAGCTCCGGCAAGATCGTGGTCGACATGTCCTCCATCTCGCCCGTGGCCACCAAGGACTTCGCCAAGCGCATCGAAGCCGCTGGCGCCCAGTACCTGGACGCTCCCGTCTCCGGCGGCGAAGTCGGCGCCAAGAACGGCACCCTGTCCATCATGGTCGGCGGCCCCGATGCAGCTTTCGAGCGCGTCAAGCCCCTGTTCGACAAGATGGGCAAGAACATCACCCTGGTGGGCGGCAACGGCGACGGCCAGACGGCCAAGGTGGCCAACCAGATCATCGTGGCGCTGAACATCGAAGCCGTGGCCGAAGCCCTGCTGTTCGCATCGCGCGCCGGTGCCGATCCAGCCCGCGTGCGTGAAGCCCTGCTGGGCGGTTTTGCCTCTTCCAAGATCCTGGAAGTGCATGCCGAACGCATGATCAAGCGCACCTTCGATCCTGGCTTCCGCATTGCCTTGCACCAGAAGGACCTGAACCTGGCTCTGTCCAGCGCACGTCAGCTGGGTGTGTCTCTGCCCAACACGGCACAGGCACAGGAACTGTTCAACAGCTGCGTGGCCCACGGAGGTGCAGC
>NZ_JBKFBC010000012.1:72283-106821 GCF_053345995.1 Comamonas sp. C24C | reverse complement strand
GCGCTTCTTTTTTGTTCAGCGTCAGAACCCCATGGTTTTTCCATCGGGATTGCGCGGGTCCGAAGCACCGCGCAGCAGGCCGTCACGGACCTCGATGGTCTGCGAGCGGCCCATGGATGCCTTCAGTGCCACCTTGTGGCCCCACTGCCTGAGCAGGGCCAGCGTATCGGGGCTGAAGCCTTTTTCAACGCGCAGCTCGTCAGGCGTCCACTGGTGATGAAAGCGCGGCGCGGACGCTGCCTCGGCCGGGTTCATGCCGAAGTCGATGTGATTGACGATCTGCTGCAGCACCGTGGTGATGATGCGCGCTCCGCCCGGACTGCCGGTGACGAGGACCGGCTTGCCGTCCTTGAGCACCAGGGTCGGCGTCATCGACGACAGCGGCCGCTTGCCGGCCTGCACGGCATTCGCATCGCCGCCCACCAGACCATAGGCGTTGGCCACACCGGGCTTGGCCGAGAAATCGTCCATCTCGTTGTTGAGCAGAATGCCCGTGCCCCTGGCGACGATGCCGCTGCCGAAATTGGTGTTCAGCGTATAGGTCACGGCCACGGCATTGCCGGCCTTGTCCACCACGGAGTAGTGGGTGGTCTGGTCGCTTTCATAGGCCTGGGGCCGGCCGGGCCGGATGTCCTGGCTGGGCCTGGCCTGCTGGGGCTTGATGCCCGCAGCCAGCTCGCCGGCATAGTTCTTGGAGATCAGTCCCTTGAGCGGAATCTTCACGAAGTCCGGATCGCCCAGGTATTCCGAGCGGTCGGCATAGGCGAGCTTCATGGCCTCGGTCATGTAGTGCACGCTTTGCGCACTGTTGGCGCCCCATTGACTCATGGGCCAGCGCTCCATCATGTGCAGAATCTGAATCAGATGTGCGCCGCCCGAGGAGGGCGGGGGCATGGTCACGATCTGGTAGCCACGGTAGCTGCCGCGCACGGGCTCGCGCTCGGCCACCTTGTAATCGCGCAGGTCCTGCAGGGTGATGGCATTGGCATGCGGTGCCATTTCAGCAGCGATCTTCTGCGCGATCGCTCCCTGATAGAAGGCCTTGGCGCCCTGCTGGCTGATCAGGCGCAGGGACTGCGCCAGATCCTTTTGCACCAGCCGCTCGCCGGTTTGCAGCGGCGTGCCGTTCTTCCAGAAAACGGCCTGTGTGGCCGGCCAGCGGCCCATCTGCTTTTTTTCCTGCTCCAGGGTCTTGGCCAGGGTGACGCTGACGGGATAGCCCTTGTCCGCCAGCGCAATCGCCGGTGCCATGACCCTGGCCAGCGGCATGCTGCCCCAGCGCGAGAGCGCGTGCGTCATGCCCGCCACGGTGCCGGGCACGCCCACGGCGTAGTGGGTGTGGAGCGATTTGCCGTCTATGACCTTGCCATCGGCATCCAGGTACATGGTGCGTGACGCGCCCCTGGGGGCCACTTCGCGGAAGTCCAGCGCAATGTCCTTGCCGCTCTTTGCATCGTGCACCATCATGAAGCCGCCGCCGCCGATATTGCCGGCATTGGGCAGGGCCACGGCCAGGGCAAAACCCACGGCCACGGCGGCATCGACGGCATTGCCGCCCGCCTTGAGAATGTCCACGCCGATCTGCGTGGCCAGCTCCTGCTCCGAGGCCACCATGCCGTTCTTGGCGATGACGGGGTGAAAGACATCCAGATCGAAATCGTAGGCGGCAGCGGCAGCCTGGGCGGCGGCAGTCTGGGTGACGGCTGGCGCTGCGGCCTGGGCCTTGGCATCGTTGCCGCTGGCCTGGGCCGTGCCGTCCTTGCGGGCGGCCTCCGGTGCTGCGGTGCTGCTGCAGGCGCTCAGGCCGGTCAGAGCAATGAGCAGGCTGGCTGCCAGGGCGGTGGTGCGCAATTGCATGCGTTGTCTCCTGTTCGCTTGATGAGTCGGACCAGTGTATAGAGGCTGGAAAAGAAGCCAACCGGGCAGACCTGGCTATGTGCCTGAAAGTCAAGGCAGAAAAGCCTTTGATGGAGTACAGAAACTGTATACACTTTAGAAATCAAAGCGCAGCGCTCGCATGCGGGCAGACTTTGTGATGGCATAGATGTTTCAGGGCTTACGCAAACAGGAATGCAACAACGGCCTGCCTTCAAAGGCAGACGTCCTGCCTGAACCCGTTTTGCGCAAGTCGTGTGTTTGATACAACCAAGGGCAGTGGCAAACTGCCTGTGAGGAGATTTCCATGGGCCTGAGCACCCACGTTCTCGACACCATGAATGGCTGCCCCGCCGCAGGCATGGCCGTCGAGCTGTTTTCCACCGAAGGCGACAAGGCTACGCTGATCAAGAGCCTGGTGCTCAATCACGACGGCCGTACCGATGCACCGCTGTTCGACAACAACACGCTCAAGGTCGGCACCTATCGCCTGACCTTCGATGTTGCGGCCTACTTCAAGGCCCGTGGCGTGCAGCTGCCGGAACCCAGCTTTCTGAACAAGGTGAGCCTGGACTTCGGCGTGGCCAATGTGGAGCAGCACTACCATGTGCCTCTGCTGGTCAGCCCCTGGAGCTACTCCACTTATCGCGGCTCCTGAGCGGGACGTAAGTCTCTCGAAGCGGGAGACATGGCAAAAACAAGAGCGGCTTGCGCACGTCATTTCAAGGTTTCAGCATGAAAATGCATTGAAACCAAGAGATGATAGGCGCAAGCCGCTCCTGTTTTTAATGACTTATTTGCCTTTGGAATAGGCCATGGCCACCACCAGGGCGCTCACGAAGTAAAAAGCCTGCAACTCCAGCGCCCAGCCGCCGGTGTTGTTGAGCATCAGAATCTGCCGGGTGTGCATCAGCGCAAATGCCACCACCATATTCACCGCAATCACCAGGGCTGCCGGCACCACCCACAGGCCCACCAGCAGCAGCAAGGGGGCGACCACTTCGCCCAGATAGACCGCATAGGCCAGAAAGCCCGGCGCGCCCAGGCTCTCGATCTTGGCCTCGATGCTGCCGATGCCGTAGCGAATCTTGGCCCAGCCGTGCAGCAGCATGAGCAAGGCCAGCGTGACACGCAGCACAACCAGCGCTGCCTTGGGGTGGTGAAAATAATTCCAGAACTTCATGAACTTCCTGTCGTCCGAGCTATGGCTACATCAACAATGCTAGCGCCTATTTCAGTGTTCTCGGTTGATCGCGCTTAGATCAGGCCTGGTCCTGGCGCATGTCCTTGTTGTAGGTATTTTTCGACACCTGCGCTTGTCTTCTGTAGGCCAATGGCGCAAGCTGTAACTGCCGAGTTTTATCGGCAAGGCTGCCGACTAGCATCGAGCCAACCCTGCATCTGACAGCTTTGCATCGGGGGGATGTGCAAAAGCGAATCAATGTCGGACCGCAGGACCTTCTGCCTCTGAAATGTGTCTACACATTCATCCCATGAAAGGATATAGGTATGCGTCAAATTTCTCTGCGTTCTGTTGCGATGGCTGCCGCACTGGCTGCCGGTGCCATGACCATGACGGCCTGCACCACGACCAAGCCTGAAACCGCAGCGGCGCCCCGTGCTGATGCCACGACGATCAATACGCGTGCCAATGCAGCGCTGGAGCGTCTGTACCAGACCGCACCAGGATCCAAGGAAATGGTGCAACGCGCCAAGGGTGTGCTGATCTTCCCGTCGGTGATTGGCGGCAGCTTTGTGGTGGGGGTCGAGCATGGCCGTGGCGTGCTGCGCGTGGGCGGTCAGAACCGTGGCTTCTACAGCACCACGGCGGCTTCCATCGGCTGGCAGGCGGGTGGCCAGTCCAAGGCTGTGATCTATGTGTTCAACACACAGGAAGCGCTGGACAAGTTCCTGCATAGCGATGGCTGGTCGGTGGGCGCCGATGCCACCGTGGCCGCTGGCAGGATTGGTGCCAACGGCAGCGTGGACACCACGACTGCCCAGGCTCCCGTCACCAGCTATGTGCTGACCAATGCGGGCCTGGAGGCCGGCGTATCGCTGCAGGGCACCAAGATCACCAAGGTGGTCGAATAAGCCTTGCCGGCTTGCTGCCACAAACAACCGGCCTCGGCCGGTTTTTTGTTGTCCGCAGCCTGCCGGATCACTGCGCAAACGCGATTTCGATGCAGGTTCCCCGGCCTCGCGGATGATCAAGAATCCTCAGCACCGCACCATGCTTTGCAGCGATTTCCTTGACGATAGGCAGACCCAGGCCGCAACCATCGCCGCGACCGTCCTGGCCGCGATAGAAGCGCTCCAGCACCAGCGGCCTTTCCTGGGCGGGAATGCCGGGGCCGTCGTCGTCCACGGTCAGCAGGATGGGAGACGATTGCAGGCTCAGGGTCACCCGGCCGCCTGACTGGCCATAGCGGATGGCGTTGTCCACCAGATTGCCGATCAGCTCGCGCAGCAGCACCGCCGTGCCCAGCACCCAGACGCCATGGTCCGGTCCCTCGTAGCCCAGGTCGATGTGGCGGGCAATGGCCGTATCGGCCCAGCGTTCGAGTTCGTCGCGCGCCAGCGCGGCCAGGTCCACCGGCGTCATCGGCGTGGATTGCTCGGAGCGCGCCAGCGTCAGCAACTGGTGGGTGAGATGGCGCGCCCGCGTCACGGCGGTGAGGATATGCGTGAACGCTTCGGCCCGCCGGGCTTCGTCGGGCTCGCGCACGGCCCGCTCCGCCTGTATCTGCAAGGTCGTGAGCGGCGTGCGCAATTGATGGGCCGCGTTGGCGATGAAGCGCTGCTGCACATCCTGCGAGTTCGCCACTCTTGCGATCAGCTGATCCAGGGCGTTCAGCAGGGGCTCGAGTTCTGTCGGCACGCCCTCTGTCTTGTCCAGCGGTGCCAGCTTCTCGGGTTCGTAGCGATCCAGATTGCGCGTGAGCCGATCAATGACCTTGAGGCCGGAATCCACGGCAAGCCACACCACGACACCTGCCAGCATCAGCACCAGCGCCAGCAGTGGTACGGCATAACGCAGGATTTCCTCGATGATGGAGTCGTGCTTGCGCCGGGTCTGTGCCACCTGGATGAGGAACTCGTCGTTGGGGTATTGCAGGCGCACCGCCACGATGCGAACCTGGCGCGGGCCGATTCTGCCGTCGTAGAAATAAGGCGTGTTCAGTGCCAGGCCGCTAGGCGGCAGGGGGAAGTCGGCGTTGTGCAGCATGACGCCATGCTTGAGCGAGCGCACCTCTTCCGAGATTTCATCAATGCTGTCGAATTCGAACATCTCCTTGGCCGCCTTGGGCAGGTCGAGTATGGAGCGCTCGCCGTCATGCGTGATCTGCTGGGCCAGCGTCATGGCGGCGTCGTAAAGCCAGCGGTCATAGACGACGGAGGCGATATGCCTGGCCAGCCAGATGGTGCCCAGCGCGCCAAAGATCAGGGTCAGGGACAAGGGCCCGAACAGGCGCACCAGCAGGCGTCGGCGCAGGCTGAAGCGGGTCGACTTATTCATGGGTTTGAGAGCGGGGCTGCTGCTCCAGTCGGTAGCCCAATCCGCGCAGCATGCGAATGCCGACACCGGCGCCGGCGTCTTCCAGCTTGCGCCGCAGGCGGCTCACGAAGACCTCGATGGAGGAGGGATTGATGTCGCTGGCCCAGGTGTAGAGCGACTCGATGATCTGCTGCTTGCTGATGATGCGGCCCTGGCGCCTGAGCAGCAGCTCCAGCACCGCCATCTCGCGCGCCGTGAGCATCAGTTCCTGATCGTGCACGGTGGCGATGCGTGCCGCCGGGTCCAGCATCAGGTCGCCAAATCCCAGCGTGAGGCCAGCGCCGCTGGACGATCCGCGCCGCAGCAGCGCGCGAATGCGCGCTTCCAGCTCGCCCAGTGCGAAGGGCTTGGGCAGATAGTCGTCGCCGCCCGCGTCCAGGCCGGAGATGCGATCTTGCAGATCGTATCTGGCCGTGAGGATGATCACGGGCGCCGCGACTCCCTGTCTGCGCAGACGGCGCAGCACGCTGAGGCCGTCCTCGTCCGGCAGTCCAAGGTCGAGGATCAGCAATTCATAGGCCGTGGTTTTGCAGGCCTCTGTGGCGGCGTGGCCGGTGTGCACCGCGTCCACCGCGTAGTTGGATTGCGCAAGGCTGTTCACCAGGCCATTGGCCAGTTCCAGGTCGTCCTCTATCAAAAGCAGGCGCATGGCAAGTCATCCGGAAAGGTTCAAGAAAGCTTGGGGAAGGGCTGAATCAAGCTTCGATTGCTAGAGTCAAAAAGTCTTCCGCGATTGTCACATCGGAGAGGGAAAACAACCAATGCGGATGGTGATCGAGCATGGCGCTTCGATGGGAACAAGGCCTGTGGATTCCATGGTGTTGCTGCTTTGCGCAGACGCCTGAGCCGCGCCTGATCGGCGGTGTTCTGCTTCGAAGTCACGCAGCCTCAGGAGCTGCAGAACACCGTCTGTCCTGGGCTGGTCGGCGTTGTTGGGGGACTCTCCCGGCAGCTGCCGATCATAAGTGGGATGCAGAGTTGGCAATGGTGCCGGCCCTGTCGTAAGAACCTTTTTGTCCCAGGCCTGCGGCACTGGGAAGGAGCACTTCCAGAGTGAGCCCCATAGTATTCAGAACGATCAGCGGCCTGGCTCCAACGGGGCGGCGACTCCTCGCCTTGCCGGTCTGGGCGGTGCTGCTGACAGGCTGCGCGGTCGGCCCCGATTTCCAGCGGCCGCCACCGCCCGCCAATGCGGCGTTTACCCGCGAAGCGTTCCCGGCCGCCACCGTCGCTGCGCCCGGAAGCACCGGGCAGGCGCAGCAGTTTCTGGCAGGAGTCGATGTGCCGGATCGCTGGTGGACGCACTTCCAGTCGCCCGAGCTCGATGCCCTGGTGCAGGAGGCGCTCAAGGCCAACCCGACCGTGGCGGCGGCGCAGGCCGCGCTGCGCCAGGCTCAGGCCATGGTGAAGGCGCAGCGCGGTGCCTACCTGCCCAGGGTGCAGGCCGGATACACGCCGAGTCGCCAGAAGGATGCCGGCGAGTCGCCCTTCACCTTGCACACGGCGCAAGTGTCGGTCGGCTTCACGCCCGATGTTTTTGGCGGCAACCGGCGCGCGGTCGAGGCACTGCGTGCCTCGGCAGAAGCGCAGCGCTTTCAGCTGGAAGCCACCTATCTGACGCTGGCTGCGAATGTGGTGACGACTGCTGTCGAGCAGGCGTCGGTGCGCGATCAGATTGCCGCGACCCGGGCCATTGTGCTCGCCAATACAAGAGCGCTGGAGATTCTGCGGCGCCAGCTGGCAGTGGGCCAGGTGGCCGGGCTGGATGTCGCTCTGGTGGAAGCCGCCTTGGCGCAGAGCGAGCAGCAGCTGCCAGAGCTCGAGAAGCAGCTGGAGCAATCGCGCAACGCCCTGGCTGCGCTGATCGGTCGCTTGCCGGCCGAGGCTCCCGAGCACCAGTTCAGCATCGATTCGCTGAAGCTGCCGCAGGAGCTGCCGCTGAGTCTGCCTTCCCGGCTGGTGAAGCAGCGTCCCGATGTACGCGTGGCGGCGGCCGAGCTGCAGGCAGCCAGTGCGCAGATCGGTGTTGCCACGGCCAATATGCTGCCGCAGTTCTCGCTCACGGCTGCACGCGGCGGAGCTGCGGCCGCGTTCGGCCAGATGTTTGCGACAGGCAATCCGTTCTGGAGCATCGTTGCCGAGATGAGTCAGACGCTGTTTGCGGGCGGCACGCTGATGTATGAGCGCCAGGCAGCACAAGCAGCCTTCGATCAGTCTGCAGCGCTCTACAAGGAGGCGGTGATCGCCGCATTCCAGGATGTGTCCAACACGCTGTATGCCTTGAAGTCGGACGCCGAAGCGCTGAACGCGGCCGTGCGTACCGAGCGTGCCACGCAGCGCGCACTGATGCTGGTGCAAAAGCAACTCACCGCCGGCGAGGTGGACGCGCTGGCCCTGACGGCAAGCCAGCAGGCTTACCAGGAAGCGGTGATCGCGCGTGTACAGGCCCAGGCAGCCCGGCTGGCCGATACCGCTGCGCTCTTCCAGGCGCTTGGCGGCGGCTGGTGGAACCAGGCCAGGGCCGACACGGTGGCATCCAAGGATTAGCACCGGCACAACCGACAGAACGCGGCACGACAGCCAAGCCTCCCGGCCTCTCTTTGCCGGATGGCTGCCGTGCGGCGGATGAGAACCGATATTTCTGGAACTAGCGACTGTTATGGACAAGCATCACCACAACCCTGTTTTGCGCTTATCTCCCAAAGCCACCGTTCTGGCCATCCTGGCGTCCTGCGTGGTGCTGGGCGGCGGGGTGCTGTTGTGGCAGGGGGGAAGCAAGCGCATGCCTGCCGCAGCGGCTGCGACGCAGGCCTCTGCAGCCAAGACGCGTCAGCATCTGTTCCATCCCAGCGAAAAGCAGCGTGCAGCCTTTACCGTGCAGCAGGTGCAGAGCAGGCCGTTCCATGCCGAGGTGGTGACTGAAGGCAAGATCGCCCTGGACGAAAACCGCCTCACCCGCATTTATTCGCCATTTGGCGGACGCGTGACCGAGCTGCTGGTCAATTCCGGGGACAAGGTGCAGCGCGGGCAGAAGCTGCTATCGGTGGAAGCCTCGGACTCCATCGAGACGCAGAAAGACTTCATCGCCGCCCTGGGTGACTACCGCAAGGCCAAGTCCCAACTCGAGCTGAGCGCTGCGGTGGAGGCCCGGCTCAACGCCTTGCACAAGGACGAAGCCGCATCTA
This sequence comes from Comamonas sp. C24C, assembly GCF_053345995.1. Classification (NCBI taxonomy): domain Bacteria; kingdom Pseudomonadati; phylum Pseudomonadota; class Betaproteobacteria; order Burkholderiales; family Comamonadaceae; genus Comamonas; species Comamonas sp. C24C. Next base: position 98,202 of record NZ_JBKFBC010000012.1, on the reverse strand, counting down.
AAAAGGACTGGGATGAGGCGCGCGCAGCCCTGCTTGCCGCACAAAGCGACCTGCGCTCGGCCGAGATTGCACTGCAGGCCGTGCGCAGCCGCCTGAAGCTGCTGGGCAAGACGCCGGCCGAGATCCAGAAATTCGAGAACACCGGTGTCATCTCATCGGACGCCCCGGTCTACTCCCCCATCGGCGGCGTGGTGCTGCAACGCAATGTGGGCCCCGGCCAGTTCGTGGACGGCGGCTCGGGCGACGGCGAAGCGCCGCTGCTGATCGGCGATATCTCCAAGATCTGGCTGCTGGCCTATGTGCGCGAAAGCGATGCCGCGGCCGTTCGCCTGCAGCAGCCCGTGGACTTCACGGTGCTGACGCTGCCCGGGCAGACCTTCAATGCCAAGGTCAGCTATGTGGGCTCCGCGCTGGACGGCGACAGCCGCCGCCTGCTCGTGCGCGCCGTGGTGGACAACCGCGACGGCCTGCTCAAGCCCGAAATGTTCGCGCAGGTGCGCATCCTGACCGGAGAGACCGCGCCCAGCCTGGCCGTGCCGCGCGAGGCCGTGATCCACGAGGGCGATGCCACCCGTGTCTGGATCCTGAACGCCGACGGCAGCGCCGAGCTGCGCAGCTTCAAGGCCGGCCTGGTCAACGGAAGCTGGGTGCAGGTGCTCGAAGGACTGCAGCCCGACAACCAGGTCATCACGGCGGGCAGTCTGTTCATCGACCGCGCAGCCGCGCTGGCTTCTGCAGCAGACAACAGGTAAGCCATGATCCACGCACTCATCAAATCGGTCCTGCAGCTGCGGGGCCTGGTCATCGCCATGTTCCTGGTGTTGCTGGGAGTGGGCGTGATTGCCTTCACCCAGCTGAACATCGAGGCCTACCCGGACCCTGTGCCGCCTGCCGTGCAGGTTATTACGCAGAACGAAGGCCAGTCGGCCGAGGATATCGAACGCTACATCACCATTCCGGTCGAGACCGGGCTGACCACGGCCCAGCATTTGAGCGCCATCCGCTCTATCTCGCTGTTCGGCCTGTCCGACGTGCGCCTGCAGTTCACTTATGACCTGACATACGAGGAAGCACTGCAGAAAGTGCTGAACCTGCTGGCCCAGCTGCCGCCGCTGCAAAACGGCGTGCAGCCCGAGATCTCGCCCTGGAGCCCGATTGGCGAGGTGTACCGCTATCAGCTCGTGGGTCCTCCCGGTTACAGCGTGCTCGATCTGCGCACGCTGCAGGACTGGGTGGTCGAGCGGCGTTTTCGCGCCGTGCCTGGTGTGCTGGACGTGTCGAGCTGGGGCGGCAAGACCAAGGTCTTCGAGGTCCAGGTCGATACCAGCAAGCTGGCGGCCTTCGGCCTGACGATGTCGGAGCTGGTGGAAAAACTCAATGACAGCAATGTCAACGTGGGAGGCCAGACCGTCAACGTGGGCCAGCAGTCGGCCGTGGTGCGCGGCGTGGGCCTGATCCAGCATATCGACGACATCCGCAACACGCTGCTCACGCAGTCGAACGGCAATCCGGTGCGGGTGAGCGACATCGGCGAGGTCAAGGTCAGCCAGCTTCCGCGTCTCGGCATTGCAGGGCGTGACGACAACGACGACATCGTGCAAGGCACGGTGCTGATGCGCCGCGGCGAGAAGAGCACGCCGGTCATGGCCCGCGTGAAGGCAGAGGTGGATCGCATCAACGCATCCGACCTGCTGCCGCCGGGCGTCCGCATCGAGCGCATCTACGACCGCAGCGAGCTGATCGCAATCACCACCAGGACGGTGCTGTTCAACATTCTGTTCGGTGTGCTGCTGGTGTTCGGCGTGCAGTGGCTGTTTCTGGGCGATCTGCGCAGTGCCGTGGTGGTCGCGTCGGCCATTCCGTTCGCCTTCTTCTTTGCCATCGGCATCATGGTGCTCAGAGGCGAGTCGGCCAATCTGCTGTCGCTGGGGGCGATCGACTTCGGGTTGATCATCGATGCCACGGTGATCATCGTGGAAAACATCTTCCGGCATCTGTCGGGGCATGCGAACGACGGCGAGCATGGAGACTCGCAGGCACCGCTGGCGCCCGTGCCCGCCGGCTTTACCGGCAAGCTGGCTGCTATCTACCGCGCCTCGACCGAGGTGAGCAAGCCCATCCTGTTCGCGGCCATCATCATCCTGGCCGGCTTCCTGCCCTTGTTCACGCTCAGTGGCGTGGAAGGCCATATCTTCGGGCCCATGGCGCAAACCTATGCCTATGCACTGGCCGGCGGCCTGATCGCCACCTTCACGGTGGCCCCGGCGCTGAGCGCATTGCTGCTGTCGGAGAACGCCGAGCACCGCGAAACCTGGTTTGTGCGCAAGCTGCGCTGCATCTACCTGCCGGCGCTGCGCGCCGCCATGGCGAACAAGTTCACCACGGTGGCCGGGGCTGCCGTGCTGGTGGTGGCTTCGCTGATCGGCATCCGCGGACTGGGGCTGGAATTTCTGCCGACGCTGGAGGAAGGCAATCTGTGGGTGCGCGCCACCATGCCGTCTTCGATTTCGCTGGAGGCCGGCAATGACACGGTGAACCGCATCCGCCGCAAGATCTCTGCGCTGCCCGAGGTCGACACCGTAGTCTCGCAACAGGGTCGCACCGATGACGGCACGGACTCCAACGGCTTCTTCAACGCCGAGTTCAATGTGCCCTTGCTGGCCCGGTCGCACTGGCGTCCCGGCATGGACAAGCCTCGCCTGATCCGCGAACTGGGGGCGCAGCTGGAGGAGGAGTTCCCCGGCGTGGAGTTCAATTTCTCCCAGTACCTGCAGGACAACGTGGCCGAGTCGATTTCGGGCGTGAAGGGCGAGAACACGGTCAAGGTGTTCGGCTACGACCTGGACCAGCTCAAGGCGACTTCGGAGCAGATCAAGGAGGTGATGAGCGAGGTGCCGGGGATCACTGACCTGAGTGTGTATACGCTGCTCGGCCAGCCCACGCTCAATATCCAGGTGGACCGGCTCGCGGCGGGCCGCCATGGCCTGAGCACCGGGGAAATCAATACCGCCATCGAGGCGGCCATAGGTGGTACCGAAGCCGGCAATCTGTTCGAGCGAGGCAGCGACCGCTTCTTCCCGATCCGGGTGCGACTGGCGGCCGAGTACCGCAACGACATAGAGGCCATCAAGCGCCTGACCGTGGGCGCCAAGGATGAAGAGTCAGGTCGCGTCCATCAGATCCCCCTGAGCGAGATCGCCAAGGTGGAGCTGGTCTCGGGTCCGGCCTTCATCTACCGCGAAGGCCAGCAGCGCTACATTCCCATCAAGTTCAGCGTGCGCGACCGCGACCTGGGCGGAGCCATCCACGAGGCGCAGGAGCGCATCGCCAAACTGAACCTGCCACCGGGCTATCGGCTGGAATGGGCTGGTCAGTTCGGCAATCTGCAGGATGCCATCGACCGTCTGGCCGTGATCGTGCCGGTGACGCTGGTCCTGATTGCGCTGCTGCTGTATGCCACTTTCGCCTCGTTCACGGACACGATGCTGGGCCTGAGCGTAATTCCCATGGCCATGGTGGGCGGTGTGTTTGCGCTGTTCGTCACGGGCACGCCTTTCAGTGTCTCGGCGGCGATTGGCTTCATTGCGCTCTTTGGTATCGCGGTGATGGAGGGCATCATCCTGCTGTCGTACTTCAACCAGCTGATGGCGCGCGGGCGGGAACGCTCGGCTGCGGTGCTCGAGGCCTGCGAGGTGCGCTTCCGTCCCGTGATGATGACCTGCCTGGCTGCCGCCGTGGGGCTGCTTCCGGCAGCCTTCTCGACGGCCATCGGTTCACAGGTACAGCGCCCGCTGGCACTGGTGGTGGTCGGTGGCATCAGCATGGCGCCGCTGCTGGTGCTGATCGTCTTCCCGGTACTTATCTCGCTGTTCTCGCGCCGGGACCGCAGCGCTGAGATGGCCGGGTGATTCTCGGCGTCCTGAACCAGGAGAGCAGCCGGCGCAGCGCCGGCACTTCGGCCCGCTGTTTGAGCGGGCCGCTTGCCATGCAGGGTTACTCGCCCAGCTGACCTTCTGTCAAGGTGTCGAGCTGGAAGCGTCCCGACTTGTCCCACAGCCAGGTATCGGTATAGGTCACGCTGCGACCCGGCGCAGGAAAGGGTGCGGCGGAGCGCACGGCCCGCTCGATCTCGGCCACCACTTCGGGAGCGTGGCTGGGCTTGCGCATCCAGTGCAGGTTTTTCACACGGCCCTGGCCGTCGAGCTGGACCTGCAGCACGCCGATTGCATACAGCATGGGCGGCAGCATGCCCTTGTAGATGCGGCCCGAGTTGCGCTCGTACAGATGCTGGGCGGCCTGCTTGCGATAGCTTGGGCTGGCCTTGTCGGCAGGCGTCGTGCCTATGGATGGGCTTTGAGGCGCGATCTGACAGGCGGTCAGCACTGCGGCAACGGCAGCCATCATCCCGGCCCGCAGCCAGTTCAGGGGACGGCGGGCTGGTTTGGCGCGGGAGGGGTCGTGGGTTTCGGGCATGACGCCAAGCGTAGCCGTAAATGGGTGGGGGCCGCAGCCTTGGGGCCGAATTCCGATGCCGCTCCGTGAAAAATCTGCAACCACTCGTCAGACAGGGCCCGGATATGCATCCGATTAAGGTGCTCATACGCTTGTTTGTCTATTGCGGACCGGAAAATGCATGAATATCGGTCATCAAAGCAATCGGCGTTCAGTCATGTGGAGCGAAACACAGCAAGGAATCTTGAACCGTCTGGCGCAGCAGCCGCTGTGCCGGGTGCAGGTGCAGGCCACCCGTGGCTCCGTGCCCCGTGAGGAGGGGGCCTGGATGGCTGTGTTTGCCGATGAGGTGATGGGGACGATAGGCGGGGGCCATCTGGAATGGCAGGCCATTGCTCTGGCGCGCCAGTTGCTGGTGCAGTGGGACGAGGATTGCGCCGCCTCGCGCGAGCATGTCCAGCGCTATGCCCTTGGCCCCAGCCTGGGCCAATGTTGTGGCGGTGCTCTGGAGTTGCACTTCGAATGGTTTGAGGCCCGCGATGCCCAGCGTCTGCGGGCCTTGATGCCAGAGCCCTCGCAATGCGTGGCCTTGTTTGGTGCGGGCCATGTGGGGCATGCGCTGGTGCGCATTCTGCGTAGCCTGCCGTATCGGGTGATCTGGGTGGACAGCCGCGATGCAGTCTTTCCCGTGCAGGAGCAGATTGGCGTGCAGTGCGAGCATTCCGATCCTGTCCAGGCCGCAGTGGCGCAGCTGCCGCCGCAGTCGCAAGTGCTGATCATGAGCTTCAGCCATGCGGAGGACCTGGAAGTGGTGGCCCAATGCCTGTTGCGCCAGCGCGAGCGAGGAGACCTGCCTTTTGTGGGGCTGATCGGCAGCAAGACCAAGTGGGCCAGCTTCAGCAGCCGCTTGCGCAGGCGAGGATTCAGCGACGAGGAGCTGGCTCACATCACCTGCCCGATCGGCGTGCCGGGCATTACCGGCAAGGAGCCCGAGGTGATCGCGGTCGCGGTGGCGGCACAGCTTCTGCAGCGTCTGCCTGCGAGCTGATGGTGCGGGGTATGCCCTGATTTGGTGCATGGGGCATGCAGACAGCCGGTTGCATGCCCTAAAAAGCAGGCCCGATACTTGCTCATGGCTCTCGTACTAGGGAAATCTCTAGGGTGGTTTATCCCGAATTCGAGAGTTGCAGCAGCAAAAATTGCATACACTTTCGGTCGACAGAATGGTCGCAGCGGTGCCCCGTGTGTAACGTCCGGGAGCGCGGCCTTTTCTTCTGCTCAGAGCGCCCGCAGTGGTGAGCAGGTTGTTCGGCAGCCCCACGCTGCCAAGGTTGAGAGCTATGGAAAGCTACATTCTCGACTGGGCCGGCCTGCTGTTGCGGTGGCTCCACGTCATTACCGCGATCGCCTGGGTCGGTTCCTCCTTCTACTTTGTGTTCCTGGACAGCAGCTTGACGCCGCCCGTGGATGACGACCTGAAAAAGCAGGGCGTCAACGGCGAACTCTGGGCTGTGCACGGTGGCGGTTTCTACCACCCCGTGAAGTTCAATGTGTCTCCTCCCAAGATGCCGGATCACCTGCACTGGTTCTACTGGGAAAGCTATACCACGTGGCTGTCCGGTTTTGCCCTGCTGACGGTCTCCTACCTCTGGAACGCCAATATCTATCTGGTTACTCCCGGCGACCCCAATGCCATGAGCACCGGCGCTGCCGTGGCTTCGGCTCTGGGCTTCCTGGTGGTCTTCTGGCTGTTGTATGACTTCATCTGCCGCACCTTCGGTCAGAAGAAGAATGGCGATGCCACGGTCGGCGCCATGGTTCTGGTGTTGGTGTGTATCGCAGCCTATCTGGCCTGCCACATCTTCCCCGGCCAAGCTGCCTTCCTGCTGATGGGCGCGATGATCGCGACCTCCATGAGCGCCAACGTGTTCTTCTGGATCATTCCTGGCCAGCGCAAGGTGGTGGCATCCCTGAAGGCTGGCGAGCCCGTGGATCCGCGTCACGGTCAACGTGCCAAGCAGCGCAGCGTGCACAACACGTATTTCACGCTGCCGGTGCTGTTCGCCATGCTGTCCAACCACTATGGCTGGCTGTATAGCCACAAGATGAACTGGCTGGTGCTGATCGGCATGATGTTTGCCGGCGCTGCCATTCGCCAGTTCTTCGTGATGCGCCACGGTTACAAGCTGGGTCGCAACAACCACCCCTGGCCTTACGCTGCTGTCGGTGTGGCTGCTCTGCTGGCCGTTTTTGTGTGGCTCAAGCCCGCTCCCGCTCCCATTGCTGCAGCGCCTGCCGCTCCTGCTCCGGCCGCGACTGCTGCTCCTACAGCGCCCGCTGTGACTGCCACTGCCGAGCCAGCAGCTCCCGCCGCCGAAGGCGCAGCCACGGCACCTGCAGCCGCAGCACCGGCTGCCGCTGGTGGCGAAGGCTTCGCCAAGGTCAATGCCATCTTCCAGCAGCACTGTGTGGTCTGCCACGGCACGGCCATCCAGCAAAAGGCTGTCCGTCTGGACTCGCCCGAAGCTGTGAAGTCGCACGCCCAGCAGATCTACCAACAGGTGGTGCAGCTGAAGAAAATGCCTTTCGGCAACCCTGGCGCACTGTCCGAGGACGAGCGCAATCTGATCAAGACCTGGTACGAGTCCGGCGCCGCCGTGAACTGAGTATGGGCTTGTGAAGCGTAAAAGCCGCAGTTTTCACTGCGGCTTTTTTGTTGCTTACCATGTCTTGTTGACGTGGCTCAACATGAATCGGCGAAAAGACCGGCACAGTGCAGTCTATGTTCACCATGCCCTCCATGTCGCAAATCGCTTCCACGTTTGGGCAGCCCGAGAGCTTTGCTCCAGGCTACTGGCTCAGGCAACGTCGCAAATCCCTCGATTCGGTGCTGTACCTGGAAAGCGGCAGCGTGATGCTGGGTGTGGGACAGGATTCAGCCATGCGCCATCACCTCGGACAGGTGGACGGGCCGGCCTGGCTGGACGCGGCTTTTGCGCTGCAGGATCGCCCTTCCTGCCTCGATATGCAGGCACAGACCGCAGGGCGCATCTACATCATTCCTCTGGCACGCTTTCTCGGTGCTGTGGCGGAGCTGGCTCCGGCCGTGCAGTACCTGCTCAAGGATATGGCCAAGGCCTATTGCTCGCAGACCGACCTGGCGGTCAGCCGCCTGGCGCAGGATGCAGAAGCCCGTTGTGCCCAGTGGTTGCTGAACCATGCCAGTCCGGCTGGAAACGGCATTGGCTTGCGTGTCACCCTCAAGGCGCGCAAACGCATGATTGCCGCCCAGCTGGGGATTGCACCGGAAACCTTCTCGCGAGTACTCAGGCAGTTGCGGGAGCATGGCCTGATTGCCGGGCGGGGCAATGTCATTGAATTGCCCAGGCCGGGCGCTCTGGAAGTGCTGGCGCTGGGGTAAATACCGGGCCGGGCCCTGAGCCCCCGCAACGTCTGGCAATGCGCTGACTGAAGCCGCTCGGCGTAGCATTTATCGACAACCTCCGGGGTTTCCTCTCGTTGGGTTGCAGACAGCGGCTCTCTATATTGAGGCCCATGTCAGATGCTGTCCTCTCACTGCCATCAGAGCCGCCCTGGGTTGCGCCGCCGCAGCCAGAGGAGGCTGCTGCCGCAGCAGATGCTGGCCGGGTTCGCAGAGGGCCCGGGCCCATGCTGCGCAGCATGGTGCTGGTTGCCATGATCGCTGTGCTGCTGGCCGGCGCCGGCGCTGCGGGCTGGGTGGCCTACTCCCTGCGCCGGGCCGTCACGGATGGAGCCTTGCCGGCGCAGACCAAGGCATTGGAGTACGCGGCGCGTTCGCTGGCCTTCCGGGTCGAACAGCAGCAAAAGCCCTTGCATGCTCTGTCCGCTGTGCTGGCGGGGCATATGCACGACTCCCAGGAGTCTCTGGAGGCCTTGCTCAGGCAGCCCGCCTCCATGGCGCAGCAGTACGAGCAGATCCAGCTTGCCAATGGCAAGGGACAGTTGCTGGTCAATCTGCGCCAGGAGCAGGCGCGTTCCGCAGAGCAGCTCGACGAGCCGCTGCGCGAAGTGCTCAAGCGCTCGCTGGCAGAGGGCAAGCCCATTACTCAGGCCTGGGTACGTCCCGGTGATGCAGGGCTGCAGCTGGAGTTTCAGAACGTGGTGCCGGTGCGCGATCTGCAAGGCAAGCTGTTGGGGATTCTTGGCGGCAGCTACCGGGCACCCTTGTCGGTCTTGTTTTCGCTTGAATCCACTTCTGCCGAAGCGGGGGGGCAGTTGCTGCTGATTGACCGCGATCTGCATCCGCTGGCTTTCAGCAGCAAGGGACAGTGGCAATTGCCGGCCGCTGCGGGCGATACCGTGCTGCCGGGAGGAATCGATCGGGCCTGGCTCAAGATGGCGCAGGCCGGTGCAGTCAGCGAGCAGAGAAACAACCAGCTCTGGAGCGCCATGCCCTTGCCCTGGGCGCAATGGACTTTGCTGAAGGTCAGCGATGTTCAGGAATGGGTGCCCGGAGTCTCGGCCAGGATGATGGGCTGGCTGGCCACGGCCTTGCTGGCATTGGCCGGACTGCTGGGTGTGGTGCTTTGCCTGATCGCCTATCCGTTGACGGCCTTGTTTCGCTCGGCAGAGCGGGCTTCCCGACGTGGCCTGATGTTGGAGATGGATTCGGCCACCCGGGGCGCCAACTGGTGGCATGGCCTGTCCGATCATGACTGGGGAGAGGCCCAGACTCTGCGCTCTGCCTTGCAGGCCCTGGGTGGCGGATACGAGGCGCATGGCGAGCAGGAGCGTGAACTGCAGATGCAGCTGCAGACCTTGATGGACTATGCGCCAGTGGGGCTGATCGTGACGCATGGCTCCACGGTGCAGCGTGTGGGCATGCAGGCCGCCAGGGTATTGGGCTATCAGCCTCGGGAAATGCAGGGCCTGGCCGTGCGTGACCTGTGTGCCAGCGAGGCCGACTATGAGGATTTGATGGGGCGGGTCCGGCGGGCACTGGATACCTACGGACAGTTTGATGGCGAAGTCTGCCTGATGCGCAAAGATTCAAGGCCGATATGGGTGCGAATTCACGGTCAGAGCATGCTGCGCATGCACCGGGCCTGGGAACAGTCGGGAAAGGCGCTGGATGGACAATATCTGGTCTGGGAGCTTGAGGATGTGACCACTCAGCGCCAGTTGCGCGAGCAATCGAGCTGGAAAGCCATGCACGATCCCTTGACGCGCCTGCCCAACCGCACGGCTTTCGCCCTGCGGCTCAAGGAATGGCTGCAGGAATATACGAGCCGCGATTATCTGGAAAGCATGGGGCGTGCGAATGCGATCGCGCGCTCGCAGAGCGAACCCATGGTGCATGGCATCGTGCTGTATGTGGATCTGGACCACTTTTCCCAGGTCAATCGTCAGGGAGGGCGCGAGGTGGGCGACGAGGTGCTCGGTCATATCGCCCGGTTGATCGAGTCCACGGTGCGCCCTCATGGCTGGGTCGCCAGGGTGGGGGGCGATGAATTTGCGATTCTCATGGCCGGAATCAGCCGGGAAGAAGGAATGCGCCATGCGCAACTGCTGTGCATGGCTATCCAGGACTGGGAGGGCTCCTACCAGGGGCAGCGCTATATGTTGAGTGCCAGCATCGGCATGTTGCTGCTGGATGCCAGCTACCACACCGCGGCCAGCGCCTTCAAGGGGGCCGACATGGCCTGCTATGCCGCCAAGCGCAAGGGGCGCAACCGCGTGGAAGTGATGACGGCGGCGGTCTGAGCCGGATTGAGCATGCTGAATTCAAGGCAGATATGACGGCTTAGAGGGCAATCCCTTGGCTGCTCAAAGGGGCTGACTGAGTTACGCTCTGCGGCTGCTTTGTATACAAAATGGATGAGGCTGGCCGTGCCAAGTGCCCGGATGGCCGTGACCTATGCGCGACCAGACCTTGTTCGACAAGATAGATTTGCACCTGATCAGGGTGCTGCACACGGTGCTGACGGAGCGCAGCGTCTCCAGGGCGGCCCTGCGGCTGGGCATGCACCAGCCGGCGGTGTCGGCGGCCCTGCGGCGTCTGCGCGAACTGGCGGGCGATCCTCTGCTGGTGCGGTCCGGGGCACAGATGCAGCCTACCGATGTGGGTCTGCGCATGGTCCAGCCTTCGGCAGACATTCTGCGTGCCGCCGAAGGATTGTTCAGCGATGCGCGGCATTTTGACCCGCGCACCTCCACGCGTACTTTCCGTATTGCGGCCAGCGACTATCTGGATCCCCAGTTCCTGCCGCGGCTGATGTCGGCGATGAAAGCGCAGGCCCCGCATTGTCCGGTGGACTTTCTGCCGCTGAGCGCCGAGGCGCATTACGAGGGGCAGCTGGCCGATGGCGAGATCGATGTGGTCATCGGCAACTGGCCGCAGCCTCCGGAAGGTCTGCACATGGCCAAGCTGTTCGAGGACGAGGTGGTCTGCCTGGTCAGTCCCAAGCATCCGGCAATGCGCAGGGGCTGGGATGTACAGCAATGGCTGGAGGCCGAGCACATTGCGCCAACCCCGGCCTATCCCGGTGCCCTGGGCGTGATAGACGAGCAGTTGGCGGGCATGGGTCTGAGTCGCCAGGTGGTGGCGCGCTGCGCGCATTTCAGTCTGATACCCGACATGGTGGCATCAAGCTTGCTTGTCATGACCTCGGGCAGATTGTTCTGCGAGCGTTTCAGCGAACGTCTGTCCCTGGCCATATTGCCTTGCCCTGTGGAATTCCCCCCGTTGGTCTATTACCAGCTCTGGCATGCGCGTTCGCATGCTGGTGCCGCCACACGCTGGCTGCGAGAGGTGGTTCGCAATGTTGCACTAACGCTGCGAAATCAATAGCTTGTATCGTATTCCTGTTCAGCGCATAGAGCCTGTTTGAGTCAATTTGTTATTTGAATTGAGAGACAATCCAGCGATGAATCCCCCCCCGACACATTCCCCCTCTGCGAGTGCGCCTGCGCGCTTGCAGCTGGAGGGTATTACCAAGCAGTACCCGGCTGTGGTTGCGAATAGCAAGGTATCGCTGAAAGTCAAGCCCGGCGAGATCCACGCCATCCTGGGCGAAAACGGCGCTGGCAAGTCCACGCTGATGAAGATCATCTATGGTGCAGTCAAGCCTGACGAGGGCGCCATCCTGGTCGACGGCAAGCCGGTGCAGATCCGCAACCCGCAGGAAGCCCGGGCACTGGGCATTGCCATGGTGTTCCAGCATTTCAGCCTGTTCGATACGCTGACCGTGGCAGAGAACGTCTGGCTGGGCCTGGACAAGAGCATTGCACTGGCCAAGGTGATCGAGAACATTCAGGCCACGGCCCGCGATTACGGTCTGGAAGTTGACCCGCATCGCCCCGTGCATACGCTTTCCGTCGGCGAAATGCAGCGTGTGGAAATCATCCGTGCCCTGCTGACCAATCCCCGGGTGCTGATTCTGGACGAACCCACCTCGGTGCTCACGCCCCAGGCGGTGGAGATGCTGTTTGTGGTGCTGCGCCGCCTGGCTGCGGAAGGCTGCTCCATCCTCTATATCAGCCACAAGCTGCATGAAATCCGCTCGCTGTGCACGGCCTGTACGGTGCTGCGCGGCGGTGTGGTGACGGGGGAGTGCAACCCGGCCAACGAGACCAATGCTTCGCTGTCGCGCATGATGATCGGCTCGGAGCCGCCGGAGCTGGAGCACCGCACGGCGAATACCGGCGATACCGTGCTGCGTGTGCAGGGGCTGTCGCTCAGGAGCCAGGACCCCTTCGGTGTCGATCTGCAGAGCATTGCGCTGCAGGTGCGTGCGGGTGAAGTCGTCGGTATTGCAGGCGTCTCCGGCAACGGCCAGAAAGAGCTGATGTATGCACTGTCCGGCGAGGACACACGTTCCGAGGCAGAGGCCGTGCAGTTGATGGGCAAGGGCGTTGGACGCATGGGGCCTAGTCGGCGCCGTGGCATGGGCCTGCATTTTGTGCCCGAAGAGCGTCTGGGGCGCGGAGCCGTGCCCAGCATGGGCCTGGCCCACAACCTGTTGCTGACGCGCAAGACCGCAGTTGGCAAGGGTGGCTGGATTCGCATGGCGGCGCTGCAGGCGCAGGCGCGAGACATCATCGGCCGCTTCAACGTCAAGGCCGGCGGTCCAAACTCGGCTGCGCAGTCGCTGTCGGGCGGCAATCTGCAGAAGTTCATCGTGGGTCGTGAAATCGATGCCAAGCCGCGTCTGCTCATCATCTCTCAGCCCACCTGGGGGGTGGATGTGGGGGCTGCGGCGCAGATTCGGGGCGAGATTCTCAAGCTGCGCGACCAGGGTTGCGCCGTGCTGGTGGTCAGTGAGGAGTTGGACGAGTTGTTTGAGATTTGTGACCGCCTGCATGTGGTGGCCAAGGGCCGCCTGAGTCCTTCGGTGGATAGAGCGGCTGCCACGGTGCAGCAGATTGGCGAATGGATGAGCGGCCTGTGGGATGCGGCGGCGGTGCAGGGAGGTGCCCATGCTTAAGCTGGAACAACGTCCCCAGGCATCCAGATTCTGGACTTATGGCTCGCCGATTCTGGCATTGCTGATCACCGTGCTGGTCGGGGTCTGCCTGTTCGCGCTGCTGGGCAAGGATCCGGTCAAGGGCTTGCAGGCCTTTTTCTGGGAACCCATCAAATCGGGCTATGCCCTGGGCGAGCTGGCCGTGAAGGCCACGCCTCTGCTGCTGATCGCGCTGGGGCTGGCCGTATGCTTTCGCTCCAATGTCTGGAATATCGGTGCCGAAGGCCAGTTCGTCATCGGTGCGGTGGCTGCGGGCGGCATTGCCTTGCTGGCCGACAAGACCACAGGGCCCTGGATCGTGCCGGCCATCCTGATCGCCGGCATGCTGGGCGGCATGGTCTGGGCGGGCATCGTCGCCTTGCTGCGCGACCGCTTCAACGCCAACGAAATCCTGGTCAGCCTGATGCTGGTCTATGTGGCCACGCTGGTGCTGGGCTATCTGGTCTACGGTCCCTGGAAGGACCCCATGGGCTACAACTTCCCGCAGACCAAGAGCTTCGAGCGCGTCACGCAGATTCCTCGGCTGGTGCAGGGCATGCGCATGAACATCGGCGTCATCATCTCGCTGCTGGGTGCCGGTCTGCTGTGGGCATTCCTGTTTCGCACGCGCGCCGGCTTCGCGCTGCAGGTCGGCGGCCTGGCGCCGTCGGCGGCACGCTATGCCGGTTTTTCCTCGCGCAAGGCGCTGTGGACGGCGCTGCTGATTTCCGGCGCTACAGCCGGTCTGGCGGGGGCGCTGGAAGTCGCTGGCCCCCTGGGTCAGCTCACGCCCTATGTGCCCGCTGGCTACGGCTTTGCGGCCATCATCGTGGCCTTTGTGGGGCGCCTGCATCCTGTGGGCATGATTTTCTCGGCCATTCTCATGAGCATGTTTTATATCGGTGGCGAGCTGGCGCAGTCGCGTCTGGGCCTGCCCAAGGCGCTGACCGGCGTCTTCCAGGGACTGCTGCTGTTCGCGCTGCTGGCTTGCGACACTTTGGTGGCCTATCGCATCCGCTGGGTGGCGAAAAAGGTCGGCGGTGCCATTTCTGCAGTGAAGGGAGCCTGATCCATGGAATCCTATGCACTGCTGCTGGGCTCCACCCTCAGCGCCGGTACTGTTCTGGCGCTGGCGGCCCTGGGCCTGCTGATCAATGAAAAATCGGGGATCGTCAATCTCGGCGCCGAAGGCATGATGCTTTGCGCCGCCATTGCCGGCTTTGCCGCTACCGTGCACACCGGCAATACCTGGATGGGCTTTGGCGCGGGCATGCTGGCCGGGGCCTTGCTGGCCGCCATCTTTGGCGGGCTGGTGATCTGGTTCAACACCAACCAGTACGCAACCGGTCTTGCGCTGTCGCTGTTCGGCGCGGGCTTCTCGGCATTTGTGGGCCTGGGCTATGTACAGGCCAAGCTGCCCGAGCTGCCCAAGTACTCGATTCCCGGCCTGGCAGATCTGCCGGTCGTGGGCCCGGCCCTGTTCACGCTGCACCCGCTGGTATACGGTGCCATCGTGCTGGCCGCCCTGATGGTCTGGTTTCTGTACCGCACGCGTGCGGGCCTGGTGTTGCGCTCGGTCGGCGAGTCGCCCTCGTCAGCCCATGCCCTGGGCTACCCCGTGCGACGCATTCGTCTGATGGCCGTGATGTTTGGCGGAGCCATGTGCGGTCTGGCGGGCGCCTTCATCTCCGTGGTCTACACGCCGTTGTGGGTGGAGAACATGGTGTCGGGTCGAGGCTGGATTGCTCTGGCGCTGACGACATTTGCGACCTGGCGGCCGGCCCGCGTCCTGCTGGGCGCCTATCTGTTTGGCGGAGTGACCATGCTGCAGTTCCATCTGCAGGCCACGGGGGTTCAGGTGCCCAGCCAGATTCTGTCCATGCTGCCTTATCTGGCCACCATCGTGGTGCTGGTGCTGATCTCGCGTAATCCGACCTGGATTCGGGCCAATATGCCGGCTTCCCTGGGAAAACCCTTCTACCCTGGAGCGTGATGCCCAAATGTGGTGCAATCCGCTTTTCAAAAATAACGAGAGGACAACTCCAATGACGACTCTGGGCAAACGCGCTCTGATCAAGATGATCGGCCTGTCGGCTGTTTCCATGGCGGTGCTGACCGCTTGCGGCAAGAAGGAAGAGGCTCCTGCAGCGCCTGCCGCCGCACCTGCGGCAGCACCTGCTGCCGACAAGCTCAAGATCGGCTTCATGTATGTGAGCCCCATCGGCGACGGCGGCTGGACCTATCAGCACGAGCTGGGTCGCAAAGCCATTCAGGAAAAGTTCGGTGACAAGATCGAGACTTCCATGGTCGAGAGCGTTCCCGAGTCTGCCGACGCCGAGCGTGTGATGCGCGACATGATCGGCCAGGGCAACAAGCTGGTCTTTGCCACCAGCTTCGGCTATCAGGACTTTGTGCAAAAGGTCGCTGCTGACGCCAAGGATGTGAAGTTCGAACACGCCACCGGCTACAAGACGGCCGACAACGCGGCGGTCTACGACACCAAGACCTTTGAAGGCGCTTATCTGGCAGGTATCGTGGCGGGCGCCATGACCAAGACCAAGACCGTGGGCGTGGTGGCTTCGGTGCCCATTCCCGAAGTGGTGCGCAATATCAACAGCTTTGTGCTGGGCGCCCAGAGCATCGATCCCTCCATCAAGGCCAAGGTGGTCTGGGTGAACGAGTGGTTCGCTCCTCCCAAGGAATCCGAAGCTGCCAACAGCCTGATCAACGGTGGCGTGGACGTGATGTACCAGAACACCAACTCTCCCGCCGTGCTGAAGACGGCCGAAGAGCGCGGTGCCCGTGCCTTCGGCAAGGACGGCGATATGAGCGGCTTCGCACCCAAGGCCCACCTGGGCTCTGCCGTGATCGACTGGACCCCCTACTACAGCAAGGTGGTGGAAGACACGCTGGCCGGCAAGTGGCAGACCGGCAACTTCTGGTGGGGCGTGAAGGAAGGCGCCATCGATCTGAAGAAGATCGCCGACGACGTGCCCCAGGAAATCAAGGACAAGGTCGAGAAGGCCCGCGCCGGCCTGAAGGACGGCTCCTTCGCCGTCTGGACCGGTCCCATCAAGGACAACACCGGCAAGGAGTTGCTGGAAGCCGGCAAGGTGGCGGATGACGCCTGGCTGCGCAGCATCAACTTCTATGTGAACGGTATCGAGGGCAAGGTGCCCGGCGCCAAATAAGCGCTGTTTGCGGGACGCCTGACCGACGTCCGATCAAAGGCCCCGAGGGGCCTTTCTTTTTGCGCTGTCGTTTTCAGGATACCGGGCTGCAATTTGGCTCGGTTTATGCATATATTGCCCAAGGTGTAACCGGCATCCCAGGTACTGCGCTGTTGCCGGTTTCAAACCTCACTCTTTGTTCCAAGGAAACTTTAATGACTGATTTGCACAAGCGTTCATTGATCAAGGTCGCCGCACTGACGGCTGTGGCCTCGGCCGCTCTCGTGGGCTGCGGCAAGAAGGAAGAAGCACCGGCGCCAGCTGCTGCCCCCGCTGCCGCTCCTGCCGCCGCAGCTCCGGAACCTCTGAAGATTGCTTTTGCTTATGTCGGCCCGGTGGGCGACGGTGGCTGGTCCTTTGCCCATGACCAGGCCCGCAAGGCCCTGGAAAAAGAGTTCGGTGACAAGATCAAGACCAGCTACGTGGAGAGCGTGCCCGAAGGTGCAGATGCCGAGCGCGTGCTGCGCGACATGGCGTCGCAGGGCAACAAGCTGGTGTTTGGTACCACCTTCGGCTATATGGACGTGATCCAGAAGCTGGCCCCCGAGTTCGCCGACGTGAAGTGGGAACACGCCACCGGCTACAAGACCGCCGCCAATGTCAGCACCTATGACAGCCGCACATACGAAGGCGCCTATCTGGCCGGCATCATTGCCGGCGGCATGACCAAGTCCAACACCCTGGGTGTGGTGGGTTCGGTGCCGATTCCCGAAGTCATTCGCAATATCAACAGCTTCACGCTGGGTGCTCAGTCCGTGAATCCCAAGATCAAGACCAAGGTGGTCTGGGTCAACGAATGGTTCAGCCCTCCCAAGGAAACCGAAGCTGCAACCAGCCTGATCAACGGCGGTGCCGACATCCTGTTCCAGAACACCGATTCGCCAGCAGTGCTGAAGACGGCCGAGGAAAAAGGCAAGCGTGCCTTCGGCTGGGATTCGGACATGACGGCCTACGGCCCCAAGGCTCACCTGGGCTCGTCCATCATCAACTGGGCGCCTTACTACATCGACTCCACGCGCAGCGCACTGGACGGCAAGTGGAGCAGCCGCCAGACCTGGTGGGGCGTCAAGGAAGGCGTGATCGACATTGTTTCTCTGGCCGACGATATTCCCGCCGAGATCAAGGCAAAGGTTGAGGACGTGAAAAAGGGACTGAAGGAAGGTACATTCACCATCTGGAAGGGCCCAATCACCGGCCAGGACGGCAAGGAACTGATCGCTGCCGACAAGGTTGCCGACGACGGCTTCCTCAAAGGCATCAATTTCTACGTCAAGGGCGTGGAAGGCAAAGTGCCCGGCGGCGACGCCAAGTAAGCACTGCCGATCAGGCATCGCGCCGCCTTGTCGCTCCGATTGCGGCTTGCGGCGCATGTCTTCAAGGCAGACCCCTGGTTTGCCGCGTAGTGTTGGCTGCTAACAGTCGTCCAGACACGACTTGCAGCGACAGGGCCGCCGCAGAGCGGCCCTTTGTATTTCGATAATGACGAGTATCCCCATGACTGAACGTACCCTCTGGCATCCTGTTGCCCAATCCTCCGATGTGGTGAGCGCGCCGTTTTCCGTGCTGCTGCTGGAACAGCCGCTGGTGCTGTGGCGCAATGCCGAGGGACTGGTTCAGTCCTTTGTGGACCGCTGCCCGCATCGCGGTGCACGCCTGTCCATGGGGCGTGTGGAAAACGGGCATCTGGAATGCCCTTATCACGGCTGGCAATTCTCATCGGGAGGCCAGTGCGTGAAAGTGCCCGCCGTGCCCGATTTCACGCCCCCTGCATCGCAGCGCGTGCAGGCCTTCGAGGTGCAGGAAGCTTATGGCCTGATCTGGGTGCGACTTGAGCCTTCCGATAGCCAACTGCCTGTGTTTGCGGCCGAAACGGACCAGCATCTGCGCAAGGTGAACTGCGGGCCCTACGATGTGGCAGCCAGTGCACCGCGCATCATCGAGAACTTCCTTGACATGTCCCACTTCGGCTTTGTGCACGAAGGCTGGCTGGGCAGCCGTGACGCCACGGCCATTGCCGCCTACAAGGTGGAGACTACCGCCACCGGCGTGCTGGCGACGGGTTGCAAGGCCGTGCAACCCCAGTCCAATCTGCATTCCACCCAGGCGGCCGAGGTGGAGTACACCTACGAGGTGACCGCAGCCTATACCGCAGTGCTGACCAAGATTCCCGAAGAGGGCAGCTCCAAGCAAGGCTGGCGCGAGCAGATCGGCCTGTTCATCTGCCCCGTCACTCCCGAAACCAGCCGCGTCTGGTTCCGTCTGGCGGTCGCGGACTTCGAATCGACCGACGAGCAGTTGCAGACCTTCCAGCACACCATCTTTGTCCAGGACCAGCCGGTGCTGGAGTCGCAGCTGCCCAAGGCCCTGCCGCTGGACCCACGTGCGGAAATGCACTCGGCGGCCGACCGCATGTCGTCGGCCTATCGCCGCTTCCTGAAGGCCCAGGCGATAGGCTTCGGAACCTGCTGAGACCGGCCTGAGAGGCTTTGCCGCATGGGCGTCCATGCGGGTGAGCGACGGGCTTGCGGCGGCAAGACCGAAGTCGCAGACCTGTCGGGGCTGGCCATATGGCCTGAGCTGTGCCGGTTTGATAGGCTAGACATTGAATGGCGCGCAGCGCCAAGGAGAATAAAGATGAACACCGTGCCTGCTGTAGATGTTGCCCGTCTGCCCGAGCTGCTGCGCGCCATGCCCAAGGCCGAGCTGCATATGCATATCGAGGGCTCGCTGGAGCCCGAACTGATTTTTGCGCTGGCGCAGCGCAACCAGATACCTCTGGCCTATGACAGCGTGGAAGCTCTGCGCGCGGCCTATGCATTCACCGATCTGCAGAGCTTTCTGGACATCTATTACGCGGGTGCCAGCGTGCTGCTGCATGAGCAAGATTTCTACGACATGGCGCGCGCCTATCTGGATCGTGCCGTGGCCGACAATGTGGTGCACACGGAAATCTTCTTCGACCCGCAGACCCATACCGAGCGGGGCGTGGCGATGGAGACCGTCATCAACGGTCTTTACCGCGCCTGCCGCGACGCGCAGATCGAGCAGGGCATTTCCTCCTCGCTGATCCTGAGCTTTCTGCGCCATCTGAGCGAGGAAAGCGCCCTGCAGACGCTGGAGGCCGCGCTTCCGCTGCGTGATCGCTTTATCGGCGTGGGGCTGGACAGCAGCGAGCTGGGCAATCCACCCGAGAAGTTCGCCCGCGTGTTTGAACGCTGCAAGCAGCTGGGTCTGCGTCTGGTGGCCCATGCGGGAGAGGAGGGACCTCCCGCCTATATCTGGGGCGCACTGGATGTGCTGAACGTGGAGCGCATCGACCATGGCGTGCAGTCCGAGCAGGATGCGCTGCTGATGCAGAGGCTGATCAAGGAGCAGATTCCGCTGACGGTCTGCCCCTTGTCGAATCTCAAGCTCTGCGTGATCAAGGATCTGGCCGATCACAATCTGCCGCGCCTTCTGGCAGCAGGGCTCAAGGTCATGATCAACTCGGACGACCCTGCCTATTTCGGCGGCTATGTCAACGAGAACTACACCCAGCTATTTGCCGCCACAGGCATGGGCGCGCCAGAGGCCTATCAGCTGGCGCGCAACAGCCTGGAAGCGAGCTTTGCCAGCGAGGCGCAGAAGCAGGAATGGATTGCAGGCCTCGACGAAGTGTTTCGGCAATATGCCGCAGCGTGACGACGTGACTTTGGAGCGGCGCAGTAGCCGTCTTCACAAGCGTCGATAGCCTGGGTCCCGACGATTGAAAGCCCGGTTGAAGTGATTCAACCGGGCTTTCTTTGCGTGGAGCGGCGCAGCGCCAGGGCCGGCAAAGGTCCGGTGGCCATGCGCCGCGTGGTGTCGCCGCGCAGATGCTCGAACAGCAGATCGACCGCCTGCTGGGCGATGTCTTCCAGATGCAGGTCCAGTGCCGTCAGTGGCGGCTCGCAACTGCGCGCACGCAGGCCGTCATAGCGCGTGGCCAGCATCAGGTCTTCGGGAATGCGCAGGCCTGCCTGCTGGGCGTAGCGGGCAGCGCCCACGGCAAAGGCATCGACCATGACCAAGAGGGCATCGAGCTCGGGGTGTTCGCCCAGCAACTGCTGGGCTGCGGCATGGCCGCCGTCCTCGCCCTCGGCTTCGTCCATGCGCAGCACCACGGGCTGCATGCCATGGCCTGCCGCCATGGCGGCATAGGCCTGCTCGGCCTGGCTGTAGGAGGTGCGCTCCGAGGCGCCGACCACCAGCCCGATTTGCCTGGCTCCGGCCGCCAGCATATGCGTGAGCAGCATCTGCGTGGCCGGACCCGACAGCAGATCGACATAGGGCACGTTGACATTGTCGCCACCCGGGCGGCCGATGGACACCACCGGCAGGCCTTGCTGCAGCAGCTCTGCCAGCTGGGGGTCGCCGGCCTGCGGCTCTATGACCAGGGCGCCGTCGATATCGAGCAGGTTCAGCGAAGTCTGGCCGGGTCGGTGTGGCGGAACCAGCGCCATGACCAGGCCGCGTTCAAGCGCCGACGAGGCCGCGACAGCTGCCACTTCCATGAAGAACCCCAGTCGCGAGGGGCCGCCCGAGACCGTGAATGGCATGGACGACATCAGCGCAATCATGCTGGCGCCGCCTGTGCGCAGGCGCTGCGCATGACGATTGGGCCGGTAGCCGAGGCTGCGCGCAGCCTCCATCACCTTCAGGCGTGTGGCCGGGTCGACCTGACCGCGACCATTGAGCGCGTGCGAGACCGTGGTGCGTGAAACACCGGCCTCGCGGGCCACGTCGGAGATGGTGATGCGTTGGCTGGGCGTGTCGGCCATGGAATTCCTCAAGAGTGCGGGCGGTCATTGCGAAGCGCGCGGCAGGCATTGCAGAAGTTTTTGTATACTTTACTTTGCTCAAATCGATTTGGTTATTTTGGCTTTGCATCAATTATTCATAAAGAAGATTGAAGCAATCAAGATACCAAATCGATTTTCTTTTTGAAAGCGATATCGCCATGCCGGCCGACCGCAGTGCCGGCCGATGTGCAGATATCCGAGCGTTGCCCTGGTTGTCGGGCAGCGCTGCGAGTCAATTGCGACCGGGGTGCTGGCCTGCCGCCGCTTCGGTTTGCTCACTGGAGAATGAATGTGCCCAAATCGGATTTGAGCCGGCGCAGCTTTTTGAAGGCTGCAGCCGCCCTGGGAGTGCTTGCCGGAGTGCGCCCGCTGGAGCAGGCGCTGGCGCAGATGGTCGAGCCGGCAAGCGCTCAGGACGCTGCCTGGATGGACGGCGGCCGGCTGCGCTACCGCCGCGACGGCATGGCCAAGGTCACGGGCCAGAAGCTGTTTGCCATCGACCTGCGCGCGCGCGACATGGCGGGCTGGCCCGACAAGCAGTCCTATGCGCTTTTGATCATGGTTCCGCGTGCCGACCGCATTTACGAAGGTCTGGATCTGTCCGTGCTGGGCAAGGACTTTGCCCCCGATGTGCTGGTGGACGCCGAGCGCGCCGAGGCCGATGGCGTGCACATGCCCGAGCCGGGTTTTTACGGCAGCTACTTCTTGCCCAAGGGCCAGGTCTCGCCCATGCTGGGTCAGCCTGTGGCCATGGGGATCTGGCATGACTACGAGCGCTACCGCGAAGCCGTTCGCCTGCTGCGTTTCAATGACGGAATCTTCCAGTGGGGCGCAGCCGCTACACCACCCAAACGCAAGCCCTATGTGGCCGCGCGCTATGTGCGCATGGGAGCCGACAAGCACGACGAGCCCGATCTGTACGCGCCTTTGTACAACGGTATCGTGCGCCCACAGCTGACCGGCCCCGAGGTGCAATGGCCTGGCGCAGACGATCCCAAGCATGGCAAGGCCATGCAGTATTCGGCCCAGATCCAGCAGCTGCTCAGGCAGCCGCCCGAGGGCACCCAGGTCTTTTCCCGCGACTACCATAGCCAGTCCATGGAGCCCGCAGCTCTGGAGCCCGAAAACGGTCTGGCCTGGTATGAAGAGAGCAGGGGCGTGATGCATATGGTGGGCGCCACCCAGGCGCCCTACGCCACAGCGGGCCATGTGGTCGGCATGGTCAAGGCCAGCCGCTTTGCGCTCAAGGAAATGGATTACCTGAGCGCCTACACCGTGGGCTACGGGCAGAAGGAGCATCACTCCTTTCCTTTCTATGTGGGTCTGGCGGCGCTGTATGCGCAAGGCCGCCCGGTGCGGCTGGCGCTGGATCGCTGGCAGCATTTCCAGTTCGCGCTCAAGCGCCACCCTTTCGACCTCAAGACCACGATTGCCGTGGATGCAGAGGGACAGTTCCAGGCCTTCTCGGTGGACATGCGCGGCGATGGCGGCGGCACCATGAACTTCAGCCCTTCGGTGGGAACGCTCGGCGTCGCTTCCTCGCAGTCGGTGTACTACTTTCCCAAGAGCGATCTGTCGGTGGCCGTCTTCCCCAGCAGCGAGGTCACGGCGGGGTCGGTGCGCGGCTACGGCACGCTGCAGTCCATGGCTCCGACCGAAATGCTGGTCGATGAAATTGCCGAGCAGATTGGCATGGATGCCATCGCGCTTCGCCAGAAGAACATGCTGCGTACAGGTTTGCGCAACACCCAGGGCGCCGTGCCTGCGGGCCAGTTGCGCATCGGCGAGATTCTGGCTCTGGCCGCCAAGGATCCGGTGTGGGTGAACCGTGCCCAACGCAAGGCCGAGTACGAGGCCGCCCATCCCGGCATGCGCTACGGCGTGGGTTTTGCCTCGGTGCAAAAAAGCTTTGGTACCGCCGGCGAAGCCGCGCTGGCATTGATCGAGCTATCGCCCGAAGGCAAGCTCAAGATGAAGCACATCACGGCAGAAATCGGCACCGGCACCACCACGGCGCAGATGCTGGCGGCAGAGCCCTTTCTCGGCCGCCCTGTGGACGAGGTGGAGTTTGCGGCGCAGAAATGGCCCGAGATGCCCGTGCACACGCAGGAGCAACCCAACTCCACGCCCCAGGCCGATGAGGATCGCCAGTCGCAGGACCCGTACTGGGTACCCAGCTTCACCTCGCCGCAATCGGCCTCCAATTCGGCCTACTACTTCACCCACACCACGCGCCAGGCCGCCAAGCTGTTGCTGGCCCATGGTCTGTGGCCTGCGGCTCTGTCGATCTGGGGCAACCCGTTTGGCGGGCCGCTGCAGGGCATGCCGGTCTCGCTCGATGAAGCCGAGTGGAAGGACGGCAAGCTGGTGGCCGGAGCCATGGAGCCCTTGACGCTGGAGCGCCTGGCCGCACGCGCCCATGAGCTGGGCCTGGTCACCGGTGTCTGCGTCCACACCTTCAACCGCCGCTCCTGGGCCAGTGCCGAGTTCGAGCTGGGCGGCAAGCGCTTTGCCGCCGAGATTGATGCGCTGTCCGTTCGCTTTGGCAATGGTGCCGATGCGGCCCAAAAGGCCGCGATGGACAGCGCCGGCTATGCCTTCCAGCCGCGCGTCAAGGTCAGCTATCCGCCGGTGCACCGTCTGGCGGCGGGCGCGGTGTATTACGCGCCTTGCGCCACGCTGGTGGAGCTGGCCGTATCCACGGGCACCGGCAAGGTGAGCTTGCTGGGGCACAAGACCTGGCTGGAATGCGGCTCGCAAATCGTGCCCGAGCTGGTCTCTGGTCAGTTGCAGGGCGGCGTGGCCATGGGTATCGGCCACGCTTTGTACGAAGAGCTGCCCCTGGGACCGAGCGGCCCCGGCAACGGCACCTGGAGCTTCAACCGCTACCACCTGCCGCGCGCCAGCGAGCTGGCCGTGTGGACGGCCGAGGGCCATGTGCTGCCTTCGGTCTCGCGCACCGACCCGCCCAAGGGCATGGCCGAAGTGGTGATGATCCCCGTCGTCGCTGCCTGCGCCAACGCCGTGGCCCACGCCACCGGCAAGCGTTTCTATCAACTGCCGCTGAGCGCGGAACGAATCAAGAAGGCATTGTGATGCAGCAACGTATCCAGTTCTCCGCCACCATCAACGGCCAGAAAACCGGTCCGCATGAGCTGCCCAAGGACCTGATGATGATCGAGTTTTTGCAGGAGTACCAGGGCCTGACGGGCACCCGCCTGGGCTGCGGCCAGGGTGTGTGCCGCGCCTGCACCATCATCGTGGACGAACCCGGCAAGGGCCCGCACACCGTGCCCGCCTGCGTGACCGGCGTGGCCTGGCTCAATGGCAAAAGCCTGCGCACCATCGAAGGTGCGGCCAGCACCGATGACACCGGCCGGATCACGGCTTCTGCCGTGCAAAAGGCGTTTCTGGAGCATTTCTCGTTTCAGTGCGGCTATTGCACACCGGGTTTTGTGAACTCGGCCACCGTGCTGATGGAGCAGCTGCAGGCCATGCCCGTGGATGCCAACGCCGTGGAAGAAGCCGTGGAAGCTGCGCTGGACAAGCATATCTGCCGCTGCACCGGCTATGTGCGCTACTACCACGCTGTGCGCGACCTGATCTTGGCCACGCCGGGCCTGACCACGGGCCAGCGTACGCGTGAGGTCAGCCGTCATGGATAAAGCTCAACGCAGCAAACTCACCAGGATCGCCGCAGGCATTGCCGCCGCGGCTGTGGTGGTGCTGGGCGGCATGTATATCGCGGGCAGTTCCAGCGGCAGCGTGCCGCCTGCCACGGTGGACTTTGCCAACATCAGCGCCGAACAAAAGCAAAAGCTGTTCGATCGGGGTCTGCAGGTGTTTCGCGCTGCCGACTGCGCGGCCTGCCACAGCTCGCCCACCACGGGCGCCGAGCTGGCCGGAGGCATGGCCATGGTCACGCCCATGGGCACCTTGTACGGCACGAATATCTCGCCCTCCAGGGAGCACGGCATAGGCAAGTGGTCGGCCGACGATCTCTACCGCGCCGTGGCGCGCGGCATGGCACCGGGGCGCAAGAACCTCTATCCCGCCATGCCCTACGCCAGCTATCACGACATCACGCGCGCCGATGTCGATGCGCTCTGGGTCTGGCTGCAGGCCCAGAGCGCCGTGGAAGTAGCCAACCGTTCGCCGGAGATGAACTTTCCGTTCAGCATCCGTCCCGGTCTGGCGCTATGGAATGCGCTGGAGCGCCCCTCGGGTGAGCAACACGCCGGCGGTGCACCTGAGGCCGCCAACTCGCTGGATCGTGGTGCCTATCTGGTCAACACGCTGGGCCACTGCGGCGAATGCCACACCCCGCGTACCGCCAGCTTTGCCATGGACCTCAAGCAGTCGCTGGCAGGCAATGTGATCGAAGGCGCCTACGCCCCCGACCTACGCCCCAAATCGTTGGCCGCACGCGGCTGGAGCGAGCAGGATCTGGTGCAGTTTCTGCGCACCGGCCTCTCGCCCCAGGGCGTGATGACCATGGGCATGTTCCCCGTGCTGCAGCACTCCAGCTCGCACATGACCGAGGCCGATCTCAAGGACATGGCTGCCTATCTGATGCAGGGTGAGAAGCCCACGCCGAGGCTCGCCACCGAAGCGCCTCAGACCCAGGTCTCTGCCAACGGCGAGCGCGTCTATATCGGTCTGTGCGCAGGCTGCCATGGCGTCGATGGCCAGGGCCAGCCACATTCCTCGCTGCGACTCGATACCAACACCACGGCCATGTTCCCTACGCCGCTGAATCTGGTGCGCGTGATCCGCGAAGGCCTGCCCGAGCGTGATCTGGCCCATGGCGAGCGCATGCAGGCCATGCCCGGCTTTGCCGATCAGCTCAGCCATGAAGACATGGCTGATCTGGTCAATTACATGCGCTTGCGTTGGGGCCGCCAGAAGGGTGATGTGACGCCGGCGCAAAT
>NZ_JBKFBC010000012.1:10967-72165 GCF_053345995.1 Comamonas sp. C24C | reverse complement strand
TTCCAGCGCTGATCCATCAAGCGCTGGAAGCTCTTTTTTTAATAGTGATTCAACTTAAGCGAATTCGGCTTTGATTTTCTCGGCCAGCTGGCCCAGCACGCCAAAGCCCGGTTCCTCGCGCTGCCAGACCACGGACAGGCCATCGCCCTCGAAGCGCGGCAGCACATGCAGATGAAAGTGGAACACCGTCTGACCCGCCGGCGCGCCATTGGCCTGGAAGATATTGATGCCGTCGGGATCGAAAGCCTTGTTCACTGCGGCCGCCACGCGCTGGGCCGTCTGCATCACGGCACCGGCTTCCTCGGACGTCAGCTCCAGCAGATTGACGGCATGGCGCTTGCTGGCCACCAGCACATGGCCTCGCGTGGCCTGGCCGATGTCCATGAAGGCGATGGTCAAATCATCCTCATAGACCTTGGCCGATGGAATCTCCCCTTTGACGAGCTTGCAGAAAATGCACTCCCCAGCCGGCGAGTGGTCTACAAACATGGGCATGACGCTCTCCTTTTTTATGGTTCAAGCGTTCTATCTTAGAGGCTGACCGGTTTCAGCCCCGCGTCGCACGCAGGCAGTCGCGGGTGATCTCGGCCATGGATGTCGCGCCCAGCATGGCCATATTGCGGTCCACCTCGTCACGTAGCAAGGTGATGGCATGGTCTACGCCCTGTGCACCGCCAACTGCGGCTGCGTACATGAAGGGGCGGCCCAGAAACACCATGCGCGCGCCCAGGGCCACGGCCTTGAGCACATCGCTGCCGCGGCGAATGCCGCTGTCCATCATCACGGCCGTGCGGTGGCCCACGCGGTCCACCACATAGGGCAGCATTTGCAGCGGGGCAACCACGCCGTCGAGCTGACGGCCGCCGTGGTTGGAGACCACGATGCCTTGCGCACCGATGTCGGTGGCCATCACGGCATCGTCTTCGTTGAGGATGCCCTTGATGATGAGGTTGCCCTGCCAGCGCTGACGGATGCGCTCGATGTGCTTCCAGTTCAGGTGGTCGCGGCCCGTTGTATCGCGAATGGCGGTGCCCGACAGCAAAGGCGCGCCGCGCGTGGCAAACGAATTCTCGAAGTGCGGCATGCCGTGGTTGATCAGCGTGCGCAGCATGGTGCCCACCATCCAGCGCGGACGGGTGATGCCGTCATAGGCCAGGCGCAGCGAGGGGCGCAGCGGCATCGAGAAACCGGTACGCACATTGTTTTCGCGGTTGGCCCAGACCGGAATGTCCACCGTGATCACCAGGGTGCCAAAGCCGGCGGCCTCGATGCGCTCGATCAGGCCGTCGATGCGCGTGGTGTCGCCGGGCAGATAGGCCTGGAACCAGGTCGATGGCGCGGCCTTGGCCACTTCTTCCATGGGGATCAGGGAGGTGCCGCTCATGATGGCGGGAATGCGATTCGCTGCTGCCGTCTGCGCCAGCACCAGATCGCCGCGATAGGCCGAGATGGCGCTGATGCCCACGGGGGCCACGCCGAAGGGCGAGTCCCAGGTCTGGCCGAACAGCTCCACTTTCTGATGGCGTTGCGACACATCCACCATGACCCTGGAGCTGAAGCCGTATTGCCTGAAGCTGTCGCGGTTGGCCTGCAGCGAGACGCAGTCTTCGGCCGCGCCGGAGACATAGCCGTAAAGCGGGCGGGGCAGGTGCTTGCGCGCTGCGGCCTCGAAGTCCTGCAGCGACAGGATGTTCTGCAGATGGCGGGGAAGCCCTGCACGTTGGCCGTAGGCGGCTTGCGCTTTGGGGGCGGAGGCTGCGTTTGCAGCAGGGGCTTGTGACGATGCCATGGTAGGGCGCCTCAGGAGCGAAATTCAGGGGTTTAACTGGCTACGCCCCCGCACACTTGCGGTGCACGGGGGCGTGACAGAAACATCAGGTGTTCAAGGTTTACTGAGCGAATGTACCGCGCTGACGCATCAGCTCGCGGTGCAGTTGCTCGTTACGCTCGAACGGTGCGCGGCCGTGCACATAGAAGTAGTTGTTCAGAACCACCAGGTCGCCGGCGGGCAGGCTGACGGTGCGGGTGCCGGGCGAATTTTCCATCGATTCGGACAGGTTCTGCAGATATTCGGCTTCGGCGTCGTTGGCGGGCTGCACGAACTGGTCGATGAAGGAGATGGACAGGCCGAACTCGCCGTGGAAGAACACGGGGCGTTCCACGCGCTCGTTCACGTTCTTCGAGCCCGGGGCCTTGTACAGCAGTGGCCTGGCGCCCAGCGGGTCCTGCACGAAGCAGTCGAGCTCGCTCCAGTCGTCCAGGTGCAGAAAGCGCGACTCACCGCCCACGGCGTTCTGCTCGTCGAACTTCATCATCAGCAGCCAGTCGGTGGCTTCGGTCACAAAGGTGCCGTCGGTGTGCATGGTGAACAGACGATAGGCCTGACGCAGATAGGAGTCGCTGGCGTCGGTGTGCTTGACCAGGAAACGTGCGTAGTACTTGTTGGACATGGAGTCGTGGTTGGCCGGGCCCAGGATATGGCCGATGGCGGTGCCGAACTTCACGTAGTCGTCGCTGTCCTGGCTCACGCCTTCCAGACCCAGCACAAAGCCGCCATGCTTGCGGTCCTTGATGATGTTCACCAGGGTCTCGCCAAAGTCGGCACCCATGTGCGCCTTCAGGCGGCGCGCCAGATGAAAGCGCATGAAAGGCACGTATTCGAGGTTCTGCACGTCGATATCGCGCACATCGGCCAGGAATGCGTTCAGTGCATCGGCGTTCAGGGTCAGCTTCAGCAGGCGGGGATGCTCGGGGTGAGAGGTGATCTCGTAGGCGGCAGGCTGAATCAGTTGCTGGGGGGTCGTAGCGTTCATGGTGGGCGGGTACTTCAATCAGGAATGGTGTGATTGAATACTTCTTGTTTGATACGATCTACGGGGTTAAATGCATTTTTTAATAAGAATTTCAGATTAAAGCCATGCTCAGCTACCGCCAACTCGAGCACTTCGTCACCGTCGCCCAGGAGCTGCATTTCTCGCGTGCCGCCGACAAGCTGGGCGTGGCCCAGTCCGCCGTCAGCGTGCAGGTGCAGCAGCTGGAGCAGCAGCTGGGCGTGCGCCTGCTGCAGCGTAACAAGCGCAAGCCCATCACGCTGACCGATGCGGGCGAGCTGCTTTATGACGAAGCCGTTGCCGTGCTGCGCCATATGGAACGGGCCCAGCAGATCGGGCAGCTGGCGGCCCAGGGCATGAGCGGCCATGTCAAGCTGGGCTATATCTCCTCGTCCGTGACCTCGGGTGTGCTGGCGCGCATGCTCACGCAGTTCCGCCCCGGCCATGAGCAGGTGCATATGCAGGTGCTGGCCATGGAGACGCCGCGCCAGCTGCAGGCGCTGCAGCAGGGCGAGATCGATGCCGGTCTGCTGCGGCCGCGCCGTCGCTACCCCGAGGGGGTCAAGGCCGTCATCGTGCACAGCGAGCCCTTCATGGTGGCACTGGCCGAGAACCACCCGTTGGCACGCCATGAATCCATCAGCGTGGCCGATCTGCGCGGCCAGACCTTTATTGCGCCGCAGTTCATCAACGAAAGCGAAGGCTTTGCCGAGGTGCTGGCGCGGCTGGCCGAGACGGCCGGGTTTTCGGCTCGCGAGGCCTATCGCGTCAACGACTTCGTCACGGCAACCAGCCTGGCGGCCGCGGGCTATGGCATTGTGGTGCTGCCCGAGTCGAACCGCCTGCTCAATCAGCCGGGCGTGGCCTTCAGGCCGCTGCGCGACTTCAAGGAAAACGTGCACATGGCGCTGGCCTACCGCGAGCGCGAGAACTCGCCCGCGGTGCGCGCCTTTCTGGCCGTGGCCAGAAGCTGCGCCGCCTAGTTACGCGGCTGCGGGCAGGGCGGTGTTGCAGCGCCGGGTTTCGGATGTTTAACTACCTAAAATGATAGCTTTTATCGCTTGCTGATATTGGTTTTTGGATATGAATTGCATTGAAATCAATACCTGAAAAGCGCAACAAGCTTTGTTATTGATAGCGCAAGCCCTGGCCTGCGCGCAGCCGTATAGCCTCTATAAGCGCTGCCGTGTTCCGCAGGCAAGATCGGGCGCGTAAGCTCTGGTCCATGAAAATCTATCGTAGTGCCCTGCTGCGCTTCGCCGATGACGGCCAAGCGGTTTATGACTCCGACGCCTTGCTGGCGGTTGCTCCCGATGCCGCGGGCGTGCAGCGTGTGGTGGCTGCGGGCAGCTGGCAGGCGCTGGCCGACCAGTATCTCGAGCGCGAAGGCGTGCAAGTCATTCACCTGCCCGGCAAGCTGCTGGCACCGGGCTTTGTCGACCTGCACATCCACTACCCGCAGACCGATGTGATCGGCGCACCGGCCCCAGGCCTGCTGCCCTGGCTGGAGAACTACACCTTCCCGCACGAGTCGCGTTTCCACGATCGCGAATATGCCGATGGCGTGGCCGATTTCTTCATGAACGAGCTGTTGCGCAACGGCGTGACCACGGCGCTGGCGTTCGCAACCTCGCATCCGGCATCGGTGGATGCCATCATGACGGCTGCGCAAAAGCGCAGCATGCGCATGATTGCCGGCAAGGTCCTGCAGGACCGCAACAGCCCCGATGGCGTGCGCGACGACACCGAGCAGGGCCTGATCGACACCGAAACGCTGATCCAGCGCTGGCATGGTGTGGGCCGCCTGGGCTATGCGATCACGCCGCGCTTTGCGCCCACCAGCACGCCCGAGCAGCTGCGCGGTGCGGGCGAGCTGGCAGCCAGGTATGGCGATGTCTGGATCCAGTCCCATGTGGCCGAGAACCTCGACGAGATTGCCTGGGTCAAGGAGCTGTTCCCTGCGGCGCGCAGCTATCTGGCCGTCTACGACGACTTCGGTCTGATGCGCGAGCGCGCCGTCTATGCGCACAGCATCTGGCTCGATGAAACCGACCGCCAGCTCATGCACGACACGCGCTCGGCAGCGGCCATCAGCCCGACCAGCAACCAGTTTCTGGCCAGCGGCTATTTCGACTACCTCAAGGCCGACAAGGCCGGCATGCTTTACGGCCTGGCCAGCGACGTGGGCGGCGGCATGAGCTTCTCGCCGTTTCGCACCATGCAGGCCGCCTATGTGGTGGGGCGCGAAGGCCATGCCAAGCAGGGCCAGAGCCTGTCGCCCCAGAACCTGTGGTGGCAGCACACGGCAGGCGCTGCGCGTGCGCTGGGTCTGCAGGGCGTGATCGGCAATCTGCAGCCCGGCTGCGAGGCCGACCTGGTCGTCATCGACCCCGGCTGCACGCCGCTGCTGGCGCGCAAGACGGCCCAGGCACGCAATCTGGACGAGCTGCTGTTTGCCATGATCATCCTCGGAGATGACCGCCTGATTGAGCAAACCATTGTTTCTCAAGCAAAATAGCGGTCTTGCGCTTGATTTGTGAGCGCACAACGCTATGAAAAATCAAGCGATACAGGACTTCTAATGAGCATCAAGAGCGACAAATGGATCCGTCAGATGGCGGAGCAGCACGGCATGATCGAGCCTTTCGAGCCTGGCCAGGTGCGCCAGGTCGACGGCAAGAAGATCATCAGCTACGGCACATCGAGCTATGGCTACGACATCCGCTGCGCCCGCGAATTCAAGGTCTTCACGAACATCCACAGCACGGTGGTGGACCCCAAGAATTTTGACGAGAAAAGCTTTGTCGACTTCGAGGGTGATTACTGCATCATCCCGCCCAACAGCTTTGCTCTGGCCCGCACGGTGGAGTACTTCCGCATTCCCCGCGACGTGCTGACCGTCTGCCTTGGCAAGAGCACTTATGCGCGCTGCGGCATCATCGTCAACGTGACGCCCTTCGAGCCCGAGTGGGAAGGCTATGTGACGCTGGAGTTCTCCAACACCACACCGCTGCCGGCCAAGATCTATGCAGGCGAAGGTTGCGCCCAGGTGCTGTTCTTCCAGGGCGACGAGCAATGCGAAGTCAGCTACAAGGACCGCAACGGCAAGTACCAGGGCCAGCATGGCGTGACCCTGCCCAAGGCCTGAGGCCTGTTGCTTCGTCAAAAAAGCCCGCTGCGGATACAGCGGGCTTTTTGCTTTCCTGGTCTGCCGGACCAGATCAGGCGGCTGCCGCTTCGAGCGCCGGCCAGTCCAGATTGCAGTGCGCGCCCACGCTGGCATGGCGCTGCAGCGCCGCATCCACCATCAGGCTGCACAGGGCCAGCTGGTTGCGAAGTGCCGGGTCGGCGCCGCGCCATTGGGCGCGCCACAGTACCAGTTGCTTGGCCGCCGCAATCAGGCTGTGGTTGCTGCGCACGATGCCCACGTTGTGCAGCATGAGCTGCTGCAGCACCTGGCGCATCTCCTGCTGGCTTTCAGCGCTCAGGCTCTTGCCGGACTTGCGCGGCCTGTCATGAATCGCCGCAGGCTTGTGCAGTGGCTGCTCGGTCATGCGCAGGGCGGCAGACCTGGCCATGACCACGCATTCCAGCAGCGAGTTGCTGGCCAGCCGGTTGGCGCCATGCAGGCCGGTTCGGGCCACTTCGCCGATCGCCCACAGCCCGGCCACGGCGGTGCGGCCGTCCACATGGGCCTGCACGCCGCCGCAGGCATAGTGGGCACAGGGCGCGACAGGAATGGGCTGGGTGGCGATGTCTATGCCGTGCTCCGCGCACAGTGCCATGACGCCGGGAAAATGCTGGGCCAGCCATTCGCGGCTGCGGTGCCTGATGTCCAGCAGCACATGGGGCAACTGGTGGGCACGCATTTCGCCATCGATGGCACGGGCCACGATATCGCGTGGCGCCAGCTCGGCGCGCGGGTCGTGGCGCAGCATGAAGCGCTCGCCAGGCTGGCCGTGCCGGTCCGGCAGGCACAGCAGGGCGCCTTCGCCGCGTAGCGCTTCCGAGACCAGGCCCACGGACCGGCCGCCCACCTGCAAGGCCGTGGGGTGGAACTGCATGAACTCCAGGTCGCGCACGACACAGCCAGCACGCCAGGCCATGGCGATGCCGTCGCCGGTCGCCGTGGCCGGGTTGGTGGTGCTGGGGTAGATCTGGCCCATGCCGCCCGTGGCCAGCACCGTATGGCTGGCCAGCATGTTCTGCTGCTGGCCATCGGCATTGCGCACGCTGGCGCCCACACAGCGCTGCTGAGCGTCCTGCAGCAGTTCCACGGCGCAGCAATGCTGCAGCAAGGTGATGTGCTTCAGGCGCTGGCAGGCCTGCAGCAAGGTCTGGTGCACGGCCTGCCCGGTGCGGTCTGCCGCATGCACGATGCGTCGTGCGCTGTGACCGCCTTCGCGCGTCAGGTGCAGGCGGCCTTCGGCATCGGTGCTGAAGGGAACGCCCAGCGCTTGCAGCCAGGCGATGGCCTGGGGGCCCTGCTCCAGAATGCGGCGCACGGCAGCTTCGTCGCAGAGGCCGGCGCCGGCGATGAGCGTGTCCTGCACATGGGACTGCAGGCTGTCGGCGGGGTCCAGCACGGCGGCAATGCCGCCTTGCGCCCAGGCGCTGGCGCATTCGTCGGCACGGCTTTTGCTGAGCACGGTGATGCGCAGCCTGCTGGGCAGGCTGAGCGCCAGCGTCAGGCCGGCCAGTCCGCAGCCGATGATGAGCACATCGCTGCCGGTCGGGGATTGGGGCATGGTGCTTGTCCTCTCTCAGGCCGGACCGAAGTTCTGGAACAAGGCCGCGTCGCGTTCCAGCTCGCCGCTGGCGCGTACCGGCTGGCGCTGGGCCGCCGCGAAGTCCAGCATGCGCTGTATGGGCTTGCGGGCAGCCCGGCCCAGGGCCGCGTCAAGCTCGATGGCGCCGCTGCCTTGCTGCAGCGTCCGCTCCACGCCGGGCAGGCTGTTCATGGCCATCCAGGGGCAGAAGGCGCAGCTTTTGCAGCTGCCGCCCGTGCCTGCCGTCGGGGCTGCCAGAAAACGCTTGCCCGGATAGCGCTGGCGCATGTCGTGAAGAATGCCCTGATCGGTGGCGACGATGAAGCTGTCGGTGGCCAGCTTGCCCACGGCGGCAATCAGCTGGGTGGTGGAGCCCACCACATCGGCCAGCGCCGTGACGGCGGCCGGCGATTCGGGGTGAACCAGAATCGCGGCCCCGGGGTGGGCGTTGGCCAGGGCTTGCAGCTCGTCGGCCTTGAATTCGTCATGGACCACGCAACTACCCTGCCACAGCAGCATGTCGGCGCCGGTCTGCTGCTGGATATGGCTGCCCAGGTGGCGGTCGGGCGCCCAGAGGATTTTTTCGCCACGGGCATGCAGGGCGGCCACGATGTCCTGTCCTACCGACGAGGTGACCACCCAGTCGGCCCGGGCTTTCACGGCGGCGCTGGTATTGGCATAGACGACCACGGTGCGATCGGGATGGGCATCGCAGAACCGGCTGAATTCGTCGGCCGGGCAGCCCAGATCCAGCGAGCAGGTGGCATCGCCGTCGGGCATGAGCACGGTTTTTTCGGGGCTCAGTATCTTGGCGGTCTCGCCCATGAAGCGCACGCCGGCCACGATCAGGGTCCTGGCTGGGTGGTTGGCGCCAAAGCGCGCCATCTCCAGCGAGTCGCCCACACAGCCTCCGGTATCGCGTGCCAGATCCTGCAGTGCGCCGTCCACGTAGTAGTGGGCGACCATGACGGCATTGCGTTCTCTGAGCAAGGCCTTGATGCGCTGCGCCGTCTCGCGCTGCTGCTGGCGGTCCTGCGGCGGCAGTACCCTGGCCCAGGCCTGGCCTGTGCTGCACTGGGTGCTGCTGCCCGGTGCGGGCTGGTCGAATTCCACGGTTCTGATCGTCATCGTCTCCATCCTGAGTTGCGCTGTTAAATATTTATACTCAATCTGAGTATTATTAAAACCGCTTTTTTGACGTTTGTCACCTGAGGGACAAATCAGGAGGTCGGCCGCCGCCTTTTGGCGGGGGCGGTGATCAGCAGGGAATTACGAAAAGTCGCTGTGACGCTTATCCGTCAATGGATTGATGCTTCTGATAAATGAGCGAGTGAATGCTGCCTAAACGAGGCGGCCCAGCTGATGCTGGCGCAGTGCCAGGCGTGTAGCGGCCAGATCCCAGCCACCCCAGCCACAGGATTTGAAGAGTACAGGGGTCGTGGGACGCGACCAGTTGTGCTGCACCACGGTGGCCAGTGTGGGCAGGGTGCTGACGTCAATGCCGGCCTGCAGCAGGTCGCCGGCCTCGTGCAGCGCATCTTCGGTGTCGACGACGATCCGGCCTTCACGCAGAAAGCGCTGGCACAGCGCCGGAGCCAGCTCCACCATTTTGGGGGTGAAGGCGCCCACGGCGCAGACAAAGGCATCGGGCCGTGCGGCCTCGTGCAGCACCACGGCCTGTGCGGGCGTGCAGGTCACGATCAGCGGGCAGTGCCGGGCAGCCTCCTCCAGGTCGTCGGTGATGCGTGCCTGCAGGCCCAGGTCGCGGGCCTGGTCTGCAAGCCGCTGCGCACTGTCGGCGCTGCGCGAGTGAATCCAGACTTCCTGCGTGCCCAGTCCCTGGGCAAAGGCCTGCAGATGGGCGCTGCCCTGCACGCCGGCGCCGACGATGAGCAGCGGGCCCTGGGGTTGAGGGGCCAGGCGGCGCGCAGCCAGCAGCGAGACGGCGGCGGTGCGTCTGGCCGTGACGGTGGGGCCGTCCAGAATCAGCTGGCGCTCTCCGGTGGCTGCGTCAAAGACCACGATATCGCCCTGAATGGTGGGTCTGCCTGCCTGGGCATTGCCGGGCGTGAAGCTGATGAGTTTGGTCATGACCACCTGACCATCGGTGGCCGGCATGCAGAACAGACAGTTGTCCGCAGCCGTGGGCATGACGATGCGTGGCGGAACGGTGACGCCGCCACTGTTTTGCAGCTGAAGCAAAAGTGTTTCGATTTCATCGGCCAGGGCGGTCCATGGCAGCAATGCGGCAGTAGCGCGGGCATCGAGAGACGCTGTAGAGGGCTGGGTCAGGGCATTCATGGGCAGTCGTATGAGGGCAGCGGACAGGGCTTCGAGCTTACAGAATTGCAAGCCCGGCCCGGTGTTGGCCGACAGCAGGTCGCTGCATAGACGCCGGGAGCAAGGGCTGGCAGAGCGCACAATAGCCACTGTCTTATTCATCGATTCTGTGCACTCATGTTTGGCTTTTCTTCCCGCTCCGGGCAACGCAAGGACCCTACCTGGACACAAGCGCCTTCCAGCCGCGGTCCTGTCGAGCCTGTCTGGCGGGATGGCGGCTCGGCCGCGTCCTATGAGCCTACCCAGCAGCAGGCGGCAACGCCGCGCAAATTCTCTTCCGCCCGGCTTTGGGCATCGGCCGTCCTGGCTGTGGTGGGCCTGCTGGCAGTGGCTTTCCTGTTTCTGAGCATGGTCGATGTGGTGGAGGAGCAGGTCGCCCGCAACCAGCCCCAGTCCACGCCGGGCGCGCCGGGCATGACCCTGATCTCCGTGCCTGCCGGCCGCTGAAAACCGGGCCAAACGTCAACAATGCTGCATTGCAGCTTGACCGGCGCGGCAAAAGCACAGCTTGATACCTTCGGCCGCAGCCGCAGCCGCAGCCCTTAATATCGCCACCCGGCGCAGGCCGCGTGCAACATAGCAAAGGAGAAAGCACCATGAGATGGGAAGGTAACCGCGAGTCGGACAACGTCGAAGACCGCCGTGGAGACGGTGGCGGCGGTGGTTTCCCCATTGGTGGCCGCAGCATCGGCATCGGCACCGTGGTGCTGGCGCTGATTGGCTGGGGCGTGTTCGGCATCAACCCGCTGACCACCATTGGCGTGCTCTCCGGCGGAGGCTCGCCCCAGGTGCAGCAGGCGCCCGCGCATCGTCCGGCAGCAGACGACCAGGGCGCCAAGTTCGTCTCCACGGTGCTGGCTTCGACCGAGGATGTCTGGACCCAGATCTTCCGCGAGGAAAATGGTCAGTATCAGAACCCCAAGCTGGTGCTGTTCACGGGCGTGACGCCCACGGCCTGCGGCACGGGGCAGTCGGCCATGGGGCCGTTCTACTGCCCTGGCGACCGCAAGGTCTATCTGGACATGGACTTTTTCAACACCATGAGCCGCCAGCTGGGCGCGCCCGGGGAGTTCGCGCGTGCCTATGTGATCGCCCACGAGGTGGGACACCATGTGCAGAACCTGCTCGGTATCTCGGGCAAGGTGGATGCCATGCGCGGCCGCATCAGCGAGTCCCGGCAGAACGCCATGTCGGTGCGCCTGGAGCTGCAGGCCGACTGCCTGGCCGGCATCTGGGCCAACAAGTCGCAGCAGGCCAAGAGCTGGCTGGAGCAGGGCGATATCGAGTCGGCCGTGAATGCCGCCCAGCAGATCGGCGATGACAAGCTGCAGCGTGAAGCCACGGGTACGGTGCGTCCCGACAGCTTTACCCATGGCTCCAGCGCCCAGCGTGTGCGCTGGTTCACCCAGGGCTACAAGACCGGCAGCGTCAGGGCCTGCGACACCTTCTCGGCCCAGTCGCTGTAAGTCACGAGCCCCCGGATGCAGGCGTGTGCTTTGTCACACGCCTTTGTTTTTGGGGCAGCAGAATGTGAAAATCCGGGTTATCCCGATAGATTGCACGGGATATTGGCAAGGCTTCTAACGCGTGAAAACAGAGGGGGCGAAGGCTTTCCGTCTGCAGAAAATCACAAAGCCAACGCGAAAAACCCACTCGGTGCGACAATAACGCCCTCAATGACAAGCTCTTTCTCCAATCTTCACTTGGCTGAGCCCCTGGCACGCGCAGTGGCCGACATGGGCTATGAGTCCATGACTCCGATTCAGGCGCAGGCCATTCCGGTGGTATTGACCGGCAAGGACGTCATGGGCGCAGCCCAGACCGGCACAGGCAAGACAGCGGCTTTCTCCCTGCCCCTGCTGCAGCGCCTGATGCGCCATGAAAACGCTTCCGCTTCGCCTGCCCGCCATCCGGTGCGCGCCCTGGTGCTGCTGCCCACGCGTGAGCTGGCCGATCAGGTGGCGCAACAGATCGCTCTGTACGCCAAGCACACCAAGCTGCGCAGCACCGTGGTGTTTGGCGGCATGGACATGAAGCCTCAGACCATCGAGCTGAAAAAAGGCGTCGAGGTGCTGGTGGCCACGCCCGGCCGTCTGCTGGATCACATCGAAGCCAAGAATGTGGTGCTCAACCAGGTGGAATACGTGGTGCTGGACGAGGCCGACCGCATGCTGGATATCGGCTTTCTGCCCGATCTGCAGCGCATCCTCTCCTATCTGCCCAAGAGCCGCACCACGCTGCTGTTCTCGGCCACGTTCTCGCCCGAGATCAAGCGTCTGGCCGGCAGCTATCTGCAGGACCCCGTGACCATCGAGGTGGCTCGTCCCAACGAGACGGCATCCACGGTGGAGCAGCGCTTCTACAAGGTCACGGATGACGACAAGCGCTATGCGATTCGTTCCGTGCTCAAGGAGCGCGACATTCGCCAGGCCTTCATCTTCTCCAACAGCAAGCTGGGCTGTGCGCGCCTGACGCGTGCTTTGGAGCGCGACGGCCTGCGCGCCGCCGCACTGCATGGGGACAAGAGCCAGGACGAACGCCTGAAGGCGCTGGAAGCCTTCAAGGCTGGTGAGGTGGATCTGCTGGTCTGTACCGATGTGGCCGCGCGCGGTCTGGACATCAAGGACGTGCCCGCCGTGTTCAACTACGACGTGCCTTTCAACGCCGAAGACTATGTGCACCGCATCGGCCGTACCGGTCGCGCCGGCGCATCGGGTCTGGCCGTGACCCTGGTGACCGACCATGACAGCCGCAATGTGGCTGACATCGAAAAGCTCACCAAGAAGAAGATCGATGTCGAACCCGCGCCCATGCAGGACTTCCGTCCGGCACGTCGCAGCCGCAGCGATGAGGAATATCGTCCGCGTCGCGAACGCGAGTTCGATGCAGCGCCCCGTGGCGGCTATGCGCATCGTCCATCGCGCATGGCCCAGCGCCCTGTCAACGTGGATCCCTTCTTCGACAAGCCCTATGAGGCCAGCAGCGTGGCCGAGACCGCATCCTGGGACAGCAAGCATGTCGCCCCGGTCAAGAGCGCGAGCATCAAGCCCAAGCGCAAGGTCGCGGCCTTGTTCAGAGCGCCTGTCGTGGCTTCCTGAGCGCACAGTGATCGCCCCAGAAAAACGCCTGCCATATGCAGGCGTTTTTCTTTGCTCTATCCCTTGGCGCCGGGGACCTGGGCCTGCGGACACTGCAGCTGTATCAGCTCTCGCTCGTCCATGCGCTCGCCGATTCTCATCATGCTGAGGCAGCCGCCCCAGACACAGCCGGTATCCATGGCCATCAGATCGGGCCGGTTGACATGGCCCAGCGTGGACCAGTGGCCGAAAGCCATGGGCGTACTGGCAGTGAGCCGCCCCGGCACATCGAACCAGGGCATCAGTCCTTCAGGCGCCTGATCGGCGGATTCCGCGCTCTCGAAGTCCATGACGCCGTCGGCACTGCAAAAGCGCAGACGGGTAAAGGCGTTGACGACGCAGCGCAGTCGGTCGTCGCCTTGCAGCTCGGCGGACCAGCGATCGGGCTGGTTGCCGTACATGTTCTGCAAAAAGCGCGCGTGCCCGGCGGATTGCAGCACGGTCTCGACCTCGGCACTCAAGGCTGTGACGTCCTGCACGCTCCATGCGGGCAGCACGCCGGCATGCACCATGAGCAGTTGCTCGCCCGAGGCATTGACATGCAGGCGAGCCAGGGGCTGCTGGCGCAGCCAGTGCAGCAGGGCATCGCAGTCGGGTGCGCTCAGAACCTGGGCCAATGTGTCGCGCTTGCTTTGGCGGCGCAGGCCCTGGGCTGCGGCCAGCAGATGGAGGTCGTGATTGCCGAGCAGCGGGCGCATGGCATCGCCGGCCTGCATGCAGCGGCGTAATACTTCGGTGGATTTGGGGCCGCGATTGACAAGGTCGCCGAGCACATAAAGTGTGTCCCGACTTACGGAGAAATCAACGGTCTGCAATAAGCGCTCGAAAGCGTCATCGCAGCCCTGAATGTCCCCGATACAGTAAAGTGCCATGGTCTTCTTTCTGGTGGACGAGTCATGGATTTTCTGCTGATTACATTGCTGGCGCTGCTCAACGGGGTGTTTGCAATGTCGGAATCGGCATTGGCCTCCAGTCGCAAGGCCAGATTGCTGGCTTTGGCGCAGGCGGGGCAAGGGCGCGCAGGATGCGCTGGAACTGCTCGATAACCTCACGCAATTTCTGTCGTCCGTGCAAGTGGGGATTACTTTCATCGGGCTGCGCAACGGCATTTGGGCGAGGCTGCCTTCAGCGAAGGGCTGGCAGTTTGGCTGGTATCGCCGGGAATATCGGAAAGGGTTTCCGCCATTTCGGCAACGTCTATCGTCGTAACTGCTATTACATTTATAACGATTATCTTAGGCGAACTGGTTCCAACGCGTATAGGGCAGCTCCATCCCAAGCCGGTTTCGGTATTGGCGCAGCGACTTATGGCCCGGGTTGCCCATGTTGCAAAGCCCTTTGTGCGTTTGTTGGCATTTTCTACGCCTGTCATCTTGACCCTGCTCAGTATTAATGAATCTGCAGCACGACAGTGATCGAGCAGGAAATCGGGGCCAGTTTGGAAGAGGGCACCAAGCGGGTTTGATTGAGACGCATGAGCACCAGATGGTGCGCGATGTTTTGCATTTAGACGATAGATCTCTCACATCTTTAATAGTCCATCACGTCGATGTGCATTGACTGGGAGGCGGAATGACGATATCCGAGGCTTGCTGGCCTGCACCGAAGGCAGGGCGATGGGTGGGCAGGCCTGGTTCCGGTATGCCGCGGTTCGCTGGATGAGGTGCTGGGCATCTCAGCATGCCCAGGATGCTGGCGCTGGGCGAGAGATCAAGCGACCTGTTGAGAGAGCATGCGCTGGCTTCTGCATTCTTGCCTGAAACCCTGACCGGGATGAAGCTGCTCGATCAGCTGCGCGCTCAAACAGGATGCGTGGTGTTTGTTGTCGATGAATATGGCGTGGTTCAGGGCATCATGACGCCACCTGATTTGCTGGAGGCGATTACCGCAGAGCTTCGCTCCGTAGAGGACGCCAAGGCCTGGGCAACCCGAAGAGAGGACGGGCCTGGCTGATCTGATGCCTGTCGCCGAATTGAGGGCCAGGCTGGCGATTCGGGTATTGCCCGATGAAGACAAAGCCATCTATAACGCGCTGGCCGGTTTATGCCTCGCCGAAAGCGGTCATTTGCCCGTTCTGGCCGAGAAGGTCTGGTCTAGCGGCTGGATATTGGTAGTCGTTGATATGGATGGCAAGCGCATTGACAGGATATTGGCGCTTACCCAGAGAGAATAGCTATTTATTAACACATGGTTGCATTTTATAAAATATTGTGAATTGTGGTTTTTGCTTACTCGGAAAAAGATGAATTTGAAATTACCGCATTTATAATGAATCCACTTTAATCAACCGAGAAGCGCAAATCATGAGCACTTACAAGGAACTCCTGAAGCAGAGAGAAGAGCTGGAGCAGCAAATCAACGAAGCCCGTTCGCGTGAACTGGCCGAAGCCGTGAGCAAGGTTCGCGGCCTGATTGCTGAGTACGGCTTGACTGCTGAAGATGTTTTCCCTCCCGCTCGCGCGCGCTCTTCCGCCAATGCTGGCGCCAAGGTGGCCCCCAAGTATCGTGATCCTGCAACGGGTCAGACCTGGACCGGCCGCGGCAAGCCACCAAAGTGGATTGCAGACCAGGACCGTGAAAAGTTCGCTATTTGATCTGCTTGCGCACGTTGAAAGAGCCCGCCTTGGCGGGCTTTTTTCATGGGGCAAAGTTTGCGGCAGCGCAAATCGGAGTTCTCGTCGATGCAGCTGACTAGGCGGCACAATAAGAGTCCATGAACAAGCAGGTGTTGATTGCAGGTGGCGGTATCGGTGGTCTGGCCGCAGCCATAGGTGCGGTACGTGCCGACTGGGGGGTACGTTTGTTCGAGCGTGCCGCGCAGTTCTCGGAAGTCGGTGCCGGCATTCAGCTCGGGCCCAATGTGGTGCGCCGTCTTCAGGCCTGGGGGCTGCAGAGATCCTTACAGCAGGTCGTGGCGTCCCCCCAGGCCTTGCGTGCCTGCAGTGCCGTGACAGGACAGGAGTTGGGCCGTTTGCCGCTGGGCGTGGATATGGTGCAGCGCTACGGGGCCAGCTATCTCACCATTCATCGCGCCGACCTGCACGGGATCCTGCTGGAGACCCTGCAGGGTCTGGCCGAGGTTCACCTCAACCTCAACCAGGCCGTCAGCAGCTACAGCGAGCAGGACGGCGTGGTCACCATCCGCACCAGCTCCGGCAAGCTCATCGAGGGCGATGCCCTGATCGGAGCCGACGGCGTGCGCAGTGCCATGCGGGCCCAGATGCTGGGCGACGGACCTCCGCGAGTGACAGGACATCTGGCCTATCGTGCCATGGTGCACCAGGCCAATCTGCCCAAGCGCTTGCGCACCAGCGAGGTCACGGCATGGCTGGGGCCGCAGCTGCACGCGATTCGGTACCCCGTGCGCCGGGGCGAGCTGCAGAATCTGGTGATCATCGTCCAGGGTCCGGCGCCTGAGGATCTCGACCACTGGGACCATTCCGCCAATCTGCCCGACCTGCTGCAGCATCTTCAGGGAACATGCGGCTATCTGCAGGATCTGGTGCAGCATGTCCCCGGCGGGGGCGGCGAATGGCGCTTGTGGCCGGTGGCCGACCGTCAGCCGCTGTCGTCACAGGCACAGATGGCGCAGGGTCTGGTGGCCTTGCTCGGCGACGCCGCCCATCCCATGCGTCCCTATCTGGCCCAGGGCGCCGGCATGGCCATCGAGGATGCGGCCGAGCTGCAAAGCGCTCTGTCCATGCATGATCTGGATGTCAGCCTGCGGCTGCGGCGCTATGCGCTCAATCGCTGGCAGCGCAATGCCAGGGTGCAGGAGCGCTCGCTGCGCAATGGACGCATCTTCCATGCGACGGGGCCGCTGCGCTGGGGACGCGATCTGTCGCTGCGCGCTCTGGGAGGGCGCATCATGGATGTGCCCTGGCTCTACGAGAACGCGCTCTAGCGCGGGCGCAGCTTCCAGCGCTGCGCCAGCAGTGGCAGTGCTCTAGTGATCGGCCTTGAGCAGCATTGGCGAGGGCTTGATGACCCGGTAGGCCAGCACGCCACCACCAAGCATGGCGGCAATCATCAGCATCACGGCCTGGTAGATGTCGGCATTCTGGCGCTCTGCAACTCCCGCAACCAGGCCCGACAGCCACTGCATGAGTGCCGCTCCGAGAAACATGGCCATGGTGAAGATGGACAGGGCGCGTCCCGTCGTGGCCGGCGGATAGGAGGAGCGCACATCGGCATAGATCAGCGTGCCGTAGCCCGACAGCACACTCATGACCAGCAGCAGAACCACGCTGCCCACGGACTGATGGACCAGGGCCAGGGCCACAAAAATGCCAGCCATGAGCAGCGCAAAGCGTGCGATGCGCTGGCGGCGTCTGGCAGGTCCCGGATCGAGTCGGCCGAACATGGAGGGCACGAACAGCGAAATGACGGAGCAGGCCAGAGCCACGTTGCCGGTGGTGACCAAGGAGAACTGGTAGCGGTCCATCAGCATGGGGCTGAGCCAGAGGCCGCGCACGGTGAGAAACGAGGCATAGCTGACCATGCCCAGCAGCACGATGCCCCAGGTATGAGGCAGCAGCAGCAGGCTGCCGAAACCCTGCAGTGCCTGCATGAAACCGGGCTTGGGCAGGGCGTCGCCGGGTAGCTCGGGCTCGTGCACCTTGAAGAAGATCAGCAGCCAGGACAGCACACTCAGCACCGCCAACAGAGCAAAGCCGGCACGCCAGCCCAGATGCTGCACCAGCCAGGCCATGGGCGTGCCGGTGAACAGCAGGCCCAGTCCGCCCAGACCCAGGCCTATGCCCGAGAGGTAGGCAAATTTATCGGCCGGAAAATGGCGTGCGATGAACATGGTGCTGGCCAGAAAGGCGGGCGAGCAGCCCACGCCGATCAGCAACTGGCCCAGCATCAGCCAGGAATAGCTGGGTGCCAGTGCGGACAGCGCGGCGCCCGCAATCGATAGCGGAAAGGCCAGCAGCACGGTACGGCGCAGGCCGTAGATATCCATGCCTATGCCCATGAGCAGCTGGGCCACGCCGAAGGACAGCGCAAACAGCCCGGCAAACGAGCCCAGGGACTGCGCGGAGAGGCCAAAGTCCGTGCGCAGACCGTCGGCGATGATGGAGGTGACCGTGCGAAAGGCCTGGCTCAGTGCAAAGCCCGTGAGCAGGCAGACCAGCATGGCCCAGGCGGAGGAGTTGGGCTTCGGGCTGGAGTTCGGCGCAGCCTCGGCGGCGCTGTGATCGGAAGGCATGGGCAGTTAGTTGTGATGTTAGGTTTTGCACGGAGCCTAAATAATTCAGGCTGCCCGCGCTGTCACGAAAGAGCAGCACGGGCAGCCTGAGTGGCGATGGCCGGACCCGCTTACAGCTCGGTGCGCAGGCTCCAGATCTCGGGAAACAGTACCACGTCCAGCATCTTCTTGAGGTAGCTCACGCCGCCGGTGCCGCCCGTGCCGCGCTTGAAGCCGATGACGCGCTCCACCGTGGTCAGGTGGCGGAAGCGCCAGAGACGGAAGGCGTCTTCGATATCGGCCAGCTTTTCGCCCAGCTGGTACAGATCCCAGTGCTTGTGCGGATCGCGGTAGACGGTGATCCAGGCCTGCTTGACGCCCTCGCTGGCTTCATAGGGCTGGGTCCAGTCGCGCTGCAGGCGGTCGGCAGGCACGGCGATACCTTCTCGCGCCAGCAGTTGCAGGGCCACGTCGTACAGCGATGGCGATTCGTAGGCAGCCTGTACCTGGGCCAGCAGGTCCGAGCGATGCGCGTGGGGCTGGAGCATGGCCGCGTTCTTGTTGCCCAGCGCGAACTCGATGCAGCGGTACTGGTAGCTCTGGAAGCCGCTGGAGTTGGCCAGATAGGGGCGCATGGCCGA
Organism: Comamonas sp. C24C; assembly: GCF_053345995.1. Taxonomy (NCBI): domain Bacteria; kingdom Pseudomonadati; phylum Pseudomonadota; class Betaproteobacteria; order Burkholderiales; family Comamonadaceae; genus Comamonas; species Comamonas sp. C24C. The sequence goes on along the minus strand of NZ_JBKFBC010000012.1, from coordinate 53,256 downwards.
GTATTCGGGCGGCGTCATGGTGGACAGCACGGTCCAGGCGCTGACCAGCTGCTCCATGATGCGCGAGACGCGCGCCAGCATCTTGAAGGCATCGGGCTTGGTCGCGCCCGAGGCATTGGCAATGGCGGCGGTGGCCGCGCGCACCTCGTGCAGCATCAGCTTCATCCACAGCTCGCTGGTCTGGTGCTGCACGATGAACAGCATCTCGTCATGGGCCGGCGACAGCGGGTGCTGGGCCGTGAGAATCTGGTCCAGATGCAGATAGTCGCCATAGCTCATGTCGCGGCTGAAGTCGAGCTGGGCTTTCTCGTCGCGGACGATGGCTGCGCCGCCATGCAGAGGGCAGCCGGAGGATTCGTTCGTCATGGTGAAATCATGTTTGTTGGATCGGTGCGCGCAGCGTAACCGAATCCGGGCCCGCAAAGCCTGCAAGAACGTGGATGCAAGCTGCCAAAGCTTTGCGTAAAGTCAGGCCAGTCACAGACCCGTGACGGAAAACGCACTCAGCCGAGATTTAAGCCATGTCCAGTCCTCTGCCCTCTACAGCCGCCGCCAACCCGCCAATCGATGAGCGCATGGTCCTGTGCTGCCGTTGGCTGGAGAGCGAAGAGCCCATGCCCTCGCTGGATGAGCTGGCCCAGCGGCTGGGGTTCAGCCCCTGGCAGCTGCACAGAAACTTCAAGCGTGCCACCGGGCTCACGCCCAAGGCCTATGCCAAGGCCCATCGCGGCAGGCATGTGCGTGCCGCGCTGGCGCAGGAGGCCAGCGAGTCGGTCACCGACGCGGCCTATCTGAGCGGCTACGAAGCCAGCAGCAGCTTCTACAAGGATGCGCCGGCCATGCTGGGCATGGCGCCGCAGTCCTATCGCAGGCGCGGCCAGGACCAGCGTATCCGCTTTGCCCTGGCCGAATGCTCGCTGGGCAGCCTGCTGGTGGCCAGCACCGACAAGGGCGTGTGCTGCGTGCTGCTGGGCGATGACCCGCATGCGCTGGTCGACGATCTGCAGCGGCGTTTTGCGGCGGCGCAGCTGATCGGGGCCGATGCCCGGTATGAACAGACCGTAGCCCAGGTGGTGGCGTTGATGGAGCAGCCCCGGCTGGGGCTGGCCCTGCCGCTGGATATTCAGGGCACGGCGTTTCAGCAGCGCGTCTGGCAGGCGCTGCAAAGCATTCCCGCCGGGCAGACCGTCAGCTACAGCGAGCTGGCCCGGCATCTGGGCCAGCCAAGCGCCACGCGGGCCGTGGCCAGCGCGGTGGCGGCCAATCCGATTGCCGTGGCCGTGCCCTGTCATCGTGTGCTGCGCAACGACGGCAGCATCTCGGGCTATCGCTGGGGCGTGGAGCGCAAGCGTGCGCTGCTGCTGCGCGAGGCCCAGCAGGCCCAGCTCAAGCTCTCTTAAAGAGAGCTGCTATCGCATGCTATTCAACGTTTTCAGATGGATATTTATCTGAAATCGTTGATTGATGAGCGATAGCAGCTATGAATTTAATGAATGAAGCACAGGCGCGCTCCGGTGCAGCCCGCTGTGATAGAAAACCGCATGCTGCTTGAAGTCTCCATTGCCCTGCCCGCGCGTTACCGCTTTGACGAATTCGTGCATTTCCATGATCGCGACGAGCAGCAACTGGCCGAGCGGGTCGATGCCGGCGCGCGCAGCCTGCGCAAGGCCATCATGTGGAAGCACAGCCCCGCCTTGCTGCAGCTGCAATGGCAGACCGGACAGGTACAGGCCAGCTTGCATGCGCCGCAGGCAGAGCCGGCCGAGGCAGACCGGGCCGCGCTGCAGGCCATGGTGAAACGCATGCTGGGGCTGATCTACGCGCCCGGCCAGCTGGAGCAGGCGCATGGCGACCACCCCGAGCTGGGCGCGCTGCTGTCGCGCCAGGCCGGCCTGCATGTGCCCGGCTCGCCCACGCCCTTCGAGGCGCTGACCTGGGCCATCACCGGCCAGCAGATCACGGTGGCCGTGGCCGTTTCGCTGCGGCGCAAGCTGATCGCGCTGGCGGGCGAGCCGCTGGCGCAAGACGGGGACATGCCGGCGCTGCATGCCTATCCCGATGCACAGCGCGTGGCAGCCTTGGAGCTGGACGCGCTGCGCGGCGCGGGCTTTTCCCAGGCCAAGGCCCAGACCCTGCTGGCCGTGGCCCAGGCCGTTGCCGAGGGGCAGCTGCCGCTGGACGACTGGGCCGCCCGCAGCGCCGCTGGCCAGTGGCAGGAGCAGGATGTGGCCGCCGCCTCGGCGCAATTGCTGGCGGTCAAGGGCATCGGGCCGTGGACGGTGAACTACACCTTGCTGCGCGGCTTTGGCTGGCCCGACGGTAGTCTGCACGGCGATGTGGCGGTGCGCCGGGCCATCGGTCTGCTTACCGGCAGGGACAAGCCCGATGCGCGCGCCGCCAGCGACTGGCTGGAACAGTTCAAGCCCTGGCGCGCGCTGGTGGCTGCGCACCTGTGGGCCTCGCTGGCCGACAGCGCCTATTGAGAGGCGACCGGCGACGGGCGGCAGCGCTTCAGAGCGGCGACAGCACCAGCAGCAACAGGCGTGCGGGTTGGCCCGAGGCGTTGGCCAGCCGGTGCTCGCTGTCCACCACCAGCGTGGCCGTGTCGCCCGCGTGCAGCAGCACCTGCTCCTGGGCGGTGAAGACTTCGATGCTGCCTTCCAGCACATGAAAGACCTCGCGCGTGCCTGCGCGATGGGCCGCGAAATGGCTGGAGACCGCATGCGGCGGAAAGCGGTAATGCACGAGGTTCACACCCGCGCTGGGGCTGGCCAGGGCCAGGCGCTCCACGCCGCTGGCCTCGTCGACAAAGCGCAGATTCTCGCCGGCGCGCGTGATCTGCGCGCTGGGTGCGCTTTGCACCAGCTCGCCAAGCTCGCAGCCCAGACCTTGTGCAATCGCCATGGCATTGCGCAGGCTGGTGGCCAGCAGGCCGCGTTCCACGCGCGACAGCGCGCCCGGTGAGACGCCGCTGGCCTGGGCCAGCTGATCCAGTGTGATGCCCAGCTGGGCGCGGCGCGCGCGGACGGCTGCGCCGAAAAGCGCATCCTGCTCCGATGCCTGCGATGCGGTGGTGGAGTTCAAGTCCGGCTCCTTTTCATGGCGTCTGTTCTTGTGTTGAAAATTTTCCTATGAGAAAATAATTTTGCGTATACGAAATTATTTTTCGAGGATGAATGCAATGTACATGTTTATCAGCGCCTTGCCCGTGGCCACCGTCATCGCCGTGTTGCTGGCGGGCTGGCGCTCGCTGCATGCCGCAGCGCTGGGCGTGGCGGTGGCGCTGCTGGTGATTGCCGCAGCCTTCGCGCAGCCCGCTTCAACATGGCTGGCCGCGGGCATGCACTGGGCGCCGGTGCTGCTGGAAGTGCTGCTGATCGTGGGGGGCGGGCTGCTGCTGTCCGAGGTGCTGCGCGCGTCGGGAGCGCAGAAGGCCCTGGCCGACTGGCTGCTGGCCAGGGCCGGCAGCGGCACGGGCGCCGTGCTGCTGGTGGTGCATGGCATCACGCCGTTTGCCGAGTCGGTCACCGGCTTTGGCGTGGGCGTGACCATCGGTATACCGCTACTCGCGCACTTCGGCTTGCCGCCGCGCAAGGTGGTGCTCATCGGTCTGCTGGGCCTTTGCGCCGTGCCCTGGGGCTCCATGGGGCCGGGGACGCTGGTGGCGGCCACCATGGCGGGTCTGCCGTTCAAGGAGCTGGGTCAGGCTTCGGCCCTGGTCAGCGTGATTCCGTTTGTCATCACCGGCATGGCGGCGGCGGCTCTGGCGAGTGTGCCGGGTCGTCGCTGGCCGGCTCTGCTGCAGGGCCTGCTGTCGGGTCTGTTGCTGACGGCGGCCGTGGCTCTGATGAATACCCTTGCCGGCACGGCACCCGCAGGGGCACTCGGGGCGTTGCTGGTGGTGGGCTGGCATCTGCTGCGCCTGCGCGTGTCGCAAGCGGACGCGGACAAGCCGTCCCTGAGCGCACCGGGACGGCGAGCGCTGGCGGCCTATGCGCTGCTGCTGGGCGGCGTGCTGGCGGCGGCAGCGCTGCTGCGCACCCTGAATCTGCCCGCTGCCTGGCATGGGCTGGCTTCGCCGGGACTGTGGCTGCTGGTGGCTGCGGTTTTTTTCACGCGAGGTCGGCCGGCGCGCCCATCGCTGGCAAAGGTCTGGCGCTCCTGGCTGCAGGTGGCACCGGTCACGGCGCTGTTCATTGTGCTGGGCGTGCTGATGGCGGTTTCGGGCATGGCCGCGCAACTGGCGCAGGCGCTGGCCGGCAGCGGGCCGCTGTATCTGCTGGCCGCACCGTTTGTGGGAGCGCTGGGTGGCTTCGTGACCGGATCCAACACCGGGGCCAATGCCATGTTCGCGGCCACGCAGGCCGAGATCGCCCGTGCGCTGGGCACGCCGCTGCTGCCATTCATGGCGGTGCACAACGTCAGTGCCTCGCTGCTGCTCATGGCTTCGCCCGGCAAGGTGGAGATGGCCGTGCAACTGCTGGCGCAGGGTGCTGACCAGCGGCGCTGGGTGCAGCAAAGCGTGCTGATGCTGGCCCTGGCCGCCGTGGCGCTGATGGGCGTACTCAATTGGAGCTGGGCACGGGCCTGATCGGAGCTCGCCCGGCCCGCCCCCGCAGCCTGCCTCAGGTCACGGCGTGCACGGTATTGAACTCGGGTCGTTGCCATTCGCCCGATTCCAGCACCTGGCGCAGGTGCTCGACGGCATTCCAGACATCGGCAAAGCCCACATACAGCGGCGTGAAGCCGAAGCGCAGAATGTCCTTGTGCCTGCCCGTGCCGCCGTCGCCCTTGCGGAAGTCGCCGATCACCCCACGTGCGATCAGCGCCTGGACAATGGCGTAGGCACCGCTGTTCTGGCCGTCAAGGCCCAGGCCTTCTTCCCGGGTCAGGCAGACCTGGGAGCCGCGTGCCGCATGCTCGCGCGGTGTCGCCAGACCCAGGCCGTGGCCCTGGCAGCGCTCTTCCACGAGCTGGATGAACAGATCGGTCAGCGCCAGCGATTTCTTGCGCAGCGCGGCCATGCCGCCGAAAGCCTCTGCCTCGGTGTAGATGTCGACGCCGCATTGCAGCACGCTCATGCTGATCATGGGCTGGGTGCCGCAGAGATAGCGTTGGATGCCCTTGGCGGGGTGGTAGTCGGGAACGAACTTGAAGGGCTCGGCATGGCCGAACCAGCCCGACAGCGGCTGCCAGAAGCGGTTGATCAGGCGCGGATGCGCCCAGACAAAGGCCGGTGCACCGGGGCCGCCGTTAAGGTATTTGTAGCTGCAGCCCACGGCGAAGTCGGCATCGGCGCCCTTGAGGTCCACGGGCACGGCACCTGCGCTATGGCACAGATCCCAGACGCAGAGAATGCCTTTGGCATGGGCGGCGGCCGTGACGGCTGCCATATCGTGCATGGCACCCGTGCGGTAGTTGACATGGGTGAGCATGGAGATCGCCACGTCGGTCTGCAGCGCGCCGGCGATTTCCTCGGGCTCGAGCAGTACCAGCTCCAGGCCGTATTCCTGGCAGACGGACTGGGCAATATAGAGGTCGGTCGGGAAGTTGCTGCGCTCGCTGATCAGCTTCTTGCGGCCGGGCGCATCTTCGCGGGCGATGCGCGCGGCAGCGCTCAGCACCTTGTAGAGATTGATGGAGGTGGTGTCGGTGAACACCAGCTCGCCCTGGCCCACGCCCAGCCAGGGTGCGAACTGGTTGCCCAGGCGCTCGGGCAGCGTGATCCAGCCGGCCTTGTTCCAGGAGGTGATGAGGTCCTGGCCCCATTCCTGCGTCACCACTTCGGCCGCGCGCGCGGCGGCGGCCTTGGGCTGGGCGCCCAGGGAATTGCCGTCCAGGTAGATCACGCCCTGGGGCAGGGCAAAGCGTTCGCGCAGCGCGCGCAGCGGGTCCTGGGCGTCCAGAGCCTGGCAGTCCTGCAAAGTGGTCATTGTCTTCCTTCTCTCATTTTGATAGCTTCTGACGCTGATTGTGTCTGCGCTGAAGCGGGTTTTGATTCAAATCTGGCGGGACCGGGAACCGCTTATTGTGTCCGAGACCGGGGCGGCCCAGCCGCCTCGCAGCGCGGACATCGGTTTCTTTGCGCCCAGCGCTTCAGAGCAGGCTGCGCAACACGGCACGCACCGGCGAGGCATCGGCTTCGGTGAGCTTGAGCGGCAGTGCGATCAGCTCATAGTCACCCTCGCTCACCTCGTCGAGCACCAGGTTTTCGAGCACGCGCAGGCCGCGCTGGCGGATCACCATATGGCTGTCCAGGCTCTTGCTGCTGGCGGGGTCGATGCTGGCAGTGTCTATGCCGATCAGCTTGACGCCCAGGTCGGCCAGCTTTTGCACGGTCTCGGGGGCATAGGCGGCGAGGTCGGCATCCCAGCCGGTGGGCGCTTTCTCGTAGGTGCGCACCAGCACCCGCGCGGGCAGGCTGGCATCGATGGCGTGCGCGATGTGGCGCCATTCGATCAGCGGCCCGCAGCCTATGGCGTGGATCACGCGGCAGGGGCCCAGAAAGGCATCCAGATCGACGGCACCGATGGCCGCGCCCTGCGCATCGTAGTGCAGCGGCGCATCGGCATGCGCGCCCACATGGGGCGAGAGATGAATGGCGCTGACATTGACCGGGCAGCCCGGGCCAATGCTGGCCACCCATTCCTGGCTATAGGGCGTGTCGCCCGGAAACACCGGTGCGGCAGGATGGATGGCAGGAGAAATATCCCAGATCTGGCGTGTCATGGTGCAACTAGCAATATGTGTATTTCAGCGGGAGCGCGACAGGTAGCGCAGCCTATGTCAAAGACACCGAGCAAGGGCCGCCCCGCAGCGATGGTGTCGTCCCCCTCCCGTAGCGCACAGCGCGCAGAGAGAGGGGGGAAGCGGTGGGGCCGCCAAGGCAAAGCCGCTCAGGGGGTGACCTTCTTCTTTCTATACCAAAGAGCATAGACCAGCACCAGCACGATCAGAAACGGCACGCCCACCAGCACGGTGGTGTGGAACTCCTTGGTAAACAGCGTGGTGACGATTACGCCCGCCATCAGCAGCGCCCCGATCAGCGTCAGCACGGGAAAGCCCCACATGCGGAACTCCAGCTTCTGGCCAGGATGCTCGCGCTGCCAGCGCGGGCGGAAGAAAAGATGGGTCACGAACACCATGAACCAGGCAAACATGGCACCGAACATGGCGATCGACATCATCAGCTCCAGCGACTGCTCGGGCTTGAGCACGTTGAGCACCATGGCCACGGCCATGCCCAGGCAGGAGACGGCAATCGCGCCCAGCGGTACGCCGCTTTTGCTGAGCTTGCTCAGTCCCTTGGGGGCATAGCCGCCGCGCGAGAGGCTGAACATCATGCGCGAGGTGACGTAGAGCTGGCTGTTCATGGCCGACAGCGAGGCCAGCAGCACCACGAAGTTGAGGGCCGCGGCGGCGCCGGGAATCTGCAAAATCTCCATCACCTTGACGAACGGGCTCTTGTCCGTGCCCGCATGGCTCCAGGGCACGATGGCCAGCATCAGTGCCAGCGACAGCAGATAGAACAGCACCAGGCGCAGCACCGTGGTGCGGAATGCGCGGGTCACGGCCTGCTTGGGGTTCTGGGCTTCGCCGGCAGCAATGGCAATGGACTCCAGGCTCAGATAGCTGAAGATGGCCACGATCACGCCCACCCAGGTGCCCCACCAGCCGTTGGGGAAGAAGCCGCCGTCGACAAAGTAGTTGTCGAAACCCACGCCCTCAGGCCGGGTGCCGAAGACCACATAGGCACCGATCAGGATAAAGGCCACGATGGCAATCACCTTGACCATGGAGAACCAGTATTCGACCTGGCCGAAGGCCTTGACGCTGGTGGCGTTGACGGCGGCCAGCAGGATCGAGAACAGCGCCACCCAGATCCATGGGTCCACGGCCGGGAACCAGTAGGCCATGTACTTGCCGACGGCCGTGACCTCCATGCCCACGGCCAGCACCACGGCCCCCCAGTAGGCATAGCGCACCACAAAGCCGGCCAGCGGACTGATGTAGTGCTCGGCATAGGCGCCGAAGGAGCCCGAGGTGGGGTGGGCCACGGTCATCTCGGCCAGGCATCCCATGAGCAGCAGGCCGATGAAGGCGCCGATGGCGTAGCTGATGAGCACGCTGGGGCCGGCAAAGCCGATGGCAAAGGCGCTGCCCATGAAGAGGCCGGTACCGATGGCGCCACCGATGGCGATCATGGTCATCTGGGCGGAGTTCAGGTGCTGCTGCAAGCCTGTCTCGCGTTGCTGAATACTGTCAAAGTTGGCCATTGCTGACTTGCGCATGCGAAAAATCGAAGCGGCAAGTATCCCGCGAATGACCGGCTGCAGCGGCGTGGCGGCGAATGTCCTTGGCGCAGGCCCAGCCGGCTCAGCGCGGCATCCCGGCGTAGTTGCCGGGCGTCAGCGCATGATGGGCCTTGAAGGCGCGCTGCATATGGGCCTGGTCGGCAAAGCCCATCTGTTGCGCGACCGAGGCCAGGGGCTCGCCCTGGGCCAGCAGATGGCGCACGCCATTGAGCCGCAGGTTGAGGCGGTAGGCCCCGGGCGTGACGCCGGTGACGGCCCTGAAGCGGCGGATGAAACGGCTCGGGCTCATGCCGCAGCGCAGGGCCAGGGCCTGGACGCTGGTCTCGTCTTCGGGGCTGCGGTGCATGTGCTGGAGCGCGGGCAGCACGGCATCGGCGGGCCGGGGCTCTGGGGCAGCGGAGTCGGCGGCGCGGCCCAGCAGCTGCAGGAAATCCACCAGCGATTGCCCGTGCTGCTGCAGGTCCGAGTCCGTGGCGCTGCCGGCAAGCGGCTGGCAGAGACTGTCAGCCCAGCGCGATATGGCAGGATCGTGCAGCGCGCGCCGGGCAAAGCGCAGGGCGCCGACACCGAGCCGCTCATGCACCCAGTCGGCCTGCACGAACAGCATGCGGTAGGACCAGGGCTGCAATGTCTCGGGGTTGCAGGCATGCCAGTGGCCGGGCTCGATCAGCACCACGCTGCCCGCGCTCAGAGTTTCGGGGCCATCATCGTGAAGAAACAGGGTCTCGCCTTCATCCACAATGCCTATGGAGTACTGCGCATGTGCATGCAGCCGGTAGCTGTAGCAGGACTGGCGGCTGACGCGCAGCTCGGCCCAGGGCAGGGCCGGGTGGCGGTGGAAGCGGTGGCTGGGGGCTGGCATGACAGCGTCATCATGCCAGCATGCTGACCACGCTTGCCACCAGCACCATGGCCAGGGTCTGGTTCAGTCGCTGCTGGCGCAATGGGGTGCTCAGCCACCGGGTCAGTGCGTGGCCCAGCGCGGCCCAGCAGCCGACGCCGAGCAGGCAGGCCAGCAAGGAGACGGCGCAAAACAGCAGCAATGCGGTTGGTAGCGAGACCTGCTGCGCAGCCAGCGGAGCCACGAACATGCCGATGCCCGAAAGCGCCACCAGCCAGGCCTTGGGGTTGAGGCTTTGAATCGCAATGCCCTGTACAAATGCTCCGCCCGGGCCGACCGGCAGCGATGCGGGGGCGCTCTCCCTGGCCCCCTGTCCATGGTCCTCGGGGGCCTTGGCCAGCTGCCAGGCAAGCCAGAGCAGGTAGGCGGCACAGACGCGCGGCGCCCAGCGCAGCAGCTCTGGCTGCTTGAGCAGCCATTGCCCGCTCTGGCCCATCAGCCAGACGATGACGGCATAGCTGACGCTGGCGCCAAGCACGTAGCAGAAGGCGGCCACAGCGCGGCCGTTGCCATGGCGCAGGGCCAGCACGTTCACCGGGCCCGGCGTGATGGCGCCGGCCAGTGCAAATCCGGCCATGGCCAGAACAGAAGAAAGCATGGGCAAACCCGAAACAAGAGGCCGCCAGTCTGAGCCTTGGGTCCACCCGGGTATTGAACAAAATTGCGCCTTGGCTTGGTTAACAAGTGCAAAACGGCTCTTTTCGACCGACACGGGAAGGGGACTTGCGTTACGCTTGAATGCTTTTCGCGAATCCGCCCTCCAGCTTCCCCCGTCTCCATCTTCATGTCATCCGCAGCAGCTTCTAGCCCATCCCGAGTCTGGCCGGCCGTACGCATGGTGGGGCGTGCCGATATGGGGCGCCAGCGCAGCAATAACGAAGACTCGGTGGGGCTGGAGCCGCAGGCCAGGCCCTGGCCGGTTGCCGTGCTGGCCGACGGCATGGGCGGCTATAACGCGGGCGAGGTGGCCAGCGTGATGGCCGTGGAGCTGATCACGACCAGCGTGCAGCACGGCCCGGCTGCCGATGAATCCATGCTGGCTGCGCAGTGCGAGCTGATGGATGCCCTGCACATGGCCAATACGGCCATCTATGCGGCCGCGCAGTCCACACCCGGTTGCAGCGGCATGGGCACCACGGTAGTGGCCGCCCTGGTGCTGGCGAGCGAGGTGCTGATCGCCCATCTGGGCGACTCCAGGGCCTATGCCTGGCGTGCCGGCCGGCTGCAGCGCCTGACGCGGGATCATTCTTTGGTGCAGCAGGACATCGATGCCGGCCTGATCAGCGAGGCCGATGCCAGGACCTCGCGCTACGGCCATCTGGTGACCAGGGCCCTGGGTGTGATGCCCCAGGTGGAGCCGGAGCTCAGTCACTGGCTGCTGCAGCAGGGGGATCGCATTTTGCTGTGCTCGGATGGCCTGACGGATATGCTCAGCGACGCCAGCCTTGAATCCCTGTTCGATGAAAACCTGCCGCTGGCGCGATTGCAGGAGGCCTTGATCGAAGCGGCCAATGCCGCAGGCGGCAAGGACAATATCGGCGTGGTGCTGATCGAGCAGGACGCCTGATGGACGGATCTGGCCAGGACTCTTCGTCTTAGATCAGACCGCTTTCCAGCACAGGCAGCTGGTGGCGCTGACGCACGCGGTTGCAGGCATCCGAGCCCGCGGCGAACTCGCGGCAAGGCGAGGGGCGCCATTCATAGATACCGCAATAGGCCTTCTCTCCCACCTTGCCCACCAGGGCGGCGCAGCGCGGCCTCGCCCAGTCCGTGCCGCGCATGCGGCAGGTGTAGTCGGTGACCTCCTCGACCAGCCCGGCGGGGACGCTGCCGCCATGCTCCTGGGACTCGTGCACGGAGAAGTCGACACGAAAGGATGCGCAGCAGGCGCCGCAGCTAAGGCAGGGATGAGTCATGGGGGGAGGCGGAATTTTTCCGGTGGGGCGGTGATTTTCGCAGCTGTGCAAATCCTTGGGTTGTGCCGGGCTGCCGATTTGTCAACCGCGTTGCGCAATACCCGCCCAATAATCCATGCTGCTGGTGTCAATTCGCCACCGTTGTGCACCAATCGCCTACAGTAAATGGAAAATGAGAATCAAAATCAATTAATAATGCGCTATGAGTTCTTTGCAGTCCCCCTCGGCGAGGTCTGAGGCAGTGTCAGTTACTTCGTCCATGAATGCTTTTTCTGTTCAAGCGTCTGAATCCGGCGTGCCATCTTCCAGCGCTGCAGCCACGGCCGCCGCAACCGGGCCCGTCATGGGCCTGGATCAGCTGGTGGTGAATCAGCCAGCCCGGGTGGTGGATCTGGCTTCCTCCGAAGGCGAGGATGAAAGCCTGTTGCTCAGACTCATGGAAATCGGTTTTCTGCCTGGCGAGTCCGTGCGCGTCGTCGCCACCGGCTTTCCCGGCCCCGACCCGCTGGCCGTGCGCATAGGTCAGGCGACGTTTGCCCTACGCCGCCACGAGGCGGCCCAGGTGCTGGTGCAGCTGGAGGCCGCAGCATGAACGCGCGCGAATCCCAGATCACCATGATGAGCCCTCAGGCTGCGGAGCAGGCACCCCTGCGCGCAGCGCTGCTGGGCAACCCGAATTGCGGCAAGACGGCGCTGTTCAATCTGCTGACCGGCGCCCGCCAGAAGGTGGCGAACTACGCAGGCGTGACCGTGGAGCGCAAGGAAGGCTGGCTGAGCACGCCCGGCAAGCGCCGCGTGCGCGTGCTGGACCTGCCCGGCACCTACAGCCTGGATGCGCATAGCGAGGACGAGCGCATCACGCGCGACATCGTCAAGGGTCAGCACCCGCGCGAAGCGCCGCCCGAGCTGCTGGTCTGCGTGACCGATGCCACCCATCTGCGCCTGAACCTGCGTCTGGTACTGGAAGCACGCGCCCTGGGCCTGCCCATGGTGGTGGTGCTCAATATGAGCGATATGGCGCGTCGCCAGGGCCTGGTCATCGACAAGGCCAAGCTCAGCGAGCTTCTGGGCGTGCCCGTGGTGGAGAGCGTGGGCGTGCATCTGTCCGGCGCCAAGGATTTGCTGGCCTGGCTGGACAGCGATCAGGCCAGGCAGCTCAAGGCTCCGACGCTCGAAGGCCAGTTCAAGCCCGTGACGGGCAGCAACTCGCGCGCCCAGCTACTGGCCCTGCACCAGCAGGTGGCCGAGATCATGCGCCAGACCGTGCAGGAGCCCGCAGCTCCCACGCAGCGTGACGATCGCATCGACTCCGTGGTGCTGCACCCGCTGTGGGGCACGCTGCTGCTGGTGGTGACGCTGTTCCTGATGTTCCAGGCCGTGTTCAGCTGGGCCGAGCCCCTGATGGACGGCATTGAAGGCCTGGTCAGCGCCTTCGGCCAATGGGTACATGGCGTGATGCCCGATGGTGTGCTGCGCAGTCTGCTGGTCGACGGCGTGATCGCCGGCACCGGCTCGGTGGTGGTCTTTCTGCCGCAGATCCTGATTCTGTTCTTCTTCATCCTGGTGCTGGAAGACTCGGGCTATCTGCCGCGCGCCGCCTTTTTGCTGGACCGCATCATGGGCAGCGTGGGCCTGTCCGGACGCTCCTTCATTCCGCTGCTGTCCAGCTTTGCCTGCGCCGTGCCCGGCATCATGGCCACGCGTTCGATCTCCAGCTGGCGCGACCGTCTGCTGACCATCATGATCGCGCCGCTGATGACCTGCTCGGCACGGCTGCCCGTGTACACGCTGCTGATCGGTGCCTTCATTCCCGAGCAGACCGTGGCCGGCTTCTTCAATCTGCAGGGCCTGGTGCTGTTTGCCCTCTATGTGGGCGGCATCGTCAGTGCCATGGCCGTGGCCTGGGTGGGCAAGCTGGCCGCCAAGGTCAAGACCCGCACGCCGCTGCTGATGGAGCTGCCTTCCTACCGCATCCCCAGCCTGCGCAGTCTGGTGCTGGGCCTGTACGAGCGGGCCATGATCTTCCTGCGCCGCGTCGGCGGCATCATTCTGACCGTCAGCATCGTGCTGTGGTTCCTCTCCAGCTACCCCGGCGCCCCCGAGGGAGTTACCGAAGGTGCGATTCGCTACAGCTTCGCGGGCCAGATCGGCCGTGCGCTGGAAGTGGTGCTGGCGCCCATCGGCTTCAACTGGCAGATCGCCATTGCGCTGGTGCCCGGCATGGCCGCGCGCGAGGTGGCGGTGGGTGCGCTCGGCACGGTGTATGCACTGTCGGCCGTGGGCGATGACGCCATGGCACAGCAGCTGAGCCCGCTGATCGCCAGCAGCTGGTCGATCGCGACTGCGCTGTCGCTGCTGGTCTGGTTTGTGTTTGCGCCCCAGTGCATCTCCACACTGGCCATGGTCAAGCGCGAAACCAATGGCTGGCGTTATCCGCTGCTGATGGCCGGTTATCTGTTTGGTCTGGCTTATCTGGCCAGCTTCGTGACCTATCGCGTCGCCGTGGCCCTGGGCTGGGGTTGAGAAAGGATTGTCTATGTGGCAGGAACTGATAGTGGGCGCCATCGTCCTGGTGGCCGCCGTATCGCTGGCCTGGCGTTTCATGCCGGCCGGTCTGCGCCGCAGGCTGACGCGGGCTCATCCTTCGCTGGCTCCGGTAGCCAAGAGCGGTAGCTGCGGCGGTTGCAGTGCCTGTGGCGGCGATAGCTGCTCGGATACGCGCAAGGCTTGAGGCGGATACCGACCTTACATAAAAATATAGCTGCCTGCGCTTGTCATCTCTGAATTTCAGATGCTTTTGTATCTGAAATGCTTAAGTGGCAAGCGCAGGCAGCTTTTTATTTGATAGCGCCTGTTGGTTTGTCGAAAGCTCAGGCGGCTTCCAGCCAGGGCTGGACTTCCTCGTCGCTGAGTGCCGACAGGCCGAACTTCTCGCGCGTGTCGTGGCAGCCGTAGGAGGCAAACGGAAAGTCGCGGCAGGGGCGCGAGCGCTGTTCGTAGATGCCGCAGCCTATGCAGCCTGCGCCGACCTCGGGCAGCTCGCGCAGCGCCACGCAGCGCACCGGGTGACGTTCCGTGCCGTTCATGCGCGCGCGGTTGCCCTTGCCAGGCACTTCATGGGCCAGCTCATCGGGGACGGTGCCGCCCATGGACTGCAGCTCGTAAATGGAAAACTCCACGCGGTAGTTCTGGCAGCAGGCGCCACAGTTCAGGCAGGGGTGGACGGATTCGGACATCGTGTTTCTTCAAGGATTCAGGCATCGGGGTCACGCCGTCCTCCTCGGGCAAGGACGGCTGTTGGAGGTCGAGGGAAGAAGCCGGCGCGCAGGGCTGCCTGCGGCTTCCGGTGCCGGGCCACTAGGTATGGCCTTGAAGAAACTTCAGATAGAAGGTGTGGATGCGCACATAAAGCGCCCGCACGCGCGCGGCAAAGGATTTGCGCGGGCCGAAGACAGGTGGCACGCGCGTGTGGCGTGCCATATGGGGCTGGCGCAGCGCCAGCAGGCCGCCGCGCTGGCCGTAGCGCACATCGCCCTGGGTGGGGCGCAGCGGAAACAGAAACACCGCCAGCTGGCGCAGGGCCCGCTGGCGGTGTGGGGATGTGATGTGGCTCAGGTGCATGGAGGTGAAGGTATGCAGATGAGCCCGGACGTGCCGAATCAGCCTGGCTGGCGGCCCAGCAGCAGGTACTCCATGAGCGCCTTTTGCACATGCATGCGATTTTCGGCCTCGTCCCAGACCACGGATTGCGGTCCGTCGATGACTTCGGCCTCCACTTCCTCGCCGCGGTGGGCAGGCAGGCAGTGCATGAACAGGGCATCGGCCTTGGCCGAGGCCATCATCTCGGCATCCACGCACCAGTCGGCAAAAGCCTTCTTGCGCGCTTCGTTCTCGGCCTCGTAGCCCATGCTGGTCCAGACATCGGTGGTGACCAGGTCAGCACCCTTGCAGGCTTCGAGAGGATCCTTGAACACCTTGTAGCAGCCGGGGTTGACGGGCTTGCCGTTGAAGGCCAGCTGTTCGTCCACTTCGTAGCCGCCGGGCGTGCTGACATGGACCGTGAAGCCCAGCAGATCGGCGGCCTGCAGCCAGGTGTTGGCCATGTTGTTGCCGTCGCCCACCCAGGCCACCACCTTGCCCTTGATCGAGCCGCGGTGCTCGATGAAGGTGAAGATGTCGGCCAGGATCTGGCAGGGGTGGAACTCGTTGGTCAGGCCGTTGATGACGGGCACGCGCGAGTACTCGGCAAAGCGCGCTATCTTGTCCTGACCGAAGGTGCGGATCATGACCAGATCGGTCATGCGGCTGATGACGCGTGCGCTGTCCTCGATGGGCTCGGAGCGGCCCAGCTGGCTGTCGCCCGTGGTCAGATGGACCACGGAGCCGCCGAGCTGGTACATGCCGGCTTCGAAGCTCACGCGCGTGCGCGTGCTGGCCTTCTCGAAGATCATGGCCATGGTGCGGTCGGTCAGCGTGTGGTGCTTTTCGTAGCCCTTGAATTTCTTCTTGATCAGGGCTGCGCGTTCCAGCAGGTAGTCGTATTCGTCGGCGGTGAAGTCGCTAAATTGCAGGTAATGCTTCATGCAGTATTCCTTGAGGATCAGGCGGCCAGGATGGCTTGAACCAGGGGCTTAAGCCTGGCGACGATTTCATCGGCTTCGGCTTTGCTCAGGATCAGCGGCGGCACGAGGCGAATTACCGTGTCGGCGGTCACGCTCAGCAGCAGGCCGGCTTCTGCGGCCTGGCCAATCAGCTCGCCACAGGGCTTGGTCAGCTCCACGCCGATCATCAGGCCTTGGCCGCGCACTTCGACAAAGCCTTCGAGGCTGCCCAGTTCAGCTTGCAGTTTAGCCTTCAGATATTCGCCCACTTCCGTGGTATGAGCCAGCAGGCCATCTTCTTCCATGATGCGGATGGTTTCCACGCCGGCGCGCATGGACAGCGGGTTGCCACCAAAAGTGGAGCCATGGTTGCCGGCCTTGAGCACTTCGGCGGCGGCCTTGTGCGCCACCACGGCCCCCACGGGCACGCCCGAGCCCAGGCCCTTGGCCAGGGTCATCACATCGGGGGTGATGCCGGCCCACTGGTGGGCAAACCACTTGCCGGTGCGGCCCATGCCGGCCTGCACCTCGTCCATCATCAGCAGCCAGCCCTTGGCATCGCACAGCTCGCGCACCTTCTTGAGGTAGTCGGCGCGCATGGGGTGCAGACCGCCTTCGCCCTGAATGGGCTCCATCATGATGGCGACGATGTTGGGGTTGCCTTCGGTCGCGTCGATCAGGGCTTCGTAGTCATTGGGGGGCACGCGCGTGAAGCCTGCGAGCAGATCGCCAAAGCCGTTACGTACCTTGGGGTTGGCCGTGGCGCTCATGGTGGCGATGGAGCGGCCATGGAAAGCATGGTCGTAGACCACGATCTCTGGCTTGGCGATGCCCTTGTCCACGCCGTACTTGCGGGCGATCTTGATGGCCGCCTCGTTGGCTTCCAGGCCGGTGTTGCAGAAGAACACATTGGTCATGCCCGAGCGCTCGGTCAGCAGCTTGGCCAGGGTCTCCTGGCCGGGCACATGGTAGTAGTTGGAGGTGTGGATCAGCTTGGCGAGCTGATCCTGCAGCGCGGGCACCAGCTTGGGGTGGTTGTGCCCCAGGGTGTTGACGGCGATGCCACCCAGCGCGTCCAGGTATTCCTTGCCGTTCACGTCCCAAACGCGGCAGCCCTGGCCGCGCTCCAGCGCGATGGGTACGCGGCCGTAAGTGGGCATAACGTGGGGCGAAGCTGCCTCGATGAAAGCGGTCATTGCAAGAATCTCCTGAGAAGGAAGGTCAACGGTGCACGGCGGCACCTGAAAAATGAGAGCTTTGATTCTAGAGTGCCCGGATAACCCCAACATTGCGGATTGCGCATCGCTGCCATGCAATCAACCTACGCCATTGTGGGGTTGACAGCATGGCTCTTATACAAGAGTTAGAATGCTCGTTTAGGCATGTTGGCGGGGATCCCGCCTGGTTGCCGGATCTTTTTGGCGAATATTTGATGGTTACCCCTTCCAGCAAAGAACTGTTCATCATGGGTATGACCCATGCCGGAAAAACCTTTCGACCCAGCGACTGGGCCGAGCGCTTGGCCGGTGTCATGAGTCAGTTTCGCCCTGGTGGTGCCTGCGCCGGAAGCCATCTGAGCTACTCTCCTTGGTGCGTGCCCACGGTGATGAACGGCACCAAATGCGTGGTCATCAACCGGGATCTGCGCGACTACGAACCCATGGCCTGGGACTTCTGCCTGAATTTCGCCAAGGACAACGATCTGCAAGTGGCCGAGGCCTGCCTGCTGCCTGACAAGCTGCCAGCCGGCAAGAAGTGATTTTTCAGGTGCCAAGGGGCGCCACGCAAACGACAAAGGCTTCCACGGGAAGCTTTTTTTGTATCTGTGTGCTGCGGGCGGGGCTAGTTCTGCGCTGTCGTGTCGTCCAGCAGCCGTGACCGGCGCCATGGGCCCCAGCGGTAGTAGGCGATGGACAGCAGCATGGATGCCAGCGCGCTGAGAGGGAAGCTCCACCACAGCGCATCCTGCCCCCACAGAGGCTGTAACCCCCAGGCCAGAGGCAGGCGAAGGCCCCACAGCGCCAGGGCCAGGATGACCAGAGGAGCCAGCACTGCCCCCGTGGAACGCACCACGCCGGCCAGCACGCTGCTCACGCCGAGCAGCACGAACGAGCCCAGCACGATGCGGTTGAGGTGGCGCGCGGGCTCAAGGGCCGTGCTGCCCTCGGGCAGAAACAGGGCCAGCACGGAGCGGTCGCAGGCCAGCACCAGGGCCACGCAGGCGCCGGTCAGCAGCAGGTGGCAGGCCACGCCGGCACGCGCCGTGCGCGCCACACGCGGCCAGTGGCCGGCGCCCACGTTCTGGGCGGCGATGGTGGTGCAGGCCGAGGCCACCGCAATGGCCGGCATCTGCACATAAGCCCATAGCTGCAGGGCCGCGCCGTAGGCGGCCGAAACCTGGGGGCCATGGGTGTTGATCAGGGCCAGCATCAGCACCAGTGAGAGCGAGACCACCAGCATCTGCAGGCCCATGGGCAGGCCCTTGATGACCAGGCAGCGCAGCAGCTCAGGCACAGGCCGCCAATGACGGCGCTGGCGCCAGCCTATCCATAGTGGCAGGCGTTGCCAGCGCAGCCAGGCCAGCAGGCCCGCAAGACCCAGGCTGTTGGCCACCAGGGTGGCCAGTGCCGAGCCCGCCATGCCAAGGCCTGGCAGGGGGCCGGCGCCGAAGATGAACAAGGGGTTGAGAAGGGCATCGCCCAGGGCCACGCCCAGCAGGGCCACGAAAGGCGTGCGACTGTCGCCCGTGCCGCGCAGCACGGCGGCCACGAAGATCAGCAGCAGCATGGGCGGCAGCGCGAGAAAGAGCACTCTCAGATAGTCCACGGCCAGCGCGGCGGTGGCTGGCGCGGCCCCCATGGCGCCCAGCATGGGAGCGGCCAGCGGCCAGCCCAGGGCGGCCATCAGCAGGGACATGCCCAGAAACAGGCTGGCACTGGTGCCCGTGATGCGGCGGGCCAGGGCCCAGCGGCCCGCGCCCACGGCCTGAGCCACCAGCAGATTGGCGGCCTGGCTGATACCGAAGACCAGAGCGATCAGTGCGAACAGTAGATTGTTGGCATGCACGGCCGCAGACAGTGCGCTCTCGCCCAGATGGCGTCCGATCCAGAAGGCATTGACCGAGGTATTGAGCGACTGCAGCACATAGCCGCCCCACAGAGGCAGGGAAAAACGCAGCAGGGCGCGGCCTATCGGTGCGTGAGTCAGTGGCTGGTGCATGGGGTGAAGGAAGCTGCAGAGCACCAAGCGGAGGGACTCTGCAAGAAAAAACCCCGCGCGGCACAGGCCGGCGGGGCGGGCACCGGCGGGCCGGTGCGGGGAGAGCCAGGCTTAGAGCGCCTGCATTTCCTTGTTCAGCTGGGTGGGGTTCTGAGGAGCTGCGGCAGGCGCGGGAGCCGCTTCGGCCTTCTTGCCCAGATCGGCAGGAACATCCACATAGGGCAGCTTCAGGGCCGAGCTGGTCATGCGGCGGATCTCGTTGGTATAGGCGGCATCCTCATTGATCTTGCGGCCGTAGGAGGGCACGATCTGCTGGATGTGGCTCTTCCACTCGGCGCTGGCCATCTGCTCGGGGAAGGACTTCTTGAGCAGGTTCAGCATGATGTGGGGAGCGGTCGAGGCACCGGGCGAGGCGCCCAGCAGGGCGGCAATGCTGCCGTCTTCGGAGCCCACGATTTCGGTGCCGAACTGCAGCACAGCACCCTTTTCGGGATCGCGCTTGATGATCTGCACACGCTGGCCGGCGGTGACCAGCTTCCAGTCCTCGCGCTTGGCTTCGGGGAAGTACTGGGCCAGTACGGCCTGACGGTCTGCGTCGGTCAGCTCGGCCTGCTGCATCAGGTACTGGACCAGGTCCAGGTTGTGGATGCCCACGCGCAGCATGCCCATCAGATTGTCATGGGTGACCGAGGAGAACAGGTCCCACCAGGAGCCGTTCTTGAGGAACTTGGTGGTGGCCAGTGCAAAGGGGCCGAACAGCACCACGGGCTTGCCGTCGAGCTGGCGGGCGTCCAGATGGGGCACGGACATGGGAGGCGAGCCGGTGGAGGCAATGCCGTAGGCCTTGACGTCGTGGCGCTTGGCCAGCTCGGGGTTCTCGATGGCCAGGAACTGGCCGCCCACGGGGAAGCCGGCGTAGTTCTTGGATTCGGGGATGCCCGAGGCCTGCAGCAGCTTGAGTGCGGCACCGCCGGCACCGACGAAGACGAACTTGGCCTTGACAGTCTTTTCCTGGCCGCCCTTGGCCAGATCGGCCACGGTCACGTTCCAGGTCTTGTCGGCGTTCTGGCGCAGGGCCGTGACTTCGCTTTGCAGGTGCAGCTGGAAGTTGGGGCCCTTCTGGAGCGAGGCCATCAACTGCTCGGTCCAGACGCCATGGTTCACGTCGGTGCCCAGAGGCATGTAGGTGGCGGCGATCTTCTGGGCCGGATCACGGCCTTCGATCATCAGCGGGGCCCACTTCTTGATCTGTGCCTGGTCTTCGGAGTACTCCATGCCGTAGAACAGAGGGTTCTGGACCAGGGCCTGCTGGCGCTTCTTGAGGAAGGCGATGTTGTCATCACCCCAGACGAAGCTCATATGAGGCGTGGCGTTCACGAAAGTCTCGGGCGACTGCAGGTGGCCGCGGCCGACCTGGTGGGCCCAGAACTGGCGTGTGACCTCGAACTGCTCGGCAATGCCCACGGCACGCTTGGTTTCCACGCTGCCATCGGGCAACTGGGGCGTGTAGTTGAGTTCGGCAAAGCCCGAGTGGCCGGTGCCGGCGTTGTTCCAGCCGTTGGAGCTTTCCAGGGCCACGCCGTCCAGGCGCTCGAAGACCTCGATCTTCCAGTCGGGCTGCAGCTCCTGCAGGTAGGTGGCCAGCGTCGTGCTCATCACACCGGCGCCCACCATCACCACATCAACGGGCTGCTCGTTCTCGGCCTTGGGGACGGAGCGAGGAAATATTGGCCAAAATAAAAACAATAGCGCGGCCAGGACCAGGGCCGCGACGGCTCCCAGTCCTGCTTTGATCGACTTTTTCATGACTTTTTCTAGACTTGAGTATCAAAAAAGCCTGCGGGCAGGCAGCAGGCTTTTTGCGAAGATACGGGGCAAGTCCTATAAAAGACATGAGACTCCCCGACCTGGGGATTGTCCTAGGGAAGTCAAAATCTGACGCTAATCAATTCGTATTAGGGCGCTTTGTGCTAAAGGAGAGGCGGTGTGCGCATGCGCTGATCATGTCGAGCGCGGACAACAAAAAAACCGCCCTAAGGCGGTTTTGATGTTTTTGCTGACAGCGCACCCGTTACAAACGGCAGATGACCGAAGTCATCCGTGCTTGAGGGAGGCTGGTATTAAGCAGCCAGAGCCAGGGTCTTGACCTTGGCGGACAGGCGGCTCTTATCGCGAGCTGCCTTGTTCTTGTGGAAGATGCCCTTGTCGGCGATCGCGTCGATCACGGACTGAGCCTTGGCAAACAGTTCAGCTGCCTTGGTCTTGTCGCCGGCCACAACAGCCTTCTCGACATTCTTGACAGCAGTACGGTACTTGGAACGCAGCGAAGTGTTCGCAGCGTTCAGCTTGACGTTCTGGCGGGCGCGCTTGCGGCCAGAAGCCAGGCGGGGGTTCTTTTTGGCTTTAGTTGCCATGATTTATTTCCTTGTGTGTCTGAGGATGATGTCAGCAAAACCATGGATTGTATCACCCCCTGTGCGGCTTTGTCGCTTCCCCCTTTAAGGGGGGGCGACATCCTCGCGGCGGGGCGGCCCTTGCTCGATGTCTCTGTGTTGGGCCGTGTCTGGTTTGAGATCGCTGGATTGCTACAGAGTGAAAAGCGCCGCAAATCAGCCTGCAGCGCTTGGCATGAACGCATACACTTCGCTGCGTGTCACTGTTCAAAGCCGCCTCCACCGTATCTCTTCTGACGCTGGCCTCCCGTATTTCGGGGCTGGTACGCGATCTGCTCATGGCCTCCATGTTCGGCGCCAATGCGCTGACCGATGCCTTCAATGTCGCCTTCAGAATTCCCAATCTCTTTCGCCGTCTGTTCGCCGAGGGCGCTTTCAGTCAGGCCTTTGTGCCGGTGTTGGCCGCAAGCAAGACCCGGGATGGCGAGGAGGCCACGCGCCACCTGATCAGTCATGTCGCAACCCTGCTGTTCTGGGCGCTGCTGGTGGTCTGCGTGCTGGGCGTGATCGGCGCTCCGCTGCTGGTCTGGTTGCTGGCCAGCGGCATGCGCCAGTCACCCGACGGCTATCACGCCGCCGTGGTGATGACGCGCTGGATGTTCCCCTATATCGGCTTCATGTCGCTGGTGGCGTTGTCGGCAGGCATTCTCAATACTTGGAAGAAGTTCGCGGTATCGGCCGCCACGCCGGTGCTGCTCAATCTCAGCATGATCGTGACGGCTCTGCTGGGAGCTCCCTGGTTCGAAAAGCAGGGCATAGAGCCCATCTACGCCATGGCCGGCGGCGTGATGCTGGGCGGCGTGCTGCAGCTGGCGGTGCAGATTCCTGCGCTGCGCTCCATGGGGCTGATGCCCCGGATCGGCTTTTCGCCTGCAGCCATTCGCGCAGCCTGGGACGAAGCAGGCGTGCGCCGTATCCTGGCGCTGATGGGGCCGGCGCTGCTGGGGGTTGGCGTGGCACAGGTTTCATTGATGATCAACACCCAGATCGCTTCCTATATGGCACCCGGCAGCGTGACCTGGCTGTTCTATGCCGACCGTCTGATGGAGTTTCCCACGTCCCTGCTGGGCGTGGCTTTGGGCGTGGTGCTGACGCCGCAGCTGGCTTCCGCCAAGGCGGCCGGTGACGGCGAGCGCTACTCCAATATGCTGGACTGGGGGCTGCGACTGGTGGTGCTGCTGGCCGTGCCCTGCGCCGTGGGCCTGCTGACCTTTGCCACGCCGCTGGTGGCCACGCTGTTCCATCGTGGCGCCCTGCATGACAGCGATGTGGGGCAGATCGCCCTGGCGCTGATGGGCTACGGCGCCGGCCTGCTGGGCCTGGTGGCCATCAAGGTGCTGGCGCCCGGCTATTACGCCAGCCAGGACATCCGCACACCCGTGAAGATCGCGATCGTGGTGCTGGTCATTACGCAGTTGCTCAATCTGGTGCTGGTGCCCTGGCTCAAGCACACGGGGCTGGCCCTGTCCATCGGCCTGGCTGCGCTGGTCAATGCAACCTGGCTGCTCATCGGCCTCCTGCGTCGCGGCACCTACAAGCCCGGACCGGGGTGGCTGAAGTTCATCCTGCAGGTGATCGCTGCCAGTGCCTTGCTGGCGGTGCTGCTGCTCTGGGGCAGTCAACACTTCGACTGGGTGGGTCTGCGCAGCAATGGCTTGCTGCGTGCAGGTCTGTTGGCCGCCATGATGGCCGGGGCCGCTGTGCTCTACTTCGGCGCGCTGAGGTTGTCAGGCCTGAATCTGCGTCAGTTGCTGCGCCGCTAGAGCTCGTGCTGCTATTGAAAAAGTGAGCTGCCAGTGCAGTTCTTACAGGCGTATCAAGGGCATTCCGCTTGCGTGGCCTGCCAAGGCGGCTTACAAACCGGTTTATGAGCTGGACGATTGACGAGTACCCCACTGCCCTGCAGTATTTTGCGTCCCTGGTGCAGAGCGACGATAACTTTGCCCTGATGGAGGCGGCCATCAGCATTGCCCAGGATGCCGAGCCTGATCTTGACCTGCAGGCCGTGCAGGCCGATCTGGACAGGCTGCAGGTGCGTCTGGTGCAGCGTCTGGCTGGTGAGGAAGACGGCCTGCACAAGCTCAGTGCGCTCAACAAGTTCTTCTATGGCGAGCTGGGCTTTGCCGGCAATCTCAACAACTACTACGACCCCGCCAACAGTTATATCCACCATGTGCTGCAGACGCGGCGCGGCATTCCCATCAGCGTGGCGTTGATCTGGCTGGAACTGGCTGCCAGCATCGGTCTGACGGTGGAGGGCATAGGCTTTCCGGGGCATTTCCTGGTCAAGGCCATGCTGCCGCAGGGCCAGGTGGTGCAGGACCCGCTGACGGGAGATTCCTATTCCGCAAGTGCGCTGGCGGAGCGCCTGCAGCCGTTTCTCGATCAGGCAGGCATAACGCCCGACGATGCGCCGCCGTTGGGTCTGTATCTGCAGGCAGCCCATCCGCGTGATGTCGTGGCGCGCATGCTGCGCAATCTGCAGGAGATTCATCAGGTCCAGAGGGACTGGCCCATGCTGGTGGCCGTGCTCAATCGCCTGATTTTGCTGCAGCCCGGTCGCGAAGAGCTGTACCGGGACCGAGGCATGGCCTATGCCCAATGGGGGGTAGTTGAAAGAGCGCTATCGGATCTGGAGCGCTATGCGCCCGCTGCGCAAGGGCAGGAGGCCGATTACATCGTCAAGACCATCGCCCGGCTGCGCCGCGCGGGCTGAAAGCTGCCGGCCTACACCAGCTGTGCGGCTTCCAGCTCTTTCTTGAGATAGGCATAAAACAGCGGCGCTGCCACCAGGCCGGCGGGGCCGAAGACAGACTCGGCCACGAACATCACGGCCAGCAGCTCCCATACGCCCATGTGTGTGCGCGTTCCCACGACCTTGGCGTTGATCACGTATTCGGCCTTGTGGATCAGGATCAGGAAACCCAGGCAGGCGGCTGCGGCCACGGGCGACACCGACAGGCCGACCAGCGTCAGTACGGCGTTGCACAGCAGGTTGCCGACGATGGGGATCAGGCCGGCGATGAAAGTCAGCGTGATCAGCGCGGGGGTGTAGGGCAGCTGCAGCTTCCAGATCGGCAATATGGCCAGCAGGAAGATGGAGGTCAGCAAGGTGTTGAAGGCGGCGATCCAGAACTGGGCGGCCACGATCTGCTTGAAGGCCAGGGCAAAGTGTCCGATGCGCTGCTGCAGGGCCTGCACCAGCGGCGGGTTGCGCGTGGCGATGGGGCGCACGGCGGCCAGAGCGCCGATGATCAGGCCGACATAGGCGTAGAGCAGGCCGGTAAGCCAGGCGCGGCCTGCAGTGGCCAGCACGCCGGCCTTGGCGGCCAGATAGCCGGCCAGCTTGCTTTGAATTTCCTGGGCGCCGTCAGGCAACTGGTCGGCAATGTCCGAGGGCAGTTTCTCTCGCAGCTCCAGCACGGTGGCCGCCAGGTAGTCCAGCAGTTCCTTGTACTGGGCAGGTGCCTCGGTGATGTAGGTGCGGGTCTGGGAGAGGGCGCCGCTGAGCAGGGCCAGGGGCGCCAGAATCACGACGGTGGTCGCCACCACCTGGGCCCAGTGCGGCAGCTGATTGCGGGCAAAGGCGCGAGGATTGAGCCGGGACAGCAGGCGAGACAGGGCGCGGGTCAGCATGAAACCCACGCATACGCACAGCAGTCCGGGAAGAATCCCCTGATGCATGACGAGCAGCAGCGCTGCTCCCATCAATATGTAACTGGCCAGTATGACCTTGGGTGAGGCACCCGGTTGCGTAGTGATGGGGGCGGGCAAATGCTGCGTCATTCAGGCTCGGGGTAGAGGGGCTGTGATGAAGACCTGTTTAGCGCACTTCAACGGGCTTGCCGGAGCCGATTTCCGTGATGGCGCCGATGTTGTAGACCTTCTCGCCCAGCTCGGCCAGTGTGGCTGCCGTGGCTTCGGCGTCTTCGGCTGCCACCACCACCACCATGCCGATACCGTTGTTGAACGTGCGGTTCATTTCGATATCGTCAATGCCGGCAGTCTTTTGCAGCCAGGCGAACAGCTCGGTCTGGGGCCAGCTGCCGGCCTTCAGATGGGCAGCCGTGCCTTCGGGCAGCACGCGGGGGATGTTTTCCAGCAGGCCGCCACCGGTGATGTGGGCCAAGGCCTTGATGGGGTGCTTGTCCAATGCGGCCAGCACGTTCTTCACATACAGGCGCGTGGGCTCCATGATGGCGGCCTTGAAGGGCTTGCCGTCCAGGGTCTCGGGCAGGCTGCCCTGGGCTTCGGCGCGCTCGATGCACTTGCGCACCAGAGAGAAACCGTTGGAGTGCACGCCGTGCGAAGCCAGGCCCAGCACCACGTCGCCGGGCTTGACGTTCTGACCGCTGAGGATCTTGGACTTCTCGACCGCGCCGACGGCAAAGCCGGCCAGATCGTATTCGCCATCGGGGTACATGCCGGGCATCTCGGCGGTTTCACCACCGATCAGCGCGCAGCCGGACAGCTCGCAGCCCTTGGCAATGCCGCCCACCACGGCAGCGGCCGTGTCCACATGCAGCTTGCCGCAGGCGAAGTAGTCGAGGAAGAACAGGGGCTCGGCACCTTGCACCAGCACATCGTTCACGCTCATGGCCACCAGGTCGATGCCCACGGTGTCGTGCATATTCCACTCGAAGGCCAGCTTGAGCTTGGTGCCCACGCCGTCGGTGCCGGACACCAGCACGGGTTCCTTGTAGCGCTTGGGCACCTCGAACAGGGCGCCGAAGCCGCCGATGCCGGCCATCACGCCTTCGCGCATGGTTTTCTTGGCCAGGGGCTTGATGCGTTCGACCAGGGCGTCGCCTGCGTCGATGTCAACACCGGCGTCTTTGTAGGAAATGGGAGTAGAGGAGGGTGCGGAAGAGCTCATCGATGGATCCGGTGCGGGGGCGCCCTGCTGGGCGGAAACCCCGGGATTCTACGGCGCTTGCCCGTGCAGCGGGGGCGGCCGGACATGCGTCAAAGGGTTTTGCTGGAGCATTCATGGTCTGACTACAACAACGGCAGTAGGCAAAATCAGCCCGAACCCGCTCGGGGGCTGCGAGTGCAGACTAAAATTGGTGCTTTTGTTACCGAGTGATCACGCTAGGGCATATTGCAGGGCCTGATCTAAATGCGCGTCCGGGCCTTTGTATCTTCCACCATTGATGCTGATGAATCTCCTGCCAGATTTCGCCGCATGGGCTGCTGAATGCCCAGGAAAGGGGGCGCTGCGCGTATGTCGCAGATGAAGCAGCTGGCTCTGGATATCAGCATGGCGCCCGGCCCGACGCTTGCGCGTTTCTTCGTCGGCCCGAATGCTGCGCTGATCGATCATCTGCGTCACTGGGTGGGCGATGGTCAGCTGCAGCAGTCGCGCACGCCTGTGCCCACCTATCTCTGGGGAGAGGCCGGGTCCGGCAAGAGTCATTTGCTCAAGGCGGTGCGAGAAGCTTTGCGCGAGCAAGGCGCGATGGTGGGCTGGATGGATGCATCCACGCCGTTCCCGCCCGAGTTCGACGAGCGCTGGGCTGCCGTGCTCATGGACGATGTGGATATCTACACACCGTTCCAGCAGGCGCGTGCCTTCAACTGGTTTGTGAATGCCACCAGTCCCGCCACCGGCCTGCCGCGCTGGGTGCTGGCTGCGGGCCAGCTGCCAGTCGCCGATCTCAAGATGCGTGAGGACTTGCGCACCCGTCTTGGCTGGGGTCATGTCTATCAGCTGCATCTGCTCGACGAGTCGGCACGGCGTGCCGTGCTGCGTCAGGAAGCCGATGCCCGTGGCGTGTTTCTGAGCGACGAAGTGATGGATTACATGCTCAGACGCTTTTCTCGCGATCTGGGCTCGCTGATGCAGCTGCTGGACATGCTGGACGGTTTTGCCTTGCGCAACAAGCGCGCCATCACCATCCCGCTGCTCAAGACCATGCTGGAAACCGAGTGAGGCCCCCGGTCACGCTCCCCGCTTTGGCCATGCCACAGCATTTTTTGTTGGATTTGAATGTCGACTTCTGAATTGGCTATCAAGCCCAGGCTGGCCCTGTTTGACCTGGACCATACGCTGCTGCCGCTGGACTCCGACCATGGCTGGGGCGAGTTCTCCATCGCCATCGGCTGGTGCGACCGCGAGGAGTTCGGGCGCCAGAACGATGCCTTTTTTGACGACTATCTGGCCGGCCGTCTCAACATCCCCGACTATGTGCGCTTTGCCACGGCTGCCGTGGTTCAGCGTGGCGAGGCAGCGGCCACGGCTGCGCACCAGCGTTTCATGGACGAAGTGATTCGCCCCGCCATGAAGCCTTCCGCCCTGGCGTTGGTGCAGCAGCACCTGGATGCGGGCGATACCGTGGTCATCACCTCGGCCACCAACGAGTTTGTGACGCGTCCCATCGCCCAGGCCTTCGGCGTACATCATCTGCTGGCGACCGAGCTGGTGCGTGATGGCAGCGGCTGGTTCACCGGCGAGATCGCCGGCACTCCCAATATGCGCGAGGGCAAAGTCGTGCGCATGACCGAATGGCTGACCCAGCGCGGCCTGCGCTGGGAGGACGTCGAGGCGACCTTCTACAGCGACTCCATGAACGATGTGCCGCTGCTTGAAAAAGTGGATCACCCGGTGGCCACCAACCCCGATGCGCGCTTGCGTGCCCTGGCCGAGGAACGCGGCTGGCGCATCGTGGACCTATTTAGCGAAGCACCATGATCAAGACCATTATTGACAAGCTGCTGGGCAAGGCGCCCGCAGCTCCCAGCTCGCGTAAGCCCAAGTTCGGCAAGCGTGAGGAAGTGCCGGTTCAGGTGCATGGCATAGACCCGAACCTGGTGGACCGTCGCGCCATCGACGTGGTGCAGACGCTCAAGCGCTCTGGCCACGAGGCCTATATCGTCGGCGGCGCCGTGCGCGACCTGCTGCTGGGCCTGCGCCCTAAGGATTTCGACGTGGCCACCGATGCCACGCCCGAACAGGTCAAGAACCTGTTTCGCCGCGCCTTCATCATCGGCAAGCGCTTTCGGATCGTGCACGTGGTCTATGGCCGCGGCCGTGAAAACGAAGTCATCGAAGTGTCCACCTTCCGGGCCTTTCTGGACAACAGTGCGGCCGAGCAGGTCAGCGGAAATGAACGTACCAGCAAGAATCAGCTGGCTGGGCTGAAACATGCCGTGGATGCCAGCGGCCGCGTTCTGCGCGACAACGTCTGGGGCCCGCAGGACCAGGACGCCACGCGCCGCGACTTCACCATCAACGCCATGTACTACGACCCCGAGACACAGATCGTGGTCGACTATCACGGCGGCATTGCGGATGCCAAGAAGAAGGTGCTGCGCATGATCGGCGATCCGGCCACGCGCTACCGTGAAGATCCGGTACGCATCATTCGTGCCGTGCGCTTTGCCGCCAAGCTCAGCAGCAAGGGCTTCAAGCTCGAAGCCAAGACCGCCAAGCCTTTGGTCGAGTGCGAGCCGCTGCTGCAGGAAGTGCCGCAAAGTCGTTTGTTCGACGA
This sequence comes from Comamonas sp. C24C, assembly GCF_053345995.1. Lineage (NCBI taxonomy): Bacteria > Pseudomonadati > Pseudomonadota > Betaproteobacteria > Burkholderiales > Comamonadaceae > Comamonas > Comamonas sp. C24C. The sequence continues at coordinate 24,361 of NZ_JBKFBC010000012.1, read as the reverse complement.
AATGCTCAAGCTGCTGCAGACCGGTCACGCGCTGGCCTCGGTGGCACAGCTCAAGGAATTGGGTCTGTCGCGCGGCATCTATCCGCTGCTGGACGTGGTCATGGAGCGCGCCGACCATCCCTTCGTGCAGGCCGCACTGATGGATACCGACCGCCGCGTGGCCGAAGGCAAGCCCGTGGCGCCCAGCTTCTTGCTGGCCTGCGTGCTGTGGCAGGACGTCAAGCAGGGCTGGGAAAAGCGTCTGGCCAAGAGCTATCACCCTTTCCCTGCACTGCAGGAGTCGATCGACGAGGTGTTCGATCAGCGTATCGGCGATGTCTCGGGCCGGGGCAAGCTGGCTGCCGATATGCGCGAGATCTGGGTCATGCAGCCACGCTTTGACAAGCGCACCGGCGCCACCCCGCACTCCATGGTGGCGCAGCCGCGCTTCCGGGCCGGTTTTGACTTCATGCGCCTGCGTGCCGATATCGGCGAGGTTGAGGAAAGCCTGGCCAGCTGGTGGCAGGAGTTCCAGCAGGCCGATGATGCCCAGCGCGATGACCTGATTGCCCAGGCCCGCGACGAGCAGCGTGCCCGCCAGCGCGCCCAGCAGCAAACGACTCCCAAGGTGCATCGCGTAGCGAAGAAAAAAGCCGAAGGCGACCAGGACAGCCCGCTGGATCAGGTCGCCGCAGAAGGCGATGCCGCCGCGCCCAAAAAGCGCCGCCGCCGTCGCCGCAAACCATCCGCTGGCGCTGCTCCTGCCGCGGGTGGCGATGAATAGACCGCCTGCCCTGGCGACCGATACGGTTGCCGTCGGTCTCGGGGCCAATCTGGGCGATGCGCGCCAGACCCTGTCCTGGGCCGTGGTGGCGATGGCCGGGCTGGCCCGGACCGAGCTGCTGGCCGTGTCCTCGCTCTACAGCAGCAAACCCATTGATTCTTCCGGGCCTGACTATCTGAATGCGGTGGCGCTGCTGCGCACCGAACAGGAGCCGCTGAATCTGCTGCACGCGCTGCAGGCGATCGAGCTGCAGGCCGGGCGCGAGCGCCCCTACCGCAATGCACCGCGCACGCTGGATCTGGATATCGAGCTATGGGGCGACAGGCAGTCGCAGGCTCCCGAGCTGATTCTTCCCCACCCGCGCATGTGGCAGCGCGCCTTTGTGCTGGTGCCACTGGCCGAAATTGCGCCCGGCTGCGTGAGCGCCGAACAGCTGCAGGCCGTGGCAGATCAGGGCATAGAACGCAGCCTGGGTCAGGGCTGGTGGATAGAGCAGTCAGCGTAGTTCAGATTTGATAGCTTCTTGCGCTTGCCTGGCAAGCGATTGAGGCTGAAACTACCAAAAAAAGCCCCGGGGCCGTCAGGCTGCCGGGCTTTTTTATCAGTGCCAGGGCCCGTCAGTCGACCTTGGCGCCGGAGGCCTTGACGATGGGCTGGTACTTGGCGCGCTCGGCGGCCATGAACTTGTCGAATTCTGCAGGCGTGGAGCCCACGGGTTCGGCCATCAGGGCGTTGAAGCGGGTCTTGGTTTCCGGTGCGTGCAGGGCATCATTGAAGGCCTTGCTCAGCTTGTCCAGCACCGGCTTGGGGGTGCCGGCCGGGGCCACCAGTCCCCACCAGGTGTCGATGGCAAAGCCGGGGTAGGTCTTGGACAGCGCGGGCACGCCGGGCAGCAGCGGCGAGGCGTTGAGCGAAGTCACTGCCAGTGCCACCAGCTTGCCGCTCTTGATATTGGGCGCGGCTGCAGCCAGGTTGTCGATATTGAAGTCCACCTCGCCAGACAGCAGGGCCAGCTGGGCGGGGTTGGCGCCACGGTAGGGTACGTGCAGGGCGAAGATGCCGGCCTTTTGCTTGAGCATCTCGCCGGCCAGATGGCCTGCGGAGCCATTGCCGCCGCTGCCGTAGTTGAGCTTGCCGGGATGGCCCTTGGCGTAGGTGATCAGATCGGCCACGCTATGGATCTTGAGCTGCTCGGCCTTGGCGGCATTCATCACCAGCACATTGGGCACGCGCACCATCTGGGTGATGCCGGCAAAGTCCTTGCCTGCGTCATAGGGCATCTTGGTATAGAGCCAGGGGTTGACGGCATGCGTGGCCGTGGCGGCCAGGCCTATGGTCAGGCCGTCGGGCTGGGCCTTGGCAATGGCATCGGCGCCGATATTGCCACCGGCACCGGCCTTGTTGTCGATGATGACGACGCCCAGAGAATCGCGCACCCGCTCTGCCAGAGCGCGGGAGGTGATGTCCAGCGGACCACCGGGCGCATAGGGCACGATCAGACGGATGGGTTCTTGGGCCTGGGAGAGGGGAGAGGCCAAGGCAGCAACGGCCGCCATGACCGAGAGAAGGCTGTTTCTACGGTTCATAGAGCTCTATTGTGCAAAAAATTGCATCGGCTCCGGAACTGGCGGTTACTTGTGCAAGAAAATTGCGCGTAAACCCTGATGCGTCATGGAATGCATCGGGGTTTGCGAAAAACAGCGCTCTTATTTGTCCGCTTCGGAGGTGAAGGCGTCGGCGTAGAACTCTTCGGCAGGCAGGGCCCGTTCGCTGGTATAAGCGGCGCGAGCCGAATCCACGACGATGGGAGCACCGCAGGCATAGACCTGGTAGCCGGACAGGTCGGCAAAGTCGTCCAGCACGGCCTGGTGGACAAAGCCGGTGCGGCCTGTCCAGGCATCCTCGGGCAGGGCGTCGGAGATCACGGGGACATACCTGAACTGGGGCATGGCGGCCGTGTGCTCGGCAATCCAGCTGGCGTCGTACAGATCGGAGGGGCGGCGGCCGCCCCAGTACAGCGCGACGGGGCGGTTGATACCCTTGTGGCGCATATGCTCGATCAGTGCCTTGATAGGGGCAAAGCCCGTGCCCGAGGCCAGCAGGATGATGGGCTTGTCCGAGTCCTCGCGCAGGAAGAAGCTGCCGAACGGGCCCTCCACACGCAGGATTTCCTTTTCCTTCATGCCGCCGAAGACATGATCGGTGAACTTGCCGCCCTGCATGTGACGGATATGCAACTCGATGCCGGGCGCCGTCTCCTGGACATGAGGTGCGGTGGCCATGGAATAGGCTCGGCGGGCGCCGTCACGCAGTATGAACTCCACATACTGGCCTGCGTGGTACTGGAACTTCTCGCTGGCCGGCAACTGCAGGCGCACCTGCATCACGTCATGCGACTTCTTTTCGAGCGCAGCCACGCGTACGGGCATCTTCTTGATGGGGAAGGAACTGGCATCCGTGACCTGGCGCGACTCCAGCACCACATCGCTGTGGGGTGTGGCGCAGCAGGTCAGCACATAGCCGCCGGCTTCCTCCTCGGCGCTCAAAGCCTTGTCCGAGTGCGTGCCGTGGCTGACTTCGCCGCTGAGCTTCTTGCACTTGCAGGAGCCGCAGGCACCGTCCTTGCAACCGTAGGGCAGGCCGACGCCGGTACGAATCGCCGCAGCCAGAATGGTTTCAGCGCCCTGAGTGGCAAAAGCACGTCCGCTGGGCTGGACGGTAATTTCAAACGAAGCGTGGGCAATCTCGGTCATGACGTTTTGGTTATCCTTGAAGGCGTATCCGGCAGCCTTTTTGTCGGCGCTGCTGCTGTCGCAGCAACGCCAGCGGCTCCTTAGAACTTGTACGCACCAGGTCCCGATTTTGCCCTCAAACCAAAGCCCATTGGGCGCGCTGCCAGCGCGCTTTCGTCGTGAACGTCTATTGATCGTCGGCCACGGCGATGTGGGTCAGCGCGTGTCCCGATTGCTGCTCACTTCGGGCCGCGGCAGGCAGGCAGTCCAGGTGCTGGCCTTGAGCCGCAATCCGGAGCGGGCCGGTTTGCTGCATGCCCAGGCCGTGAGGCCTTTGTGGGGGGATCTGGATGATCCGGCCAGCCTGCGCAGACTGGCAGGTATCGCGACGCGTGTGCTGCACCTGGCGCCGCCTCCGGCTCCAGTTGCCGGGGATGAACGCTGGTGGCTGGACACCCGCACCACGGCGCTGCTGCGGGCACTGAGCCTGCGCAGCCTGCCGCGCAGCCTGGTCTATGCATCGACCTCGGGCGTTTATGGCGATTGCCAGGGGCAGTGGGTGAGCGAAACCCGATCCGTCGCGCCGACGACTGCCAGAGCTCAGCGTCGCGTGAATGCCGAGCTCGCGGTGCGCTTTGCAGGGCGCTCGGGTCTGCGGGCCAGCCTGCTGCGCATTCCCGGCATCTATGCCCCGGATCGGGAGGGCGGTACGCCCCGCACCCGGCTGCAGCGTGGCACTGCCGTGCTGAAGCCCGATAACGATGTCTATACCAACCATATTCATGCCGATGACCTGGCGCGTGCCTGCCTGCTTGCGCTGTGGCGCGGCAAGGCGCAGCGCATCTATCACGCCAGCGACGACACGCAGTTGAAGATGGGGGATTACTTCGATCTGGCGGCCGATCTCTACGGCCTGGCCAGGCCGCCGCGCATTTCACGCGAGCAGGCGCAGACCGAACTGCCTGCAAGTCTGCTGAGCTTCATGAGCGAGTCGCGGCGGCTTTCGAATCGACGGCTCAAGCGCGAGTTGAGACTCAGGCTGCGCTATCCCACAGTGACCGAAGGCCTGCAAGGCTAGGCAGGGCCAAGAGCAGGACCGTCCAAAATTGGCGCGGTCAGGCATTGGGCAGCAAGCAAGCACCGCCGCGCAGCGAAGCTGCCGCTCCCTGGGGGAGGGCTCACAGCGCCTCAGGGGGATTACGGTATCGGATGAACGCCGCCGCGGTTGTCATAGCAGCGGAAGACATTGCAGTTGACGATCTTGGCGGGTGGCTGCGATGGAGTGGGACGTGCCGGCGGGTAGCGGTTGGGATAGCCATAGCCCCACTGTGGGCGGTTGATGGCATTGGGCTGCAGCGCCCGGCTTTGCTGCAGCTGCTGGTAGGCGGCTGCGCCCAGGCAGCTCATCTCCATTTGGGCCTGAGCCGCCTGGCTGCGTTCTCCCCAGGTGGCCGGATCGGGGCTCGCTTCGGCCAGTATGGCGTTGTAGCGCTCGCGGGCCTGGCGGCAGGCTGCCGTGTTTTCGAGATTGGCACCGGCCCGGGCCTGGGCTTTCTCGGCGGCTTCGCGCTCCTTGCGTTCCTGCTCTTCGCGCTGACGGCGCTGGGCATCGTCGCGCGCCATCTGGGCCTTGCTGCGCTCCCGCGCCTGGCTGGCATTGGCACGCTCGGAGGCAATTTCCTCGGCGCTTTGCGCCGCCTGAATCTGCGTGCTCATTTCGCCCGAGATGCAGCGGCCGTTGGTATAGGTCACCTCGCCAGTCTTGGCATCGACACAGCGCATGACCTGAGCCTGGGCCGTGCCTGCGATCAGCGCCCAGCCCAGCAGCAAGCCCAGCGGCAGCTTGCGCATGATGACGGTGGGAGATAGGGGCTCTGACATGACCGCTCCTTCAAAGGCGTTTGAGTGCCTGCAAATTATGAAGTGGCGGCAAGAAAAGCAGAAGCGGTGCCGTGCCGCAGCATCGGGTCAGCGCCAGTCACCGCGCGGAGGAAAGCCTTGCTGCTGGCCTTCGCGCTGGCGTTGCTGCTGGCGCTGATCGCGCTCACGTTCGCGGTCTTGCTGTTGGCGGTCGCGGGCCTGTTGCTGGCGATCGCGTTCGGCCTGCATGCGGTCACGCTCGTGCTGCTGCGATTGCTGTTGCTGCTCGCGCTCCTGCTGGCGGCGCATCTGGTCTTGATCGCGGCGATTCTGGGATTGCTGACGATCCCAGTCGCGGCGCTGCTGATCCCGATCGCGCTGTTGCTGAGCGCGGTCGCGCTCCATCTGACGCTGCCATTGCTCGCGATCGCGCATGTTCTGGGCGCGATCGCGTTCCAGCTCGCGCTGGCGCTCCCATTGACGGCGTTCACGTTCGCGCCACGCCCAGTCATTGCGGTCCTGGCCCTGGTACACCGGGTAGGCGGGATAGGCTGGATAAGCAGGCTGGGTGCTGTAGATGGTGGTGGAGCCATAGCTGCCACCGTAGCTGCCACCGTAGCTGCCGCCATAGCCGGAGTCGTACTCGCCGGGAACCGCGCAGGCAGTGCAAAGCACCGCCAAAGCCCCCATGCTGGCCCAGCGTGTGGAGGTGGACATCATTGCCTGCAGGGATGACTTCATGGCGGGTCGGTTGGAGGTGGGGGTGGAAACAAGGCTTTGTGCTCTCAACGTCCGGCGGCTGCTCCGGGTTGACTTCATGATGCTAAGTGCTCATCAAATGAGAGCTTGCTTCGCTTTGTGGACGGGAGATGAAGGCAGTTTTATCTTGATTTTTCAGATTGACGCCATAGTGACCCTTTTGTCAAAAGCGCAGCCAAAGCCTCGCTAGAATGACTTCGTCTTGTGGTGAATTCAGGTTCACTGCAAAGCAGCGTTCTCAGGGCGGGGTGCAATTCCCCACCGGCGGTATCTGCGGCAATGCCTTGCATTGACTGCAGCAGCCCGCGAGCGCCTGCAGTCTCGCCAGAGCCTGCAGGGTCAGCAGATCTGGTGAGATGCCAGAGCCGACGGTCATAGTCCGGATGAAAGAGATCGCGCAGCATTGGTCCGTGGTGTAGCTGTCGCTGCCGCATGGGCAGGTGTTCTTGCGCACGCCCTGATTCATTGGAATTTTCTGGAAATACCACCATGAATCAGACCCCCATCTCCATGAACTTTGCCACTCACGCGACTTCCGACGGTACGCCCTGGAAGGCTGTGGCCGGCCGCAGCCGCATTGCCATCATCAGTGCCAGCTGGCACACCGAAGTGGTCTACCAGGCCCGCGATGCCGCCCAGGCCGAGCTCCAGGCACAAGGCGTGCAGGCAGGCAACATCACGCATTTCAGCGTGCCCGGTGCCTTTGAAATCCCGCTGCTGGCCAAGAAGCTGGCACAAAGCGGTCGTTTCGATGCAGTGATCGCCACTGCACTGATCGTCAACGGCGGTATCTATCGCCATGAATTCGTGACCACGGCCGTGATCGACGGGCTGATGCGCGTGCAGATGGACTCCGAAGTGCCCGTGTTCTCCGCCGTGCTGACGCCGCGCGACTTCCACGAACATGGCGATCATGTGGAGTTCTTCCGCCAGCACTTCGTGAAGAAGGGCGTGGAAGTGGCCCATGCCTGCCTGAGTACGCTGGACCAGCATGCCAAGGTGGATGCATTCCTGCAGGCCAAGGCAGCCTGAGCGGCAGTTGTTGATAAAGGAACGCCCCAGTCTGGGGCGTTCTTCTTGGGTCCTGCTGCCATTTCGCGAGCATGGGTGGCGGCGGCTTTTTCCAGCACAGCCCGGCGCACTTGCCGATCCCTGAAAACACTGATTGTTGTGCCGGTGTAGCACTCCCTGCACCTATGTGATTGCCTCATTGCCAATTGCCTGCCGTGGGGCATAAGGTTGCGTCTTGTCTCAACCGAGTGGAGTGCGCAATGAAGAATTTTGGCAAGTTGTGTATCGCGACAGTCGTAGCAGGTATGGCAGGCGGGGTGATGGCCCAGGAGCAGATCATCAAGATCGGCCACATCGGCCCGACCTCCGGCCCTCAGGCTCACTTCGGCAAGGACGATGAAAACGGCGTGCGCATGGCCATCGAGGACCTGAACGCCAAGGGCATGGAAATCGGCGGCAAGAAGGTCAAGTTCGTGTTGGTGGCCGAAGACGATGTGGCCGATCCCAAGCAGGGTACGGCCGCTTCGCAGAAGCTCTGCGATGACAAGGTCGCTGGTGCCGTGGCCTTTGTGAACTCCGGCGTGGCGATTCCGTCGTCCAAGGTATTCCAGGACTGCGGCATTCCCATGATCACGGGCGCGGCGACCAACCCCGACCTGACCAAGCCCGGCTGGAACACCACCTATCGTGTGATCGCCAATGACAACGCCCTGGGTGCTGCACTGGCCACCTATGCGGCCAAGAACCTCAAGCTCAAGAACGTGGCCGTGATCGACGACCGCACGGCCTATGGTCAGGGTCTGGCCAATGTGTTCAAGAAGGATGCCGAAAAGCAGGGCATCAAGATCGTTGCCAACGAGTTCACCAACGACAAGGCCACGGACTTCATGGCCATTCTGACCTCCATCAAGGCCAAGAAGCCCGATGCCATCTTCTACGGCGGCATGTACGGTCAGGCCGGCCCCATGCTGCGCCAGATGGCCCAGCTGGGCATGAATGACGTCAAGATGTTCGGCGGCGACGGCATCTGCGTGACCGAGCTGGCCAAGGTGGCTGCAGGCGCCAAGCCGCTGGAGAATGTGGTCTGCGCCGACGGCGGTGCCTCCATTGCCAAGATGCCTGGCGGCACGGAGTGGAAAAAGCGCTATGACGCCAAGTATCCGGGCCAGTTCCAGGTCTACAGCCCCTATTTCTATGACGGCACCATGCTGCTGGCCGACGCCATGAAGCGTGCCAACTCCTGGGACCCCAAGGTCTATATCCCCTTCCTGCAGAAGTCCGACTTCTCGGGTGTGACCTCCAAGATCCAGTTCGAGAAGAACGGCGAAATGAAGAACCCCAGCTATACGCTGAGCCGCTATGTGAACGGCAACAAGACGCCTATCGATCTGAAATGATGGTTTGAGTGCGCAGGGCCATGTGGTGTGGCCTGTTTTGCAAAGCCTGCAGATGCCTCGCATTTGCAGGCTTTTTTGCATCCAGCGCCTGGGCGGCAGACCTGGATGGCTACCAGATCCTTGCATGCCTGAGGATTGCGCTAGTTCTGCATGCCCTGGAGCTGACCGAAATACTCGCGCAGCACCTCGATGGCCTCGCGCACCTTGGCGGGCAGGGTGTCGCGGCTGGCGGTGACGGCCCAGATGTCCAGCATGCCCATATTCCAGTCGGGCAGCAGGCGCACCAGTCTGCCAGACTCCAGACTGGCTGCCACGTCATGGGCTGAAAGCAGGGCAAGACCCAGACCCGCTTCGCAGAACTGCTGCACGGCGCTGCGGTGGTTGCTGACCATGAGCGGGCGCACCTGCAGCCGGAACTCCTGGGCCGTACCCTGGTGCCGCCAGAGAAAGTCGGCCTGGGCATCGTCGCTGCGGCTCATCTCCAGCCAGGGCAGCTGCGCCAGCTCGCCGGGGTGTCGGGGCGTGCTGCCGTGGGCCTTGATCCAATGCGGCGAGGCGCAGAGTACGGTGGCGCTGCGTCCCAGATGGCGGGCCACCCAGCTGGAGTCCTGCAGATTGCCGAAGCGCAGCGCCAGATCCACGCGAGCCTGGATCAGGTCTATGGGGGCGTCGTCCATCAGCAGGCGCAGCCGCAACTCAGGATGCATGGCCAGCCACTTGCCCAGCGCCGGGGCAGCATGTTGGGTAAAGCCGGCCGGGGCGGCCAGACGCAGCTCGCCGCTGGGGCGCTGATGCTCGGCGGCCAGCTCGGCGCGGGCCCGGCTGGCGGCTTCGCACATGGCGGCACACTGGATGTAGAAGCGCTGGCCGGCATCGGTCAACGTGAGTTGGCGCGTGGAGCGGTGCAGCAGTGTCAGGCCGGCCTCCTGCTCCAGCTGACGGATGTGCTGGCTGACCGCCGAGGGCGTCATGTCGAGCTGACGGGCGGCCGCGCTCATGCTGCCGCGTTCCACCACGGCGGCAAAAATGGCCATGCGTCTAAAATCTTCCATCCGGCTATTTTGAAGTGCTGCTTCAAGGTTATGGTGGCTGAAGGGGGTTTTTCTCGCGATTAATGCCGATTAATCTTTAGCCCTGTTGAAGATACAAGGAGTTTCTCCATGAAAGTTGCATTGATTGGCGCCACGGGTTTTGTCGGTGCCGGATTGCTGGATGAGCTGCTGCGTCGCGGTCATGAAGTCGTGGCCCTGGTACGCAAGCCCGAAGCTGCTGCCGCACGCGAGCATGTGCAGTTCGTCAAGGCCGATGTGCTCAATGCCGACGAGGTGCAGCGCGCAGTGACCGGCTGCGACGCGGTGGTCAGCGCCTATAACGCGGGCTGGAACAACCCCAATATCTATGACGATTTCATGCAGGGCTCGCGTGCCATCGTGCAAGGTGTCAAGGCTGCGGGCATCAAGCGCTATCTGGTTGTGGGCGGCGCCGGCAGCCTGTACGTGAATGGCCAGCAACTGGTGGATTCGCCCGACTTTCCGGCGTTCATCAAGCCCGGCGCCTCGGCGGCGCGCGACATGTTCGCCGAGCTGCAGAAGGAAGTCGCTCTGGACTGGACCATGCTGAGCCCGGCCGTGGGCTTTCATAGCGGCTCGGCTGCGCAATCCAGGGGCCGCACTGCCGAGTACCGCACGGGCAAGGACGAGCCGTTGATGCAGGCTGACGGTCAGCCCGGCGATATTTCGGTGCAAGACCTGGCCGTGGCGCTGATCGATGCACTGGAGCAGGGCCTCCATGTGCGTGAGCGCTTCACGGTGGCCTATTGATTCTGCGGCAGCTTGGGCCTGAGCTTTACCTGGGGCGCAAGCGCCCCGGGGGGCACTTGAGCTGCCGCGGATGGCGGCGCGTGTCTGCATAAGTTAAGCGCAAGCACTATCCGGCAGTTGTTTCTATAGTGGTGCTTTCAGCGACGGAAACGCCCATGAGTTCACAGTCGTCACTGCGCACTGCGGTCAAGGCCATGGCCGTGTTCGAGGCCACCAAGGGCGTGGCGGCGCTATTGGGGCTGTGGGGCGTGCTGAGTCTGCTGCACCATGATATCCACCGGCTGGTGCTGGAGTTGATCGGCCATATGGGCCTGTCGCCTCAGCAACGCTATCCGGCCCTGCTGCTGCAGGCCGCGGATGCCCTCAACGTCACGCCGGTCAGTACGCTGGTGCTGCTTGGCTGTCTCTATGCAGCCGTGCGCTTCATCGAGGCCTGGGGTCTGTGGCAGGACAAGGCCTGGGGCGAGTGGTTCGGCGTATTGGCCAGCACCGTGTACCTGCCGTTTGAGCTGCTCCATCTGCTGCATCGCAGCAGTTGGCAGGCGATGCTGGTGCTGGCCTTCAATATTGCACTGGTTCTGGTGCTGCTGGCCAGGCTCATTCAGAAGCGCAGGCAGGCCCTCGTCCCTGCAATGGCTGCGGAATAAGCGGACTGCGCGCCCCGTTTGACGCATGGGCGCGCACAATTCGGTCTTTATGCTGCGTTGCAGCAAGCTGCAAATTCATGACAGAGCCCTTAGCCTCTCCGACCTCCACCTCGATATCTCCTGCCCGATCCCCCGCCCAGGCCTGGCTCAGCGTCATTGCGCTGGCGCTGGGCGCTTTTGTCTTCAACACCAGCGAGTTCGTGCCCGTCGGTCTGCTCAGCAGCATTGGCGCCAGCTTCGAGATGCAGGTGGAGCAGGTGGGGCTGATGCTCACCATCTATGCCTGGGTGGTCGCGCTGGCCTCGCTGCCCTTCATGCTGCTCACGCGCAAGGTGGAACGGCGCAAGCTGCTGATGGGCGTATTCGCGGTGTTTGTGCTCAGCCACCTGCTCTCGGGCGTGGCCTGGAGCTATGCGTCTTTGGTCATCAGCCGCATCGGCATTGCGCTGTCGCATGCGGTGTTCTGGTCCATCACGGCCTCGCTGGCCGTGCGCGTGGCGCCGCCGGGCAAGAAGGCCATGGCGCTGAGCCTGCTGGCCACGGGCACCTCCGTGGCCATGGTGCTGGGCATTCCGCTGGGTCGCATCGTGGGTGAATGGCTGGGCTGGCGCATGACGTTTCTGGCCATCGGTGGGGTGGCAGCGGCGGTGATGCTGGTGCTGGGCAAGCTCTTGCCTCTGCTGCCCAGCGAGAACGCCGGTTCACTGTCCAGTGTGCCCATGCTGTTCAGGCGCCCGGCCCTGGTCGGTATCTATGTGCTGCTGGTGGTGGTGATTACCGGTCAGTTCACCGCCTACAGCTACATCGAACCCTTTGTGCAGGACATTGCCGGCCACGCCGGCGATGTGACCACGGCCGTGCTGCTGCTGTATGGCGGCATGGGTATTGTGGGCAGCGTGCTGTTCGGCTGGTTCGGCATGCGCTTTCCGCGCGGCTTTTTGCTGGCGTCCATAGGCGTGCTGGCACTGAGCCTGCTGCTGCTGGTCATGAGCAGCACGCATGTCTGGAGCCTGTATCTGCAAAGCTCGGTCTGGGGCATTGCCATGATCTGCTTTGCGCTGTCCATGCAGTCCAAGGTATTGAATCTGGCGCCCGATGCCACCGATGTGGCCATGTCCATGTTCTCGGGCATTTTCAATATCGGTATTGGTGGCGGCGCACTGCTGGGCAGCATCGTCAGCCAGCAATGGGGCATGACGGATATCGGTCTGGTTGGTGGCCTGCTGATTGCGCTGGGCGGCGCGCTCTGGCTGTTCATGATGCTGAAGCTGGCCGACAGCTTTCGTTTGAAGTCCTAGTTTTGTATACAAAACTGGCCTGACTCTTGCATGGGTGGTTTGTCTCAAACTTTTTTAGAGAGGAAACCACCCATGAAAGCGTTTGCCGCTACCTTCACCACCATCGCCCTGGCTGCGGCCAGCCTGTCGGCCCAGGCCCAGAGCTCCGTGCAGCTCACCGGCACGATCGACAGCTATGCCGGCTCCATGAAGCTGGCAGGCCAGCAGCGCGTGGCCTCGGTCGGCTCCGGCGGTCTGACCACTTCCTGGTGGGGTGTGAAGGGCGTGGAGGATCTGGGCGGCGGCCTCAAGGCCGACTTCAATATCACGAGCTTTTTCCGTGCCGATACCGGCACCCCCGGCCGCTTTGATGCCGACCCCTTTTTCTCGCGTGATGCCAATGTGGGTCTGGCTGGCAGCTTTGGCCGCGTGAGCCTGGGCCGTGGCCTGGCGCCTAACTTTCTGCCCACGGTGCTGACCAATCCGTTTGGCGACTCCTTCACGGTCTCGCCGCTGGTGCTACATGCCAATATGACGACTGCGGCCTGGGGAACGGACAGCCTGACCACGGCTTCCAACACCGGCTGGAGCAACCAGATCCTGTATTCCACGCCCAGTTTCGGCGGTCTCAGGGCCAATGTGCATTACCAGTTCGGCGAGCAGACCAGCAGCGGCAACAAGGGCAAGAAGAATGTGGGCCTGAACCTGATGTACTCGGGCGGACCGCTGAGCCTGACCGCGTTCTACGAGCGTGCGCAGATCAACAACCCGGTATCGCTGGCAGTGATGCCGACCAAGAGCAACTGGATGGTGGGTGGCAGCTACGACTTCAGCGTGGCCAAGCTCTATGCCACTTACGGCCAGGCCAAGATCAACGCCCAGGATCGTGAGAACACCACCTACTCGCTGGGTCTGGACATCCCCGTCAGCGGCACGCCTGGTACCTTCAAGGCAGCGGCTGCACGCACCAAGTCGGAAGTGGGCAACGTCAGCGGCACACGCACCACGGTCAGCCTGGGCTACGACCATTTCCTGTCCAAGCGCACCGATGTCTATGCCGTGGCCATGTATGACCGCGTGAGCATGGACATTCCCAACAAGTCCGGCACCAGCGCCCTGGTGGGTATC
>NZ_JBKFBC010000012.1:0-10731 GCF_053345995.1 Comamonas sp. C24C | reverse complement strand
CTTCGGGGGTGTCGGCCATGATGATGGAGCCGCTTTCCTCGATGCGCTTCTTCACGTTGGGGTCCTGCACGGCCTTGCGCACGGCAGCGTTGATCTTGGCCACGACGTCCTTGGGCAGGTTCTTGGGGCCGACGATGCCGTAGTACGCCATGCGGTTGACCTGGGGCAGGCCGACTTCCTTGAAGGTCGGCACATCAGGCAGGGCTGCAATGCGCTGCGGAGCGGCGACGACCAGGGCTGTGAGACGCTTTTCCTTCACAAAGGGCAGAGTGGAGGGCAGGTTGTCGAAAATCAGCGGCACCTGACCGGCCACGGTGTCGTTGAGTGCAGGGCCCGAGCCACGGTAGGGCACGTGGGTCATCTCGGTCTTGGTTTCCAGCTTGAACATTTCCATCATCAGGTGGGTGATGGAGCCCAGGCCGGGCGATGCGTAGGAGTACTTGGCGGGCTGGTTCTTGATCTCGGTCAGGAAACTCTTGTAGTCCTTGCCGGCGAACTTGGGGTTGGCCGCAATGATGTTGGGCGTGGCGGCAATGTTCACGATGGGCGTGAAGTCGGTGGCCACGTTGTAGGGAATCTTGGGGTTGATGGCCGGATTGGTCGCCGTGGTGGAGACGGTGGCAATGCCGAGGTTGTAGCCATCGGGTGCTGCGCGTGCGGTTTCGGAGGCGCCGATGCTGCCGCCGCCGCCGCCCTTGTTTTCCACCACCACGGACTGGCCCAGTTCACGGCTCAGAGGCTCGGCAATGATGCGGGCGATCAGGTCGGTCGTGCCGCCGGCGGCAAAGGGCACCAGCAGTCTGATGGGCTTGTTGGGGTAGTTGCTCTGCGCCTGGGCTGCGCCGCAAACGGCGAGGGCGGCCACGACGGTGGCGGTGAACTTGAACATGTTTGTCTCCTTGGTGTGATGTGTGAAAGGCAGGCACCGATCTATGCCGTGCTCTGCCCATGTGAAAAGGGTGTCAGATCGCGCCGCGCTCCCGCAACAACGTCAGATCGGCAGGGCTCAGCCCCAACTCCAGCAGCACCTCGTCAGTGTGCTGACCCAGTGCGGGCGGTGCATTGCGGTAGGTCACGGGCGTGGCGGACAGCCGCATGGGGCTGGCCACGGTGGCCATGGCAGAGATGCCATGGCCCGCGCTCGACGGCAATGTCTTGTGTATGCCCCGGGCCTTGACCTGCGGGTCGTCAAAAGCCTGGGCGATGGTGTTGATGGGCCCGCAGGGCACGGCCTTGTCCTCCAGCAGCGCAATCCAGTCGGCGGTGCTGCGCTGGCGCATCTGCGGCTTCATCAGCTCAAGCAGCGCCGTGCGGTTGCGCACGCGGGCGGTATTGGTGGCAAAGCGCGCATCCTGCGCCCAGGCTTGCTCGCCGATCGCTGCGCAAAAGCGCGCGAACTGGCCGTCATTGCCGATGGCCAGCAGCACATTGCCGTCCAGCGTCGGGAAGTCCTGATACGGCGCCAAGCTGGGATGGGTGTTGCCGGCGCGGCCCGGCGCCTGGCCGGTGGCCAGAAAACCTGCAGCCTGGTTGGCCAGCACAGCCATGCCCACATCCAGTAGCGCCATATCGATGTACTGGCCCTGGCCGCTGCCATTTCTCGCGTTGTCGCGGGCGTTGAGCGCGGCCAGGATGGCGTTGCTGGCATACAGCCCCGTGAATACATCGATCACGGCCACACCCACTTTCAAGGGGCCGCCGCCGGGCTCGCCATCGGCATGGCCGGTGATGCTCATCAGTCCGCACATGGCCTGCACCATGAGGTCATAGCCCGCGCGTTCGGCATAGGGGCCGTCCTGGCCGAAACCCGTGATGGAGCAGTACACCAGGCGCGGGTTCAGCACCTTGAGACTCTCATAGTCCAGACCGTATTGCGCAAGTCCCCCGGTCTTGAAGTTCTCCACCACCACATCGGCCTCTTGCGCCATGCGCTGCAGCAGCGCCCGGCCCTCGGGGTGCGCCATGTCCACGGTGATGCTGCGCTTGTTGCGGTTGCAGGCCGTGAAGTAGCTGGCTTCGCGCGTATCGTTGCCCGCGTCGTCCCTGAGGAACGGAGGCCCCCAGTGGCGTGTGTCGTCGCCGGCGAGAGGGCGCTCCACCTTGACCACATCGGCCCCCAGATCGGCCAGCATCTGCGTGGCCCATGGACCCGCCAGCACGCGCGACAGATCCAGCACCTTGATGCCTGCCAATGCGCCTGTGGGAGTGGTGGAGCTTGCGTTCATGTCGGATGATCCCGTAAAGCGAAACAATGAAATAAATAGCTGCTTGCGCTTTATTTGTCTGGGTTCTGAGCTGAAAACTATTCAAAACCCAGACAAATCAAGCGGTACTAGCTAACAAATGAATAGCGGTGGTTGGCATCGCCCCGAGGTAAGGGCAGCCAGCAAGAGCCGCCTAGCGGCGAAGCTGCCGTCCCCCTCCCGAAGAGAGAGGGGGAAGCGGCGTAGCCGCTCAGGGGGAGTTAATTAGCAAACGCCGCAATACCGGTCTGGGCACGGCCCAGGATCAGCGCATGCACATCATGCGTGCCTTCGTAGGTGTTGACCACTTCGAGGTTCACCAGATGGCGGGCCACGCCGAACTCGTCGCTGATGCCGTTGCCGCCCAGCATGTCGCGCGCCATGCGGGCGATGTCCAGCGACTTGCCGCAGTTGTTGCGCTTGACCAGAGAGGTGATTTCGATCACGTTCTGGTGCTCGTCCTTCATGCGGCCCACGCGCAGCGCGGCTTGCAGGCCCAGCGTGATTTCGGTCTGCATGTCGGCCAGCTTCTTCTGGATCAGCTGGTTGGCGGCCAGGGGGCGGCCGAACTGCTTGCGGTCCAGCGTGTACTGGCGGGCGGTGTGCCAGCAGTCCTCTGCCGCACCCAGCGCGCCCCAGGCAATGCCGAAGCGGGCGCTGTTCAGGCAGGTGAACGGGCCCTTGAGGCCGCGCACGTCGGGGAAGGCATTCTCTTCGGGGCAGAACACATCGTCCATCACGATTTCACCGGTGATGGAGGCGCGCAGGCCCACCTTGCCGTGGATGGCGGGGGCGGACAGGCCCTTCATGCCCTTTTCCAGCACAAAGCCGCGGATCTGGCCCACGGTGCCGTCCTCGGAGACTTCCTTGGCCCAGACCACGAACACGTCGGCCACAGGGCTGTTGGTGATCCACATCTTGTTGCCCTTGAGGCGATAGCCGCCGTCGACCTTGTAGGCGCGCGTGGCCATGGAGCCGGGGTCGGAGCCGTGGTCGGGCTCGGTCAGGCCGAAGCAGCCGATGAATTCGCCCGAGGCCAGCTTGGGCAGGTATTTCATCTTCTGGGCTTCGGTGCCGAACTCGTTGATGGGCACCATCACCAGGGACGATTGCACGGAGGCCATGGAGCGGTAGCCAGAGTCCACACGCTCGATCTCGCGCGCCACCAGACCGTAGCTCACATAGTTCAGGCCTGCACCGCCGTACTGCGTGGGGATGGTGGGGCCCAGCAGGCCCAGCTCGCCCATCTCGCGGAAGATGCTGATGTCCACCGATTCATTGCGGAACATGGCTTGCACGCGGGGCTTGAGCTTGTCCTGGCAGTACTCGCGTGCGGCGTCGCGGATCATGCGCTCGTCTTCGGTCAGTTGCTGGTCGAGCTGGAAGCAGTCGTCCCACTGGTAGCCATTGGCCATGTTCGTCTCCTGAATGCAAGGTGTCGGGCTGCAGGCGCTTTCTCGCCTGAGTGCTTGCACACATCTTAGGTGGCCGAAATAGAGGCTGGCAAACGATGAATAATCATCTATGGATGAGAAAAATGCATGTATAAGTTGAATGGATCAGGTTTTGACTTTGATCTGCTTTTTATGAATGCGCCGAAGGAATACGTAATATGCGCAGAGTGCTTCCCTCCACCCAGGCCCTGGCCTGCTTCGAATCGGCTGCCCGCCACATCAGCTATACCAAGGCCGCACAGGAGCTGTCGCTGACGCAAAGCGCGGTCTCGCGCCAGATCATTGCGCTGGAGGAGTTTCTGGGGCTGGCCCTGTTCAGGCGCACGCGCCATGGCGTGCTGCTCACCGATGCAGGCCGGCATTACGCCACCCAGGTCGGGCGCTGGCTGCAGGGGCTGGAGCGTGACACCCTGGATCTGATGAGCCACCAGGGCGAGGGCGGCCCCATCAATCTGGCGGCCGTGCCTACTTTTGCCACCCGCTGGCTGCTGCCGCGCCTGCCGCAACTGGCCCAGCAGCACCCCGATATCACCGTCCACATCGATGTGCAGACCCGGCCTTTTCTGTTTGCCGACACCGTGTTCGATGCGGCTCTTTATGCGGGCACGCCCGGTCAGGTGGAACGTTGGCCCGGCGTGCAGGCGCAGTGGCTGATGGACGAGGAAGTCGTGCCCGTGTGCAGCCCGCAATTGCTGGCCACGGCCCAGCAGCGCGATCCAGGCCGTGCCTGGCTGCCGGTGGGCCCCGAGGTGATCGCGCGCCTGCCGCTGCTGCAGCAAAGCACGCGCCCACAGGGCTGGCGCCAGTGGTTCGACGCGATGCATGTCGATGCGCCGCGTGCACTCGACGGCATGCGACTTGAACTCTTCTCCATGCTGGCCGTGGCCGCCAGTCAGGGGCTGGGCGTGGCGTTGATCCCGCCCATGCTGATCGAGCAGGAGATTGCACGTGGCGATCTCATCGTCGCCTGCCCGCAGCCGCTGCGCGGCAACCGCGCCTACTATCTGGTCACTCCCGAGCTGGCGGCCGAGGCGCAAGCCTCGCCGGCGCTGCGGGTGTTCAGTCAGTGGCTGCAGCACAAGGCGCAGGAAGCCGCTGGCCGCAAGCCAGAGCGCCAGCCTTGAAATACAGCTTTGACCGAATATCTGCCGGGCTTTGGGCTGCAAAAGCATGCATCTCAGCAAGAATGGTTGCTTGCCCAGTCAGCAAAGCGCTGGCTGCTATGAATTCTTGCAGTGGAGAGTCGAATCATGTCTTTCAGCCAAAGCCTGTGGAATGCCAATCAGGCGCTGTTTCAAAGCACCCTGGAGCTGCCCTTCAACCAGGAGCTGGCGGCCGGCACATTGAGCCGGGAGCGTTTTTGCCACTACATGATTCAGGATGCGCATTACCTCGTCGCCTATGGCCGCGCGCTGGCCGTGGCGGCGGCCAAATCCGATAACGCCGAAGGCGTGGTGCAGTTTGCCAATGCCGCCAATGAGGCTGTGGTGGTGGAGCGCGCCCTGCATGGCGGCTTCATGCGCGATTTCGGCATCACGCCCGAGCAGTTTGCGGCCACACCGCTGACGCCGGCCTGCCATCACTACACCAGCTACCTGCTGGCCACGGCCTGGAGCGCCACTTACCCGGTGGCCGTGGCCGCGTTGCTGCCCTGCTTCTGGATCTATGCCGAGGTGGGGCGCGACATTCATGCGCGCTCGGCCAAAGACAATCCATATCAGGCCTGGGTGGATACCTATGCCAGCGAGGAGTTTCATGCGGCGGTGCGCGGCGTCTGCGCCACGGTGGATCGCCTGGCCGAGGAGGCCACCGAGACCACGCGCGCGGCCATGCATGCGGCTTACAAGGATGCGGCCCGGCTGGAATGGCTGTTCTGGGACAGTGCCTATCGCCTCGCCGATTGGCAAGGGCCGCTGCGCTGAGAGCCAGGTGATGCCGATGGTGTGTTGATTAAAAAATAATCAGCAATCGAATTATTCAATGCCGACAGGGGCTTAGGTCGCTTATTCAAGGCGTTGCCGGGGTTTGTCCACAAGCTTGTAGCGATTTGTTGGGGAGAACTGCTCTGCAGCCCAATTCAGACTTGCCTGAGCTGCTATGAAATGCAGAGTTTGAGGGTTCCGGGTACTGCAGGGTGTGGTTTGCCTAAAAAATGGGCGGGCTCCTGAAAATCATTTGAAAACAATGGCTTGATCTGCTTATCCCGCCCACTGCCGAGTCTTGTCCACAAGCTTGTAGTGCCTGGATGGGGAGAACTTGCTCCTGTGTGGACGGCAGCGCCGGATCTTCAGAAGCGCTGGCGCTGGCCTGCCTCGACCAGGTGGTCGATCAGCGCCCGCACCTTGAGCGGCAGGTGACGCGAAGGCATGTACAGCGCATAGGCAGTGCGCGGCGCGTAGTTGCCCGTCAATTGCCAGTCGGGCAGAACCTGTACCAGCGCGCCGCTGCTCAGCACGGCCTGGGCGGCAAAGTCTGCCACCAGGCCTATGCCCTGGTGCTGCAGTGCCAGATTGATGATGCCCGTGCTGCTGTCCATGGACAAAGGCGCGTGAACGGCGACTTCGGTCACCGCAGGCACCGGGCTGCGATCCTGGCCGTGCAGCCATTGCAGCCGGCTCTGAAAGTCGCCATAGCCCAGCGTGATGCATGCAACGCCATGCTGGCGGCCCAGTTCCAGCGGATGGCCGGGCGGCTTGGGCAGGCCCTGGAGGTAGGCGGGCGAGGCCACGGCGATATAGCGCACCTGACGCAACTCGCGCGCCACCATATGGGGTGGCAGCTGTTCCGGGCGGGTCAGGCGAATGGCCAGATCCAGACCTTGCTGGGCCAGATCCTGCATCTGGTCGCTGAGACTGACGGCGATCTCCAGCTCCGGCCATTGGCGGCGCAGCGCAGGCAGCTGGGCACTGAGCCAGATTTCACCAAAAATGGTCGGTGCCGTCAGCCGCACCGTGCCGCGCGGCACGCCGCTGTAATGGCCAGCAATGGCGTGGATATCGCTGGCCGTCTGCGTCAGCTGGCTGCAGGCGGCATAGACCTCGGCACCCAGCTCGGTCAGGGACAGGGAGCGGGTCGTGCGGTGCAGCAACTGCACGCCCCAATGGGCTTCCAGCCGTCCCACGCTGCGGCTGACCGCCGAGGTGGTCAGATCCAGTTGGCGCGCAGCGGCGGCAAAGCTGCGCAGCTCCACCACCTTGGCGAAAACCAGCATTTCAGGGAGCAGGCCGGGTTCTGTGCTCATGGGGCGACTTGATTGTTGATCGGCAAGCAATAGTAAGTGGAATCGGGATGTATTGATGCATGAATGTGATTGACGGACGATGCCGTCATGACTTCCCAGATTTCCTCCTATTTGCAAGCGCCGGCTTCCAAGCCGGCTTTGGCCGCTGCGCCGCCGTCTGGTGGCACCTGGCGCATGATGCTTGCCATGGCGCTGTCCGGCACCATCGGTCTGCTGGTGGTGGAAAGCGGCCTGCCCGTGCTGTGGGTAGTGTGGCTGCGCTGTTTGCTTGGCGGCCTGGGGCTGGCGGCCTGGGTCGGGTGGTCGGGTCAGTGGTCACGGCTAAGCTGGCGCGAGTGCGGCTGGCTGCTGCTTGGCGCTGCAGCGCTCATCGTCAATTGGCTGTGCCTGTTCCGTGCCTATGAATACAGCGGCATTGCCATCGCCACGGTGGTCTATCACGTGCAGCCCTTTTTGCTGTTGCTGCTGGCAGCACTGCTTCAGCGTGAGCCGGTACCGCTCAATCGCCTGCCCTGGCTGGTTTTGGCGTTGGTTGGCGTGGGTCTGAGCAGCGGCTTGCTGGGACTGGCCGGCCAGGGAGCATCGCAAGGGCAATTGCTGGGTATCGGGCTGGCGCTGCTGGCGGCCGGGCTTTATGCCTTGGCCACCTTGGCCACCCAGCGGCTCAAGCGGATCGCGCCGGCGCAGATTGCCATGCTACAGATGCTGGCGGGAGCGCTGAGCTTGCTGCCCTGGGTGCGGGAGCTGCGCGACCAGGCGGTCTTCAGCCCCAGGGCCTGGAGCGCGGTGCTGGTGCTGGGTCTGGTGCATACGGCCTGGATGTACACATTGATGTACACGGCATTTCAAAAACTGCAGGCGCAGGCGATCGCCGGCTTGTCCTTCATCTACCCCGTCATGGCCTTGCTGGTGGACCTGCTCTGGTTTGGCGCCAGGCCGCAGCCGGTGCAGTGGCTGGGCATGGCAATGATTCTGGGGGCGCTTGCAGCCTACCGACGCAGCGAGCGAAAAACCTAGTGAAAATGGCGTTCAGCGCTTATGTGTAAAGCGTTGGTAGCTATTGTTTTTAAATCCAGGGGGTAATGGCCAGCACCAGTGGCATCAGCACGGCCGTGGCCACGCCGTTCAGGCCCATGGCCAAAGCGGAGAACGCGCCGGCCGTGGGGTTGAGCTGAATGGCGCGTGCCGTGCCAATGGCATGGGCCGTGAGCCCGATGGCAAAGCCCTGGACCGCCGGGTCCCGAAGACGCAGGACGCGGCACAGCAGCGGCGCCATCATGGTGCCGCTGATGCCGGTAATGGCCACGGCCACGGCGGCCAGCGACGGTGTTCCGCCAAAACGCTCGGCCATGGGCAGGGCGATGGGAATGGTGGCCGACTTGGGGGCCACGGCGATCAGCGTGGCTTGAGAGCCGCCGAAAGCCCAGGCTATGCCCAGGGCTGAAAGCAGCGCGACCAGGCAGCCCACCAGCAGTGCCACGCTGATGGGCAGCCACAGTTGGCTGATGCGTTCGCGTTGGGCGTATAGCGGGATGGCCAGTGCCACGGTGGCAGGCCCTATCATCAGGCCCAGCAGGGAGACGCCGCTGCGGTAGGTTGCATAAGGCGTGCCCGTAATCATCAGAATGGCGACGATGACGACCACGCCCGTGAACACCGGTATCAGCATGGGGCGGTTGCCGCTTTTTTTGTAGATGGCCATGGCCGCCATATAGACCAGCATGGTCAGCACCAGCCAGGGCAGGGGCGAGCCTTCGGCCAGGCTCAGCCAGGCGGTGTGCAGACGTTCAAGCAGTGAGGTGCTCATACGCTGGCCTCCTGCTTTGCGGCGGACTCGTCATCCGGCTTGCGAGTGCGCTGGCGCTGCAGGCAGAAGCGGAAGGTGAGGGCGGTCGCGGTGAATGTGATGGCGGCTCCGGCGATGCAGGCCAGCACAAAAGGCAGCCATTCGCGGCGCAGATGGTCGAATTCAAGCATTACGCCCGCAATGACGGGGATGAAAAGCAGCATCATGTTCTGCAACAACACCTGAGCCGTGTCTTCCAGTGTCTTGGGTAGGCGTTTGTAAAACAGCAGGCCCAGCAGCAAAAGCAGGGTGCCGATCAGCGCGCCGGGCAGAGGCAAGCCCGTGACGCGGGCCAGGAACTCCCCCAGTAGCTGAAAGGCAAAAAGTACGGCAAGCGCATACAGCATAAAGGTGGTTCGCTCCTGAATAATGAGTTGGCAGCCTGTTGTCAGGCTGCCAACTCTGTAAGGGTGGGGTATGGGTTGGGTGAATAAAGGTAAAGCAGGCGGGTAACTATTGCGTGTCGCGGATGACAGGTTTATCTTGGATCTCAGGCGCTTCGGAGCCGAAGCGGCCAGTCATCGCACGAGCTTAGGAGAAGTCACCATGCAAACCGCAGTCTATCGCGCACCTGTGTATGAACCTACGGTCGATGAATTGGAAACACTCAAGAAGCTGGAGCTGGGCGAGGATGTCTCCTTGTGGTCTGCGGCCAAGGAGTATCTCTCCAGGCGCCTGCTGGAGCGGGGGCTGGTGGAGCAGGATGCAGAGAAGCATTGGCATATCACCGAGTCGGGGCGTATGGTGATTCGGCGTCAGCTCTGAAAAGCTTAAGGGTTAACCCCTGGGTTGCAGTTGCCTGATTTGAAGGCAACCTACCTTTCGGGCTGTAAGCACAAGGGCTTGTGAGCCTTTGTCACCAGGATTCCACTGAATGTCCACAATCTTGTCCACATGAACTGTGGAAAAATCGCTGTCATGAACAGCGATTTTTTTATGATTTGAATCAAGCCAGGCTTGCGAGGATTGACAGCGACAGGTCTGGCTGACAGTCCAGCTTTGGTGGTGCTCAAAACAGATCTTTGAGAGGGAAAAGATCCTGGAGGCAGGCGTGCGCAGCTCGCTCGGAGCGAATCGACATCTGTAGGGGGCAAGGGTGCGATCCCGACCAGACATGAGATCCGGAAGCAGGTGGATGCACCAGATTGGGCAAAGTTATGCACAGCGGCTGTGCAACTTCAAAAAATGAGCGAATAAGACCAGCCCAGCCTTATCAAGCCGGGAAAGACAGGTGTCTGTGGCGTATTGGATGCTCCGCTTTCTCACACGGAGAAAGGAGGCTGCGCTAGTGAAGCTAGCTCTGGGCCGGATATGCCCGGAATCAGGGACATGCCTTGAAAGCATGGGATTCCTGGGCCCTGGCGCTTGTCCATGGGGAGGCGGATTGTAGCCCATATTGGGGCGCTGGAATTGCCTCAGGCGCTCTTCTGGCAAAAAACACCTGGCGCCGAATGAACTCTGGCGTGCTGCCTCGCCTGGCTTGCATTGCCTGAAGGTATGCGGGTTGCTGCTGTCAGTACCCGGTGAGAGCGTATTTGCGCGATGCAAAAACAACCAAGGAGGGTGAGCCCGCCCTGGTTGCTTGACTGACGGTCAGCGCAATGGAGGTGCTGTTGCGCTGTGATGGCTTTGGGCGGTCTACTCGCTCGTGGGCACGAAAAACAGGTACTCACCTGGCCCCATCTGCGGGGTGATCACATAGCCATCGCACTGCCTGTCCTTGCACTTCACAGGGATGGCGCGAGGCCATATCGTTGCTGCCGTCGGGTAACCGGGCAGGTACTGGGGCACATGCCAGACGCCATAGTCACCCACCGGCTCGGCTTGCTGCGATCCCGTCACGCCTTGCTCGCCACTTCCGAAGATCTGGCGCTGAATGCTCAACGGTTCATTGACCGCCCTGGAATCGGGCGCTGCCAGAGACGAAGCGCCACATAGTGCCATCGC
>NZ_JBKFBC010000011.1:53918-202107 GCF_053345995.1 Comamonas sp. C24C | reverse complement strand
GCGATCGACTATGCGGCCAACGGCATTCGCATCAACTCCGTGAACATGGCGCAGACGGCCACGCCCATGGTGGCGCGCGCGCTGGAGTTGGTTACGCGCAAGATGAAGGATGCCGGCGGCGGTCCCAGCATGAGCATGCTGAAGACCAGTAGCCTGCTGCAAGCGGCAGACTCGCACAAGCGTGATGCCACACCGGCCGAGCAGGTTGCCATCATGCTGTTCCTGCTGTCCGACGAGGCATCCAACATTACCGGCGCGGCCTACGCAACCGACGGCGGCTGGACGACTTATTGACAAACCCGGGCCAAAGGCTGTTGCACTGCAGCCTTTTGGCTTGCCTCGGCAGGGCCGGGTTGGCTAGGCTGCTTTGCATTCCTGTTGAATCTGCTCCAGTCCCTGGCGGTAGCTGGTGATCTCGAATCCGGGAAAGCGGCGCTTGAACTTGTCCGAATCGAACAGATTGTCCTGTGCGTAGCGAGGCAAAAGCTCGCGGAGTTCGCTCACCGGCCTTGAAAACAGTCCAACCGTCTGCAACATCCATTTGCTCAGCACCCGGTAGGAAGGTTCGTGCTCGAAAATCTCGCAGGCCATGAGCAGCCACTGGCGGTAGCTTAGCCTCTCGTCCCAGCATGGCAGATGCCAGGTCTGGCCGTAAGCGTCGGGCGTGTTGCCTAGCAAAGCCAGTGAGCGGCTGGCATCGGGCGTCCAGATCAGGGTGCGCAGACGGTCGTCTCGCACCGGGGCCAGCGGTGTCTTGCCGGCCTTGAGCCTGTCAATCACCAAGGTGTTGGTAATGCTCTGCGTCTGGGCCGGGCCGTAGAACTCGGGCGCCCGCGCGATCAGCACGGGGATCTCCCCGCGTGCCATCTCGGACAGCACCATCTCGGCCATGGCGGCGCGCACCCTGCCTTTGCGCCCCATGGGGGCGAATGCCGTCTGTTCGGTCTGCAGCTGTGCGTCCTGCGGGTACATATAGGTGTTGTCGAAATAGACAAATGGGGCCCCCGCAGCGCGGCTGGCCGCCAGGGCGTTGTGCAGCATGGTCGGAAACTGCTGCTCCCAAAGCTGGGTATCGGGAGGCAGGCCTGCGGTGAAATAGACCACACTGCTGCCCTGAACGGCTCTGGCTGTTTGCTCGGCATCGAGCAGGTCGGCGGCTTCGAGCATGTCCGAGTCATGTATCTTGCGCGGCCTGCGGCTTACCAGCTTGAGCTCATCGGTGTAGTTGCGCTTGAGTTCGCGCGCCAACTCGGTGGCGATCTGCCCGTTGGCGCCCAATATGGTCTTCATTCCTGCTCCTTGATGAAGAGTTTCACCAGCCCTGATGACCGGGAATGACGCAAGCGTAAGCTTGAAGCTTGGTTCAAGGTCAAGCCCAATTTGCGCAGGAATGACGGGCCTGCCCGCTCAGCCTAGAAGGAGAGCAGGCTTGGGCGAGGAATAGCCGCTACACCGGCAGCTCCAATCAGGCATTCAACTACTCACAGCTTTGCGCTCAGTTCAACTGCTGGATATGAACCAGTCGCAAGGCCCTCTGGAGCTCCTGAGCCATGGCAGAAAGTGCCTTGCCCCGTCGCGAGATCAAACCGATGCTGCGTAGTACCTGCGGCTCTACCAACGGGATGCCGCAGAGATCGGTCCCGCTGATTGCGTGCTGAGGGACTGCGCCCACGCCCACCCCGCGCCGAACCAGGCTGAGCAGGCTGGGGACATGTTGGACTTCGCATACCCAATGGGGTCGGGTGACGGTGTTTGACAGAGCCTGGTCGATGAGCAGGCGATTGCCGCTGCCTTGCGCTTGGGTGACACAGTCCTGATGTGCCAGCTCACTCCAGCAAATGCTGCTGCGGGTGGCCAGAGGATGGTCTTTGCGGCAGGCCAGCACAAAGGACTCCGAAGCCAGTTCTTCGAAGTCGAGGTCAGGCTCGCTGGCTCCGAGATAGCCGATTCCGAAATCCACTTCGGAGCGCGCCACGGTCAGCAGGATGTCTGCAGCAGGTTGATCCAGGATGCGCAGCCGAATGCGTGGGAACTGCTTCTTGATCTGATGGATGGCGCTTGCCACCACCGTATCCACGACAGAAGGGATGCAGGCAATGGTCACCAGACCGTGCAGCCGCTCGTTAAGCTCGGTCATCCCTATCAACGAGGCCTCCAGTTCGGCCAGCACATGCTGGGCACGAGGCAAGAAAACACGTCCCATGGCATTGAGTTCCACTTTGCGAGTGGTGCGCTCCAGAAGCTTGAGCGACAAGGCTTGCTCCAGTTTCTCGACCCGTCTCGATAAGGCCGGTTGGGAGATGTGCAGCAGCTCGGCTGCGCGCTTGAAACTGGCCAGCTCCGCCACAGCCACAAAGGCCTTGAGATCAGCAATGTCGAAATTCATTTGAAAAACGCATCAATGAGAAGATTTTTTGCAATTTACTGCATTAATTAAATCACTGATCATTCGTCCAGAACATAAGAAACGGAGACGAAATGCAAGGCTTGGGTGATTTCAGAAAAGCGTGGCTCGCCGCTGCCGCTGGATTGATGCTGGTGAACTCGGCAGCAGCTCAGGGAAAGTGGCCCGAGCGTCCCATCACGCTGGTTGTTCCTTTTGTGGCGGGTGGTGGTACAGACAGCATCGCACGTGACATTGCCAGCCAGTTGTCAAATTGCTTTGGCCAACCAGTTGTCGTTGACAACAAGGGTGGGGCAGGCGGCTCAATAGGTGCGAACTTTGTGGCAAAAGCCAAGCCCGATGGCTACACGCTGCTGTTTGCGACATCCACTTTCGCGACGAACGCAGCCATTGATCCCAAACTGCCCTACAAGCCGGAAGCTGACTTTGCTCCGGTGGCAATGATCGGTCGTGGGCCTTTGCTTTTGGTCACCAACAAGGCTCTGGGGGCAAAGTCGGTCGCGGATCTGCCAAAGATTGCCAAAACACGCGAAGGCGGCATCAATTACTGCTCAGCTGGCGCAGGCAGCATCAACCACCTGTCTGGCGAACTTTTCAGGCAGCAGGCGACGCTTCCAATGACGCATGTCCCCTTCAAAGGCAGCGGCCCCGCTGCGCTGGAACTGCTGGCAGGTCGTGTGGATGCATTCTTTGCCACGGTGCCGACCATTCTTCCGCACCTCAAGACCGGCAAGCTGGAGCTTCTGGCCGTCACCAGTGCGCAGCGCTCCAGCCTGTTTCCGCAGGTGCCCACCATGGCAGAAGCCGGGATCAAGGGCTATGACGTGACCACTTGGTGGGGTGTGCTTGCGCCAGCCGGGGTGTCACCAGATATCGTGAATCAGCTCAATCAGGCCGTCAATGCAGCCGCCGCCGCTGAGCCAGTGCGCTCGCGTCTCAAGCATGAAGGCGCAACGCCTATTTCCCTGAGCCCGAAAGCCTTTGCCGCGGAACTTCACGATGAGTTGGGCAAATGGAAAGCTGTGGCAAGCAAGCCCGGCATGGAGCTCTGAGCATGTTGCTATCCCACGACCCATCAGTCTTGGTGTCGAGAAGACAGTTGCTGGCTGCCATCTGCGCTGGCTCTGCAGCGGTGGCCGCGAGCATGGCAAGAGCGCAGGCAGGCTTTCCGGGACGGCCAGTCACTGTTGTCGTTCCGTATGCGCCAGGAGGACAGGGCGATGTATTCGCACGACTGATTTCCAACAATCTGGGCAAGGTACTTGGGCAATCTGTCATCGTTGACAACCGTCCTGGCGTCAGTGGAGCGCTGGGTACACGCATGGTGGTGCGCGCTCCAGCCGATGGACTGACACTGCTGCTGGGCCAGACCGGAGAGATCGCCATCAACGGTGCAGCCATGAAGAGCCCAGGCTATGACAGTCTGAAGGATCTGCAAGGCGTGGCCCTGGTTGGCGACTCTCCGCTGGTGCTGGCGGTTCCCGCCGGCGCGCCATGGAAATCGTTGGACGACCTGATCGCCGCTGCCAAGGCAGCGCCGGGCAAGGTGGCATACGCTTCGTCCGGTACGGCAACGCCGGGGCATTTGGCAGCTGCAGCCCTTGCAGAGGCCGCAAAAGTGCAGATGGTCCATATTCCGTACAAGGGAGCCGGCCAGGCGATCACCGACCTCATTGGAGCGCAAGTGCAGTTCTTCATGGCCAGCACGCCATCCATCCTGTCACATATCAAAGGCGGCAAGGTGCGGGCATTGGCGGTCACCGGCCTGGAGCCCATCGCGGCGCTGCCGGGGGTGCCCACGGTTGCAGAGAAATTTCCGGGCTTCGAATTCAGCCTCTGGGGTGGGTACTTCGCGCCCAGGCAGACGCCGGCGCCGGTGGTGCAACTGCTGTCGCAACGAATCAACCAGATCGTGCAGCAGCCCGCGTTGAAGGCACGCTTCGAGGCAGAAGGCACTTTGGTCAAAAGCTATACGCCGCAGGAGGTGGATGCCTTTGTCCGCAAGGAAATCGCCAAATACCGGCAACTGGTCCGAAGCACTTCCGTATTGATTGACTAAGCGTTGAAAAAAGAGAGTTGAGTATGAAACTGGTTGTATTGCCCGGCGATGGAATCGGCCCGGAAACCATGGCCGCCACAGTGGAGGTGCTGGAGGCTGTATCTCATAAGTTTGATCTGAATCTGGCCCTTGACCACGATATCGCCGGCCACGAAAGCCTGCGCAAATATGGTGCGACGGTCACGCCGGAACTTCTGGCCAAGGTCAAGGCCGCCGATGGCCTGATGCTCGGTCCCATGGCCACCTATGACTTCAAGGACGAAGCCAAGGGCGAGATCAACCCTTCCAAGTTCTTCCGCAAGGAGCTGGACTTGTTTGCCAACATCCGGCCTGCGCGAACCTGGGTTGGCGTGCCACACAAGGTGGATGATTTCGATCTGGTCGTGGTTCGTGAGAACACCGAAGGCTTCTACGCAGATCGCAACATTGCATCGGGCGGTAGCGAAATGCTGATCACGCCCGACGTGGTCGTCTCTCTTCGCCGGATCACCCGCGAATGCTGCGCACGCGTGGCACGCTCGGCCTTCGAGCTGGCCCAACGCCGACGCAAGCATGTCAGCATCGTCCACAAGGCCAATGTGCTCAAGCTGGGCGATGGCATGTTCATTGAAGAATGTCAGCGTGTCGCCAAGGATTTCCCGGAGATCGAAGTTGACGAGTTCATCGTCGACGCGATGATGGCCCATGTGGTGCGTGCACCTCAACGCTTCGACGTCATCGTCACGACCAATATGTTCGGTGACATCCTCTCTGACCTGACGGCCGAGCTGTCCGGCAGTCTGGGCCTGGGAGGCTCCGTCAATGCCGGCCAGCAATATGCGATGGGGCAAGCGGCTCATGGATCTGCGCCGGACATCGCAGGCCAGGACATTGCCAATCCGTTTTCGCTGATCTTGTCGGCCAGCCAGTTGCTGAACTGGTACGGTCAGCGCAGCAATGACATGCGTTTTGTGCGGGCCAGCGAGGCCATCGTCACCTGTGCAGGCCAGGCTGTCGAGCATGGCGAGGCCACGCGCGATGTCGGCGGTCAGCTCGGCACGGCTGCCACAGGCCGCAAGCTGGCACAGCGTATCGCTGCGTTGACACTGTGATGCCGGGCAAGGCGAAGTCATGGAGCTAGTTGAGCGAAGTTCAAGGACGGAGGCAGGGCCTCCGGCTTTCCGCTGCGACACGCACACCCATGTATTCGGGCCGCAGCAGCAATATTCCATGGATCCGATGCGGCACTACACACCGCATCAAGCATCTGTGCAGGCGCTGCGGCAACATTTGCAGGCCATAGGCATGCAGCGCGTGGTGCTGGTGCAGCCAAGCGTTTACGGGTTTGACAACCAGTGCCTGCTGGATGCCCTGGCCGAGCTCGGCGACAGTGCGCGTGGCGTGGCCGTAGCACCGCGCGACGTCAGCGAAGCTCAGCTGAAGGTCTGGCATGCAGCAGGTGTGCGAGCAATCCGCGTGAATCTGCAAAGCTCGGGCAACCAAGACGTCGCCTCGGCTTGCAACGAACTCTCTTATTGGAGTGAACGCGTTTGCCACCTGGGCTGGAGTATCCAGCTGTATATGGCATATCCGGTGCTGCAAGCCGTGAGCACGCACCTGAGTCGGTTGCCGGGGTCCTTTGTCCTGGACCATTTCGCAATGGTGCCGTTCTCGGCTGCAGCCTCTCAAGATGACGGATTGCTGCTGCGGCTTGCTGAAAGTGGCCGCATATTTGTCAAGCTTTCCGCACCTTATCGTCTGGCGGATGCGCAATGGGCCCGCGCCTGGGCAAGACATCTGGTGAGCCATGCTCCACACGGAATACTGTGGGGCAGTGACTGGCCGCATACAGCCAGGGATGCTGGCGTCCCGGCCTTGGAGCCTAGTCAGTTTCGAACGGTGCCGACCCAGACCATCCAACAGGACATGGGGCACTGGCTGATGGATGACACTGAGCAGCAACAGGTGCTGGTGAAAAATCCGGCGCACCTGTTCGGTTGGGCTTCAGATTAAGTGCTCAGTTAGAGCCACCGGAGCCACCGGATCCCGCCAAACTTCAGTGCAGCGCAGCGCCCGAGGGGACGACGACACCATACAAATCGGCAATGGTCGCCAGCGCGCAATGATGCAGCTGCTCTGCCTCTACACCTGCCACGGCACTGCGCAAGGGGCGTGTGGCGCAGGCATCGGCCACGACGGTTGGCTGGTTGCCGCGCAGAAAGGCTCCCTCGGCTGTGAATGTCACGCACATATGGGTCATGAAGCCGATGATGATGAGTTGCTGGCGACCGGCTGCATCCACCAGCTCGCCGAGATTGGTTCCTACAAAACTATTGGGGGCATGCTTCACCACCACGGATTCGTCGGTGATGGGGGCCACGCTGGCGTGAATCTGCCCGATGTCCTTCGTGATGTCGTAGGGAGAACCCGCGCCGCCGTCATGCATCACATGAATGATCTTTGTTCCCGCTGCACGTGCGCGGGCAAGCAGGGCTGAGGCTGCTTCCAGCGCAGGCTTCCAGCCCGTGAGTTCCATCACGCCGTGTGTGTAGGTGTTCTGGTAGTCCACCAGCACCAAGGTGGCGTTGGGCAGGTTGGCAGGCGAGTCGTCGAGGGCGTTGAGTTCTCTCAGGGTCTTGGAGGGGGTCATGGTCCGGCTTCCTTATTAATGTTGAGCGATGAAGGAATGGTAGGAACGTGGAGTGGTGTCTGCAATGTCATATAATATGCAGATTCAGACATTCTCTGCAAGCAACACATGGAACGCCTCATCGTCATCGTCCTGTTCAATCAGGTGGATCTGCTGGACATGACGGGTCCCGCCGAAGTGTTCTCGCTACTCGAGCGCGAGATGGATCAGCCCACAGGCTATCGTGTGGTCTTGGCGGCGGAGACATTGGAGGCGGTGCAGACCTCCGCGGGTGTGCGCGTGCTGCCCGATATCACCTTTGCTCAGTTGGCGCGCAAGCGCATAGACACGCTGGTGGTGCCAGGTGCGGTGCAAAGGAATGCGGCGCGCGAGCTGCGCGCCGTGGTCGACCCGCAGGTCGTGTCTTGGGTCAAGAAGCTGGCTGCCCGTACCCGCCGCGTTACCTCTGTCTGCGTGGGCGCACATGTGCTCGCCGCGGCAGGGCTGCTGGATGGCAAGCGTGTCACCACGCACTGGTCCACCGCGCAGCAACTGGCGGCAGAGTACCCGGCCGTGACCGTGGATGCCGAGCCGATCTTTATCCGCGAGGGCAATCTGTGGACGGGGGCGGGTCTGACAGCCTGTCTCGATCTGGCACTGGCCTTGGTGGCAGACGACTTCGGTGAGGCAGCAGCACAGCGAGTGGCCCGGCAGCTCGTCATGTTCCTGAAGCGGCCCGGCGGGCAGAGCCAGTTCAGCGTAGCCATAGCCCAGCCTTCGACCACACGTCGCATGGACGCGCTACGCCATTACATAGCGCAGAACGTTGCGAGACCGCTCACGCTGCCGGTTTTGGCCGAGCGAATCCATGTCAGCGAGCGACAACTGACCCGCCTGTTCAAGACCGAGTTGTGCACCACACCTGCCGCGTACATTGAGTCCGTGCGTGTGGAGATGGCACGCAATCGCCTTGAAACATCCGATGAGTCATTGGTGCGCATTGCCACTGCCTGCGGCCTGGGCACTACCGATACGCTGACTCGCGCGTTCCGCAGGCAACTGAACACCACGCCTGCCGAGTACCGCAGCCGATTTCGCACCCATGAATGAAGAGGCTGGGCAGAGAACCGGTAACTCATGCGTAGCTATTGCGCAGGCGATCAGACTAGGTATCACCGGTTCGCAGCTTGCACGCGCTGCCGCTCAGATTGGCTTGCTTGCTTTGCTCTGCCAAGCTTCCGGTTGAAACGGACATCGGATGCCAGGTCAGGCATAGTGGCTGCGTTTATCAGAGACTGGCATCAATCTCTGCATCGATATGGAAGCTCAGCGGGCGAGCAGGTATCGCAGAATTGCTTTTTGCACGGGCAGCAATAACGACTTTTGACTGTACCCGGAGAAGCGGGGATATTGCACCGGGTCAAATGCAATCTCGCGCCCAATGAAAAATGGCGGTGTAGCAAGCAGCATGGGCATGCCCATGCAATCCAGATCGGCCACAGTGAGTGATTGAGCCATTGCTTCGGCACCGCTTGGCCAGCCATCGGTAATGACAATGTCAGCGGCCCGGGATGGAGTTGATGCAAATTCAACGTATGGCAGGGTCTCATGCAGCCGTTCATCGCAGATATGCATGATTGGCAGTTGCAGCGAGAAAGCCAGCTCGTGCCACGACCGCAGCACATTGGTCGTCGGGCCCCACAAACAGATGCGGGCTTGCTCGAGGGGTACTATCGACCTGTCAATGTAGAAAGCGTCAGTCAGCACCTCACATGGATGCTCCAAACCGGACATGGCATTGATTACCGGGCGTTGTGACGCAAAGGCAAACTCCGCGAGGCGCTGATGATTGGATTCCCTCACGACATAGACATCGTAAAAAGGGTCGAGATAGCCGGCCAGATCGGCGGCTCTCTCGGGTGTTTTGAGCAAATTGGGCAATTCGACAAATGACAAGCCAAGCTCTTGAAACGCCTGGATGAAGCTTGTGCGAGTGCGAATGCCGTTGCCTTCAAACGACCAGGCCACCTTGCGCTGCAGAGGTTAGCAGGGCGTGTCGACGAGTGCCCAAATGGCACGCACTCGCTCAGCGTTCAGTTGCGAAAGGTCGATAAGGTTCATAGCATGCCGCTCGACGAGACTCCAGGCCGTATCTCAGAGACTTTACCTTCAAGCGCCGCAGTCTGGCGAGCCACCCCAACTCCACACTTCGTCAGCATCTGTGCTTGACCGGGAGTTGCGATTGACCTGCTGCGGCTTTCGTCCGATTGCAGTCACTGAGAACTGGCTTTTTCGGCCAATCTCTGGCGTGTGGCTTCATCAATGATGCTACGCATCAATGCGAACAGAGGATCGGCGCTTGTGTGCTTCTGACCGTAGGTCAGATTGAACTCGTAGTCGAAATCAGGAGGGTTGATCCCCTGGTTGTGCTGAAGGATTGTTTCAAGCTTATCCAATGCTTTGACAGCTTTTGCTTCGGGTGAGGCTGCATCCTCATACTCCTGCCACAGTGCCAGGATGTCGGCCCGCTGGGCTTCGTCGAGGGAACGAGTCAGATGTAGAAGGTCGGTCTTTTCCTGCGCACTCTTGTCAGGATGCTGGTTTTTCTCGATGGCTGGAATGTCACCATGAATGGCTTCGCCCAAATCATGAACGATGCACATTTTGAGAATCTTCAGCATGTCCATGCCAGCAAGCTCGTTCGCGAAAGTCATAGCCATCAGGCACAGGCGCCATGTATGTTCGGCGGTGCTTTCCGCCCTGCCCGTCGAGGTGTGAGAGCTTCGGAGCACGCTCTTGAGCTTTTCGGCCTCTTGGAGAAAGGCTAGACGGCCCTTGATGTCATCGATATTCATGCCAGATTCTATAAAGCGTCTCATAACCCAGACCGTTGCATGCCGAAAGCCCGGCTGAACCTCCTTCAGCTATGCTGCAAGCCCCCGTACACGTTTTTCCGTACCAACTCAGATCGCATGGCCTGTGACTTGGCGCGATCTACGTAATATTTGAGATTGATGAGACCTCCGATATCCGTCGTTATCGCCTGTAGTGTGATGGCAGCAATCTGCGCAAGCGTAGGCTGGATTGGCATCACAGAGCATCAGCTCACAACCGGGGGGAAGCTTGGTATTTCCACCTCTTACGGACTGAGTGCCGTAGTGAGTGGTTGGTTGTTCATTGCCGCTGCATTTGGTTTTGCCGGAATCTTGGCGTCACGTTCGGGCTTTAGAAATGTCATCTGGCTTGGCTTGTCAGTTATCTATTTTTCATTTCTGGCAATCTTCTGCTATCGAGCCTAGCGACCCTGGCTCTGGCCCCTGGCTTGAACCAATCTGTCTATGGTGGCCGACTTACCTTGTCCATCAGGTTGCATGAAGCTTTGCAAAAATTCTCGACAGCACCTTGTTGTTGCCTTCGCCTTTGCGGGGGCTGGAAATCGGGCCCTCATCCAATGCACGCAGGCGGCGTTGCCGCCATCCATTGAGGCAGCGGGGCATTGCAGGCCGCATTTCCAGGTGACCCGTTGAGAGCTTCGAACCACTGGATAGGCATTACCGGGTGGGAGCCCGACGCAAGGATGCATGCAGGCTTTGGCAAGCCGCGAATCCATTTTGCACGGCGGCTGGAGATCAACGAAGCGCTGCTGACGTTGGCTCCAGCGATCATCTGTGCGTGCTTCGTGGATCGGTGTTGTTAGCCACTCTTTGTGAAGGTGGCTGTCGCGGCTCGGCCCGGCCCGGGTCGCACTGGATATCCGAAGCGTTGGGGCACCAGCGCAGGTTGCTGGGCGCCGCGTCAACATGGCTCTCGTGCAAGCGGGCGCGGCGCCCTGGGGTGTACAGCACAGAGCGGCTTGTGCGGCCGCTGTCTTTCAGAGAGCGCCGTATTCGCTCAACTTCTTGCTGAACTTGAAGGTCCACAGTCGCTGTGCACGATCGTTGACGTCATTGGTGGTAAAGCGCAGGCTCGCCGCCCCCTTGGCGCACCTGCCATCGTTCACGATCTTGCCGTCGGCGTCCACCATGCATTGGGTGACGTCCGAGGCTTCGATCTCCTTGCCGCTAGCGTCCAGCACGGCCAGAGAGACACCGAAGTCGGTGTCGTTGGTCAGCGCCAACGTGTAGTCATCGACCAGTGCCAGACCCTCGGCCTTCTCAGCTGCCCAGCCGGTGGCGTTCAAGTTGAAGAGCCGGGTTTTCTTGAGCGTCACCACCTTGGAGTAGTCCGAGCCATTGACCGGCTTTCCGGTCAGGCTGCTCTTTTCCAGGTCGGAGCCCAGCGCGGTGATGTCGGTGGCGTTGGCCGGAAACTCGATCAGCACCAGGTCGTTAAAAACTTTTTTGTCTTTGCCCGTACCTTGCTCGATGGCGATGAACTTTCCATTGCCCAACGAAACCACATCGCCCAGCTTGGCGTTGCCGGTCTTGCCCTGGTGGTACCAGCTGCCGTCGACGGGCAAAGCAAACAAACGGGTTTTCTCGGTTGTCGGGTCAAACTCCACCCAGCGCACAAAGCGGGCGTAGTCACGCACGTTTTCCGATTTGCTGGTTGCATCGGGTACGGCGGCAGTGGTGTAGTCGGCCTTGCCGTCGTTCAGCGGACTTTGCAGAAAACCGTGCAGCTTGCCGCTGGCCGCATCGATGCTCAGCCCTTCCATGCCGCGGTTGGCGCGGCGTTTGGCGAGGATGGCAGGCAGATCGGCCGCGCCAGTGCCGGGCTTGTATTTCTTCAGGATGATGCCGGTAGCCGGGTCGATCTTCACGATGAAGGGACCGTATTCATCGGACACCCACAGCACATTGCGTGCAGCATCCACCACCACGGATTCGGTGTCCAAGCCGAA
Source organism: Comamonas sp. C24C (assembly GCF_053345995.1). NCBI lineage: Bacteria > Pseudomonadati > Pseudomonadota > Betaproteobacteria > Burkholderiales > Comamonadaceae > Comamonas > Comamonas sp. C24C. Next base: position 190,193 of record NZ_JBKFBC010000011.1, on the reverse strand, counting down.
CTCACTGTAGCCCTTGGCCTTACCGGGGTAGGTGAAGGAGTCGTCCAGAACTTGCTCGCCTGTGTTGCCCGTGATGCCCCGTGGCTGAACACGACCATTGGCATTCTGCGCGGCGCTGAACTTGACCGGCAGGCTCGAGACGAGTCTGGCTCCGTCCTTGCCGAGAGTGATCACGCCAATGGACGGCGTGAAGTTGGGCGAAGGAAACACCGTGGAACTGGAGAAGCCCGTGGGGTTGGAGCCATCGGTGATCTGGGTGACCGGGCCGGTGGTGGCGTTCGGGCCGCGGTCGGTAATGGCGTAGAACTCCAGCGTGCCGTCGGCGCGCCTGCCCTTCAAAGCCAGGCCCGAACCGTAGGCCGGCAGAAAGCCTTTGGGGAAATCAGCCTTGGTGGCAGGGTGGCGGCCTTCATAGGGGAAATAGAACTTGTCGTCGAACTGGACGTCCTGCCGCGTGACGATGGCGCTGATGCTGCCGACGCCGCTGGTCTGAGTGACCGTCTCGGAGCTGGCTGCCTGGAGCGGGCGAGTGTCGGCGCAGGCGCTCAGCAAGGTAACCGCGACGGCGGTCGCTGCCATCAGGCAGGAGGAAGAGATGAAGTAGCGCATGGCGGGTATGGCTTGAGAGGAAGATGGAAGTCCCCAAGCCCGATGAAGCGAAGGCCTGCCGGAGCTTGGAGACTTCTTTGCGCAAAGAGGCGTCGTGCCGCTCAGAATGAGTGGCTTATGCCGATATCCACGCCAGTCGACCCGGTGTTGGCTACACCTGCAGGGCCGCCGATCAGGCCAATGCTGGCGCCATTCTTGTTGTTGACACGCGCAATCCCGGCGTACATGGAGGTGCGCTTGGAGAAGTCGTAGACATATCCGATCGAATACTTGTCGGTCTTGCCACCGCTGCGCGTGAGGGCGGTGGCGTTACCGCTGAACTTGGCGCTGGCGTACTTGACGCGGAAGCTGCCCGGCCCCACGGGGATGGTGGCACCCAGGTAGACGCCGTCCACCTTTCCCGAGGTTGCGCCGCTGACGGGCTTCCACTTCAGGTTGTTGTATCCGCCATTGAGTACGAAACTGCCGAAGTTGTATGAAGCGCCCAGCACCAGGTCTTCCAGATCGCTGGTTGCTGCGATGGCGCTGGGCGAAGTCACGGCTGCAGTGCCGTCGATCTTGCCGTAGCCGATACCCACGTTCAGCGGACCCGAGCGATAGCCCAGGTTGCCGCCAATGTATCTGCGGGCCTTGCTTGCTCCAGAGTTCGAGGCGTTCTCATCACCAAAGGAAACCGAGAACTGGCCGTAGACACCACCCAGGTCGCGTGGCAGGAAGTAGCCCACGGAGTTGCTGATGCGCGTGCGATCCACCGTGCCGCTTTGGCTGGCGGCGTTATAGGCAGTCTGGCGGATCGTCTGGAACAGGTTGGCCTGCACGCCGGTGGTCGTGTCGGGGCCCCCGAAGGCGGTGAAGATGTTGTAGCTTGGTGTGTAGTCGCGCCCCAGACGGATTTCACCCCAGGAATTGTTGATCAGCCCGATGGTGGAGCGGCGCTCGAAGCCCAGAGAGCCGCTGCTGCCGCCACTGCCGGCGTCAGGGTTGAGGCCACCTTCGAGCCAGAACTGAGCATGGTTGCCGCCGCCGAGGTCTTCGGTGCCGCGAAAGCCAATCAGGCTGGTCTTGCCTTGGCTGGAGTTCAAGGCATTGAGCCTGTTGCTGCCTGTCTTGGCACTGGTGATGCCGACGTCCACTATGCCAAATATGGTGATGGAGGATTGTGCCAAGGCAACGCTGGAAGAAGAGGCGACGAATGCACCAATCACGATTGCCAGATTGCGCGAGCGCGTTTTTTGATTTTTCATTGGCGAGATACGAACGGAACTTATCAGAGGGATTGACGGTGGCTTCTTGCAACCGCTGGGCGAACTCTAAGCAACACATAAGTACTTTTTGTGACGCTTGTGCTGGGTGACATGAAAGTCACAGCAGCGGTGCATGCGCAGTGTTCCAGGCAGCAAACCCCCTCTTGCCGCAACGTTCGATGTTGGTGAGCCGATGTTCAGTCCGGTTTCCACGAAACGCTGCTGAAGTTGGCGGCAGCGATCATCTGTGTGCGCTTGGTGTAGCGGTGGTACTAGCCACTTCAACCCGTCACACAAGCGGTCTGGCCTATGACCAGCTGCTTGCTTTTTCCATTGGGCACCCGCCTTTAGTCGCAGCTACCGCCAGCTTCTGGCCTGTATCAGCCAGCCTCCGAGGGCTGCTCACGACGACGGATTCAACCGGTCGCTTGCATGATCGCTAGCTAGCGCCTGCTCTCGGCGGGAGCGGTCACTCGACGCAGGGCAATCTGGACGAGGTCTGGCCGTAAGTTTGCATGCCGGTTAGCGGTCGTTGGCGAGGGCCTGTGATCGACCCAATGCTCAGCGGGGCAACTGTTCTGACTCACAAGGACCGCCTGGCAGCACGACCACTGATACGTTGGCGCGAAGCCTTTTCGCACTTGGTTCGGCTTCGCGCCTCGTCTCAATCAAGACTCTCCGATTAGTTGCTTGAATTCACACCTCTTGGACTTGGGGAAATTGAGCAGCCAATCCTATTTTTTTGTCCTGATACTGCATTTTTTTGGCCACTCAAATTTGCGGCCAGGGATCGAGACAACACCCTCGTGACAACCCTTCCGTTACTTGGGCAGTAGTACCTTGTCTACTACATGAATCACGCCGTTGGATTGGTATACGTCAGGAATGGTCACAGTGGCCATGCCACCTTTTTCATCCATCAGCATGATTTTCTGTCCACTGGACTTGGCCGTAAGAGTGCCGCCACTGACGGTTTTGATCATGGCCTTGCCGTTCCCGTCCTTGATCATCTTGCTCAGTGCTGCTGCATCCCATTTGCCCGGTACGACGTGATAGGTGAGGATGGTCGTCAGCATCCCTTTGTTTTCAGGCTTAAGCAGCGTGTCTACGGTGCCCGCTGGAAGCGCATCAAACGCCGCATTAGTAGGCGCAAAGACGGTAAATGGACCAGGTCCCTTGAGCGTGCCGACGAGGCCAGCAGCTTTGACCGCTGCAACCAACGTGGTGTGATCCTTGGAGTTGACCGCGTTGTCGATGATGTCCTTGGTAGGCAGCATGGGTGCACCACCAACCATCACATCAGCCATCGCTGCGACGGAGGCCGCAGTCATCGAGATAGCCAGACCGAACGAAGCCAACTTGCGTGCAGATTGAATCGAGAACATGGATGCTCCTTGATGTACAAGCCGAAAAATGCCGGCTGTAAGGAATACGCAGCCAATTCCTGTCTGGATTCATTGAATTTTGCTATTCAATTTTTGCAGGCGATGAGACGGATGCACGGGCACAAAGCAAGTCTGCCTCTGACTTTATTTCAGTGGGGGAAGTCAGTGCCCCGTCTGCGAGGTATTCGGGTAGTTCGTCAGGTCACGCTCCGCAATTCGCGGCGCTGCGATGTCCTGTGTTTGAAGTACGCGTCCTTTGACGAGATGCACTCAAGATTCTGAGAATATTTTTGGGCACGATTCGTGCACTGCCCACATCCAGCAGCTCAGTTGCTGCGTATAGGGATATACCCAAGGTCGGCATCATGCCTTGGCAGTTATCCAACAGCGCCGCATGAAAGAGGTGCTTCTGATCACAATGGCTGCATGAGCGCCAATACACCGGACCACGAACTGATGGACTTACTCGATCGCGTAGCAACCCGGGATGAGGTTGCTCTCAAGCTTCTGTACGATCAGACTGCCTCTCGGCTGTATGGTCTGGCTTTGCGCATCCTCGGCAATAAGGAGTGGGCCGAGGATGTGTTGCAAGAGAGCTTTCTGGGTATTTGGCGCAGTGCTGGGACTTACCGGGACTCGCTCAGTCCGCCCATGGCCTGGATGGGCATGCTAGTGCGCAGCCGGGCCCTGGACTTTTTGCGCAGACGTAAAGCAGAGCGTCTGCATCTCAATACTCCCATTGAGGATGTCGACGCGCTGGCACAGGAGAAGGACACGAAAGGGCCCATGCAGTTGGTGGAGGCTAGCGAACAAGCAGCAGCGCTTCATCAGTGTCTGCAACGGCTGGAGCCGCCCCAGCGCCAAGTAGTGAGCTTGGCCTATCTGAGGGATCTAAGCCATACCGAGCTGGCCAGCAGCCTGAAGCTGCCACTGGGGACCGTCAAAACATGGGTACGCCGCAGCCTGGAGCAACTGCGCAAATGCATGGCACGCCATGTCTGAGTGCCAGGAGTCCACATCATGAATCTGACCCGAAACCCTGAATTGCTCGATCGCTTGGCAGCCTCCTATTCTCTGGGCACCTTGCACGGCGGAGCGCGCCGGCGTTTTGAGCAAATGGCTCGTGAGTATCCTCAGGTTCGTGCAGCGGCCTTGCTCTGGCAAGGTCGCTGGTCAGCCTTTTCCGAGGTGCAGGCTCCGGTGCAGCCCGACCCGGTAGTCTGGACACGCATCGCCAACCTGCTACAAGCAGAGGGGTCCAGCGCTAGGCTGGCTCGGCAGCGTGAAGCAGCCACATCGAAGTCGCCTGCAGGAGCACTGGCATGGTGGCGCGGGCTCGCCTTGGCAGGCGGCTTGGCTACGGTGGCGGCAATCTCGGTGGGGCTTTGGTCGCATCAAGAGCTGAGAGAAAACACGCAGCAGAAAGTGTCTGCGCTGCAGAATCAGCTCCAGATGGCGCAGGCTGATTTGCAGGCAGCACCCCAAATTCAATATGTGGCGGTACTGGCAGACGGCAAAGCCGATGCGTCCATGCTGGTGACCTTCGATCCCCAGCACCAACAACTGGTGCTGCAGCGCGTGAGCGGCTTCAAGGAGGCAGAAAACAAGTCTCTGCAATTGTGGGCTTTACCTCATCAGGGCGCGCCACGTTCCCTGGGGGTCATGGGTGACGGCAAGCTTGAACAGCTCACGGCGCAAGAGACCGATGTGAAAGCGATCCCTGCCCTGGCTATCAGTCTGGAGCCCAAAGGTGGCGTCCCCAGCTTAACGGGTCCGACTGGCCCAGTGCTGTTCAAAGGGGCACTCATTCGCCGAGATCTTTGAACCATGTCTGCGCCAACTCTGCGGATAGCTGCACTCAATTAACTCAAAGCTGTCGAGATTCAAGGGCCGCTCGGGACAACAGCTTCCACTCAAAGCTTACAAAAGAGGTAACTCGGAATTCCTGAGATTCCAGGGACCACTTCAAGATGCAGAGCGGAGGTCTCCGTGCCCTGACCGCTTTCAGTCTGCTGCCTGTTACAACCCTCTCGTTTATCCAACCCATTCATTTTGCCTTCCACTCGTTATCGGAACGCCAACCAGTGGCAGAGATAGAGTGCCTGGAAATTGACCTGTTGTGCCCGGATGAGTCCCCTCTGTAGCATGGCAGTAACCCTTGCGGCTAAACTAAGCACGTATTAGTCGGAGTTATGCGATGAGTTTTTTGAGCGCAGGTGTCGAATACGGCTTGCATTGCATGCTGTACCTGGTCCACTCCGCCGAGCATGGCGTTGCGGAGGCCAGCACGCGTGACCTTGCAGATATGCAGGGCGTATCTGTGGAGTACGTCGCCAAGCTCTTTACCAAGCTCGGGCATGCCGGACTCGTACGTGCGGCAGAGGGTGTTCGCGGCGGCTTCTCCCTGGCGCTTCCAGCCGAAGAAATTACGGTGAAAGATGTCGTTGAGGCCATTGATGGTGTCAAGCCAGTTTTCGATTGCAAGGAAGTACGAGAGCGTTGTGCTGTCTTCGGCGAGGTGCCACCCGCCTGGGCCACACGTGGTACCTGTTCCATTCATGCCGTGATGGTAGGGGCAGAGAAGGCCATGCGTGACGAGCTCAACCGGCACACGCTTGCGGACCTCGCCAGCCGGACCAGGTCTAAAGCGCCGAAGAGCCACGAAGCCAAGGTCATCGAGTGGTTTGGTGCGCGCTCGGCCGCCCGGCGCTCGGCTTCCTAGGTCGGAGTTTGGCCGGGCACCAAGACCCGGCTCTCTTGCAGAAGGGGCACGCAGCCCCTGTTAGCAATTGCTTGGATTAGGCGACGACTATTCGTAAGGGGTCAGCCGATTGCAGAGCTTCGGCGCGATTCGCCGAAGGCGGGTAAATCCATTCGGTGTTGATTTTCTTTTTGAGTGCCTTGGCTTCCGCTCCAATCAGCTTGACCGAACGTTCCCACCCTTCGGTATAGACCGCACCCCAGGGGCCAAGGTCGAGGCAAGTCACATACTTCGGCTGACTATAAGGAATCGACGCGAGCCCAAGCAGGTCGGCTGCAACATTGTGTCCGGCGGAGCGGCCGAGATTCATTGCGTGCTGGCAAGACATCATCGCAACGTGGCCGTGCTCGTCGGTTGCGGCATAGGCAACATCTCCCGTTGCATAGACGGAGGGTGCCGCCTTCACGCGCAGATTCTTGTCGACGTGCAATCGGCCGTATGCGTCCCGCTCTCCGGGGATTTGGGAGGTGAGTTCGTTCGCGCGAGCACCTGCCGTCCACACGACCGTGCTCGCATCGATGCGCTGGCCCGCTGATGTGACCAACCCATGTTTATCGATGGCCGTCACCCCTGCACCCAGAACCACAGTGACGCCAAGCTCGGCGAGCGCCTGTTCAATTACTGGTCGCGGGCCTGGACCGAGGTCGGGACCGATGTCATTGTTACGTTCAACAATGACGACATTTACATCTGCGCTTTCACCCAAGGCTGCGCGCAACCGGGCAGGCATTTCCGCAGCAGTCTCAATTCCGGTAAATCCTCCGCCGACAACGACAAGAGTGCGTCTGGCCTCAGTGTCGGGCTGCGCGCGAAGCCCTTGAATGTGCGCTTCAAGAGTGGCCGCGTCCTCCACTTGGTCTACGTTGAAGGCGTGCTCGGTGAGCCCAGGGATATCGGGGCGAAAAAGCTTGCTCCCGGCGGCAAGCACAAGTCGGTCGTAGGAAACTTGAACACCTTGTCCCTGCGCATTGACGAGCACGAGCTGTTGCTGCACGTCAATTTTTTCGACACTGCCTTGCATGAATTTCACGCCAACTGCATCAAGCAGCTCGGTCAGTTTGACGCGCATGCTGTTTGGGGCTTCCTCGTACAAGCGAGGTCGAACATGTAGCTCAGGCAGTGGGGCAACAAGCACTACTTCGATGTCAGAACGCTTTTGCATATCCAAGACGCGCGCCGCAGCAAGGGCGCTCCACATGCCAGCAAAGCCAGCACCAACAATCACGATGCGTTGAGTATTCACGATTTACCTTCATCCCACGAACCACGGCATGCCTGGTGAGCCCGAAGGCTCACCAAGGTCCGGTAGAAGTGTCGACAGTTGGCGTGCAGGAGACCGCCTTGGTTCGGCAAATCAGAAGCTGCCGGTCGAACACATAACTACGACAATGATAGTCGGAGTTTTGGTGGGGCGCATCAAATGCAGGATTTCCAGCCGAAGGAAGGGGACTTCGGCTGTTGCAAGAGATACGAGGGGCGCTGAGAGGGAATGCCTGAGGAGTTGCCTCCGATGTGCCTAATTCGGGATTAGTCTTGCTCCAAGAAATTTGATTGCTTCACCTTGTCCAGAGCATTCTTGAGGCGAGCCAGGGCAGCTGCGTGCGACGTTGAATCAGGGCCATTTGCACGGTGCACAAGCCGATGATTAAAGCCTCCAAAACGACTTGATGGGCTCCACGGAAACGCGCCTCGCGTGCTCTACGACCAAGCGCGCCAAGATGCCGTCAGTCAAGGCATCCATGTTTGATAGCAGACAGAACTCACCTTAGAGCCGTCGTCGACAGGGAGGCCTGTAGGACGGCTTCTGGCCGATCATCGACTTGCGAAGATCGGCTGGTAGCTTGCTTTCCAGGCTCGCGCTTGCTTGGACCTGGCCATGCTGGAGCCTAAGGAGGAATGTACTGAGCTTGCTCCTCGGAGTTCATTGACCACTCAAGCGCTTGCCAAATGACACCGCATAGGCCTGGGAGCGAAAGCGGAGCACCGGATCATTGGTGGGCGCAATGCCGTCGGCCATCACCATCGGATCAAAGTTGATCGGCTCGCACAAGCCTCCGTTCTGAGTCGAAGCGCTGGTAATCGTCAAGGTGCCGGCCTTGAATTCAGGTCGCTGCGCGGGCCATGACTGCGTGGGGTCGTCCTGCGCATCACCTGGCCGTCCGACAGTCACCAGCATGTCCCAGCGAGCCGGCTTTTCTGATGTGCTGCGGATCAATGCGGTTTCCAGAAAGTCCGACCCAGCCGTCTTCAGCGCCTCATTGCTTAGCGGCTTCTCTCCCTCCTGCGGTACGAAGCGCCAGCGCACCAGAGTCACCTTGTCCTGTGCATTGATGAACTTGAAGGTGTGAATGCCAAAGAATGCGCTATGGGTGTAGCTGTCGGGTGGGTTGTGGCTGGCCAGGTATTGCGCCTGAGCCAAGTTGTCAGGATGGGAGGCTTTGAATGCTTTGAGCTTTTCCGGGTCCGGCTTGCCGGTGGCTGGATCGGGGCGCTGAGCTTCGGTCAAGTCCAGAAATGTTGCGGGGTGGGCGGCGCCGAACATGGGGGTGTTCAGCATGGACATCTGGTGCACCTGACCCTGCGGGAGCTTGAATTGCAGGGCCATTCCACGCGCGCTTTGGGCAACATCCGGCGCCTTGGGGTTTCCTCCTGCCAGCGAGAAGCGCGCAATCACCGGAACGGCTTGGCCGGAAAACAGTGTGGAGCGTGAATATCTGGCGGCCTCGGCGGTGGCGGTGAATTCGCCCACCGCGCAGCTCCCCTTGATGTGATTGCGGCGCTCTCCCTGGTGAACGCCAAAGGTCGCTTCCAGGGCCTGGACCACCCGCGGTGCCGTCACTTCCGGCTCGGCTGCCTGCGTGAAAACCGGCGGCACCAGCATGGCACAGCTCAGCGCGAGCTTCATTTTTCGGAGCTTCATTGTTTCTTCCTCTTGATGATCCAGGCTTGATTGCTTAGGGTTTGGCTATGTGCCAGCTGTTGTTGAGCAATCCGTCTCCCGTTCTGTCTCCGGGCTTGGCATCCTTGGCCCAGTAATAAAGAGGACGGCCCTTGTAGGCCCATTGCTGATCACCGTTGTCGCGGGCAACCAAGCTCCAGTCACCGGTAGCCGTCGCACCCGGAGCCACCATCAGAGGTGGCCAGTTTGTGGCGCAGCCACCGTTGCATACGCTCTTGCCGGATCCGGCGGCATCTTTGTCGAAGACATAGAGCGTCATCTGATTGGGGCCCACGAGCACGCCATTCATGGCAGAAGCGGGCGTCTGCGCCTGGGCGGCAGTTGTCACGGCACAGGCTGCCAGGAACACCGAGGTGAGGGTGGCGAAGGAAGCGAGACGGGTCATGGAGATCTCCTTGAGGTTGACCTGCTGTAAACAGTTCAATGACGCTGTTTATTCCATTGAAGACTCTGCCTTTTCATCCTCCGAGGCTGCCCAGGCGGAAATCGCCGTACACCGTGCCGCGCAAGGCGATCTGCCCATTGGTACCCGAGTGGATCTGCGATTCCACTCCTTGACGCATAGGCTTCACCAGCCTCGACGACCGGGAATGGTGCAAGCATGAGCTTGAAGCCTGGTTCAAGGTCAAGCGCGGATTGCGCGAGAATGGCGCACATGAAGATCGGAGAACTCGCACAGCGCACAGGCCTGGCCGCATCGCGCATTCGCTTTTACGAGCGCATCGGGCTGCTGGGCGTTGCCCAGCGCCAGGTCAACGGCTATCGCAGCTATCCCGAAGAGGCGGTGCTGGCGCTCAGGCTGATTGCCACGGCGCAGCGGGCCGGCTTCAGCCTGCAGGAGTTGCGCCAGCTGCTGCCCGAGGATCTGGAGCAGTGGCAGCATGACGAGTTGCTGGCCACACTGCATCGCAAGCTGCAGAGCATCGATCTGATGCTGGCACAGCTGACGCAACATCGCGCCGAACTGGGCGAGCTGATCGCCCAGATCGAGGCCAGACCCGAAGACATGGACTGCGCCGCCAATGCTAGGCGTGTGCTGTCCCAGATGCGCTTGCTGGGGCGGGAGGGGGACGGGGAGGCAGCGGGCCGGCCTGCTCAGCCCAGCAACTGAGCCACTTGCAGGGCAGTGGCCCGGGCCGACTGCGGGTTCTGCCCCGTCACCAACCTGCCGTCCGTCACGACCTTGGAGACAAAGGGCAGCCAGGCTTTTTCATGCCGGGCTCCGCGCTGGCGCATCAGCGCTTCGGCGTTGTACGGCACTTTGCCGGCCACGCCGGCCAGCCTTTCTTCCAGCCAGGAAAAGCCAGTCAGCCGGCGTCCGGCGACCAGCAGCGAGCCGTCGGACAGACGGGTTTCGAGCAGACCGCAATAGCCGTGACAGACCGAGGCAACGACGCCACCGCGCTCATGGATGTCGCGCGTGATGCGCTGCAGCCCCTGCGAGGATGGAAAGTCCCACATCACTGCATGGCCGCCGGTGAAATAAATGGCATCAAAGTCTTGCGCGTCCACGGCGTCAGGAGCGGCCGTATTGGAGAGCAGTGCCATGCGCGCTGCATCCGCCAGCCAAGCCCTGGCCGTGGCATCCCGGTTCGGCCATTTCAGCGAGCGCGGCTCCAGTGGCGAGCGGCCACCCAGCGGGCTGACCAGGTGCTGCGCATAACCCCGCCGGGCAAAGACTTCCCAGGCATGGCTGAGCTCCGACAGCCACAGGCCGGTGGGCTCGGCAGGGTCATCGTAGTGGGCGACGTTGCTGACGACGTGAAGAATGCGACGAGGCATGGGGTGTCCCCTGTGGCTACCAACTTAAGCTTGAAGTGCAGTTCAATGTCAAGCTCGCGATGTGCTTGAGGAATTCCTGTTTTGATAGCTTTCATCGCTTGATTGATAAGGGATTGAGCTGGTTTTGTTGATATTTTCCGAGCCACGCTGCCAGCCATCCTGCTTTGTGATGGGGGCGGGCCTCAGCCTGGCTGCCGAGGTTTGCTTTATGCGTTAAGTTTCAAGCTGCTGTCCCTAAGCGTGCACATGCTTGGTGGACCCGAGTTTCCCGGATTTGTCTTGAAAGGTGCCCATGGTGCACAAGCGTTCTCTCGTAAAAGCCCTGGCAGTTGCCGCCCTGGTACCTGCCGCATTGCTGGCCCAGGCACAGGATCTGGCCGTGACTGTCGGCGTGACGGCAGGCCCCCACGCCCAGATTGCCGAAGTGGCCAAGCAGGTTGCAGCCAGGCAGGGTCTGAAGGTCAGGCTGGTGGAATTTGGCGACTTCATCCAGCCCAATGCGGCGCTGTCTACCGGCGATCTTGACGCCAACATCTACCAGCATCAGCCCTTCCTCGATGCCCAGAACAAGGACCGAGGCTACAAGCTGGTGCCCGTGGCCAAGGCCGTGAACCAGCAAATGGGCGTGTACTCCAGAAAGATCAGGAAGCTGGCCGATCTCAAGAGCGGCGCGCGCGTGGGCATTCCCAACGATCCCACCAATGGCTCGCGTGCTCTGATGGTGCTGGCCAAGCAGGGATTGATCACACTCAAGGCCGATGCTGGTGCGCGTGCCTCGGTGCTGGACATCACGGCCAACCCGAAAAAGCTCAAGTTTGTCGAGCTCGAAGCCGCCCAGTTGGCCCGCGCCCTCGATGATCTGGACGCCGCGGCTGTCAACAGCAGCTATGCCGTGGCGGCCGGCCTGTCCCCCCAGGGCGACTCGCTGGCGCTGGAAGATGTGAACACGCCTTATGTGACCGTGCTCATCGTCACGCGCGCCGGTCATGAAAACAGCAAGGGCCTGCAGGCGTTTGTGAAGGCCTACCAGTCACCCGAGGTCAAGGCCTTTGTGGAAAAGACCTTCAAGGGTGCCTACACAACTGCATGGTGAGAGCATGAATCAGCCCTGGAATCAACTGGATGAGGCGCTGTTCGAGCGCGCCAAGACTTTGCTGGACGAGGAATGGCTGAGCAGTGACGCCGATCTGGCGCCGCTGCTGCCCGTGGTGCTGGAGCGCGGCGTGGGTCAGGATTGGCACAAGGCCGGCACTTTCCGCCACCATCTGGAAGGTGTGGCGCGCTCTCTGGCGCTGTGGCAGCAACCCAGGCAGGTGCGCCAGCTGGGTCTGCTGCACAGTGTCTACGGCAATGCCTTTGTCGATCTGGTTAAGTTCGATGCTGGCAACGAGCGCGAACAGCTCAAGAGCCTGGTCGGGGAGCAGGCCGAGCATCTGGTCTATCTGTTCTGCACCATGAGCCGTACCCAGTTCGTGCAAAAGCTGCTGGCGGGTGAGCTCGGAGCCGATGGCAGCCTGCAGATCGAGCGCAACGGCCCCGAGCCGCGTGAGACCATCAGGCTCACGGCCTATGAAGTGGCTGTGTTCGCGATCGTCAGCATGGCCGACAGCATGGAGCAGTGGTTTAGCTGGCAGGAAGACATCTACTCGCGCTTCCCGGCCGTGGACCACAGCCGTCAGCAGGCCGTGCACTGGGCAGCGTCGCTGTGGCCCGGCCCCATGCGCCCCAGCAGCCGCATGCTCAGCCAGATCAGCGGCCTGGGTCAGGCGCTTCAGCATCCTGCGCTCAAGACCCAGCTGCCGCTGCCGCCCGTGTTTGCGAACTGCAGCCAGCTGCTGAGCGCGGGCAACGAGGCTGCGGCCGTGGCGCTGTACTGGTCGGTGATTCAGCTCGATCAGCCGCTGGTCGATCTGGACGCTGCCACCGCCACGCTGGAGCAGGCCGTGGCCCTCAACCCCTGGGTGGGCGAGCCGCAGATGGTGCTGGCCCAGCTCTATCTGAGCGCTGGCCGCAGCGCCGATGCCGCTCGTGCCGCCGAGAGCGCGTTGCAGTGCTTTTGCACCTGGGGCAATGCCTGGGACAAGCGCGTGCAGTGGGATGCCTGGATCGCCTGGACGCGTATCTTGCTGCAGTCGGCCCGGCAGGGCAGCTGGCCTGCTCGGCTGGACAAGCTCAACAACATGGCGCTGAACCAGATCTGAACTGGATCTGAAATTGATAGCTGTCAGCGCTGGATACATAAGCGCTGCAGGCTGTTTTAAGCATGAAAAAAGCCCCAAGGCTTTGCGCCTGGGGCTTTTTGTTGGCAGACAGCCGTGCTTACTTGGTGCCGAAGATACGGTCGCCCGCATCACCCAGGCCGGGCAGGATGTAGCCATGGCTGTCCAGTTCGCGGTCCACGGCGGCGGTGTAGATGTCCACGTCGGGGTGGGCGGCCTGCATGGTCTTCACGCCTTCGGGGGCGGCCAGCAGGCACATGAACTTGATGGACTTGGGAGCGCTCTTGTCCTTGAGCTGCTGCACGGCCGCCACGGCCGAGTTGCCGGTGGCCAGCATGGGGTCGACCACGATCACGTCGCGCTCGCCCATGTTCTCGGGCATCTTGTAGTAGTACTCGACGGGCTTGAGGGTCTCGGGGTCGCGGAACAGGCCGATGTGACCGATACGGGCACCGGGCACCACGTTGAGCATGCCGTCCAGGAAGCCGTTGCCTGCGCGCAGGATGGAGACCAGCGCCAGTTTTTTGCCGTCAATGACCTTGCCCATGGTCTTTTCCATGGGGGTTTCGATCTCGATGTCCTGCAGCGGGAAGTCGCGCGTCAGCTCATAGGCCATCAGGGTGGACAGCTCGCCCAGCATGCGGCGAAAGCTGTTGGTGCTGGCTTCCTTGCGGCGCATCAGCGTCAGTTTGTGCTGGACCAGAGGGTGGTCGATCAAATGCAGAGTGCTCATGTTCTTGGTCTTTGTGGTGAAGGCAGGCAGGCCCGCTTGTGGCGGGCACGTGCTTGCAAAATTGAGATCAGGCGGATGCGGGCCGGGCCGCAACGGACGCTATTTTCGCTGTCACTCGGACAGCAGGCTGGCAAAACGCTCTAAATCCACATTGCCGCCACTGATCACAATGCCCGCGCGCTTGCCCTTGAGCGGCAGACCGCCGTGGATGGCGGCTGCCAGCGAGAGCGCGCCCGTAGGCTCGACCACGATTTTCATGCGCTCTGCGTAAAAGCGCATGGCCTGGACCAGTTGCTCGTCGTTGACGGTCAGCACCTCGCTCACGCGCTGCTGGATGATGGCAAAGGTCAGATCGCCTGCTGCCTGGGTTTGGGCACCGTCGGCAATGGTGCGCGGCGTATCGATCTTGACGATATGGCCTGCACGCAGCGACTGCTGCACATCGTTGCCGGCTTCGGGCTCGACGCCGATCACCTTGCACTGCGGAGCCAGGGCGTTGGCGGCCAGCAGACTGCCCGAGAGCAGACCGCCGCCGCCCAGGCAGACAAACAGATAGTCCAGATCTGGCACTTCCTCCAGCAGTTCCTTGACGGCCGTGCCCTGGCCGGCGATCACGTCGCGGTGGTTGTAGGGCGGGATCAAGGTCATGCCGCGCTCGGTCGCCAGCTTGTCAGCAATGGCTTCGCGGTCTTCGGTGAAGCGGTTGTAGGTGACGACCTGGGCGCCATAGCCGCGCGTGGCCGCCATCTTGGAGGCCGGTGCATCCTCGGGCATGACGATCAGGGCCGGCATGTCCAGCAGCTGGGCCGCCTGGGCAATGGCCTGGGCATGGTTGCCGGAGGAAAAGGCCAGTGCGCCGCCCTTGCGCTGCTCGGGCGTGAACTGCGCCAGAGCGTTGTAAGCGCCGCGGAACTTGAAGGCGCCTATGCGCTGCAGGTTCTCGCATTTGAAGAACAGGCGCGCGCCCAGCTGTTCGTCCATGGTGCGGCTGGTCAGCACCGGCGTGCGGTGGGCTACGCCCTGCAGGCGCTGGGCAGCGGCCACGACATCGTCATAAGTGGGCAGGGGGGCGGTGTTTGTGCTCATGGCAAGACAGGCTGGGGTGGTACTGAATCCATGATAACGGTGCCCCGCCCACTTCAAGCCGATTTGCAGCGTTGCGGCTCGGCTACCTGTCGATGGCACCCAGCGGGCCATCGAGAAGATAGAGGAATGCCAGCAGAAAAGGCATGCAGCCCTTTACTGGTAATCGCTGGTAGCTATTAAATCAGGATCTATCGCCCGCTGGAGGCAGTGCTGGTGCAAACGCCTGCAGCGGCTCCAGCGGGGGGAAGTCGCCGGCACGCTTGGCCTGCATGGCACTCACGGCCTCCATGACATGGCGGTTGCTCCAGATGCCGCTCTGCACCCAGCCCATTTGCTGCAGCGAGTCGCTCACGCTGTGTTCGCGCGCGTAATTGATCACCTGCTTGCTGCCCCAGATGGCCACGGGCGGCTTGGCTGCAATTTCGCGCGCGCAGGCGAGAGCTGCTGTGACGGTGGCTTCGGGCGTGTCGTGGACAGCGTTGACCAGGCCGTGACTGGCGGCCTCCTGCGCAGTCATGCGGCGGCCGGTGTAGGCCAGCTCCTTGACGATGCCCAGTGGCATCAGTTTGGGCAGGCGCTGCAGGCTGCCCAGGTCGGCGGTCATGCCGATATTGATCTCCTGCACGCAGAAAAAGGACTCGGCGCTGGCATAGCGTATGCATGCGGTGGCCACCAGATCCAGTCCGCCACCCACGCAGGCGCCCTGGATGGCGCAGATCACGGGCATGCGCAGGGCTTCGATCTTGTTGAAGGTGGATTGCAACTGGGCCAGGGTGTCGATGATGGCGGCGCGGCCCTCGGGCGTGCGGTCATTGGGCGCAAAGGCAGGGTCGGCAAAGGTATCGAGTGCCATGCCGGCGCAAAAATGCTTGCCCGTGCTGCTGATCACCAGCGCGCGTGACTGGCCGCTGCGCTGCAGCGTATCCAGCACCAGGTCCAGCTCCTGCCAGAACCTGGGGTTCAGGGTGTTGAAGGCATCGGGGCGGTTGAGCACCAGATGGGCGATATGGTCGACCAGGTCCAGGCGAAAGCTGCTCAGACCGGCGGTCCGCAAGGTGTCGTCAGAGGTATGGGGCATGCCGCATGGTGTCTTGCGGCGCCGAGCGGGCCAGTCACAAGCGTGACTGCCCCGGGCAAACCGGGGGGGGGCCGGCCGGCATGCCCCTGCCGTTTCAGACCGTCAGCGCCGGCGCTCTGTCCGCAGCCTGGACCTTGAACACGGACACCATGCCGGTCAGGCGCTGGGCCTGGTCGCTCAGCGAGACGGCGGCCGCCGTGGATTCCTCGACCAGGGCGGCATTCTGCTGCGTCATCTGGTCCAGATTGGTCACGGCCTGGTTGACCTGACTGATGCCGTCATGCTGCTCCATGGCCGAGGCACTGATCTCGCCAATCATGTCCGAGACCTTGCCGACGCTGCTGACGATTTCCTCCATCACGCGCCCCGCCTGGGAGACCTGGTCTGCGCCTTCCTGGGCGGCGTCCACGGAGGTGGTGATGAGCGCCTTGATCTCCTTGGCCGCCTCGGCACTGCGGTGAGCCAGGGCGCGCACTTCGCCGGCTACCACGGCAAAGCCTCGGCCTTGTTCGCCGGCGCGCGCGGCCTCGACCGCCGCGTTGAGGGCCAGGATATTGGTCTGGAAGGCGATGGAGTCGATCACGCCGATGATGTCGGAGATGCGGTGTGCGCTGTCGCTGATGCGTCCCATGCTGCTGACCACGGACTGCACCACATGGCCGCCGCGCTGAGCGACCTGTGCGGCATTGCCTGCCAGATGGTTGGCCTGGCGGGCGGTGTCCGAAGCCTGGGCGACGGTGGCGGTCAGCTGTTCCATGCTGGCCGCGGTTTCCTCAAGATTGGCGGCGGTCTGCTCGGTGCGTGCAGACAGGTCGTGGTTGCCGGTGGCGATTTCGGCCGATGCGGTGCTGATGGAGTGCACGCTGGTGCGTACATCGGCCACCAGGCTGCGTAGCTGGGCAGCCATGGTCGAGACGGAGCTCAGCAGGCGGCCGAACTCGTCATGGCGGTCGTTGCTGGCGGTCACCGTGAGGTCTCCCTGTGCAATGGCCTGGGTCAGCTCCACGGCTTCATTCAAGGGCTGGGTGATAGAGCGGGTCAGTGCCAGCGCCAGGCCCAGTGCGGCGGTCAGCACCAGGGCCTGCACCGCCCAGGACAGCCAGATCGCTTTTTGCTGGTCCTGCTGCAACTGAAGGCTGGCGGCGTCGCGCTGCTGCTCCTGCAGCTTCACAAAGTCCTGCAGCGAATCGACATAACGACCGATGGCGCCGAGATACTGCAGGCGGATGAAGTCGCGCATGGCTTCGATATCGCCGGTCAGCTTGATCTCCCGCGCCTGCTTGTTCAGCGCCAGAACTTCGGCACGCACGGCTGCGATCTTCTGCAGGGCAGCCTTGTCGGCATCGCTCTGAGCCAGTTTGATGACCTGTGCCTGCAGTGCCCCATTGACGGCCACGCCTTCGCTGACACGCTCGTCCATGCGCTGGGTCAGCGCTTCGTCGGTGGTCATATTGCTGGTGAGCACGCGCTCGCCCGTGGTCTCGGTGGCACCTTTCCACTGAAGGGCGAGATTGATGCGATTGTCATAGTCGGTCAGGGTCTGCATGCCGGCCTGCAGGGCCTGGGTGGACGAGTGCTGGTTCCATAGCGAGACGGCCAGCATCATGGTCAGAAGCCCGCCCAAAGTGCACCACAGCTTGGTGGATACACGCCATTGATTGAATTGCATTGGCTGTAAATTGGCAAAAGCACTGCCCGGCCGGAGCGAACTGGTGGTCTGCGGCAAGACTGGGCAGCGTGGTTAGCGTAGAGGAAAGAAGCGGCTGTGCCTGCAGGCAGCAGCACATGTCCAAGAGACTGGCGGTTGGCACCAGGGGATGGATTTATTATGTATCGTCATAATGACTGCCGCCTTGAGCGATTTCTGTCCGAAGGCCATAAAAAAGGCCTGCTGACGCAGGCCCTTGGAGCGAGTGAGTGTGTTGGAATCAGCGCTTCTTGTTGCCCAGAATGCCGCCCAGCACGCCGCGCAGAATCTCCTTGCCCAGGCTGTTGCCCACGGTGCGCACGGTGGACTTGGCCATGGTCTGCACCAGGCCGTCGTGCTGGCCGCCGCGCGGGCCGGTGCGGCCGAACAGCAGCTCCTTGAGTCCGTCCATCATGGAGTCCGTGGCGCCGCCTTGCGCGGCCGCTCCGGCCGCTGCAGGTGCATCGCCGGGCTTGGCGGGCACGGCGCTGGCAGTACGGTCGCGCAATATCTCGAAGGCCGATTCGCGGTCCACGGCTTTCTCATAGACGCCGGCGACCAGGGAACCATCGACCAGCGCCTTGCGCTGCTCGGCCGTGATGGGGCCGAGCTGGCTGCCGGGCGGAATCACGAACACACGCTCGGTCACGCTGGGGCGGCCTTTTTCGTCGAGGAAGCTGATCAGGGCTTCACCCACGGCCAGCTCGGTGATGGCGGCGGCAATATCCAGGCCCGGATTGGGGCGCATGGTGGAGGCAGCCGAGGCCACGGCCTTCTGGTCGCGCGGGGTGAAGGCGCGCAGGGCGTGCTGCACACGGTTGCCCAACTGGCCGAGCACGCTGTCGGGAACGTCCAGCGGGTTCTGGGTGACGAAGTACACGCCCACGCCCTTGGAGCGCACCAGGCGCACGACCAGCTCGATGCGCTCGATCAGCACTTTGGGCGCATCGTTGAACAGCAGGTGGGCCTCGTCAAAGAAAAACACCAGCTTGGGCTTCTCGGGATCGCCGATTTCGGGCAACTGCTCGAACAGCTCGGACAGAAGCCAGAGCAAAAAGGTCGAGTACAGGCGCGGGGCATTCATCAGCTTGTCGGCCGCCAGCACGTTGATCACGCCCATGCCGTTGGCATCGGTCTGCATCAGATCGTTGATATCGAGCATGGGCTCGCCGAAGAAGCGGTCGCCGCCCTGGCTTTCGATGGTCAGCAGGCCGCGCTGTATGGCCCCCACGCTGGCCGAGCTGATATTGCCGTACTGGGTGGTGAACTGCTTGGCGTTGTCGCCCACAAAGTTCAGCATGGCGCGCAGGTCCTTGAGGTCCAGCAGCAGCATGCCGTTGTCGTCGGCAATCTTGAACACCAGATTGAGCACGCCCATCTGGGTCTCGTTCAGATTCAGCATGCGGCCGATGAGCAGAGGGCCCATGTCCGAGATGGTGGCGCGTACGGGGTGGCCCTGCTCGCCGAACACGTCCCATAGCGTTGCTGGGCAGGCCAGGGGCTGGGGCAGGGCCAGGCCGCGATCCTTGAGCGAGGCCGCCAGCTTGTCGCCGATTTTGCCAGCCTGGCTGATGCCGCTCAGGTCTCCCTTGACGTCGGCCATGAAAACCGGCACGCCGATCTGCGAGAAGCTTTCGGCCAGTTTTTGCAGCGTGACGGTCTTGCCGGTGCCGGTGGCGCCTGTGATCAGGCCATGCCGATTGGCCAGTCCGGGCAGCAGGACACATTCTGTGGCAGAGTGCTGGGCAATCAAAAGGGGTGAAGCCATTTCGGGTTTCCTCTGGGGGGGCATGCAGTCAAAAGTAAAATCGCTCCCGCTAGGTTAAATCAAATATCAAAGGATTCCCTGTGGCAGGACACAGCAAATGGGCGAACATCCAGCACCGCAAGGGTCGCCAGGATGAAAAACGTGGCCGCATCTGGACGCGCATCATTCGTGAAATCATGGTTGCCGCCCGCCAGGGTGGGGGCGATCTGAGCGCCAACCCGCGTCTGCGTCTGGCGGTGGACAAGGCCAAGGCAGCCAATATGCCGGCCGACAATATCAAGCGCAATATCGACAAGGCCACCGGCAACCTCGACGGCGTGACCTACGAGGAAATCCGTTACGAAGGCTATGGCATCGGCGGCGCGGCCATCATTGTGGACACAATGACGGACAATCGCGTGCGTACGGTGGCCGATGTTCGCCACGCATTCAGCAAGTACGGCGGCAATATGGGTACCGAAGGCTCGGTGGCCTTCCAGTTCAAGCATGTGGGTCAGATCATGTTTGCCCCCGGTACGGACGAAGAAAAAGTCATGGAGATCGCGCTGGAAGCTGGTGCCGAGGATGTGATCACCGATGACGAAGGTGGCATCGAGGTGCTGACGGCCCCCGGCGACTTTGAAGCCGTGCGTGACGCACTGCAGGCTGCCGGCTTTACCGCCGACATGGCCGAGGTGACCATGCGTCCCGAAAATACAATCGCTCTCGAAGGCGATGATGCAGCTCGCATGCAGAAGCTGCTGGACATGATTGAAGACTTGGATGACGTTCAGGACGTCTACCACAACGCAGAAATATGAAAATTCTTGTGATTGGCGGCGGTGGCCGTGAGCACGCTCTGGCGTGGAAGTTGGCCGAATCGCCCAAGGCGACCAAGGTCTATGTGGCTCCCGGTAACGGTGGCACTGCCCTGGCTGGCGGCAAGCTGGAGAACCTCAACATCACTGATGTGAAGGCTCTGCGCGAATGGGCCCAGGCCGAAAAGATTGCCGTGACGGTGGTGGGGCCCGAGGCTCCGCTGGCGGCCGGTGTGGTCGATGAGTTCCGTGCCCACGGACTCAAGGTCTTCGGCCCGACCAAGACTGCAGCCCAGCTGGAGTCTTCCAAGGCCTATTCCAAGGACTTCATGGCGCGCCACAGCATTCCCACGGCGCAATATGAAACCTTCACCGACGCCGTCGCGGCCCACGCCTATGTGGATCGTCTGGGCGCTCCCATCGTCATCAAGGCCGACGGCCTGGCTGCCGGCAAGGGAGTGGTGGTGGCCATGTCGCTGCAGGAAGCCCATGATGCCGTGGACTTCATGCTGGTGGACAACAAGTACGGTGTTCAGCACAACGAAGGCGGTGCACGCGTCGTGATCGAGGAGTTCCTCGAAGGCGAGGAGGCCAGCTTCATCGTGTTGTGCGACGGCAAGAACGTGCTGGCACTGGCGACCAGCCAGGACCACAAGCGCTTGAAGGATGGCGACCAGGGTCCCAATACCGGCGGCATGGGCGCTTATTCGCCTGCGCCCGTGGTGACGGCCGATGTGCATGCCCGCGCCATGCGCGAGATCATCCTGCCCACCATCCGCGGCATGGAAAAGGACGGCGTGCCCTACACCGGCTTCCTGTACGCAGGTCTGATGATCGACAAGGCAGGCCATCTCAAGACGCTGGAATTCAACTGCCGCATGGGCGATCCGGAAACCCAGCCCATCATGATGCGCCTGAAGAGCGATCTGGTGGACGTGATGCTGGCTGCCTGTGAAGGCAAGCTGGATCAGCTGGAGCTGCAATGGGACCGCCGCACTGCATTGGGCGTGGTCATGGCTGCTGCCGGCTACCCCGAAGATCCGCGCAAGGGCGATGTCATCACGGGCCTGCCCGCCGCAGCCGACGATGCCATGGTCTTCCATGCCGGCACCCAGCTGGGCGACGACGGCCAGCCCGTGACCAGCGGTGGCCGCGTGCTGTGCGTGACCGTGCTGGCCGACAGTGTCAAGCAGGCGCAGCAGAAGGTATATGACGTGGCACGTGGCATCCATTTCGATGGCGCCCAGTATCGCCGCGACATCGGCTTCCGCGCCGTCAAGAAGGCCGACTGATGATCCAGGCATCCTCATCTTCTGTGGCTGATCAGCTGCCTGCGGCCGAGGTGCATGAGTACCTGATGGGTCTGCAGACCCGCATTACCGAGGCGCTGGAAGCGATCGAAGGCGAGGGTGGGGCGCGGTTTCTGGCAGATGCCTGGCACAAGGAGCCGGGCGAGAAGCTGCAAGGCAACGGCGTCACCAGGATCATGGAGGGCGGGCGCGTGTTCGAGCGTGCAGGCTGCGGTTTCTCGCATGTGCGCGGGCCACAGCTGCCGCCTTCGGCCACACAGCACCGGCCCGAGCTGGCAGGGGCGCCGTTCGAGGCGATGGGCGTGTCGCTGGTGTTTCATCCGCGCAACCCCCTGGTCCCCACGGTGCACATGAATGTGCGCATGATCTCGGCCGGCCATGAGGGGCAGCCCAAGACCTGCTGGTTTGGCGGCGGCATGGATTTGACGCCGGTCTACGGCTTCGAGGAAGACGCCGTGCATTTCCACCAGAGCTGCCGTGATGCGCTGGCGCCATTTGGCGATCAGCTCTATCCGCGCTTCAAGCAATGGTGCGATGAGTACTTCTTTCTCAAGCATCGCAACGAGCAGCGCGGCATTGGCGGTATCTTCTTCGATGATTTCAGCGAACTGGGCCAGCAGCAGAGCTTTGCCATGCTGCGCTCGGTTGGCGATGCCTTCCTGAAGGCTTATCTGCCCATCGTGGAGCGACGCCGGAATGCGCAGTACACGCAGCAGCAGGTGGATTTCCAGCGCTACCGCCGTGGCCGCTATGTGGAGTTCAACCTGGTCTGGGACCGAGGCACGCATTTTGGCCTGCAATCCGGCGGTCGTACGGAGTCCATCCTGCTGTCCATGCCTCCTCATGCGGACTGGAGCTATCAGCGTGAGGATGCGCCCGGTACGCCCGAGCGCGATCTGCTTGAAAAATACCTGATTCGCCGTGACTGGCTCTGAGGCGCAGGCCTCTGTCCGGTAGGCCGGATTCCCCTGTTGATCGGGCATAAGGCCCTGTCAGCAGGGAAATTTTTTGAAAACTATAATTTCCATAGCTGGATGCGCGCTATTGACTGGCGCGTCAACCTTTTTCAATGCGTGAAGAGCACAGGCCCCTGGCGGTCTGGACGCCTATGTCAACCCAACCCTGATACGGGTGTGGCGCGGCACACGCTATATTGATCCCATCATTTACTGATTCCATCGCCTGATGACCACCTCCACCAAATCGGATTCCGCAGCCAAGCGCGACGTCACCAAACTCCAGCGAGCCATTGTTGACGGCCTCGAAGACGTCAAGGCCCACGACATCCAGGTGTTCAACACCGAAGCGCTGTCCCCGCTGTTCGAGCGCGTGATCGTGGCCTCGGGTACCTCCAATCGCCAGACCAAGGCACTTGCCTCCAGCGTGCGCGAAGCCGTCAAGGAAGCAGGCTTTCCCGTGCCTCGTCAGGAAGGTGAGCAAAACGGCGAATGGATCATCGTGGACTGCGGCTCGGTGGTCTGCCACATCATGCAGCCGGCCATTCGCCAGTACTACCGCCTGGAAGAAATCTGGGGCGAGACACCGGTGCGCATGAAGATCGGTGCCGCCAAGCCCAAGCCCGCCGAAGTGGCCGCCAAGAAGCTGGCCGCCAGGCAGGCCGTGGACAAGGCCGCTGCGGAAAATACCGTGGTCGAGAAAAAGCCTGCCGCCAAGAAAGCTGCGGCCAAGAAGCCAGCTACCAAGACAGCCGCTGGTGCCAAGCCTGCAGCCAAGAAGCCCGCTGCCAAGTCCGCTGCCGCCAAGACGGTCAAAACCGTGGTTGTCAAGCCCAGCACTCCTCGTACTGCCAAGCCGGCTGCTGCCAAACCCGCAGCCAAGCGTGCTCCCCGCGCCAAGGCCTAAATGAAGCTGACCATCGTGGCCGTAGGCCTGCATGTGCCCGACTGGGCGCAGACGGCCTACGACGATTACGCCAAGCGCTTTCCGCCCGAACTCAAGGTTGAACTCAAGGCCGTCAAGACCGAGCCGCGCGGCTCCAAGACGCTGGAGACCCTGTATGCGGCAGAGCGCAAGCGCATCGAAGCCGCTATCCCCAGAGGCACCCGCATCGTGGTGCTCGACGAGCGCGGCACCAATCTGACCACCAAGGCGCTGGCCCAGCGCCTCAAGGGCTGGCAGCTCGAGAGCGATGATGTGGCCCTGGTCATTGGCGGCCCCGACGGTCTGGACCCCGAGTTCAAGGCCGCAGCCCATGAGCGCATCCGTCTCTCGGACCTGACCCTGCCGCATGCCATGGTGCGCGTGCTGCTGATTGAACAGCTCTATCGCGCCTGGTCGGTCAATGCTGGCCATCCCTATCACCGCGAATAAGCGCTTGTGATCGGACTCTGCGTGCAATTTCACGCAGTGCGTGATACTATGATTTTGATAGCCTACTGCGCTTTATATATGGGCGCTAGAGGCCATTTTTAATCAAAATCATGGCGCCCATTCTCTATCTCGCATCCCAAAGTCCCCGCCGTCGTCAGCTGCTCGAGCAACTGGGCGTGGCGCATGAATTGCTGCTGCCCAATGCAGCCGGCGATATCGCAGAGGATGCCGAGGCCATAGAGGCCGAGCTGGCCGGGGAAGATCCCCATGACTATGTGCAGCGCGTGACGGCCGGCAAGCTCGATGCAGCCGTGGCCCGCCATGCGCGGCGCGGTCTGCCGGCGGCGCCCATTCTGTGCTCCGACACCACCGTTGCACTGGGCAAGCAGATTCTGGGCAAGCCCGCCGATGCCGAGGACGCGCGACGCATCCTGCGTCTGCTCTCCGGGGCCGAGCATGAGGTGCTGACCGCCGTGGCGCTGCAAAGCGGCGCGCGACGTCTGCAGGCCCTGTCGGTGTCCACCGTGCGCTTTGCCCCCATGACCGATGCTCAGATCGAGGCCTATGTGGTCACAGGCGAGCCCATGGGCAAGGCCGGAGCCTATGGCATACAGGGCAGGGCGGCCGCACATATTGCAGAGATCCGCGGTAGCTATTCGGCCATCATGGGCCTGCCCGTTTACGAAACTGCCGAGCTTTTGCGCCAGCTGGGCTGGCCGCTCTGAACCTTTGGCGCAATCGACACTCTGTTCTTGAGGCTTCCCGAGGGAAGTTCTGCATGGCAGCTGTCTTGCGCCAGCCATGCGTGCGTCGCACACTGGGCGCAGCAAAAGCCAGGACATATAAAGAAAGAACGACAGTCAATGCAGCAAGATATTTTGATCAACTGGTCGCCCCAGGAAACGCGGGTGGCGATTGTCGAGAATGGTGCCGTGCAGGAGCTGCACATGGAGCGCCCGCTGGAGCGGGGACTCGTCGGCAACATCTATCTGGGCAAGGTCTCGCGCGTGCTGCCCGGCATGCAGTCCGCCTTCATCGATATCGGCCTGGAGCGTGCTGCCTTCTTGCATGTGGCCGATGTCTGGCAGCGTCAGGAGAGCGGCGAAGCCCCGATGTTTGCACGCAAGGACCAGCCGCTGACACCTATCGAAAAGCAGGTGTTCGAAGGCCAGTCCATCATGGTGCAGGTCATCAAGGACCCCATAGGTACCAAGGGTGCCCGTCTGTCCACGCAGATCAGCATTGCCGGGCGCCTGCTGGTGTTTCTGCCCCAGGACGACCATATAGGCATCTCCCAGAAAATTCCCCAGAACGAGCGCGATGCCTTGCGTGCCCGTCTGCAGGAACTGGTGGGCACCAAGGAGGGGGGCGGTGGCGGCGGATTCATTCTGCGCACCAATGGCGAGGAGTCCAGCGATGCCGAGCTGGCCGATGACATCCGCTATCTGCGCAAGACCTGGGGGCGCATCAAGGATGCGGCGCAGAAGCTGCCCGTGATGTCGGTGCTGCATCAGGACCTGAACCTGCTGCAGCGTGTGCTGCGGGATCTGGTCGGCGAGAACACCCAGAGCATTCGCATCGATTCGCGCGAGCAGTTTGCGCTGCTCAAGAGCTTTGGCCAGGAATACATGCCAGCTGCTGTGCCCAAGCTTGCGCTGTACAAGGGCGAGCGGCCGATCTTCGACCTCTACAACATCGACGAGGAAATCGCGCGCGCACTGGGGCGGCGTGTGGATCTGAAGTCGGGCGGCTATCTGATCGTCGATCAGACCGAAGCTCTGACCACCATCGATGTCAATACGGGCGGCTATGTCGGTGCGCGCAATTTTGACGACACCATCTTCAAGACCAATCTGGAAGCGGCGCACGCAATTGCGCGTCAGTTGCGCCTTCGCAATCTGGGCGGCATCGTCATCGTGGACTTCATCGACATGGTGCGCGAGGAGCATCAGGGTGAGGTGCTCTCCGAATTCCGCCGCCAGCTGGCACGCGACCGCGTCAAGACCATGGCTGGCGGCTTCTCGCAACTGGGCCTGGTGGAGATGACGCGCAAGCGCACGCGCGAGTCGTTGGCCCATATGCTGTGCGAGCCCTGTGCTGCCTGCTCCGGCAAGGGCAATGTCAAGACCGCGCGCAGCATCTGCTACGAGGTGCTGCGCGAAATCCTGCGCGAAGCCCGTCAGTTCAATCCCCATGAGTTCCGTGTCGTGGCATCGCCCAAGGTGGTGGAGATGTTCCTCGACGAGGAAAGCCAGCATCTGGCCAGCCTTTCCGACTTCATCGGCAAGCCCATTTCGCTGCAGGCCGAGACTGCGATGGCGCAGGAGCAATACGATATCGTGCTGTTGTGAGGAGCGCTGAGCCGGCAAGCTGCGGCTTCAAGCAAAACGAGGCGCTTGGGCGCCTCGTTTCATATGCCTGCCTAAAACAGGTGCAGTGGCTTAGTGCTTGGCCGCTGCAACAGCGATGGTTTCGCCATCCCGGTCGGTGTAGGTCAGGCCCTTGGGGGCGACCAGCCAGTAGAAGAAGGCCCCCAGTCCTGCGGCAATGAACCAGGAAAATGCCGAGACGGATTGCAGGTAGGGCACAAAGGCGAAGAGCAGCGAAATCAGGGCGGATGGAATCAGCGCCTGAATCGCTCTGGGGTTGAAGCCGTTGCGGTAGTGGTAGGGGCCGTTCGCATTCTGGGTGTACAGAGCCACCACATCCACGCGTTGCTTGCGGATGAGCCAGTAATCGGCCATGACGATGCCGAACAGAGGGCCGAGCAGGGAGCCAAGACCGCCAAGGAAATACACGATCACCACGGGCGAGCTGTAGAGGTTCCAGGGCAGGATGACAAAGCCCAGGATGGCACTGACCAGGGCGGCTTTGCGGAAGTTGAGCTTTCTGGGCAGCAGATTGGTTAGCGCCAGCGCGGGGGCCACGAAGTTCGCCATCAGATTGACGGCAATAGTCAGGATGATCAGCGCAATACTGGCCAGGATCAGCAGAGGCTTGCTGGGAATTTTCTGGATGATGTCCACGGGGCTGCTGATGAGCGTGCCGTCGATGGAGAGCTGGCCGCCGGTCAGGATCACAACCACGAGACCGAAGACCATCATATTGATGGGAATGCCCCAGAAATTGCCCTTGATCACCGCGCTGCGCGAAGTCGTGCCTCGGCTGAAGTCGCAGAAATTCAGAACAAAAGTGCCATAGAGCGCCACCCAGAGCGAGGCGGCTCCCAGAATCTGCACCCACTGGGAGCCATGGGCCTGCACGGTAGGAGCCGACCAGTGCAACTGCCCGCCCGAGCTGTGAAGAATCCAGCCCGCCAGAGCAATAAAGGTCATGAAGATCACCGGGCCGGCAAAGGCCTCGTACTTGCGGATGCTCTCCATGCCCCAGCAGGCGATGACGACCTGCACCACCCAAAGCAGCGTAAAGCTGATCCAGCCCAGCAGCGGCAGCCCCAGCAGCGTCTGCTCCGCCAGTGGCTGCCATTGCGGCAGCAGCATCAGCACCAGTACATCGAGCAC
Source organism: Comamonas sp. C24C (assembly GCF_053345995.1). Lineage (NCBI taxonomy): Bacteria > Pseudomonadati > Pseudomonadota > Betaproteobacteria > Burkholderiales > Comamonadaceae > Comamonas > Comamonas sp. C24C. Next base: position 162,923 of record NZ_JBKFBC010000011.1, on the reverse strand, counting down.
CTTTGAGGCCAGATAGGTCTGGATGCCAAACCAGGCGATTGCCACGCCGCCCCGTATCAGCGCCGGTATCTGTGCGCCGCGCGTGCCAAAGCTGATGCGACTCATGACGGGAAAGGGGACGCCTGTCTTGCAGCCCATGAAGCCGGAGAGGTTCAGAAGTGCGAAAAGAAAGGCTGCGCCCAGCAGCAGGGCCGTCAGGATCTGCCCGCCGCTGAAGCCCAGGGCAAACAGGCCGATGGCAAAAGAGTAGTTGCCCAGATTGTGAACATCGTTGACCCACAGGGTGAACAGGCTGTAGGCGCTCCAGGATCGACCTTCCTTTGCGGTGGGCGCCAGATCTGCGTTGTAAAGCGCCGGTGAGACGCCTGGCGGCAGGCTTGGATGCCGTCTGGGCGCTGCGGTGTTGGGGCTGGGGGCGAAGTGGCCGCCTTCGTTGATTGCTAGGTCTCTCATTTTTGCCTTTATGGGGAGCCGCCGCGTGTCCGGTGCATCGGCTTTTCTCAGGCAATCTGTTCCATCTCACCCAAACAACGCGGCACTGGCATGTCTGGGCTTGGGGGCGCCAGACATGCAATCCGATGCTTTGAAGATGAGAGATATCAAGCATCGCTGTTGAATATCATCTTGTATACATCTGATAAGTCGAAAAATGTATACAAGCTGACAAAGGCCCGAATTGGTGGGAACCCTTGGTCATTGGAGTGCCTACAAATAGTTCCAAATGAGCTGTCTTGCCGCCGCAGCAGTGCGCGCTCAGGCTGCATGGGACAGGCAGCAGGAGTGTCTGATCACCAAAGGCTGGAACAAGGTAAGCAACGGTAAACTGCAGCCTGCCGCGGATGTCCCTTGCCGTGGCGTCCCGAGCAGCGATGGACTGTGCCCTCTGCTGCACACCGCCCTGTTGATTGAACGGAGAGCCATGCAGAAGGTATTGCTTTGATTGCCAAGACCAAGATTACGGAGCGTCTGATCGAGTCCATCCTGACCGGAAGATTGCGGCCCGGGGTGAGGCTGGGCGAGCAGGACATTGCCGATTTGTTCCAGGTCAGCCGTACCTTGGTGCGCGAAGCACTGATCCAGTTGCAGGCGCGTGGCTTTGTCGAGGTGCGCTCGCGTGTCGGGTGGTATGTGGCCGAGCCCTCGTTTGAGGAGGCCCAGGAGACCTATGCTGCGCGGCGCGTGGTGGAGTCGGGCATGTTGCGCGATGCAGGCAAGCCGCTGCAGGCAGCACTCTCGCGCCTGCGCCAGCATATTGCCCAGGAGCAGGAGTCCATTGCCGCCGACGATGCTGCCCAGCGCAGCTCGCTGCTCGCGGACTTTCATATCTGCCTGGCCGAATGCGTGGGCAATCGTTTTTTAACGTCGATGATCGTCGACCTGTCGGCGAGGTCGATGCTGGCTGCTGCGCTATATCACTCAAAAGCTGAAGCCAAGGTCTCCAATGACGATCATGCGGCCATCGTCGAGGCTCTGGCTGAGGGCGATAACGCCAAGGCCGAGCAGCTGATGATTGCGCATATCGATGCCCTGAAGTCGCGTCTGGACGAGGGGCTGGCCGGCAATCGCCGGGAGCGGGACCGTCTGCGCTCCATCCTGATTGCGCAGCCGTAGCCATCGTCGCAATGCCTTGCCTGGGCAGACTGCTCTGCCTGGAAAACCCATTCCATCAATAGCGCTCGGCAGCCTGCGCCGGCAGTACAAGCCGCAGTGATGGCACCAGAGTCTGCCGAGTAGGCGGTCTTGGTGCGCCTCAGGGATTCAAAAAACATAGCGGTTGGCGCTTTATCCATAGGCGCTAGCCGCTATTTCCATGCAAGTCATGATAAGGCAGGGCGTCATTGCCCCGCCTTCAAGTGCAGGATCAGAACAGATCCATGGGCAACGCCATCACGCTGGCCGCGCCGTTGATCACGGCATCGGCTTGGCCGGGCACCCGGGTCAGAATATGTTCGGCATAGAACTGTGCCGTGGCCAGCTTGGCTTGCATGAAGGCCGTGTCCTGGCCCTTGGCCAGTAGCTCCTGCGCAGCCAGCACCGAGCGGCCCAGCTGCCAGCCTGCGACCAGATTGCCGGTGAGCATCAGATAGGGGACGCTGCCAGCATAGGCTGCATTGGGGTCGGCCTTGGCCTTTGCCACGATGAAGTCCACCACCTGCACAAAGGCCTGACGGGCCTGGGCCAGGTTCCTGGCAACGGCCTTGGCCGTGTCGGTGCCGCTGGCAGTGAGAGCCGCCTCGGTCTTCTCGATCTGGGCGGCAATCGCCTTGGCGGTCAGGCCGCCATCACGCGCGGTCTTGCGGCCGACCAGGTCGTTGGCCTGGATGGCGGTCGTGCCCTCATAGATGGTCAGGATCTTGGCGTCGCGGTAGTACTGGGCGGCGCCGGTTTCCTCGATGAAGCCCATGCCGCCATGGACCTGCACGCCCAGGCTGGTAACTTCCAGGCTCATTTCGGTACTGTAGCCCTTGACCAGGGGCACCATGAATTCATAGAAGGTCTGATTGGCCTGGCGCACGTCGGCGTCGGGGTGGTGGTGGGCGGCATCGTAGGCAGCGGCGGCGGCGGTTGCCATGGCGCGGCAGCCCTCGTTGCTGGCACGCATGGTCATCAGCATGCGACGCACATCGGGGTGGTGGATGATGGTGGCGCTGGCCTTGACCGAGCCGTCGACGGGACGGCTTTGCACGCGTTCCTTGGCGTAGGCCACGGCGTGCTGGTAGGCACGCTCGGCGACGGCCAGGCCCTGTAGGCCCACGGCATAGCGGGCGGCGTTCATCATGATAAACATGTATTCGAGGCCGCGGTTTTCCTCGCCCACGAGGTAGCCGATGGCTCCTCCGTTGTCGCCAAATTGCAGCACGGCCGTGGGCGAGGCCTTGATGCCCATCTTGTGCTCGATGCTGACGCAGTGCACATCGTTGCGCTTGCCCAAGGAGCCGTCCTGGTTCACCAGGAACTTGGGCACGACAAACAGGCTGATCCCCTTGACGCCCTCGGGAGCACCGGCCACGCGGGCCAGCACCAGGTGGACGATGTTGTCCGCCATATCGTGCTCACCATAGGTGATGAAGATCTTGGTGCCGAAGACCTTGTAGCTGCCATCGTCCTGAGGCTCGGCCCTGGTGCGCACCAGGGCCAGGTCGGAGCCAGCCTGGGGTTCGGTCAGGTTCATGGTGCCAGTCCACTCGCCGGTCACGAGCTTTTCCAGATAGGTGGACTTGAGTGCATCGCTGCCTGCAGTGAGCAGTGCCTCGATGGCACCGTCGGTCAGCAGCGGGCACAGCGCAAAGCTCAGGTTGGCGCTGTTGAGCATCTCGATACAGGCTGCGCCAATGGTCTTGGGCAGGCCCTGGCCGCCAAAGTCGGCTGGGTGCTGCAGGCCTTGCCAGCCGCCTTCGGCGTACTGCTTGAAGGCATCGGCAAAGCCGGGAGTCGTCGTGACGACGCCATCCTTGAAGGAAGAGGGATTGACATCGCCCGGCACATTCAAGGGCGCGACCACGCCTTCGCAAAGCTTGGCGCATTCCTCGAGAACGGCCTGCGCGGTCTCCAGCCCCGCATCTTCAAATCCTGGAATCTGGGCGACCTGCTCTATCTGGGCCAGATGCTCCATGTCGAACAGCATGTCTTTGATGGGCGCTTTGTAAGTCATCGTCTCTGTTTCCTTGAATGCTGGCCCGGCTTGCTGCCAGACCTGGGTTGTGCCTTGGATTGTTGGGGAAGTTGCCTGCCACGGATGGCAGGGGCTTCCCTCGACTTCATGTCCGGCGCCTGGAGAGCATGCCGGGCTTCGGATATTGATTTGACGTTTACGTAAACGGAATGATTCTAGAGGCTGTGACGGGCTTGCCGCAGTCGCAGACGCGCAATATGGTGGGCAACGCTTGCGGCAGGCTTTCAATCAAAGAGAAACTTTTAAGTTAACTTTTTTGCCTGATATTTACCCCTGGTGTCGCGTAAAGACAAGAGAGCGGCGTTCTCGGGAAATGCCTTGCAGGCGAATTCCCATAAATTCAGTCCAGTCTGAATGGAGAGATAGCGGAGATATGGTCTAAGCCATTGATTTGTATCGATTCTGTTCGAGGTGAGGGCGTGTGCCGCATCACCTTTCGATTGGTATCTGACTGGGAGTTTGTATGGCGAAAGTAATCCGTTATCACGAAGTTGGCGGCCCCGAGGTGTTGCGACAGGAAGACATTGAAGTCGGCCAACCCGGTCCAGGTCAGGTCCGCCTCAAGCAGGGTGCTGTGGCCTTGAACTTTGCCGATACCTATTTCCGCTCCGGTCTGTATCCCGCTCCTCTGCCCGCCGGCGTGGGCAGCGAGGCTTGCGGCACGATCACGGCCGTGGGCGACGGCGTCACGGATTTCAAGGTCGGCGACCGCGTGACCTATACTGGCGCGCTGAACACCATCGGCGCTTACGCCACGGAGCGCCTGATTTCTGCTGCTCCCCTGATCCGTCTGCCTGACAACATCAGCTTTGAAACCGCAGCAGCCATCACCATGCGTGGACTGACCGCGGCTTATCTGATGCGCCGTATCTGGGACTTCAAGAAGGGCGACACCATCTTGCTGCATGCTGCAGCCGGTGGCGTGGGCCTGCTGGTGTCGCAGTGGGCAAAGCTGGAAGGCCTGAACGTGATCGGCACAGTCTCCAGCGATGCCAAGGCCGAAGTGGCCAAGGCCAACGGCTGCGTCCACACCATCAACTACAGCCATGAAGACGTGGCCAAGCGCGTGCGTGAGCTGACCGATGGCGTGGGTGTGAATGCCGTCTTCGACAGCGTGGGCAAGGACACTTTCGAGGGCTCGCTCAACAGCCTCAAGGTGCGCGGGCTGATGGTCTGTCTGGGTACGGCTTCAGGCTCCATTGCACCATTCAACCCGCAGATTCTGGCCGGCAAGGGCTCGCTCTTCCTGACCCGTCCCGCATCGGCGCATTACATCGCCGACCCCACGGAGCGTGCAGAGCTGGCCAACGAGCTGTTCGCCCATGTGGCCGAAGGCCGTATCAAGGTGGACATCAGCAAGCGCTATGCGCTGGAAGACGCCGTGCAGGCTCACCGCGACCTGGAAGCACGCAAGATTGTGGGATCGGCCATCTTCACGCTCTGAGATATCGAAGGCAGCACTTCGGTATGAAAAGGGCTGAGCCATTCAGCCCTTTTTTGCATCAACTCCGATGATTGCCCAAAGAAATAAATGTCATGACTCAAAGCTCTGCTGCAACGACACTGCAGGTCGACTTTTCGCTGGACCTGATCTGCCCCTGGTGCTGGATCGGTCTGCGCAATCTGCTGGCCGCCCGTGAGATGCTGCTGGCCAGATATCCCGACCAGCAGCTTGCAATCCATTGGCATGCAGACACTCTGCTGCCCCAGATCCCGGAGCATGGAGTGCCTTATCAGGCCTTCTACGAAGCCCGGCTCGGCGGCCCCAGGGCCGTGGAGGTTCGCCGTGCCCAGGTGCGCTCGGCGGCTCACGCGGCGGGCCTGCAGATCAATCATGCGCTGATTGAAACCTTCCCCAGCACGCGCCTGGTTTGTGCCTTGGTCAACTACGCCCAGACTCTGCTCGATGGCGAATCCATGATCCGCTTTGTGGAGTCCATCTTTGCCGCCTACTTTGTGCAGGGCCGCGATATAGGCTCGGTCATGGTGCTGCAGCAGCTGGCGCACTCGGCGGCACTGGACTGGAATCCCTCCCGCTTTGATGCGCTGCGCTACCAAAGCGAGGCCAGCCATACCGGCGGCGTGCCGCATATGGTGTTCAACCAGCGTCTGCAGGTGACGGGCGCGGTGGCGCCCGCAGAGCTGCTGCGCGCCATGGAGCATGCCCGTGTTGCCGACAGCACCTTCGCCTGATACCGCATTGCTGGCTGCCGGCGCCGTGCGGGATTTGCCGCCTGGCGGGCGCAAGCTGGTCTTCACGTCGGGTGGCCAGAGCATTTTGCTGCTGAATGTCGAAGGCGAGTTCTATGCCTTGGAGAACAGCTGCCCGCATGCGGGTGCCTCCATGGCCGGCGGAAATTGCGATGCTCATGTGCTGAGTTGTCCCGCGCATGGACTCAAGTTCGATATCCGCAGCGGCAAGTGCACGGCATCGCCGCAGATGACGATTCCTCTCTACGAAGTCCTGGTCAGGGAGGGACTGCTCTGGCTCAAACCGCCTGACAACTGCTGCTGAACCATCGAGCGCTGATGTGCGATGAAGAAGGCCCGCAGATTATCCCTGCGGGCCTTTTTCTGTGGTTTCAGGATTGATGCCATCTGGCCGGCAACCGGCAGGTGCCGGTTGCCATGGATCTGGCTCAGAACGTGTGGCGAATGCCGATGTCAAAGCCCGAGGCATTGCCGCCAGCGACCGGGATCGGGCCTTGCAGAGCACCCGTGGCCACCGGCAGGTTGATGCTGCCGCGATTGTCTACATAGGCATAGGTGCCGTAGAGGGCGGTGCGCTTGGAGAGGTTGTGCACATAGCCCACGGCGTACTTGTTGGAGCTGCTGCCGCTGTTGTCGTTGCGGCTCAGGCGCATGAAGCTCATGGGGATGTTGTCGTTGCCGACTTTCCAGATGGCGCCCAGCTGCCAGTAGCGCACATGGTTGGCGTTGTCCAGACCTGCCAGGCGGTTGCCGGTGCGGTGATCGGCAGCCAGAACCATGAGGCGGTGGCCCTCCCAGAGGTAGGAGGCGGCGGCATTGATCTGCCTGTAATCGTCGGCGGCGCGGTTCTTGGTGGTTGTGATGGCGACGGCAGCATCCCAGTTGTCGCCGCCATAGCCCAGGCGTGCACCATAGACGCGGCCGTCCTGGCGGTTGGGGCCGGCATCGTTTTCGCCGAATGCCGTCATCAATTGATAGAACAGTCCCTTGCAGCTCGAGCTGGAGCAGCCGGGCGAGAGGTAACCAATGCTGTTCGACGCCCGAAAGCCCGTCACCGTCGTGCCGTGCAGCACATGCAGGCTCATGCCCACGCCCAGGCGAAAGGGGTCGTAGTTGAACATGTTCCAGAAGGCGGGTACATAGTCGCGGCCCAGACGTACCTCGCCCCATTGCTTGCTCTGCAGATAGACCAGGGACTTGCGGTTGAAGCTCAGGCCGTTGCTGCTGACTGCCCCTGAGGGCTGGTTGTTGGTGTTGGAGGCCTGGCCGGTACCGTTGTCGGTATTGAGGCCCGCTTCCAGATCAAAGCCGGCGGCCAGACCGCTGCCGAGATCTTCGCGGCCCCGAAAGCCCAGACGGCTGGCCTGATTGCCACTGGAGGTCAGCATCTGGCGCGAGCCCGCACCCGCGCCGCGGTAGTTGGATACGGCCATATCCACCACGCCGTAGATCTGCACCGACGATTGCGCCGAAGCCGCCAGCGGCGTCAGCGTGCATGCGAGAGCACTCAGCGCATTGAAAGCCATTTTTTTTGTAGTCATTCATGTCTCCTTGAACCGTTGAAAAAAGATGCCTGAAGGCAAACCGACGAGAAAAACAGCAACGCAAAGCCGGACCCGGGCCTGGGGATGGGCTTAAGGCGCAGGCAAGCCCCAGCTCGAATCCCGCAAAAGGACATGAGCCGGGTGCAGCCGCCCACGGTGCCAAAGTGGCACCGGGCAGAGGTCTTGAATCAGATTGGTAATGGAGCCGCTTGAGAGCAATTGCTCAAGGGCCCGGGCCTCAGTTCTCGGGCTTGTAGCCTATGGACTTGAGCAGGGCCGCCTGCTTGCGGCTGGCTTCTTTGAGGTCGCTCGTCATGTCGGCTGTGCTCAGCGGCTGGCCGGGCTCCATGCCCAGCGCAGCGAGCTGCTTGAGAACGGCCTCCTTGCGGAAATGCGCCAGCGCCAGGTCCCGCAGCTTCTGCTGGATGGCTGCCGGGGCTTGCGGATGGGACCACACGGCAAACCAGCCTGGTTTGGAAAGCTGGGGGTAGCCCAGCTCCGTGAAGGTCGGCACCTCGGGCAAAGTCTGCAGGAGGCTCGGGTAGACGACTGCCAGCGCCTTGATCTTGCCGCTGCGGATCAGGGGCAGCGAAGTGGCGACTCCATCGAACATCACCGGGATATGACCCCCCATGAGGTCCACCAGAGCAGGGGGCGAGCCCTTGTAGCCCACATGGCGCATATTGATCTTGGCCAACTGGCCCAGCAGCATGCCCGAGGTGTGGCCCTTCAGGCCCGTGGCGTAGGAGGCAAAGTCCACGCCGTCGCGTTGCTGTCTGGCGTAGCTGATGAATTCGGGCAGGGTCTGAAAAGGCAGGTCCTTGTTGGCAACCATGACCAGACCGGTGCGTGTGAGCTGGGCCAGCGGCGTCAGGTCCTTGAACGGGTCGAAGCTGACTTTCTGGGCCTGCGGTGCCTCGCTCAGCGCTCCGTCCTGAATCACCAGGAAGGTGTAGCCGCTCTTTCCATGCGACTTGAGGTCCTGGATGCCGATGGCTCCCGAAGCTCCGGGCTTGGACTCCACGATCACGGGCTGCTTGAGCTCCTGCGTCATGCCCTCTGCCAGCAGGCGTGCCAGGGTGTCGGCCGTGCCGCCGGCAGGCCCGGTGACGATCAGGCGTATGGGCTTGGTCGGCCAGTCTGCGGTCTGCCCGGCTTGTGCGGGCAAGGCCAGGCCGGCGGCCACGGCCATGACGGCCAGGCCTAATTTCCGGCGCATTGCGCGAGAACCTGCGGTGTCCACTGAATTGTGCGAGGCGGGTGTTCTTGCCTTCATTGCTTGTCTCCTTCAACGGGGAGATCTGGCTCCCCATCTGCGCGCACCTTTTATATATTGTGGGTGGCTGCGCATTCATCGTGATGGTTATCGGGCGGCTCAGGCAGTCGGTTCGGGCTGACGGGCTTCGATCCGCGCCCGCAAATCCTCGATCAGCTGTTTTGCCTGCGGCCAGGGGCCATGGCCCGAGGCCGGGTTCAGGTGGCCCTGGGGGCCCAGCTCCACCAGCTCGCTTCCCCAGTCGCGCGCAAAGCTGCGCGCGCGCTCCAGCTGGGTCAGCGGGTCATTGCTGCTGGCTGCCAGCAGTGTGGGAAACGGCAGGCGCTGGCGCGGGATGGGCGTCCAGCCGTGGGCTGCCAGCACATCCTTGGGGGGGTAGCCAGCAGGCATCTGGGTTTCCACATCGGCGGGGGCAGCGAGCAGGGCTCCGAGAATGGGACGGGCTCGGCGCAGCGCCCAGTGCGCGACCATCATGCAGCCGGCGCTGTGCGCCACGATGATGACGGGGCCGTCGATGCCGTCCAGAGCCTGGTCTATGGCGTCCAGACGGGCCTGGCAACTGAGCTTGTCCTGCTCCAGCGGCGGCACGGTGACACAGGGGATGGACTGCGCAGCCAGCTCCTTGGCCAGCAGCGTCTGCCAGTGCTCTTCCACATGGTCGCGCAGGCCGGGGATGATGAGAATCGTGTGGTTCAAGGTCATCTTCTGTCTCCTGGCTCAGTCCGTGGGGCCGCCGATGATGGCCGTGCGTTCCATCTTGCGGTGGCAGGGCTGGTAGTCCATCACTGCGTAGTGCTGGGTGGAGCGGTTGTCCCAGAAGGCTACGCTGTTCCTGCGCCATTTGAAGCGCACCTGGTACTCGGGAATCATGGCCTGGCTGGTCAGGTAGTTGAGCAGTTGCGAGGAGCCGGGCGATTTGTCCAGACCGAAGCGCACATTGGCGGGGGTGTTGTAGTTGGTGAAATGGGTGGTGAAGCTGCTGTTGACGAACAGAATCTTCTCGCCGGTTTCGGGGTGGATGCGCACCACGGGGTGCTCCGCGTCGGGGTATTGGGCCTTGAGTGCCAGGCGCTTTTCGATGGGCATGACGGCACCAAAGCTCGCTTCGATGCTGTGGCGGGCACGCAGGTGCTCGATCTTGACCTTGATGTCGTCTGGCAGGTTCTCATAGGCCATCACCATGTTCACCCACATGGTGTCGCCGCCCACGGGCGGGCACTCAACGCAGCGCAGCACGCAGCCCATGGGGGGCTGCTCGCGCCATGTCGCATCGGTGTGCCAGGAGTTTTCGTTGCGGTCCAGAGGGCTGTCGGGGGTCTTGTAGATCTGCACCAGGCCAGGGTGCTCGGGGTGGCTGCCCACCACCGGGTGGTCTTCCAGTTCGCCAAACTTGCGTGCAAACGCCACATGCTCGGCACGTGTGATGTCCTGGTCGCGGAAAAAGATCACGCGGTGCCTGAGCAGCGCCTGGCGGATCTCGGCCATCAGGCCTTCGTCCTCGGCGGCCGCACCCAGATGAACGTTGGACAGCTCGGCACCGATGGAGCAGGTCAGAGGATTGACTTCCAGAGAGCGGGTCAAAGAGCTGGAGCGGATAAGGGCGGGTGCTGCGCCAACCTCGTTTTTCATTGGGAAGTCTCCTTATAGAATCGATGTCGCCAGTGTGAAAACTCCCCCCGATCGGCGCTTGTCATTACATGACTGGTGCTTTGCAATTAGTGCCAAGTTAGTGAAACCCCATGGCCTCTCTCGTTCGCGCAGCCTGCTTGACCAATTACGCCGAAGTCGCCCAGGCTTCGGGGCTGAATGGCGCGCGCATGCTGCTCGATGCCGGTCTCAGCCCTGCGGTGCTCGACGAGCCGGATCTGATGATCCCCGTGGACAAGGTGGGACGTCTGCTGCAGGCCTCGGCCACGCAGTCGGGCAATGAAAGCTTTGGTCTGTGCATGGCGCGCTCGCGCCTGCTGTCCAATATGGGGCCGGTGGGTCTGCTGATCCGCGATCAGGCCACGCTGCGCGATTCGCTGAATCTGCTGGTGCGTCATCTGGCGCTGCTCAACGGCGCCATGACGCTGGAGCTGGACGAGCAGGCCGACACGGTGCTGATCCGTGAGCTGTTGCTGGCCGGCCGTGCCCATGAGCCCACGCGCCAGCGCGTGGAGCTGGCGCTGGGCGTGATGGTGCGCGCCATCCGGCAGCTGATAGGTCGCGACTGGCAGCCGCGCAAGGTGTGTTTCGAGCATGCCGCGCCCAAGGACCTGAGCATGCACCACCTGATGTTCGGCCAGCGCGTGGAGTTCAACCAGGAGTTCAACTGCATTGTCTGCGCCAAGGCCGATCTCGATACGCGCAACGAGTTCGCCGACCCCGCCATGGTGCGTTATGCGCAAAAGCTGCTGGAGTCCGTGGCACCCGTGAGCGACGATGCAGTGCTGGACGATGTGCGCCGCACCATCTTGCTGCTCTTGCCCAGCGGGCGCTGCAGCATTGAGAAGGTCAGCGAGCACCTGGGTGTGGTGCCGCGCACCATTCAGCGCCGGCTGACGGAAAAGGGCCAGAGCTTTTCCTCGCTGATGAACGATATCCGCAAGGAGCTGGCCGTGCGCTATGTGTTCGAGAGCAATCGCTCTCTGACCGAAGTGGCAGAGTTGCTGGGCTTTACGGCCCCCAGCAGTTTTTCACGCTGGTATCAGAGTCAGTTTGGCTGCAGTGCCAAGGACAGCCGCGCCAGGGCGCAACACGAAGGCCAGGGCGGGGCATAAAAAAGCGGGCCGCAAGGGCCCGCCAAACACACTACCAAGGTGCCGCCCTTGAGATGAGGACGGCTACGCCAGCTTCCTTCAGTTGCCGGCGACTCTGAGCTTGCTCAGAATTTTGCGGTTCTGTTCCACCGTGCTCAGCATTTTTTGCTGCAGCTGCGGCATGGTGCTCGGTTGGGGCGCATCAAAGCCCTGGCTCCTGAGCTGGGCCTGGAATTTGGGGGATTGGGTCACCTTGTCCATTTCCTGGCGCACCTTCTGGACCAAGGACGGGGGCGTGCTGCTCAGCACGAACAGGCCCACGCTGGCATCGGGCAGCACGAAGTCGGGCATGTTCTGCTCGGCAAAGCTGGGCACATCGGGCAGCAGCCGCGAGCGATTGGGCGAGACCACACCCAGGGCCTTGATCTTGCCGGCCTTGATCAGCGGGGCGGCATTGGTCACCACCTCAAAGGTCAGCTGCACCTGATTGCCGATCAGGTCGACGATGGCCGGGGCCGAGCCCTTGTAAGGCACGGCGGTGATCCTGCCGCCGCTTTTCTCGCTCAGCAGCTCGCCCAGCATGTCGGAGCGGGTGCCGGGACTCAGGTTGGCGATATTGATCGGGCCGCTGCTCTTTTGCGCGTAGTCCAGCACTTCCTGAATCCTGTTGGGCGGGAAGTTGTTGTTGGCTACCAGCATGTGCACCATGGACGCCACATCCGAGACATAGGTGAAGGTCTTGTGCACATCGAACGGCGTCTTCACGGTGAGCGGAAAGTCGGTCCAGATGCTGGAGGGCGCAATCATCAGCGTGTGCCAGTCGGCAGGTGCATTCATCACGGCGCGCTCGGCAATCACGGCCGAGCCGCCGGGCTTGTTGTCCACCACCACGGGCTGGCCCAGATTGGTCTGCAGATGATCGGCCACCAGACGCGCCACGCCGTCGGTGATGCCGCCCGGAGGTGCGGGAATGACGATGCGTATGGGCTTGCTGGGCCAGGTGGGAGCCGGGGTCTGGGCCTGCGCAGCCGTGCCCGCTAGCAGGCCGGTACAAAGCACGGCGGCGCAGCAGCGCAGGCTTTGAGTCATGCTGCGCCTATGTTGCTTGCGTGATGGCGTGGCGGGTTCTGCGAAATTCACGGCGCTTGTCATGGAGGTCTCCTGTCGTTTTGTCATGGGGTCTGGCTGCCGATCTCGCCCTTGGCAGAGTGCAGATACGGCGCTGAATCGGCTGGCATGTCCTTGCGTGCAGGTGCCCGGGTGGAGGAATGCAGCAATTCATGATGGCTGGCGGCCAGTCGCCGGACTTGACGTTTCATGCCTGCGACTTCGCATTTGATGACTGCAGTACCCCGCACTTACCCGATGCGGGCGATGTCGTTTGCAGGCTGCGGCAGCTTGAGTCTGCGGCCCGCAAAGCTCTTGGCGCAGCTTTGCTGTCTGTCTCGCTTTCAGACGTGACTTGCCGGCCCTGTCGTGATTGAGAAAGCGCGTGTCCTGAAATGCAAAGTGGCATCCCGCACCGCGTTTGATACTGGCTTCACGCATCGGCAAGGGACTGAAACGCCCTGTTGCCGCTGGTCCAGACACTGATTTCCCGCACTCAAACCGGAGACGACAACCATGAACTTTCTTGACGGTCACCTGTATCCCGAAAACCAGCAGCCGCTGATCATCACGGCCGCTCCCTATGCTCCGGGCTGGATTCCCTCGGACTTTCCCGAGGACATTCCCGTCACCATGGAAGAGCAGATCCAGAAGGCCGTGGACTGCTATGAGGCCGGCGCCACCGTGCTGCATCTGCATGTGCGCGAAGACGACGGCAAGGGCAGCAAGCGCCTGTCCAAGTTCAACGAGCTGATCGCCGGCGTGCGCGAGCGGGTGCCCGAGATGATCATCCAGGTCGGAGGCTCCATCAGCTTTGCGCCCGAAGGCCCGGATGGCCAGGCCAAGTGGCTCTCCGACGACACGCGCCACATGCTGGCCGAGCTGACTCCCGTGCCCGATCAGGTGACGGTGACCGTCAACACCACGCAGATGAACGTGACCGAGCATGCCGGCGAAGACGACTTCCGCGGTGTCTCGCGCGGCTTCCCGCATCTGCACAAGACCTACAAGGACATGATTGTTCCTTCGAACCCCAGCTTCGTCGAGGAACATATCCGCCGCCTGTCCGAAAAGGGCATCCAGAGCGCCTTCCAGGTCTACAACATCAACAGTTTCGAGACCATCGAGCGCATGATCCGCCGCGGCGTCTACAAGGGCCCGCTGGTCATGAACTGGGTCGCCATCAGCGGCGGCATGGACCAGGCCAATATCTACAACCTGGCCAATATGCTGCGCGCCGTGCCCGACAACGCCATCGTGACCGTGGAGAGCTCGGTGCTGAACGTGCTGCCCATCAATATGATCGGCATGGCCCTGGGTCTGCATGTGCGCTGCGGTATCGAAGACGTGCTGTGGAACCAGACCCGCACCGGCAAGATGAGCACCGTGGAGCAGATCAAGCAGCTGGTGCGTATTGCGGGCGAGTTCGGGCGCCCGATTGCCACGGCCCAGCAGGCCCGCGAGATCAAGCAGATCGGCGTGTTCTACGAAACTGCCGACGAAACCCTGGCCAGGAACGGCTTTGCGCCCAACCGCAAGGGCGCCAATCAGGGCTTTCTGCGCAAGCCCATGGACGCTGTGGCCTGAGTCTCAAAGCCCGGGTGACCGGGACCGGCTCAGCTAGCCGCTGTGCGTTTGTCACGCTTGCCTGGTGGATGCGTGGCAGCGCGTCTGGCACCGCCGACTTCCCTGAGAAGTCGGTTTTTTTATTTCCCGGGATTCAAGCCCGCAGGTAAAGGTCGTCGCCTTGCGCGTTGCGCTGCTGCAGGATTTCTCCGGCCGCCAGCAGTTCGTCCAGATGCTGGGAAATGCTGCGCACCTCGGCCCCCTGTACCCATGGCGCATCAAAGCCTGGCGGGTAGAGCAGGCGCTGCTCGACCATCTGGGCGAGCGTCATGGGCCGCTGCGCCAGCCATTCGAGAATGCGTGCGCCGCGCTCGTCAATGACCGCAGCAAAGCGCTTGAGGTCTCGCAGAAACGTCTCGCGTTCCGTGTAGATGCCCTTGTGGTGCGAGGTCACCCAGACCCGGGCCTCGATCTCCGGCAGCCGCGCCAGGCTGCGGCGAAAGTCCGCAAGACAGGAGCAGGCATCGCCGTAATAGGGCCCGAAGCCTGTCAGATCGATGTCGCCGATAAAGGCAAGCCCCTCGGGCTCGATCAGCAGCACGCTGTGGCCCGCCGTATGGCCCGGCATATGAATGGCGCGGATCCGCGACTGGCCCAGATCCCAGACAGCTCCATCTTCGTAGCCCCTGGCATCGGGTCTGGGGGCGTAGAAGAATTCGCTCTCCAGCTTGCTGCGCATGATGTCGGCCTGGGTCGAATCGGCCCAGCCAAAGGTGGCTACCAGGTCCTCCCAGCTTTGCAAGGCCGCCAGATCGCTCAGGTGAGCAAAGACCTGCGCGTCGGGCAGGCGGTGCAGGCCGGCCATATGGTCCTCATGCACATGACCCATCACCACCAGCTCGGCGGCATCGAACTCGGCTCCGATATGGTTGGCCACGATAGGCGTGTCCAGTACCGCCAGCGTGTCGCTGCCGCGGATCATGATCTGGTTGCCGTCCGGATATTTGCCGCCCTTGGCGCCGCGAAACACCGTCACGCGGCCGAACTGGTGGCGCTGTATGTCTGTCTGGGCTGTGTCGATGGGATGCATCATGGTCTGAGTGGAGGAAAGTGAAGCCGGCTTCTGCGAAGATTAAGACCTTGGATGTATCTGCGCTGTCACCACAGCGCTTTGAAAGACGAGTCGGAGATGACCCAACAAGACAAACAGGCTCAAGAAAGCCATCTGATCGAGCACCCCATCAAGAGCGAGCTGGTACACCAGGGCAGTTTTCTGCAGGTCAGGCTCGATACCGTGCGCCTGCCCCATGGCGGGCAGGCCACGCGCGAGTATGTGGTGCACCCCGGCGCCGTGGTGGTGATCGGGCTGCTCGACGATGGCCGCGTGCTGCTGGAGCGGCAGTTTCGCTACCCCGTGGGCCAGGTCATGACGGAGTTTCCCGCAGGCAAACTCGATGCGGGCGAGCTGCCGCTGATCTGTGCCCAGCGCGAGCTGCTGGAGGAAACCGGCTACAGCGCGCGCGAATGGGCCTATGCCGGGCCCATGCATCTGGCGATCGGCTACTCCGACGAGATCATTCACATCTTCTTCGCGCGCGGCCTGACTGCGGGCGAGCGCCAGCTCGACGCCGACGAGTTTCTGGATGTCTGCAGCATGACGGCTGCCGAACTGCTGGATGGCGTGCGCACCGGGCAGGTCACTGACGCCAAGACCCTGAGCTGCTGCCTGTGGCTGCAGAACGTGCAAAGCGGTGCCTGGTCTCTGGACTGGAAGCCAGCCTGATTTTTTGATAGCTGCTTGCGCACATCAGCAATGGATTTCAGATAGGAAAGTTCCTAAAATCGTTGTCAATCAAGCGCTAGCTGCTTCTTTTTTGGGATTGCCTGATGACCATCAGTGTTTGTCGTTGGGCGATGACAGAGGCTGCATGACCTTCCTATAAACTGGCGCCATGCACCACGGCACGCAATCCAGACGGGACGCTTGCAGGCCGCCAAGGTGCCCAGGAGTGTTTCATGGAATCGTCAGAGCTTGAGGATGACAGCGTGTTCGAGAGTGCGGCCGAGCTGTTCAAGGCCATGGCCGCGCCGATGCGGCTGAAGATCATCAGCGCGCTGTGCAATGGAGAGAAAAACGTCTCCGAGCTGCTGGCTTCCATAGACACCACCCAGCCCAATATGTCGCAGCATCTGAACACGCTGTACCAGTCCGGCATCCTGGGGCGCAGGCGTGAAGGGGTCAGCATCTACTACTTCATCGCCAACGAGAAGGTCGTCCATATGTGCCGCACCATCTGCGTGCAGATTGCCATCGAACAGAACTGAGGGCTGGAGCCCTCGAAGCAAAGGCGCCTGCGGCGCCTTTTTTCATGCGCGCTTTCGGCTCAGGGCTTGAGATAGACAAAGCCCTCCCTGGCCTGCAGGCGCGCCACTTCGGCCACGCCCGAGGGGACGACCGACGCTTCCATGAGCAGGCTGGAGGCTTCGAGCTTGCGTGTCTGCAGCGTGTTGTTGCAGACCTTGAACTCCACGCCGCGCCCCGCCAGCGCGCTGACCTGGCCGCTGAACTCGCGGCCCTTGCTGTCCTTGGCGTTGCTCAGCAGAAAGTCTATGCCGGGCCCGTGGGTGACCACCACGATCTTGTCGGTGGGCGAGGCATTGAGTTCGTTGGTGATATTGCCGAGTATGGCGGCCGCCGTCTCCACGCCGGTGTTGACGTGATAGACCACTTTCACATCCTGAGCGGCGGCAATTGCCGTGCACAGGGCAAAGCTCAGGGCAACAAGTTGGCGCTTCATCGAAGGTCTCCTGTGGTGTCTGTGGGCATCAGGGAAGATGCTGCTGGTTAAATATTGCCACTTGCTTATATTAATGAGGAGGCATGCATTCAAAAATAGGGCAAGCGCTAGTGGCGGCTTCGATGGCGCCGGCCGCGGCCCACGCAAGGGAGACACCGCGATGACAAGCTGGGCAGGAGCTGCGCTGAGGAGATTTGCAGGAACGGCAATCGCAGCGGCCATCGCAGCGCCAGGTGCAGCGGCTGCGCATGATGCGCGCCCCGTGGCGGGCACCCCCGTGGCAGGCACTCCTGTGGCGGGCACTCCCGTGGCGGCCAGTGCACCCGTGATGGAGCTGCAGCAGGTGGCGCCCAATGTGTTTTTCGTGCAGGGCGTATCGGCACTGGGCAGTGCGGCCAATCGCAATTTCATCTCCAATGCGGGCTTTGTCATCACAGGCGATAGCGTGGTTGTGATCGATGCGCTGGGCTCGCCCGCGCTGGCCGAGGAGCTGGTGCAGAAAATCCGGGCGCTGACGTCCAAGCCCATCAGCCATGTGCTGCTGACCCACTATCACGCCGACCATATCTATGGTCTGCAGGTGTTCGAGGTACTGGGCGCGAAGATCGTGGCCCATGCCCAGGCGCGTGAATACATCAACTCCGAGACCGCGCATCTGCGGCTTGAGGCTTCACGCAAGGATCTGGCTCCCTGGGTCGACCAGGGCACGCGCCTGGTACCGGCGAATCAATGGGTGTCGGGCGACAGCTCCACGCTCAGGGTCGGGGGCGTGGACTTTGTGCTGCAGCACATGGGGCCTTCGCATACGCCGGAGGATACGGCGATCTTCCTGCCGCAAAGCGGCGTGCTCTTCATCGGCGATGTGGTATTTCGCAACCGCATTCCCTATGTGGGCCAGGCCGATAGCCGGCACTGGATTGCCGCGCTGGACGAATTGCTCAAGCTGCCCGTCAAGATCATGGTGCCGGGCCACGGCCCGGCCTCCGAGCAGCCGCGCCAGGACATGCAGCTGACGCGTGACTATCTGCACTATCTGCGTGAGGCCATGGGCAAGGCCGCAGCCAATCTCGACCCGTTTGACGAGGCCTATCAGGCGACGGACTGGTCCAGGTTTTCGGCCTACCCGCTGTTCAAGGAAGCCAATCGCATGAATGCCTACAACACCTTTTTGCTGATGGAGCAGGAAAAGCCGTGACGGCCACGGCCCGCTTCCTTGATGCCCGCAGAAGACTGTGCCTGCAGCTGCTGCTGGCGGGCGCGGCACCGGCGTGGGCGGCGCTCGATGCTTCGGAGCGTCTGCTGCCCACCAGCCAGAGTCTGCGGCATGACCTGGCCTTGGCGCTGGCCCGCAAGCAGCCGCTGGTGGTGATGGCAAGCCTGCATGGCTGCCCGTTCTGCAAGCTGGTGCGCGAGCATCACCTGCTGCCGCTGCAGCGCTCCGGGGGCTTGGTGACCCAGATTCATTTTCTGTCGCGTGAGGCTTTGCAGGACTGGAATGGCGCGGCGACCACGCATGGCGACATGGTCAGGCAACTGGGCATCGAGGTCGCGCCGACCGTGCTCTTCTATGGAGCCGCTCACAAGGAGGTGGCCGAGCGCTTGAGCGGCAGCTCCATCCCCGACTTCTATGGCGCTTATCTGGAGCAGCGAATGCAGACGGCCCGCGCGGCGGTGCAGGGGCGTTGAGCTCGTTGTTCCTGCTCGGGAATAACGAGGGTTAGCGCGGGATTTCAAATTGGGCATCCTGTCCGATACTTTAAATAAAAACATGCTTATATATAAATATAAGGAGACCCAAGCGATGAAGACTGCATCCTGGCTGAGTGGCTTGACGGTATTGCTGGGGCTGGCTGTTCCTGCGCTGGCGCACGCGGATCAGGCGCTGGCGCAGAAGAACGCCTGCATGGCCTGCCATGCGGCGCAGCAGAAACTGGTAGGCCCGGCGTTTCAGGACGTGGCCAGCAAATATGCGGCCCAGGCCGATGCACAGGCCTATCTGGTCAAGAGCATCAAGGCCGGCGGCTCCGGCAAATGGGGGCCGGTGCCCATGCCTGCCCAGCCCGCACTCAGCGATGCCGACACCCAGACACTGGCGGCCTGGATTCTCAAGGGTGCCAGATGACGCAGGCGCCTCACGCTTTCCCGGCAAGCACCAATAGCGATCAAAGAGAGAGCTTATGCAAAGCCAGTTGATGGGCAAGGTGCGCAAGGCACCCGAGAATTTCGTGCGCTCAGGCGATGTCGGCACCGTGTTTGCCGAGGGCAGGGCCGGCCGGCGGGACTTCATCCGCGGGGCTTTCGCGGCCGCAGCGGCCGGCGCTGCAGGCGTCCATGCGCAGGGCCGGCAGGCCGTGAGCGGCGATGGGGACCCGAATATTCTGGAGTTGCCCGCGCACAGCAAGGGCCTGGGCCAGCCGGTGGTCACCGACGGCTACGGCAAGCCTTCCAGATACGAGGCCAATGTGCAGCGCCGTCAGAGCCCGGGGCTGACCCAGACCAAGCAGGCTTCGGTATCGTTTGCGCCGCTGCAGTCGCTGTTCGGCATCGTCACGCCCAGCGGTCTGCATTTCGAGCGTCACCACCAGGGCTGGTGGGATATCGACCCCTCCAGGCACAGGCTGATGATCAATGGCCTGGTGAAGAATCCCAAGGTCTTCACCATGGACGAGATCATGCGTCTGCCTTCGGTGTCGCGCTTTCACTTCATCGAATGCGGCGCCAATACCGGCATGGAGTGGGGCAACGTGGCCGTGCCCACGGTGCAGTACACGCACGGCATGCTGTCGTGCAGCGAGTTCACGGGCGTGCCCCTGATCACCTTGCTGGAGATGGCTGGTGCCGATCTGAAAAACGGCCGTTTCATCCTGGCCGAGGGGGCGGACGGCTCGTCGATGACGCGCACCATTCCCGTGGAGCTGATCACTTCGGGCGAGGTGCTGGTCGCCTACGGCCAGAACGGCGAGATGCTGCGGCCCGAGCAGGGCTATCCGCTGCGCCTGGTGGTGCCGGGCGTACAGGGCGTGAGCTGGGTGAAATACCTGCGCCGCATCGAAGTGGGCGACATGCCTTATGCGGCCAAGGACGAGGCCATCCACTATGTGGACCTGATGCCCGACGGGCAGCACCGCCAGTACTCGAGCATCCAGGAATGCAAGAGCGTGGTCACCACGCCGTCCGGCGGGCAGATGCTGCTGGACAAGGGCTTCTACAACATCACGGGCCTGGCCTGGTCGGGGCGCGGCAAGGTCCGGCGCGTGGATGTGAGCGTGGACGGCGGTCGCAACTGGCGCACGGCCCGGCTCGAAGGGCCGGTGATGGACAAGTGCCTGACGCGCTTTCATCTGGACTGGGTCTGGAATGGCGAGGAATGCATCATCCAGAGCCGCGCCATGGATGAAACCGGCTATGTGCAGCCCAGCAACCAGCAGCTGCGTGCCGCACGTGGAACGCGCTCCATCTATCACAACAACTCCATCCAGTCCTGGGCGGTACGAGCCAACGGGGAGGTCGCCAATGTTCAGCTTGCGTAAACCGCTGGTACTGCTGGCGCTGCTGGCCATGGGCGTGGCTGCCGGGCCCGCTGCGGCGCAGCGCAAGTCTGGCGAAGACCGCTATCCCGGCGTGGGCCGCAATGCCACGGGCAAGGAGGTTCTGGCCTGGGATATCGATGTGCGCCCGGATTTCAAGGGGCTGCCGCCGGGCTCGGGGTCCGTGCAAAAAGGCATGGATGTATGGGAGGCGAAGTGCGCGTCCTGCCACGGCGTGTTCGGCGAATCCAACGAGGTGTTCAGCCCGCTGGTCGGCGGCACCACGGCCGAGGACATCAGGACCGGCCATGTGGCGCGGCTCAAGGACCCCGCCTTTCCGGGGCGCACGACCCTGATGAAGGTGGCCACGGTCTCCACGCTGTGGGATTACATCAACCGGGCCATGCCCTGGAATGCGCCCAAGTCGCTGTCCACCGAAGAGGTGTATGCCGTCACCGCCTATCTGCTCAACCTCGGCGGCGTGGTGCCCGAGAACTTCACGCTCAGCGACAGCAATATCGCCGAGGTACAGCAGAAGCTGCCCAACCGCAACGGCATGACGACCCGGCATGCGCTGTGGCCCGGCAATGAGTTCGGCAAAGGCGCCAGGCCCGATGTACTGGCCACTGCCTGCATGAGCAACTGCGGCCCCGCGCCCACGCTGCGCTCGGCCTTGCCCGAGCATGCCGGCAACAACCACGGCAATCTGGCACAGCAGAACCGGCTGGTCGGTGCCCAGCGCGGCATAACCACCGATGGCGGTGCCAGCAAGGTTGCGCCGCCCGCAGGCACCGGGAAACCGGGCGGCGCGGCACCGACGGCCTTGCTGGAGAAGAACGCCTGCATGGCCTGCCATGGCATGACGCAAAAACTCGTCGGCCCGGCCTTCAGCGACATTGCCGGCAAACACGGCGGCCAGCTTGACTATCTGGCAGGCAAGGTCAAGTCAGGAGGCTCGGGTGTCTGGGGATCAACACCCATGCCGCCTCAGCCCAATCTCAGCGATGCTGATGCCAGGGTGATTGCCCAGTGGCTGGCTGCCGGGGCCAAGCCCTGAGCCCGCTTGTGTGATGTGAATGAAAAGGAGACAACGATGAAACGTAGAGACGCCCTCAGGAACAGCGCGGCCGTGCTCGGCATGTTGATGGCCGCCGGCCTGCTGCCGCAGGCTGCGCAGGCGGCCTATAACAAGACCGCCTTCGACGCCAAGACCGTGGCCGATGTGCTCAAGGCCATGGGAGCTGCTGCACCTGTCGAGAGCAAGGACGTGACGCTGACGGCGCCCGACATCGCCGAAAACGGGGCCGTCGTGCCCCTGGGCGCCGCGACCAGCCTGCCCAATGTGAAGCAGATGCTGGTGCTGGTGGAAAAGAACCCCAATACGCTGGTGGCGGCCTTCACCGTCAACGAGGCGCTGGACGCCAATTTCCTGACCCGCGCCAAGCTGGGCCAGTCCTCGGATGTGTATGCGGTGGCCATCACCAACGATGGCAAGGCCTTCTACGCCAAGAAGGAAGTCAAGGTCACCCTTGGTGGCTGCGGCGGCTGATTGCAACCCATCATCTGAAACAGGAGAAGAACATGGCTGATCCGATGCGTATTCGTGCCCAGGCTGCAGGTGACAAGACCACCGTGCGCGTGCTGATGTCCCATGAGATGGAGACCGGCCAGCGCAAGGATGCGGAAGGCAAGACCGTGCCCGCATGGTTTATTCAGGAGGTGACGGCGGCGCACAACGGCAAGCAGGTGCTGCAGGCCGAATGGGGGCCTGCGGTTTCCAAGAACCCGTTTCTGCAGTTCGTGGTCAAGGGGGCCAAGGCGGGGGACAAGATCTCGGTGAGCTGGAAGGACAACAAGGGCGAGACCCGCACCGATGAAGCGACCGTGAGCTGAGCATGGCGCAGACAGCGGCTGGCCGGCGGCCAGCCTTCACCCGAGTCCAGAATCAATCAAAAAACAGAGAGGTGCCCCATGAGACATTCCTCCCCGGGCCAGGCGGCTGCCGCCGTGCTGGCCTTGTGCATGGCCGCGCCGGTGCTGGCGCAAAAGTCCACGGCGGACGGCATTGCCGAGTACCGCGAGATGCTGCAGGACGGCAACCCTGCCGAGCTGTTCGAGATGAAGGGCGAGGAGCTGTGGAAGCAAAGGCGAGGCCCGCGCAAGGCGTCCATGGAGCAGTGCGATCTGGGCAAGGGGCCGGGCGTGGTCAAGGGCGCATTTGTAGAGCTGCCGCGCTATTTTGCCGACACGGGCAAGGTGCAGGATCTGGAGTCGCGCCTGCTGACCTGCATGGACAGGCTGCAGGGGCTGGACGCGCAAAAGATTGCGGCAACACCGTTCGGCAAGGACGAGCAAAAGAACATGGAAGGGCTGGTGGCCTGGATTTCATCGCAGTCCAAAGGCATGAAGTTCAACCTGCCCCAGAGCCATGCGCAGGAAAGACAGATGTATGAGGCGGGCAAGCGCCTGTTCTATATGCGCGGCGGCCCGCATGACTTTGCCTGTGCCTCCTGCCATGGTGCGGACGGCAAGCGCATCCGCATGCAGGATCTGCCCAATCTGACCAAAAGCCCGGGCGCAGCGGAAGGCTTTGGCGCCTGGCCGGCCTATCGCGTCTCATCGGGCGAGCTGTGGAGCATGCAGCGCCGCCTCAACGACTGCTTCCGTCAGCAGCGCTTCCCCTATCCCGGCTATGCCAGCGATGTGACGGTGGCGCTGGAAATGTTCATGGGCGTCAACGGCAAGGGCGGGACGTCGACCGCACCGGCCATTAAGCGATAAGGAGGCCCTATGCGCAAGCAAAAATACATGTCGTACCTGGCCGTGGCCGCATCGCTGCTGGTGCTAGGTTGTGCCTCCGTCGACGGGGCGGCGGACATCGATGCCTTGACGGCCAGGATGGTGCAGACCTCTTTTCGCGATCAGGGCATCGCCAAGGTCGATCGCCTGCAGCAGGACGAATCGAATGCGGCCTGCAGCGCTGCCGATGCTTCCGGCAAGCCGCTGGCCCCTGAGCGTGCACAGGGCATCGAAGCTGCCAATCTCAAGACCGTCAAATGGCCTCAGGATGGCAAGCTGGTCGGAGACTGGAAGGAGGGCGAAAAAATCGCCCAGAACGGCCGGGGCATGACCTGGAGCGACAAGGCGGGCAGCGCCAATGGCGGCAACTGCTACAACTGCCACCAGATCAGCAAGGAAGAAATCTCCTTTGGCACGCTGGGCCCCAGTCTCTACAACTACGGCAAGATTCGCGGCATCAAGGATCCGTCCAGCCCCGACTCCAGAGCCATCGTCGAGTACACCTGGGGCAAGATCTGGAACGCCAAGGCCTACAACGCCTGCTCGGGCATGCCGCGCTTCGGTCACTCCGGCATCCTCACCGAAGCGCAGACGCGAGATCTTGTCGCGCTGCTGGTCGATCCGGCCTCTCCCGTCAACAAATAGCTTTTTTCAAGCGGCGCCGCTGCTTGCCCATCTCGCAGTGCCGAGCCATTCGGCAGGGGAGCGAGACCGGGCGGCGCAGCATTGCGGACATGGCTTGTGCCAGTTGGAATAGCGCGGGGCGTCCTGTCGACGGAAAGGCCCGCGCCTGCCCCTGGTTGGAACAAGTACCAACGGATATCACCATGAGTCTTTCCAAACGCGAATTTCTGCAGGTGCTGGCGGCGGCCAGTGTCTCAGGCATGGGTTTGCAGCGCCATGCCTACGCCGAGCAGTCCCTGGCCGAAAAGGCCTTGTATGAGGTGGCGCCGTTCGGCAATGTGTCCCTGCTGCACATGACGGACTGCCATGCCCAGCTCAATCCGGTGCACTTTCGCGAGCCCAGCGTCAATCTCGGTATCGGGGCCATGAAGAACCAGCGCCCGCATCTGGTGGGCGAGCATCTGCTGCGCTCCGCGGGCATCAAGCCTGGTACGGCTTCGGCCCATGCATTCAGCTATCTGGATTTCGAGGCGGCAGCCAGGCGCTATGGCAAGGTGGGCGGGTTTGCCCATCTGTCCACGCTGGTCAAGCGCTTGCGCGCCTCGCGCCCGGGCGCCTTGCTGCTGGACGGCGGCGATACCTGGCAGGGCTCGGCCACTTCGCTGTGGACCAATGCCCAGGACATGGTCGATGCCTGCAAGCTGCTGGGCGTGGACGTGATGACGGGCCACTGGGAGTTCACCTATGGCATGCAGCGTGTGCAGGAGATCATCGACAAGGACTTCGGCTCGCAGCTCGACTTTGTGGCGCAAAACGTCAAGACGGCCGATTTCGGCGACCCGGTGTTCAAGCCCTATGTGATCCGAGAGATCAACGGCGTGCCCGTGGCCATCATCGGTCAGGCTTTTCCGTACACGCCGATCGCCAACCCGCGCTATATGGTGGCGGACTGGAGCTTCGGCATCCAGGACGACAATCTGCAGAAGATGGTGGACGAGGTTCGCGCCAAGGGCGCCAAGGTGGTGGTCGTGCTCTCGCACAACGGCATGGACGTGGACCTCAAGATGGCCGGCCGCGTGCGCGGTATAGACGCGATCCTCGGCGGCCACACGCATGACGGCATGCCTGTGCCCACCCTGGTGCAGAACGCAGGCGGCAAGACCATCGTCACCAACGCGGGCTCGAACGGCAAGTTTCTCGGGGTGCTGGACTTCGATGTTCGGGACGGCCAGGTGCGCGGCTTCCAGTACCGGCTGCTGCCGGTGTTTGCCAACATCCTGCCGGCCGACGCCCAGATGCAGGCGCTGATCGCCCGGGTGCGTGCGCCCTATGAAAGCCGGCTGGGTGAAGTGCTGGCGCGCACCGACGGCACGCTGTACCGCCGCGGCAACTTCAACGGCACGGGCGACCAACTGCTGCTGGACGCCATGATGGAGGTGCAGAATGCGCCGATTGCCTTCTCGCCGGGCTTTCGCTGGGGGACCTCGCTGCTGGCCGGGCAGGACATCACGCGCGAATGGCTGATGGACATGACGGCCACCACCTATTCCTACGCCACGGTGACCGAGATGACGGGCGCCACGATCAAGACCGTGCTCGAAGACGTGGCCGACAATCTCTTCAACCCCGATCCCTACTATCAGCAGGGCGGCGACATGGTGCGCGTGGGCGGTCTGCAATACCAGTGCGACCCGGTGGCCGGCGCGGGTCGGCGCATCAGCGACATGCGCCTGAACGGCCAGTTGCTGGAGGCGGACAAGAAATACAAGGTGGCTGGCTGGGCGCCGGTGGCCGAGGAAGCCAGGACGGCCGGCAACAAGCCGATCTGGGAGCTGGTCGAGCCCTGGCTCAAGGACCGCAAGACGCTGGGGCCGCGCCGGCTCGACGAGCCCCGACTGATCAATGTCGGCGGCAACCAGGGGCTGGCCAAGGCCTGACGAGAGCCGATTCGAGAACCGATTAAGACAGTGTTAGCGCGCGGGCTGGGGTATATGCCAATGCCTTGAAGCCGGGCCGCGCCGTCCAATGCCCGCATGAGTCCTGCCGAGTTTGAATCCCTGACGGCCACCGTTCTGGTGGCCATTTTGTTGCTGGCCGCCGTGCTGGGCTTTGTGATGCGCGAGACCCGCTTTTGCACCGTGGGCGCCATCAGCGATGTGGTCTATCTGCAGGACTGGGGGCGGGCGCGCCAGTGGTGCATGGCCATTGCCGTGAGCATGCTGGGCTTCACGGCGCTGGCGCTGTACGGCCAGTTGCAGGTGGGCGATGCCCTCTATGCCAGCCGCCGCCTGCTGTGGCTGTCGGCCCTGGCGGGAGGACTGCTGTTTGGCGCAGGCATGGTGCTGGCATCGGGTTGCGGGGCCAGGAATCTGACCCGGCTGGGCAGCGGCAGCCTCAAGGCGCTGGTGGTGCTGCTGGTCATGGGCGTGGCCGCCTTTGCCACGCTCAAGGGCATTACCGCCGTGGCGCGTGTGCGCTGGCTGGACAGCGTGCATCTTGAATTCGCGGGCCCGGCCCTGCTGCCCGAGTGGCTGGCCGGTCATGTCGCCTGGCCCTTGACGCTGCTGCGCGGCGTGCTGGGCCTGGGGCTGGGGGGCTTGCTGTTGCTGCTGGCCTTCGATCCCCGGCCCGGTGCCGAGCGCAGCCGGGTCGTGCTGCTGGGCGGGCTGCTGGTGGGCTTGTGCGTGACGGCAGCCTGGTGGCTAGGCGGCCATCTGGCGCTGGTGGCCGAGCACCCCGAGACGCTGGAACAGGTCTATGCCGCGACCTACAGCGGCCGCATCGAGGCCTTCAGCTTTGTCACGCCGGTGGCGCACACGCTGGACTGGCTGATGTTCTTCAGCGATCGCAACAAGGTGCTGACCTGGGGCATTGCCTCGGTGGCAGGCGTGGTCCTGGGCAGCTTTGTCCATGCGCTGTGGCGCCGGGACTTCCAGTGGCAGGGCTTTGCCGACCGCCGGGACCTGGCCCGCCATCTGCTGGGCGGACTGCTGATGGGCGTGGGCGGGGTGACGGCCATGGGCTGCACCGTGGGCCAGGGCATCAGTGCGATTTCCATGCTCAGCCTGGGCAGCTTTGTGGCGCTGGCCGGCATTGTGCTGGGGGCGGTGCTGATGCTGCGCCATCTGGCGGAAACGGCATGAAGCAAAGCAGATTCAATAGCTGCTTGTGCTTGCTGATAAACAGATTCAGCATGAAAACATGCTGAAAATGAGAAAAGGAGCGCGGTAGGCGCTCCTTTTTTAAGGGCTGCAGCGTTTCAGAGCTGGCGCAGGCGCGCGGCTGCCTCGATCAGGGTTTCGTCCTTCTTGGCAAAGCAAAAGCGCACCACGCGCTGATCGAAACCGTCGCCGTAGAAGGCCGACAGCGGAATCGCGGCCACGCCGATTTCCTTGACCAGCCACTGGCAGAACTCGGCCTCGTTGAGGTCCGAGACCGAGGAGATGTCGGCACACAGGAAATAGGTGCCGGCCGTGGGCAGCAGCTTCAGGCGCGAGCCCTGCAGGCCGCCGAGGAACAGATCGCGCTTGGCCTGGTAGAAGGCCGACAGCTCCAGATAGGGCGCCGGGTCCTGCATGTACTGCGCGAGACCCGCCTGCATGGGCGTGTTCACGGTGAATACATTGAACTGGTGCACCTTGCGGAACTCGGCGCTGAGAGCAGCGGGCGCGGCCACGGTGCCGACCTTCCAGCCCGTGACATGGTAGGTCTTGCCAAAGCTGGAGACGATGAAGGCGCGCTCGGCCAGGCCCGGGTAGCGGGCGCTGCTCAGATGCTGGGCGCCGTCGAAGACCATGTGCTCATAGACCTCGTCGCTGATCAGCAGCACATTGGTGGGCGCCAGCAGGGCTTCGAGCTGGCGCATTTCCGCATCGGTCCAGATGGTGGCGCTGGGGTTGTGCGGGCTGTTGATGATCAGCAGGCGCGTGCGCGGCGTGATGGCAGCTGCGATCGAGGCAAAGTCGGGGCGGAAGCTGCCTGGCGTCAGCGGCACCCGCACGGCCACGCCGCCGGCCATCTCGATATTGGGCACATAGCTGTCGTAGCAGGGGTCGAGCACGATGACTTCGTCGCCCGCATGCACGGTGGCCAGGATGGCGGTGAGAATGGCCTGGGTGGCGCCGGCGGTAATGGTGATTTCGCTGCCCGCGTCATAGTGGCGACCGTGCAGCGTTTCGATCTTGGCGGCCACGGCCTCGCGCAGTGCGGGCCAGCCCGTCATGGGCGGGTACTGGTTGTGACCGGCGCGCATGGCGTCGTTGACAGCGTCGAGCAGCCTGGGGTCGCAACCGAAATCGGGGAAGCCCTGGCCCAGATTGACGGCCTTGTGTTCGGCGGCCAGCGCCGACATGACGGTGAAAATGGTGGTGCCCACATTGGGCAGCTTGCTGGGGAAGTTGGGAGTCACGATAGTCTTGCAATGCATGGGCCGGGCGCACAGGCACCGGCCCTTGAGGCGGGCCGGATCAGAGCCCGAAGTCGTCCACGCTGCCGTTCATGGCGCGCATGATGAGGTCGCGCGAGAGACGGTCGCTGAGCAGCTCGGCAAACCGGTAGACGAAGTTGCGCAGGTATGCGCCGCGCTTGATGGCCACACGGGCCACGCTGGTGCCGAACAGATGGCCGACGGGGCGCACCACCAGGTCGTTGACGGTGTCGTCGCGCATGGCCATCTCGGCCACGATGCCGATGCCCAGGCCCAGACGCACATAGGTCTTGATCACGTCGGCATCGATGGCTTCCAGCACGATATGCGGATGCAGGCGGCGCATCTCGAAGGCATGGTCGATCTTGCCGCGTCCGGTAAAGGACGGGTGGTAGGTGATCAGGGCCTCCTGGGCGATGTCTTCCAGTGTGATGCGCTCTTTCTGCGCCAGCGGATGGCCGGTGGGGATGACCAGCACATGCTGCCATTCGTAGCAGGGCAGGGTCACCAGGTCGGGGTAGTCGGCCAGCGATTCGGTGGCCATGCCGATCTCGGCCACTTCGTCGATCACCATGCGCGCGACTTCGGCGGGCGTGGCCTGGTGCAGGCTGATGGTGACCTTGGGATAGAGCTCGCGCAGGCGTGCCACGGCGGGCGGCAGCACATAGCGGGCCTGGGTGTGGGTGGTGGCGATGCTCAGCGTGCCGCTGTCCTGAGCGCTGTATTGCTCGCCGATGCGCTTGAGGTTGCCCACCTCGCGCATGATCAGCTCTATGCTCTTGAGGACTTCCTGTCCAGGCTCGGTGATGCGCTTGAGACGCTTGCCGTGGCGCGCAAAGATATCGATGCCCAGCTCTTCCTCAAGCTCGATGATGGCTTTGGAGACTCCGGGCTGGGAGGTGTGCAGGGCCTTGGCCGCCTCGGTGAGGTTGAGATTGCGGCGGGCGGCTTCCTGGACGAAGCGGAATTGATGCAGGTTCATGACAGCATGGACTAAGAACTCGCATCATTATGCTTCAAATATCTAAAGAAGCTATTTTTTATTTGAAATCTGTATGTTTGAGTGCTTCGGCCCCGCCGACAGCCTCTATCGCCAGCTGTGCCAGCAGGGCCGTGACGCGCGGATTCTCGCCGGCTGCGGTCTGCAGATCGAACTTGCAGCCGGGATGCTGGCGGCGCAGTTCGTCCAGCAGGCGCGGAATGTCTTCGCGCGCATGTTTGCCGGTGCCGAGAAACAGCGGCAGCACGATCAGATGCTGGACGCCCTGGGCAATCAGGCTCTGCGTGGCGGCAGGCAGATCCGGGGCGCAGGCGTCCAGATAGGCGCAGATGCAGGGCAGGCCCGGCTG
The DNA here is from genome assembly GCF_053345995.1 of Comamonas sp. C24C. Lineage (NCBI taxonomy): Bacteria > Pseudomonadati > Pseudomonadota > Betaproteobacteria > Burkholderiales > Comamonadaceae > Comamonas > Comamonas sp. C24C. The sequence continues at coordinate 133,282 of NZ_JBKFBC010000011.1, read as the reverse complement.
CATGGCCTGCAGCAACTGGTGCACGGCCTCTATGGGCTGGCGCCAGAGGGGGTCTCTGGAGCCATGGGCCAGCAGGATCAGGCCGGCCCGGCCTGTAGAGTGGTTGGCTGCGTCATCCATGGCTAGCGCCTCAGTACCAGCCAGCCAAAGGCCGAGAGCGACAGCGCGGTGTAGAGCAGGCCCGGCGCAGCGGCGGCCAGCCAGGGCCACCAGGACTGCAGGGTGCCGATATAGCCGAACACGTTGTTGAGCAGGAAGAAGCTGATGCCGGCCATCACCCCGCCAAACACATAGGCCGTGATGCCGCCCGAGCGGAAATGCAGATAGGCAAAAGGCAGGGCGAGCACCACCATCACCAGGCAGCTCAGCGGGTAGAAGACCTTGCGCCAGAACTCGATTTCGTACTTCTGCGCGGCCTGACCGTTGTCCTGCAGATGGCGTATGAACTGGAACAGCGCAATCGTGGTCATGCGATCGGGCTTGAGCAGCGCGCCCGAGACCATGGCCGCAGTGACCTTGGTGGGCCAGTTCATGCTGGCTTCGTTGATCTGGCTGAGTTGGGTGACATCGCCATCCTGGGCCACCTTGCTGCCTTGCACGTCCTGCAGCGTCCACTGCTCCTTGTCTTCATCGACCTGTGCCGACTTGGCGTTGATCTGCGCGGCGATACGGCCCTTGCTGTCGAACTCGAAGATGCGCACATTGACGAAGTCGCCTGGGCTCTTGACGGCGCCGACGTTGATGGCGACCGAGTGATTGCCCTGTTTTTCCTTGAGCCAGGCGCCGGTGGCGCCCCGGGAGATCTGGCCCTTGCTGACCACGCGCAGTTTCTGGCTGAAGTTGTCGGCAGCAGGGGCAATGTAGTCGCCCACCAGCACCGTGAGCAGCACAAAGCTCATGCCCAGAATCAGCAGCGTGCGCAGTGCCAGCCAGGGGCCCATGCCGCTGGTGCGCATGATGGTGAATTCCGAGCTCTGGGCGAACTTGGCCATCACGAAGATGGCGCCGATCAGCACGGCAATCGGCATCAGCTCGTAGAGGTGGCCCGGAATGGACAGGGCCACGAACAGCAGGGCGCGCGTGGCGGTGTAGCCGGCGTTGCCGCTGCCCACCCAGCGCATTTCATCGACCAGGTCGAAGAAGAAGAACAGCGCCAGAAAGGCCAGCGAGACATACAGGACGGCCTGTATGACCTCGCGATAGATCAGGTTGCGCAGGACTTTCATCGTGCCACCTCCTTGCGGGCGCCCGAGCGCTGCAGCAGATCGCGCGGCGACCAGCGGAAATGGCGCGCCAGCAGCACCAGCACGCTGACCGTGAGGATGCTGCCGTGCAGCAGACCCAGCAGGCCCCACATGCCTATCTTGTTGGCGCTGACCCAGCTCTCGCCCAGGGTCATGAGGTTGTAGTAAACGATAAAGGCGAAGAGGGCGATCATCAGGCTGCTGCTATTGCCCGCACGCGGGTTCACGCTGGAGATGGCCAGACCCAGAATGACGAAGTTGAGCGCGGCAAAGGGCAGGCCCAGACGCCATGCGAGCACGGAGCGGGCAATCGGTTCATCCTTGCCGATCAAGTCCTTGGTGGGCATGCTGCGTGCCGCCATCTCCTCGATGGCAACGGGGTTGTCGTTGTCGACCTGCACACCGTATTCCTTGAATTCGGTGATGCGCACCGAGCCGTCGTCGCTGCGTGTCTCCATGCGCTGGCCGTCCTCGAGAATCACCATGCGCTGGCCCTTGATGACGGCCAGATGCGCGCCCTTGGCCGAAGTCACGGACTCCTTGCCCGGGTCGCGCGAGACCACGAAGACATTGCTGGCCGCCATGTCCGAGGGGGAGTCCTTGTCCACGAAGAACACGCGTGTGCCGCCGGCCGATTCCTGGAACTCGCCGGGTGCGATGCGATCCAAGTCGCTGCGCTGCTGGAACTGGGTCTTGATCTGCTCGATTTGCTGATAGGACCAGGGCAGCACGCCCAGGGCCAGGACGGCCGTGATGAGAATCACAGGCCAGGCAAAGCGCAGCAAGGGTTTGAGCAGGCTGGCCAGACCCTGGCCGGCAGCAAACCAGATGACCATCTCGCTGTCGCGATACATGCGCGACAGCGAGCCCACAATGGCAACAAACAGACTTAGGCCCAAAATGGTGGGGAGTTGTCCGAGCACGGTGAAACCCATGACCAGCATCACGTCGGAAGGGCTGACACTGCCCTTGTAAGCCTGACCCAGGGTGCGGATCAGCATCATGGTCATCACCACAGTGATCAGAACCACGGCCGTCGCGCCAAAGCTGCGGGCCAGCTCTTTGCGTATGGATGAATCGAATAACATTGGCTAAAAGGAAAACACCGATTATGAACTTTGAACTGAAGGCTCTGACCGCTGCTGCCGCAGCGCGTGAAAAATGTGATCTGTTGCTGGTGCTGGTGTCCGAGCAGGCAGCTTCGGGCACATTCGGCAGCGACGCCATCGGAGCCATGGTGGCTCACGCGGTGAAACAGGGGGATTTTGCCCTGTCTTGCGGCAAGCAATTGCCTTTGTATCAAGTGCCCGCCATTGCCGCACGCCGTGTGGTGCTGCTGGGCGCGGGGTCCGGCTCCGCCAGGGATGTGCGCAATGCGCTGGCCGGCTGTGGCGCGGTGCTCAAGACCGACGGCATTGCCAAGGCCGTAGTGAGCTTTGCCTTTGACGCCAGCGCCCAGGCGGTGGCGGCTGCCGTGCAGGCGGTTTCCGATGCGACCTACCTCTATACCCACACCAAATCCCAGGCCAAGCCCATTGCGCTGACCAAGGTCGTGCTCGGTGTGTCGTCCAAAGCCGCTGCGGTTACCGCTGCTTTCAATACTGCCGTGGCGCAGCAGGAAGGCGTGAACACGGCCCGCGAGTGGGCCAACCGCCCGGCCAATCATGCAACGCCCACCTTGCTGGCCAATGCGGCCAAGAGCATTTCCAAGGCCGCACGCATGAGCTGCAAGATCCACGGCCCTGCCGAAGTGGCCAAGCTGGGTATGGGTGCCTTCATGGCGGTGGCCCAGGGCTCGCGCGAGCCTCTGCGTTTTATCGAGCTGCACTACAACGGTGGGGCCAAGAGCGAGGCTCCCATCGTGCTGGTGGGCAAAGGCATCACCTTTGACACCGGCGGCATCTCGCTCAAGCCTGCTGCCGAGATGGACGAGATGAAGTTCGACATGGGCGGCGCTGCCAGCGTGCTGGGCGTGTTCCAGGCATTGGCCAGGCTGCAGCCCGCCATCAACGTCGTGGGCCTGATCCCCGCCTGCGAGAACATGCCCGACGGCGCAGCCGTCAAGCCCGGCGATGTGGTGACCAGCATGAGCGGCCAGACCATCGAGATTCTCAACACCGACGCCGAAGGCCGCCTGGTGCTGTGCGATGTGCTGCACTACGCGGCACGCTTCAAGCCTGCAGCACTGGTCGATATGGCCACGCTGACCGGTGCCTGCGTGATCGCCCTGGGCGGCTTGCGCAGCGGCCTGTTCTCGACCAGCGACGAGTTGGCAGCGGCCTTGCAGACTGCGGGTGATGCGGCGCTCGACCCTTGCTGGCGCATGCCCCTGGACGAGGAGTACGCCGATGGCCTCAAGAGCAATTTTGCGGACATGGGCAATGTGGCAGGGCGTGCTGCGGGTGCTGTGACGGCCGCCAAGTTCCTGCAGAAGTTCGTGGGCGATATTCCCTGGGCGCATCTGGACATCGCCGGCACCGCCTGGAAGAGCGGTGCCGCCAAGGGTGCCACCGGTCGCCCCGTCGGTCTGCTGGTGCAATATCTGCTGGGCCAGCAAGGCAAGGCTGCAGCCGTACCCGCGACGGCCAAAACCCCGGCGCCGCGCAAGAGCACTGCCAAGCCTGCGGCCTCGCGCCGCACGCGTGTGACCGCCAAGGCCTCGACTTAAGGAAAGCCGGCAGGAGCAGCCCGGTTTGGACTGCTCCTGCCGCCAATAGCTGTGACAGAAATTGCCTTTCATTTCAACGCGCCGGACAAGCTGGGCTATGTGTGCCGCTTCGCACGCAAGGCTTTGCGTCATGGTGCGCGCCTCGTGGTACTGGGCGACGGCGCCGCGCTGAGCCGGCTTTCGCCGCGCTTGTGGAGCGTCTCGGCCACGGACTTTCTGGCCCATGCTTCCGAGTCCGAGGGAGCGCAGATGCTTGCGGCTTCCCCCATCATCCTGGCCGAACACCTGCAGGACCTGCCCCATCACGATGTGCTGGTCAACCTCACGCCGCAGGTGCCTGCCGAGTTCGAGCGCTTTGCGCGCGTGGTGGAGATCGTGTCCTCCGGCGATGAAATGGATCGCCAGGATGCGCGTGTCCGCTGGCGCGACTATGCTGCGCGTGGTTTTTCCATCGTACGGCACGATCTGAATCTCAAGGGCTAGGTCATGAACTCCTCATCCAAAGTTCCGCCACGCTTTGTCCCCACCCTGACCGAGGTGGTCCAGCCCGAAGCTGCCGCGCCCGAAGACGCTGCAGACAGCGCTCAGCCGGCGGCGCCGCAGCAGTCGCAGGGAGCTGTGCATCAGGTGCTAGGCCCGCGGACTCTGGGAGGCAGCGTTGTCCCTCTGGCGCGGCCGTCGTTTCACACCTCATGGCTGGCGGATGGCCTCTACGGTCGCGGCCGACCTGCTGGTATTCCGCATCAGCTGCCCCCTTTGCCCGAATCCCTGCCGCCGCAGCAGTCATTTGCGCAAGGCATGGCTGAGGCGGTGGTGGAAGCAATATCGGCCGGGCAGGTGGAGACTGAGTTGGCAACTGCCGAACTCGCGGAGGCATTTCCGCTCGCAGACCCGGCGGAGCAGCCCGCCGTGATGGACGCTGGCCAACCCCAGGATGAAGAACTTCAACCGGGGCCAGAAGCACTCGATGAGGAAGCCGCCGAGCCACTCGTCCAGGCACAGGATCTGGAGCAGGCCGTTGAACCTGCCCCGGTCTTTGGGGCAGCCGGCCTGCAGCAGGCGGTGGATGCGCACGGTGCCGTGGTGACCGAAGAGTATCTGGTCCACAGACTCATGCAGCGGGTGGACCTGGTGCTGGAGCAAAAGCTCAGGGAAGCGATAGCGCAGGTCGTGGAAGCGCAGACCCGATCCATGGTGCTGCGCCTGCGTGAAGAGGTGGAGACCGTGGTGCGTCAGTCGGTCTACGAGGCGGTGGAGGCCGAGCTTGCGCAGCAGACCCGGCAATAGCCGATAGCCGCTGGCAGCGGCATCCCAGCCTAGCGGTTCAGGCGCAGCGGACCGTTGAAAACCTCGGGGTTCAGAATATTGCTGGGCTGGCCGTTGGCAAAGTTCACCACGTTCTCGAACGCCGCGCGGAAATACAGCTCATAGCTGTCCTGCTCCACATAGCCGATATGGGGTGTACAGATGCAGTTCTCCAGCCTCAGCAAGGCATGGCCTTGCAGTATCGGCTCGCTTTCGAAGACATCGATGGCAGCCAGGCCTGGGCGGCCGCGGTTTAGGGCGCAGAGCAAGGCTTCGGGCTCCACCAGCTCGGCGCGCGATGTATTGACGAACAGGGCGGTCGGTTTCATCCGTGCCAGATCCTGTGCTGTCACGATGCCCCGCGTTGCGTCGTTCAGACGCAGATGCAGCGACAACACATCGCATTGCTCGAAAAAGGCTTCCTTGGAGGGGGCGCTCAGATAGCCGTCGGCCTCGGCCTTGTGGCGCGAGGCTTCGCTGCCCCAGACACAGACCTGCATGCCGAAAGCCTTGCCATAGCCTGCCAGCAACTGGCCGATGCGGCCATAGCCCCAGATGCCCAGCATGCGTCCGCGCAGCACGCTGCCCAGCCCGAAGTTGGGCGGCATGGATGCCGCCTTGAGTCCCGACTGCTGCCAGGCACCATGTTTGAGATTGGCGATGTATTGCGGCAGGCGGCGCATGGCCGACATGATCAGCGACCATGTCAGCTCTGCCGGCGCAATCGGAGAGCCCACGCCTTCCGCAATCGCCACGCCACGCTCGCTGCAGGCCTGCACATCAATATGCGCACCCGCCTTGCCTGTCTGCGCGATCAGCTTGAGCCGGGGCAATTTATCAAGCAGCTGGCGCGAGATCTGGGTACGCTCGCGAATCAGGACAATGACATCCGCATCGCGCAGCCGGACCGATAGCTGCCCCACACCCTTGATGGTGTTGGTGTAGACCTTGGCGTTGAAGGCATCGAGCAGCTTGGCGCAATCGAGCTTGCGAACCGCGTCTTGGTAATCGTCCAGGATAACGATGTTCACCACTGGCATCCTTAAGTAAGTGGCTGAGTTTATTGAATGAAATTCAATGCGATCAAAGGCTTAGGATTGCTCTCGTGAAAACTTACGCCAAATCGACGCCACCAGATTCCCTGCGTGCACACCCTACACACACCAGAGCTTAGCTCAGGTTTGGCACCGGTTTTGAAAGCCAGGCTGACGCATGGCATTTGCAGCTGCTTGATGACCAGACCCCAAGAAGCTCCGGGTTGCGAATGCCATTGTGATCCAGGCCGGAGACGGTCCGTGGCTTGCCGTGGCTGTGATCGGCAAAACTGGGGTTTACCGGTATGTTCGAACTAGTACGCAGACGGCCGCTGCGTCAGCGCATCGAGGCAGCACGATCCGTAAACGCCGTACTGCAGGGCTCTCGCGGTATCTGTGGCACGGCTGCTGCAGGCCTGACCGTTCAAGCCTGGCCGATGTGCAGTGGCTTTGCACTATCTTCCGCTTGACTCGGAGGCCAAAGGTTGGTGCTTCCGGTCTGTTGACCAGGCGGTCATTTTCGGTGCGCTGCCAAATCCAAACCGGTCCGCAAAGCGGTCCACAAACCGGTCCACAAACCGGTCCATATAGGCAAAACGCTTGTCAAACATTTCATATATGTCCAATCATTAATACCTCTGCCGGCCGCTTGCTCAATACCGGTGCAGATATCGGTGACTGTGCGGGTGTCAGGGTCGGTCAGAAATTAATGTTTCGCGGCGTTCCCAATCAAGGTGAGAATGTGGCGATGGAGAAGAATAGTTATATTTCGTCACTTTCTGATTCTCGTTTGGAGACCCAATCGCAATTGCTTGAGGTTGCTGTGGCCCAGGCATTTAATGCCGTGGTGATAACCGATGCCGAAATGACCGGCGGCGGCCCGTTCATTCGCTATTGCAACAAGGCATTTACCAGCATGAGCGGTTACTCCGCAGCGGAGCTGCTGGGCCGGTCTCCGCGTATGTTGCAAGGTCCCGAGACGGACCCGCAGGTGATTGAGCAATTGCGCCAATGCCTTGCCGAGGGACGCTTTTTCGAAGGCAGTGCAGTCAATTACCGCAAGGATGGAACGCCATACCATGTGTCCTGGAATATCTCTGCCGTGCGGGATGTCGACGGGAAGATCACGCATTTTGTATCCGTGCAGCAGGATGTGACGCGGCAGGTGGAAAGTGAAAGGCAGCGGGATTTGATGATCCAGGCATTGAACTCGGCCAATGCGCCGGTATTCATTACCGATCGCAATGGCTGTCTCGTGTTCGTCAATGATGCATTTGAGCGTCAAACGGGTTATTGCGCCGCCGAAGTAATGGGCCGCACGCCGGCTATGCTGCACTCCGGCTCTCATACGGCTCAGTTTTATGACGAGTTGCGCGATGCCCTGGCGCGCGGAGAAAACTTCAGCCGGACTTTTATCAATCGGCGCAAGGATGGCGAGCTCTACCATGCTTCCCAGAGCATTTCGGCGCTGCGCGATGCCCGGCACCGGATAACGCACTATGTGAGCATTTCCAAAGACATCAGCGACCTGGTTCAGCGTGAACAGGAACTGCTGGTGCGGGCCTACCGGGATGACCTGACGGGCTTGCCCAACCGCAGTGCCGGAAGCTATGAGCTGGAAAATTGCCAGCGAATTGCCGAGCGTCAAGGCGTTCCCTATGCACTGATCATGTGCGACGTCGATCTGTTCAAGCAGGTCAACGATCAGTTCGGCCATGAAGCCGGCGACCAGGTTCTGCAGCAGATCGCAAAAGTCCTCAGGAGCACCGTACGCTCCTCGGAGCATGTTGCGCGCTGGGGTGGCGAGGAATTCCTGATCATCGTACCGGGCGTCGGCCTGCAGGCGGCCCTGGAGCTGGCCGAGCGGCTGCGCCGCAGCATCGCATCGCACAGTTACACAGCGGCAGGGACCATCACCATGTCGTTCGGCGTGGGCGGCTGGCAGCCAGGTGAAGCCTCTGCGCAACTGCTGCGCCGCACCGACATGGCCTTGTACCGGGCCAAGAGTTCGGGCCGCAATCAGGTCCAGAGGGCTCGCTACCCGGGCCGGGGTGACGAACCCGAGCGCAGCAGCAATGGCTCTCGTGACGCCTGGCCAGTCCCGCTCACCGGAGCCGGTAGCTGATATTTGTCGGGAAATCGATTTCTCGGATTTTGGACACTTGCTAACATCGCCCCGAATTCAACAGTCCACTGATCAAACGGACTCCTTTTTCCTAACCTCAGAGCATGGGTAGCCACCAATGTGTAGCCGCGCGAATGAGCTTTACTGATCGGCTGATTCATGCCTAGCAATTTGCAGCTCTATTTGTTGGTCGCGCCGGTGTGCATTACCGCGCTTGGCGCACTCATGGCTTTTTGCTGGCTGGCGCAGCGTCGCTCCGTGTTCCTGCTCTCGACGGCCTGCGGTCTGACGCTGACGGGGATTGCCCTGGGGCTGCAATGTTTGATGCCTGCCGGTGAGCTGGTGAAATGGGCTGTTTACACCGGACCTGTATATCTGCTGGGGGCCTGGCTCTGCACCTGGGGAGTCGCCCAGAAATTCTCCGTTTCCTCCTATCCCAAGACCTCGGCCCTGGTGTCCATCATCGTTGTCGCCGCGCTCTATGAATACAGCGTCGTGCAGAACAATATTGCGGCGCGGGTGCTTTGGCTCAATACCGGGCTGGGCATCATTCACTTCATTCCCTTTCCTGCCATCGCGCTGAAAAAGGTCAAGCGTGACGGGCTGGAAAAGCTGCTGTACTGGTCTTACGGCGTGTTCGCCATCTATACGGTGCTGCGACCGGTCATGGTGCTGTACCTGGGCTTCAGCGAGCTTCAGGACATGCTCAGCTCGATCTACTGGCTGGTCACCATGCTGGGCTCGCTGCTGTTCAGTCTGGTCTTCTCGGGACTGATGCTCATTGTTTCCATGGCAGATGCCATGTCCAAGCTCAGGGAGGAGCGCAACCACGACGCGCTCACCGGGGTATTGAATCGTCGCAGCTTCTGGGAGCTTGCTGAGCCGCTGGTCCGTGATCGGAAAGCGCAGCCGATCTCGGTGGTCGTGGCCGATCTGGACCACTTCAAGCGGGTCAACGACAGCTGGGGGCACGAGTTTGGCGACAAGGTGCTCAAGGCCGCCGCGCAAGTCATACAGGCAGGGGTGCGCGGCACCGATCTGGTTGCCCGCTTTGGCGGCGAGGAGTTCGTGCTGTTGCTGACCAATGCCGACATCGATACCGCAGGGCGGGTGGCCCAACGCATCCGTGCTGGAATCAGCGAAGCCATAGACGTTTTGCCCGACGGTCAGCGCGTGACCTTGAGCCTGGGCATCGTGGCATGTCCCTTGGGCAGCGACTTGCGCGAGGCCGTGATGCAGGCTGACCGGCAACTCTACAAGGCCAAGGAACAGGGGCGCGACCAGGTTGTCGTGCTCGATCCGGCGGGTTCCGCAGCAGCGGCTTGAACCGTGGGCGCTCAGCCCTTCTTGCTGAACAGCGAGGGCCGCTCCGTCGCTTGCGCGGCATCGCGCAGAAAGGGCGGCACGGACAGGGCGAGCAAGAGAGCAGCCAGCGGTACCACGCAGATAAAGCCTATATGCTTGAAGCCCAGGGCGCCGGTAATGCCGCCTAGCACGAACATCAGGATCAGTCCTGCCGAAACCTGCATGCGGCGCCAGTCATGCCGGACCAGGGACGGCAGGGGCAGGCCGGCTTGGGCGTGGCGCTTCCAGAAGAACATCTTGCCTAGCTCCATCCCCAGATCCGTGAAATTGCCGGTCATGTGCGTGGTGCGCGTGCTGCCGCCTGAAGTCTTGGAGCCCACGGCATTTTGCAGCCCCATCATGAACGACAGCAGCAGCACGGTCAGTGGCACCGCGAACGGGGTGTTCCACGTCAGGGTGACGGCACCCATCAGACCGAAGGCGATCAGCATCAGGGCTTCCAGCATCAGGGGCAGGGCATAGACGCTGTAGAGATGCCGTTTGCGGCCCCAGTTGACCAGCACTGCGCAAACGGCCGCGCCGGTCGTGAAGGCGATGATGGCGCCCAGTGCGTTCAGCAGCAGTGTGGCGTTTTCCAGCACCATGCCGTCGGCCACCTGCGATGCGAAGCCCGTCATGTGCGAGGTATACATGCGCAGCACCAGAAATCCGCCTGCATTGACCGCGCCGGCGTTGAAGGCCAGCAGCAGACCCAGGGCGACATTGGTGGACGGCGTGCGGTGCCGGTTGGTGAGATGGCGAAGTCTGCGCATCAAGGATTCCACTGACAAAAGTGCAGCCATGGCGGATGCAGCAATGCCGGCGAGCCGGGCACCGGCAACCCATGGTGAATCGTTGATTGTGGGCCAAATCGGATCAACGAGCTGTCCGGTGCGTGATGGCCGGATGCCTGGCCTACATCAGCAGGGCCATGGGATGGTCTGCCGGCATGGTCTGCTCGAAGCTGATGTCCGGGTAGAGGCGGCCTTCCACATGCACGCGATCACGCCCTGCATTCTTGGCGCTGTAGAGCAGCTGGTCAGCCTGGCGCAGCGCTCCTTCGAGCTGGTTGGCATTGTGGATGGCGGTGATGCCAAAGCTCAGCGTCACGGCCGGCCCGTCGGGCAGCACCTTCTGGTCGCTTCTCAGTTCCAGGCCTATGCGCCTGGCGACCTGCTCGGCGCCCGGCAAATCGATGCGGGTCAGCAGCACCATGAATTCCTCGCCGCCAAAGCGTGCCACCAGATCATTGCTGCGCACATTGTGCTGCATGGCGCTGGCGACCAGCTGCAGCACCTCGTCGCCCTTGTCATGTCCCCAGTTGTCGTTGATGCGCTTGAAGTGATCAATGTCGCTGGCTACCAGCGCCATGGGATACAGGCGCTTGTCGGCCAGGCGGTGCTGTGCGGTTTCGCCAAAGGCGCGGCGATTCAGTACCTGGGTCAGTGCATCCAGATCACGCTCGGTGCGCAGCTGGCGCACAGTGTCGCGGATGGTGACGGCGCAGATCAGCACGGTGAAGAGCAGGGCAAAAAACAGAATGCTCATCAGCGTGGTCAGCCAGTAGGTCGAGTTGGCCTGCATGGCATCGCTGAGGCCGTTATGCGCGAAAGTCGCCACCAGCGTCGGGCGCAGCATGGTGAGGACGGCATAGGACAGATAGGACCACAGCAAGGTCCTGTCCAGCCAGTCGCTGGACAGGCCCCGCCTGAGGACTGCGGGCACCGGCAGCAGAAGAATCAGAGCGACGCCTATGCTGAACGCGTGCAGCCGGCCTTCGGGGTTCTGCGTCAGATTGGCGAAGTAGTACAGCGATGCCAGGGTGATGGAGCACAGAGTAAGGGCGGCGAGCGGATGCATCGGCACACGCCGGCGCTCTGAAAAACTCTTGGACAGACACCATGCTCCCGCCAGAAACAGCCCGTTGACGAGAACGACATAGTGGTTGAGGACCTCGAACTTCAGCACGCTGCGAATGCTGACGGACACTGCCGTCAGCATGAAGGCGGCGCACAGCCAGAGCAGAAAGCGCTGCCTGCGCTGGGTCACCCAGCACCCACCGAGCAAAGCCGCGAGAAACAGCAGGGACAGCGATGGCATCAGCACATAGATGTAGTCGTTGCTCGTATGCATACACGCAGCCCTTCTGCTAGTGATTACCAACAGACAGGCCAGACTGGCCATATCTCTCATGGAATCTAAATGCCATGGCGATCGGCAATGTGTCAGTCGCTGATCTTCCGGATCAGAAATTAACAACTTCTTGCGATTTCTGACAGTTCCCTTTTTCCTTTTTTTGAGGGGAAATGACTAAAAGTGACATTTGCTGACAGCGTGCGCCAGGATGGCTGGCACAAACCCTTGGCCCAAATGGGTGAAGCCCTGATGAAATGGCTCTGAAGCATGACTTTATGAGGCTCGGCGAGAGGGTGGGCATTTGCTACATTGGGCCCATGAAAAAAGTACTTGAAACCACCGGCGCCGTTCTTGGCGCGATTGTCATCAGCGGCTGTGCACAGCCTCAGGCCACAACGCCTGCCGCGCCCATGGTCGGCATGGCCAACCCGGCCTCGGTCTACTGTGCCCAGCTGGGAGGCAAGACCCGTATCGAGAAGACGGGCGCCGGCGAGCGCGGCATCTGCGTGCTGCCAGACGGCAAGGAAATCGACGAGTGGGAACTGTTCCGCCGCGACCACCCCGCCCGCTAACGGTGCCCTGATCCTGACATCGGGCGGGCCTGTCCACCGGGGCGAAACGGTGCAGCTGTGCTGCGCATGAGCTGCGTGCCGGCAGGGCTGACCTGCATCTGGCCGGGGTCAAGGCTGCCGCTGCGGCCCGCGCAAGCTCGCTGCGGTGACCAGGAATGGCAAAGGCCCGCCGGGTAGCAAACCTTGCGGGCCTTGATGTACATGTCGAACCTGATGAATACCTGCTGAATTTGTGAGCGTCTTGCGCTTTATCTATATGCATTTCAAGGTGTTTTTATCCTGAAATCTATGTATGGATTGCGCTAGCAGCTTTGATTTCTATAGCCGCAGGCGGGCTAATTGATGACCATAACGCTGTCGCCGCGGATGGGCGATGTGCGTGGCGGCAGGTCAGGGCTTTTCGCGCAGGCATTGGACGGTGTGGGCATCCAGCCATTCGGCGTGCATGCCCGGGCAGGCGAAATCATCGCGCACGGACTTGGTGAGGGTGGTGGGTTCGTCCGCCTGGGCGCTGGGAGTTGCCAGCCACAGGGCACCCATGCCGATGGCGGCGACGAGGATCAGGGATTCGATGATCTTTTCCATGATGTTTCTCCGGTCTGGCGCTTATCAATCAAGCGCATATAGCTATCAGAATTGATGGATTAAGCGTTCAAAGCGGCCAGGCTTCGGGCGTGGTTGCAATGACGGCGACGGCGCCGATGAGGCCCAGCAGCGCAAGCACCCATTGCGCGGCACTCAGAAGCTTTGCTCCAAGGCTGGGGCGAGCAGGAGCAGGACCGCCAGGAGCAGCGCGAGCAGGGCGGTGGGGATGTGTGGCCATTTCACAGGCCCCCCTTCTCGCGCAGGCGCTGCACGAGGTCTTCATCAACGGGCTGAGGGACGGTGCTGTACAGCATGGAATTTCCTTTTGGCGAGAGGCAGGCCCGCTGCATGGGCGGGGGCGAATAAAAAGGCCAGTGCTCTTGCGAGCAGGCGAAACCAACGAAGGTGCGGAGTGAATGCGCTTCGCGCTCTGGCGGGGAAAACGAGGGCTGAGGCACGGATCTGCAAGCAGCGATTGCATTGGATTTTACTGTTATTTTTATCAGTGCTGTTCATTTGTACAGTAGTTTAGACCTGGCCTGTATAGCGCGTCAACAGGCGTGAACGCAGGGTGTTGCGCGGCTGCAGCGGATGTCTGCGGGCAAGGAAAAGCCCACCGGCTTTCGCGGGTGGGCTTGAATAAAGGCCGATGCCTTGCGGCGTGCCTGAGGAAGCGGAGGGAGGGTCAGAGAACCTCAGGCTCGGCAGAAAACGACGGGCGTCTTCACCATCGGGTGTGACGACTGCAGCACTCCGGCGATCCGGCGATCCGGCGATCCGGCGATCCGGCGCAGCCTACGGTTGGTGCACTGCAGTATCCGCAAAGCGTATTTCAGGCCTTGATTTTGAGCAAGACCCTCTGCCCGGACGATCACACCGGATGGCCCCGCTTGACCCTGCGGGGAGAGGTTGCGTTTAAGGCCCGCGGGGCCGGGAGGCTACATTTGAAAATCTCCGGGCAAAAAAAAACCTACCGCGAGGTGGGCTGAACTCCAACAGGATGGCGGCCGGCGCTCACCGGCCTGCAGTTCTTCTTGGGATCGGGCGCAAGCGCTTGCGCGGCTGCGCGCCGGGCTTAGACAAAGGGCACACCGTAGTGGTCGTAGACGCGGCGGCCGTAGTCGTCGGTGTATTCGGGCAATGCGCCACCTGCGTAGTGAGGGGCGTTTTCAAGCCGTTCCTTGGTGACGGAAACCACGTAACCGCCTTGACTGGGCTCGTATTTGAGGCTGTCCCAGGGCAGGGGATAGAGATCCGAGCCGATTCCCAGGAAACCGCCAAATTGCATCACTGCGTATCGAACCTTGCCGCTGAGCTTGTCGATCATCAGTGAGTCGATGGACCCCAGCTTGTCGCCGTTAGGGTTGTAGACATTGGTGCCGTTGACACGATCGGATGAGATGACAGGTGAAGCTGATTGCATTCCTGCTCCTTTCTTTGCGTGGTTCAGAACAGCGCTGGCGCACAGGGCCAGCGCTGAGGCGCGCAGTTTCAGTGCTGGGGCGTCTTCTGCTGCTGCTGGGCAGGATTCTTCTGCTGGCCCGGGCTCTGCTGCTGTTGCTGGCCGGGCTGGTTGGTGTTCTGGCCTGGCTGGCGTTGACCAGGGCTTTGCTGCTGCTGTTGCTGCTTGTCCTGCTGGTTGGGGCTGTGCTGCTGGTTGGCTTGTTGCGTCATTTCCTTCACTCCTTCAGGTTGGTGATCAGCAAACCGGTTGGCTTGCTGAGGGCCCATGGTCACCGACTCAGGAAAAACCCTTCTGTAGGAGAACGGGGCGCAAGCCTGAAAACTGTGAGTGAGCCGCCATTACGTAGCATTTGGTTTACGTTTGAGGCGGAACTCTCGATATTCCTCACACAAACCATCACAAAGTGGCGCGGGTGACGGCCCGGCGCAAGGTGCACGCAGGCGTGGAGTGTCGGAGCATGCTTTGCTGGTTGACGTATGGCCAGGAAGCAAGCGCGCAGCCTCTTGCAGGTGCATTGCCGGACTTCAGGGTAAACATTCCGATACAAAGAAAGCCCTCTGGTATTTTGGGGGCTGAACATAGAATGACATTTCAATAGGCATATACAAATCAATCAATGAATAAATTATCTGGAATCAATAAAAACCCAGTAAAAATAAGAATTTTGATTTATTTATTGCCTGTCGCAGGATTATTTTCAGGAATTTTTTTCGGCAGCAGACTTGATTTCCATCATTTTGAGAATCAAGCTGAAATACAGCATTCATTTATCTTGAAGCGAGCCATGAGGGAGAGGCAGGAAGAAACAAAAATCTTCGATGCTCTTGACTCAAAAAAAGCAGACTGCAGTCTTGATGATATTCAGGAGATGAAAGGCTATCTTTCCCAATCTAAATATATAGCGGATATAGGCAGAATGATTGATGGGAGAATAAGATGCACCGCAATGTCGGGATTGGTCGATGGAATAGTGCTTTCTGAATCCGCTTCAAAGCAGCGAAATGATGGGGCATTGGTATGGCAGGATGTTGAATTCTCGCAGCTCAATAAGGAAAAAGGATCGGTTGCCTTGCGTGGCAGTGTGGCTATCTTCACCCATGGGGATTTGTATGACGATCTGGCTGCAGAAGGTACTAATTCAGTGGTGCAGATTAACTCGAGAGATCAGGAGATAATATATTGGTATTCCCGAGTTTTGGATAATTACAGGCTCAAGAAAGAAGAATTAATATCCGAGTATATCTGGCCGCAGCTTCAAAAAACGAGTTGCCTGTCGGATATTTGCGTTCAGTCCGAATTCAGGGTTTCGTGCCGGCTCAACACCCTGGTATTGTCAGCGTTGGGTTTGACGATTGGCCTGCTGTTGGCGATAACCATCGGGATGCGCTGGCGAGTCAAGCACGGGCTGCGTTACAGGCTGGTCGAAGCCATGAGGTCAAGGCAGATCTTTATGGAGTATCAGCCCCTGCTTGCTGTCGCAGACAAAAGAGTCGTCGGAGCGGAGGCACTGGCTCGTTGGCGGCATGATGAAGTTGGCTCGGTCTCGCCCGATATATTCATCCCTTTGATTCAAAAAATGGGTTTGCGAAAGGAATTCACCAGATATATCGTCACCAGCATTATCGAGGAGCTGGAGGTCAAGCTCAAGTCAGAGAAAGATTTTTATGTGGGTATCAATGTCTTTCCTGCAGATCTTGAAGAGGATGATTTCTTCTTGTTTTTGCATTCGACTCTGAAAAGAATGAATATTCCTGCAGGAAAAATAGTTCTGGAAGTGACCGAAGGCAGCCAGTTCAGTGTTGATGATCCGGCGAGAATTTTCGAAAGATACCGATCCTTGGGAGTGAAGATCTATATCGATGATTTTGGTGTGGGGTACTCCAACATCAGTCGCATGCTTGAAGGTGGTATCGACGGTATCAAGCTGGACAGGGTTTTCATCAGATCCGTGGATTCGCAGGCCGAGACGAATTCCATTTTTGATAACGTCGTGGCAATGACGCAAAAAATAGGAGTGCAGATCGTCATTGAAGGAGTAGAGACAATTGAACAGCATCAATACATTGCCAGGCTGGCTCCCGGGGCGATTGGCCAAGGCTGGTTCTATGGCCGCCCCGGACCGGCCGGCGCTCTGACTGTCCATTGACGGCGGGGCCGGCTCGCATTGCAGTCGGGTCAGCCGCGTGAGCTGCAGCAAGTTTGGGCGATCACTCCCATGCTCGGAAGGCACCGCTTCCGGAATGCATGGAGCTTGAATGGCGAGCGATCAACTGTAGCTGCAGCACAGCTAATCGCCGGACATGCCGAAGCTGGGCTTGATTATCAATTTTGATAGCTTTAATCGCTTGATTGTTAACCGTTTGAGGCCGGTTTTCCTCAAATTTCGGTTTCGCTGCCATTTCCCTGCAGCGACTGGCAGTCAGCGGAATTGCCATTCAGGCCAGGCAGTTCAGGTCGTAGCCGACCATGAAGAGCGAGGCTTCCATGGCGCGCATGCGATCGGGCTGGGCGGCAAACAGGCCCGGGGTCTTGCGCAGGGTTTCGGCCATGACCCAGGCCAAGCGGACCTTGGCGCCGGCCCAGCGCTGGGGAGTGCCTTGGCTGGTGTAGAGCAGGGTGCCCGGCGACGGTGGCTGGTCAAACAGGCAAGCCAGTTTGTGCTGGGGCTTCTGGCTACCGCCGGCAAGGGGAAAGCTCAGCGTGTCGGGCAACTGGCGTGTGCGGCTGTGGCGACGCCAGAATTCCACCTGCGCAGCCGCTGCGGCACTGACGCGCGAGTCATAGATGGGCAGACCTTCTGTCGAATAGAACGCATGCACCTTGGTGAGCATGGAGTTCATGAGCTGTACCGTCGGAAAGCCGCTGCGCAGATTGGCCGTGCCCAGCGCCATCTCCTGGTGGGTTTGGGCAATGTAGTGGCTGATGTGGTTGCCAAGGCCCACGAGAAAGGGCCGTGCACCTTCCTTGGGGTTGCGCTCGCCGCCCCAGTCCAGCACATCGCTGCAGGCGGCCAGCGTGGCTGCGGCATCGCCGGCCTGCACGGCGGCGCGCAGCCTGGCAGACAGGGCTGCGGTCTTGGCGCACGACTCGGCCCAGTCGCCCGTTGTCAGGCCGGTCGCCCGCCAGCGGTAGTGGTGAGGCACCAGGTCGGCAAAGCAGGTGGTGGCTTTCAAGCCTTTGGGCACATAGGTGGAGGCGCGAATGTCCAGCTGAATCTGTCGCTGCGGCAGTGTGGCTGCGAGCCAGTCGGTGAAGCCAGCCACTTCGGGCTGTTGCAGAAATTCGGTGCGATTCATGGGTTTCTTGGGGCCGGTTGGATTGCTGGCAAGGCTCATTCGCGCTTTGCCCTGCGCGATGATTATGGCGCCTGTCGGATCAATTTTGATAGCTGCAGGCGCTTTATTCATCAGTGCTTTGGCCTGCTCCTTCTTTGGGAACATGCATGTGAATCCTGTTTGCAGGGACGGACGGCAAGGAACGGGCGTGCCGCCGCTCTGGGCCTTGACGGACTGATGGATGGATCCGTTTGCGCTGCCAAATACCTGATTCCAGTGATTGTTGCTGTCTACCTCAAAAGATGTAATTTCTATTCATTGAATATTTCAAAAAGTAATGGGAGACGGCGATGCAATGGATTCGATGGTGGGGAATGTTGTTGCTCACGATGCTGCTGATCGCCTGCGGCGGAGGCGATGGTGACAGGCCGCGCGCAAAAACCACGATGCTGGTCTATCTGGTTGCCTCGGATCTGATTGCCAGCGCGGAGGGCGATCTCACCCATATGCTGGCAGCGGCCAGCAGCAAGGACATCAACGTGGTTCTGCAGGTCGGCGGCGGCTCGGCTGCAGGCTCGGTGGCTGGTGTCGACCTGACGCAGACGGTGCGCTACCGGCTGGCTCCTGCTTCAGCCCCTTCGAATGGCAGGGGCTGGACTCTGGAGCGACTGCCTCAGGCAGAGCAGCCAGGTGCCCAGGTGGCCATGAACAAGGCCGATACCTTGCGCAACTTCATTCAGTGGGGAGCACGCCAGTACCCCGCTCAGCAATATGCGCTGACGCTCTGGAACCATGGCGGCGGCCCGGTCGCGGGATTCGGCTGGGACGAGGCATATGGCGGTGGTAAATCCATGAGCGTGAAGGACATCACCAGTGCAATCCAGCAGGCCAATGTCAGGCTGGAGCTGCTGGGCTTTGACGCCTGCCTTATGTCCAGCCTGGAAGTGGCTGCCTCGCTACAGCCCTATGTCAACTATCTGGTGGCTTCGGAAGAGGTGACCACTGGCTGGGACTGGACCAGACTGGTGCAGTACATGGTGGACAACCCCCTGGCCAGGGGCGATGCCCTGGGCAAGACCATCGTGGACACCTACAAGCAACAGAATGGCTCGCTCGACTTCACGGCCTATGCGGTGACCGACCTCCAGCAGATCCCGGCTCTGATTGCCGTGCTGGAAAAGGCTGCTGCCAGCCTGCATCAGTCGCTGCAGAGCGGCGGGCTCGACACCTGGGTGCAACTGGCTGCGGCACGGCGCAATGCCGAGGACTTCCAGACCAATATCTTCAACACGCAGTTTGATCTGGTGGACGTGCTTTCCTGGGTCAATGAGCTTGCCGCGCGCAATCTGCTGAGCCGCTCGATGCAGCAGGACATTCGCACTGCATTCGACCGTGCGGTGATTCACAAGGATGGCGGCGAGGACGAAGCCTACGGCCTGATGATGTACTTCCCGCGCTATTCCACGCTGAACTCTCGCCTGCTGGCGCAGTACGCGGAGCTGGACTTCTCTGCCCCTATCAAAGGCTTTGTGCAGGCCTATGCCGCTTTTGCCGGCAGCTCGCTGATGCCGCAAATCACTGTGACCAGCCCGGTGCTCAGCGGCAATGCCTTCAGTGCGCTGGTCAGCAGCAATATGCCGGGCCTGGGCCGTGTCTTTGACCGGGGCTATGCCGTGCTCACGCAAAACGGCGTGGCACTGGCCATGCAGCAGCTGGGTGTGAACGGCAATGAAGTTCGTCTGCCTCAGTCCCAGGTCTGGCCGCATCTCGATGGGCAGGTGATCACCATGCTGCCCGAAAACGATGAGGACACGGTGTTCATGATCCCTGTCAGGATGCTTGACGAAAATGGTAGCGAAGCTGATGGCATGCTTTATGCGCTGCAGGATGAACAGGGCCGCCTGGTCGTGAAGTACAAGCTTTCCTCGCAGGGCCTTGCCGGTATCGGCCTGGCCATGGCCAAGATTGAAGAAGACGAAGAATTCCATCCGCTCGTCATGAACGCGCAAGGGCAGTTGGTGGATTCCGGCGTCGAGCTGATCGCCCCCGAAGGCGACTGGATCATCGAGATGCAGGCAGTCCGTGGAAGCGGCTACAAGCTCTATGCCGCAGCCTCCGATCTGGTCGGACGCCTCAGGATTTCGCCCACTTCGGTGGATCTGGTCACGGCGAACTGAAGCTTGCCCAACGCAAAAGGCCATCGACAGATGGCCTTTTCAGTCCGAGCCTGAGCTTTGCCATACTCCTTCGTCCCGCATCCCGGTGCTCTCTTCGTGGGCCAGCTGGCCGTGTTCGGTGCTACAGACGTACGCTTTGCCGGCCTGCCGCGCAGCCCTCAGGGGCGGTGCACCAGCACCGGGATGCTGCTGTTAATCAGCACGCGCTGGGTTTCGCTGCCCAGCAAAATGCCGGCGATGCCCTTGCGGCCATGCGATGCCATGCAGATCAGATCGCAATGGTTTTCCTGGGCTGTTTTGATGATGGCCTGGTTGACGGAGATACCGGTCGCCCGCAGCGTCTTGCACTCCACGCCCGTGGCTGCAGCAATGTCGACCGCAGTCTGCAGTACCTTGTCGGCTTCCTTCTGGGCACTCTTGTCAAACTCGGCAGAGTTGTACGACATCAGTGCCTCGGCGCCGTAGATGATGGCGGAGTAGTCCGGCATCACGTACAGCGCGGTTACCTGCGCGCCTTGCTCCTTGGCCAGCTGTATGCCTGCGTGCAGCGCTGCTTCGGAGAGTTTCGAACCATCCGTAGGAATCAAAATATGCTTGAACATGTCTGCCTCCTTGCGCTCCAGCGCGCATATGGTTGCCAGATGAAATGGGCCGATTGCCGTTTCCATACTCACACTCGGACGTAGCCAATGCAAGATTGGGAGTGTTGATTCATGCAGTATCTTGACCAAAATCAAGAGGTGAAAAATTATGGGGAAGCGGATTGATCTTCCGTAAATAAATCGCTGATAGCTATTAAGAAAATAGTTGTGACATTGGATTGCTTTCAGCAAATACCTGATTCCAGTGATTGTCCGTATCTACCCTGAAATATGTAATTGCTCTTGCCTTGGTTTTTCAAAAAGAAAGAGGGAGAGCAATGAAATCGATGCAATGGTTGGGGCTGATACCGCTGGCCGCGTTGCTGGTGGCTTGTGGCGGCTCCGATGTGGAGCCAGAAACCAAAGATCCGCTGGCGACATACAAGAATCAGAAGCTGAGCTGGGGCAGCTGCGATGCCTATTTTTCGAAGTACTCCTCGGAAGGCTCCGAGCGCTACATCAGCAAGCTCGGCAGTCGTTTGCAGTGTGCAGATATCGAGGCTCCGCTGGATTACAAACAGCCCGACGGACTGAAGATCAAGGTCTCGGCCCTCAGGGTGCAGACCGCCGATGCTCCCGACAAAAAGCCTCATCTGTTCTTCAATCCCGGCGGGCCCGGTAGCGATGGCCTCAACTTGTCCCTGGCATATTCCCAGATGCTTGCCGGCGGCAACCCGAATACCGCCCTCGGCGCGATGTACAAAAAGGTCAGTGAAAGCTTCAACTTCGTCGGGTTCTCGCCCAGAGGGGTGGGAGCCAGTACCAATTTGCTGTGCAGCGGCAACGAGCAGGTCTATGCGCAGGATCCATCGGCGGATGGAGAGAACGCAGAGAACATCCGCAGAATCAGCGATGCTGCCAGATACATGGCTGTCAACTGCCAGAAGAACCCGATCTCCGATTTCATCAATACCGATGCCACGGCACGTGACATGGATCTGATGCGCCATCTGTTCGGCGACGAGAAAATGCATTACTACGGCATCTCGTATGGAACCTGGCTGGGCTTCTGGTATGCGGGCCTCTTTCCCGAGCGTGTCGGCCCGATGGTCGTCGACAGCAATATGAACTTCAGCCAGAGTATTCATGCGGCCAGCATCAGCTACGAAGTAGGCAAGATTCACAGCTTTGCCAACCATATTGCTCCCTATGCCGCGCGCCACAACAGCAGCCTGGGCATGGGCACCAGCACGCAGGAGATTGTGGACAGGCTGAAAAGGCTCGCGCCACCTTTGAATCAAATGCTGGTGCAGAGCAGCTTCCGGGCCGAGCCCAACACGATTGCCAGCGAGCTTCTCTATGCCCGCATGCTCATGGATGCGAGCGGCTATCTGCGCAATGGCATGCAGCCTTCCGACATTGCCAACCAGTTGCAGAACATTCAGGTCAGCACCGGTGATCCTGATGTGGATGCGAGCATTCCAGACAAGGCTTCCAGCATCGGCAGCGGGATATTGATGTTGAACGATCCGCAGTACTGGACAGCGGCCGCGCCGTTTTCTGCGGACAACTCCGACTCGGTCTTCAATACGGTGGTTTGCAACGACGAACTCTTGCTGGAGCGAGATCCGGTCTACTGGGTCAACAAGGGCTTCGAGCTGGCGCGAACGCTGCCCATAGCCAACAACCGTATTGCGGGCCAGCCCTGCCTGTACTGGAAACGACAGGCGCAGTTCTCCAAGCCGTCGATCGCCAGTCTGAAGACCGCCAGGATGCTCATGGTGCAAAGCGAGTTCGACGTGCCCACACCGCTGGCCGGTGCCATGGAGACCTTTGACCAGCTGCCGGCCACCAGCATGGTTTATGTCAAGAACGAAGGCAGCCATGGCCTGATGGTCTATCAGACCGAGTGCGTGGACCTGACGGTCATGAACTATCTGCTGGGTCAGGCACCAGCACGGCGCTTGACACAATGCCAGGGCAAGCCCTTGCCGCTGGATGCCCAGGTGCAGAATCTGCAGGCTCGCAGCATGAGGACCTTGCCGATATCAGGGCAGGAACCCAGCAATTTTGAAGATCCGGAACTGGCTCGGACGCTGCTTGAGCGCCTGCGCAAGGCCGTCGGCCCTGCATCATTGCTCTGAGGCCGTGCTGCGCAAGTATCGAGCAGCGCAATGCCTCGCTGCATGGGGTGCCCGGGGCGTGCGCGACGCTTGCGACAACGCCCGGGCTATTCGCCATCAGATCTCGACTGCAGCTCTTGCCGTGGGGTTGGGCGTGGGCTCGCCAATCTTGTGCAGGGTGTTGCGGTCGGTATGGGCAAAGGGTTCACTCTGACCGGGGATGGTGAGCGTGGTTTCCTGCTCGTACGACCAGGTGCCGTCGGAGTGCTTGGTGACGGTGATGGTATAGGCGTCGGTTCTGAAGGCGTGCTCCAGAAACGGGTTGCTGGAGATGCCGTTGACCGTGGAGCCGCGCACGGCCTTGAGGGTGAAGCTGGTGGCGTCTGCCGTGGTTTTTCCCGTGGCCATGGCCGTCTGCCCGCGCGGGATGCTCAGGGTCTGAATGATGTTGCCGGTGGCGGGCTCCCACAGCCAGTAGCCGACCTGGTCGTGAAAGGTTTCCACGTCGTCGGGCTTGACGATGCGCGTGTGATAGCGCAGACCGTAGAAGAGTTGGGGGCCATTGGTCTGCGCATCAATGGGTTGCAGTTCCATGTGCTCAATGAAGGCCTGCTTTTCGGGGCCGTCGGCCTTGGGATTGATGTCCAGGCCGCGCCTGCCGGTCCAGATGCCGGCCATGCCGGTGAAGGGGCCGAGATTGGCCAGGGTGTTCACATCGGGTGTGGGCTCGGTGTAGATGTCCTTGGGAAAGTTTTCCATATCGTGTAACGGGCTTTCACTTTGAATCTGGTGAAGCCAGTTTACAAGCCGCAGGTCGAGGTGAAATTGACGGTGGTCAGGATGCCGGACGCACGAGAGCTGCCGGTAAGAGCAGTCAGGTGCTTTCTTCGGTCGTGAGCGTGAAGCGTGCACTCTCGCCGCGCTGGGCGGCGTCACGTGTGAGAAAGATCAGCACGCGGTAGCTGGCACCCCTCTCGACGCGGAAGGTACAGATGTTTTGCCTGGCCGAGCCTGCGCAAAGCGGCTGGGCATTGCCGTCCTTGAAGATGTTCATCTGGCTGGACGGATTGTTGGTGTTGAGCGTGACGGTCATGCGCTGGAAGGGGCGCGTTTCCAGTCCGTATTGCACAACCCCATTGCCGGTGATCTGGCCGCTGTAGGAGTTGGAGTAGCCGCCCGGCGTCGTGAAGGCGGCCTGAGCCATTGAGCTGCTGAGATGTACGGTCATGAGACTGAGCAGGGCAGCAGTTGCAAGCATCGGTTGGAAGCGGGTCATGCAACTCTCCTGAAGATTCTGGACAGGATGGCGCCCCTGACGCTGCGGCAGGCGTCTATGCAGACAGCCGGGCCGCCATCTCCCTCCACTGCGCCCTAGCGGCAGGAGACATTGCGCCAGCTGAATTTGCCGTCATTGAAGAACTCTGTCCATACCGACATGATGGGAGCCTGGCGGTAAGAAAACGTAATCTGGTTAGGGATCTTCGGCCCCAGCGCAGCGGGCTGGCCGTTCTTGTCGAAGACTTTGACGATGAAGAGCGTGACGCCGCCGTCTTCGTCGGTGTTGAGGACGACCCGGTAGTCCTTGGTGAAGATATCCCAGTCGAATTGCTTGGTCACATACGTGTGCAGCCGGACAAAGGCGCGATTCGCGTTCTTGGCGGCAGGATTAACTTTTCTCATGTTCACACTCCCAGTTGCTCAACCACATGCCGCAGAACCTGCGAGCTGACATTTCTTTGCATTTGAGTGATGTTGTATCAAGCGGATGTAAGTAAGTATGTAGGCACTTACAGATCGCTCCGATGGATAGCTCTGATCCCGTTTGTGAGCTTGCAGGAAGCCCGGAGGCAGCACTTTGCCGGTGCGGCTGTCATCTTTTCTTGATGAAGTAAGCGTGCTAAGTAACGGAGTGAAAAGATAGTTTTTGTCAATTGAGTCAGGCCTGTGCAGATGTGGAAATCCACTCTGCATTCCAGGGCCGAGAAGCGAACCAAAACGGGTGGTATGTCGATGTTCGCGAACAGAATTCGCGGCATGAATCGCTCGATTGCCTGTCTCGATTCGAGCAAGAAGAATCATGGCCAAGCTGCGCTGACCCTGGGTGCTGCGACCAAGGGCTTTGACTCAGACGGCGCTGGGTTCATCCAGCCGTTTTCTCCTCATGCCGCTGCCTTGAGTCGTGGGGGCAGTGTCGTTATTGGCTGCTGAACCGGATCGCATTGCCGGATCGCCCATCCATGAAGCCACCGCGCACAAGCTGATTGCCCTGGAACGCTTCAGTGCGCACGACTGAGCAGATAAAGCCAGGACCGACCAGGGCGCAGGCAGGCATGGTCGAGGCGTCCATCGATGCATTGACATGATGGATACGGCAGCCCGAGACCGCAGATTCCTAGGGTTTCACCGGGCCTGCTCTCTTAATCCAGCTATTGACAGCCTTAAACCCTGAGCCTATTGGTGATGTGTATTTTGTTTCAGACGAAGTTTTGGGTAAATTGTGCGTAGGAAAATTCTGAAAGTGATGTGCAAATGGCGATTTAGCCTGGTGCGCTATTGAATTCAAGAAAACTCATGCCTCACCACCTGCAATACACATTTGCCTCCCGTCTGGATGCCTGGATCAGGCACATGAAGATGGCCAAGCCGTGCAATACGCAGCAGATGGCCTATGAGCTGGTGATCGACAGCTGGGTGCATGTCAACGCGGAGCTCGGCGCTTCACAGGAGTTCCTGAGAGCTTTGCGTCGGCGCCGTCTGTGCGAGGAGCATGGCTGGCGAGGCGTGAATACCAGCGTGGCACATTGGGATCTGGACGATGACCGGACGGTGCGGATCTATCTGCACGAAGACGGCTCCATCGTGGTTCAGCAAATGGATTCGCAGAATCTCCAGATCCTGTTCACCTTGCCCGGGCAACGAGAGCGCTTGGGTGAGACATCGGCACGATGTGCCTAGCACCCAAAAAAATGCCCGCGCAAGGCGGGCAAGTTTCGGGGTCCCTTCGATTCCGTTCTGCAGCTCACACAGTCAATGCATTTGAATAGTTGGCAGAGGCTTCAGCCTCGGTTGCCGTTTATCGCTCTTGCACTGTTGCTGACGCGTTTGAACGGTCGACAGGTTGCCCCATCGGGTGCGGCCGGCGGCTTAGGCTGGCTGGCCTGCATTGCTGAGCAGTCATGGTCTATCGGTGGCCGGCGTCCATGCGTGCAACGATAGATCCGCTGCCTGATATTTTGCGCTCCTTAGTGCTTGCCGGTTGAGGCGGGCCGGTGCACCAGCACCGGGACATGGCTGTGCGTCAGAACGCGCTGGGTTTCACTGCCCAGCAAGATTCCGCCTATGCCTTTGCGGCCATGGGAGGCCATGCAGATCAGGTCGCATTGCAATTCCTGGGCCTGCTTAACAATGGCTTGGTAGACAGAAGCGTGAGTGACTCGCACGAAGTTGCAGGGCACGCCTTCAGGCCTGGCGATCTGGTCAACGAATTGCAGGGCCGCATCGGCATCGCTGTTGGCACTGCGCTCGAATTCCTCGCTGTTATAGGTCAGCAGGGCATCCGCGCCATAGATGATGGCACGGTAATCGGGCATGACATACAGGCCGGTCACCTTGGCGCCTTGCTCACGCGCAAGCAGAATGCCTGCCCGCACGGCTGCCTCGGACAGTTTGGTGCCATCGGTGGGAATGAGCAGGTGCTTGAACATGTTCAATCTCCTGATACCGGAAGATGTGCCTGAATGCCAATTTATTCCAATATTTCAGGCTGCGCAATGTTCAGAACCTTGTCTGGAGCAGGGCGATGAACGGAGGGAAATTCTGCCCAGGTCAAGGCAACGGTGTCGTGCTGGCTTATTCCTCCGGTGAAGCAGGAACGCGATTGAGGATCTCGCCGGTGGCTTCCATCTCGAACTGCTGGGGATTGAGCCAGTTGACCTTCTGGTGATCGGAGGTTTCGAAGTAAATGGCAGACGGGCGTATGGAGACGCCATGCGGCATGTCGACTTCGTCAAAACTCTGATAGACCAGAATCAGACGCAGGTTGCCGTTGGCGTCTTTGGCCTGTATGTGCTGCAAGAGCTTGCGGTAGGCACTCATAGGACGCCCTCGTTGACATGTGTGTATGAATGTTTCCACTGTCGAGGAGGGGCCGCAATACCCTGATCCGGGTACTGCGATGGCGGATATTCGCGCCTGACAAGGAGTTTTGTCGTTTGCGGGCTGCTGCAAAAGGCGTTTCTGCAGGCAGGAGCAGCCTGAACGTCCGGCAAAAAATTTACATGGCGATCCAGATCGTTTTGCGCCGACGAAATGAGGTTTTTCGTCGCGGTACTGGCGGCAGTGGCATCTCGCGCCATCTGTCGATCAACGGGGCAGAAACTTGAGAGGACGCCTGCGGCCACAGCGAATCAGCCAGTCAGGCGGGCATATGGAAGCTTTGCTGCATCAACTGCAGGTCTGTCGCGAATCGCGCTTGTGCCGCATGAGCGCAGTGATCCCAAGCCCGTCGTGCTTTCATGCTTGCCGGGCTGCCTGCTCATTGAGAACCATGCGTTCCAATGCTGCGCAGACATCGGCCATGCGCCCGGAGATCAGCAGGCATTCGGGTTGCTTGCGTGGTTCACGCTGAACGATTTTGAGCAGCCGTGCAGAGGAGGGCTGCGCCGCCTCGGCGGCGATGGGCGAGGTGGTGGGCAAGGCCCGAGGATGAAGCACGCGGCTGCCAAGGCGGCTGCGGCCGCGATTGGCACGCATGACCGGAATACTGATTTGTGCCGCCTTGGGGCGATGAGCCTTGCAGGAGGCGGTTTCCGTGGCAGCTGTGCTCGTGTCGCCAGGAGGATGCAAGGACGATAGGCTTTTCAGTGTCCGGCGAGTCAAAGACTGCAGTGATGTGGCGAATCCCATTTGACAACTCCTCTTGATGACCTTGCGGCATGGATAAGGGCAGGATTGCGTACTTCAGGCGAAGCTCCGCCCAGGGCGAAGCTCAGCAGCTTCGCGCCTACCACCTGGGCTCGAGAGGGAAAGAGGCTTGATGCACCTCCGGGAGGTGCCGACAGGCCGTCTGGCCGCTACATGAACATGCTGTTGCGGATCAGGCCAACGGCCAGGCCTTCGATGGCGAATGGCTCTTCAGGCGAGACGTGAATGATCTTGTAGTCGGGGTTTTCGGGCAGCAGCTCGATGCCCTGCGGCGTACGCTTGAAGCGCTTGACGGTGACGTCGTCACCGAGGCGGGCCACCACAATCTGGCCGTTGCGCGCTTCATGCGTGGCCTGTACCGCCAGCAGGTCGCCGTCCATGATGCCGGCGTCACGCATGGACATGCCGCGCACCTTGAGCAGGTAATCGGGCTTGGCGGCAAACAGGCTGGGCTCGACCGAATAGCTTTGATCGATATGTTCCTGGGCCAGAATAGGCGAGCCAGCGGCGACGCGGCCGACCAGAGGCAGCACCAGCGGAGCCAGGGCCGTGAGCGGCAGCGCAAAGCTGGCGCCGCGTGCTGCATTGATGGTGCGCACGGTGTCGGCGCGCAGGCGAATGCCGCGCGATGTGCCGCTGACCAGATCGATGACGCCCTTGCGGGCCAGCGCCTGCAAATGCTCTTCTGCAGCATTGGCTGATTTGAAGCCAAAGGTGCTGGCAATCTCGGCCCGGGTAGGGGGCGCACCCGTGCGAGCGATGGTGGACTGGATGAGGTCCAGAATCTGCTGCTGGCGGGGAGTGAGCTTGGGGTGGTCCATGGGCATTCCTTGATCGATCGATGATGAATACTGTGTGTTCATCCAGTACCTGTATTTTTAATCAGTTTAAAGAGGACTGCAAGTGGAACGTGACAAAAAAATCGTCATCCTGGGCACGGGCGGCACGATTGCCGGTGTCGCCGAGCAGGCCGGCACCAGCGTGGGCTACCGCGCGGCCCAGCTGGGCGTGGCTCAACTGCTGCAGGCCGTGCCGGACCTGGAGCGCGTTGCTGCAGCGTCGCTGCAGGCGGAGCAGCTGGCGCAGCTGGACAGCAAGGATATGGATCACGCCACCTGGCATGCGCTCGCGCAGCGCTGTGCCGAGCTGCTCGCGCGTGATGATGTGAGCGGCATCGTGATCACCCACGGCACCGACACCCTGGAGGAGACCGCCTGGTTTCTGCAATGCGTTCTGCGTCCGTCAAAGCCCGTGGTGCTGACCTGTGCCATGCGCCCGGCCACAGCCATCTCCGCCGACGGGCCCGGCAATCTGCGTGATGCTGTGGCCTGCGCAGCCGATGCACAGGCCGCTGGCCGGGGCGTGCTGGCGGTGGTGGCGGGCAGGGTGTTCAGCGCCCGCCAGGTGCGCAAGGTGCATCCTTACCGTGTGGATGCCTTTGATGGCAGTGGCACCGGCCCGCAGGGCTGGGTGGAAGAGGGACAGGTGCGCTGGGCAACGCTCGGGCTGCCTAGGGCAGCTGCGGCTGGCTTGCCTGCAATCGCTTTACCGCCCGCAGGTCAATGGCCTCAGGTGGAGTTGCTGCACAGCCATGCGGGCTGCAACAGTGCCGTGGCGCTGGCGGTGATGCAGGCCTGGCATGCGGCAGGCGTGCGTGCCGTGGTAGTGGTGGGCACCGGCAATGGCACGGTCCATCAGGCATTGGGGGCAGCCCTGGACTGGGCGCAGGTGCAGGGCCTGGCTTTGTGCATCACGACCCGGTGCGAGGAGGGGCCGGTGGTGCAGGCTCAGGGAACGCAGGACGACCATGTGAGCAGCCTGCCTGCGGCCAAAGCCAGAATCAGCCTGATGCTGGAGCTGATGGGTTGGCCTCGCGCATTGGGTTGATGCTCTTATTCGGAGAGCTACTATCCTACGTTTTACCTGGAATTTATGATGTTTCTTATCTAAAAACTAATGATTATGAGCGCGGATAGCTATGAATATTGATGGCTGCAGCTCCACCTCGGTGCAGTTTGCCCGCATCGGATGGATTCCGGCCGAACGGCAGGGAGCTTGAGGTTCGAGAACAAAAAGGCCGGTGAAGACACCGGCCTTTTTTCCCAAAGATGCCCTACCGCCAAAAGTCGGCAAGGCTCCATGAGCGAGTGATCAGGGCGATCAGGAAGCCAGAGCGGCCAGAGCGCGCTCGGTGATTTCTTCCACGCTACCTGTGCCGCTGATGGCACGGTACTTGGGGGCCGCTGCTGCGTCGGCCTTGGCCCAGTTGCTGTAGTAGTCCACCAGAGGACGGGTCTGGTTGCTGTAGACGTCCAGGCGCTTCTTGACGGTTTCTTCTTTGTCGTCTTCGCGCTGCACCAGGTCTTCACCGGTCACATCGTCCTTGCCTTCCACCTTGGGTGGGTTGAACTTGACGTGGTAGGTGCGGCCCGAGGCGGGGTGGCTGCGGCGGCCGCTCATGCGTTCGATGATGGCGTCGAAGGGCACATCGATTTCCAGCACATAGTCCAGCTTCACGCCGGCGGCCTTCATGGCGTCGGCCTGGGGGATGGTGCGGGGGAAGCCGTCAAACAGGAAGCCCTTGGCGCAGTCGGGCTGGGCAATGCGTTCCTTGACCAGGTTGATGATCAGATCGTCGCTGACCAGTTGGCCGGCGTCCATCACGGCCTTGGCTTGCAGACCCAGAGGAGTGCCAGCCTTGACGGCGGCGCGCAGCATGTCGCCCGTGGAGATTTGAGGGATACCGTACTTTTGGCAAATGAAGGCCGCCTGAGTGCCTTTGCCGGCGCCGGGTGCACCCAACAAAATCAGTTTCATGGAAATCCTTGAGGAGAGTAGAAATTCTTGCTGGCCCAGGCAGACGGGTGGTCGTCCGTAGTCCCCGGGCCGTATTTTTTCGCGGGCAAGGATAGCACGCACAAGACCAACACAGGCTTACACAATTCAGTCAAGGCTGTCACAAGTGCGGCCAATTGAAGGCATGTATCCGCTGCAAACGCGATTGCTGTAGTTGTAATCCAGGTGCCGAAGCCGTTACATATGCTATTCGGACTATGCGGAAAGTATAGCGATCAGCGCTTTCCTGGACTGGCCCAGGGCCCTTTGAGGTGGCGTGCGCCGGCAGGGCTGCTGCCGGCTTGATGCGTGAGCAGCCCTGAATGAAGACGGCCTGCGGACCGGTGTCGCCAAAGTGCGCAGGTCTTTTACTCAGCCAGCAAAAACGGCGCGCACGCGCTCAAGGTCTTCGGGCGTGTCTACGCCGGCACCCGGTGCATCGGGCGTGAGATGCACGGCAATGCGGTGGCCGTGCCAGAGGGCGCGCAACTGCTCCAGCTGTTCCATGGCTTCGGTCGGCGCGGGTGCCAGTTGAGGGAACTCACGCAGAAAACCAGCCTTGTAGCTATAGATGCCAATATGGCGCAGCGGTGTGAAACCTGTGTGACCGGCCTTGGGGGCTGCCGTCTGCCACCAGGCTTCGTCGCCGTGGTCGCGCGAGAAAGGGATGGGCGCGCGGCTGAAATAGCTGGCCAGACCCTTGGCGTCACAGACAACCTTCACCACATTCGGGTTGCGGTAATCCGTCAGGCTATCAATAGGATGGGCGGCCGTGCCCATGCTGGCTTCGGGGCGGGCCAGCAGCAGTTGCGCCACGGCCTCAATGAGCTTGGGGTCGATCAGCGGCTCGTCGCCTTGCACATTGACGACCACATCGTCGCCGGACAGGCCCAGTTGCGCACAGGCTTCGGCCAGACGGTCGCTGCCGCTGGGATGATCCTTGCGCGTCAGGATGGCCTGGATGCCATGCCGGGCGCAGGCCGCCACGATGCTTTCGTCGTCGGCCGCCACCACGCAGCGGGCTGCGCCGGCCAGGGCCGCGCGCTGGGCCACGCGCACCACCATAGGCAGGCCGGCAATATCGGCCAGCGGCTTGCCGGGCAGGCGGGTCGAGGACAGGCGGGCCGGGATCAGTACCGTATAGCTCATGGCTTATTGCTTTTCTTCTTCCAGCTCGTCGTCGGACAGGGTGCGGGCTTCGTTTTCCAGCAGCACCGGGATGCCGTCACGCACGGGGTAGGCCAGGCGCGCGCTGTGGCTGATCAGCTCCTGATGCTCGCGGTCAAAGCGCAGCGGGCCCTTGGTGACGGGGCAGACCAGCAGTTCGAGAAGTTTGGCGTCCATGGAATATTCCTGCAAAACGGGATGAGGGCGCCAGCAGGGGGCTGGCGCTGCAAAAAAGGGGTGATCAGCCGAGGCCGATCCATAGGCTCAATGATAGTCAGGCTGGCTTGCCATCGCGGCGAATATTGGCGTTGGCCTTGGCCAGCTGTGCGTCCAGCAGCTCCCAGAAGGCCTGCGGCAGCTGCAGCTGCAGGGGCACGGCCCAGGCTTCGGGATGCCTGCGCCAGAGCTTGACGGCATCTTTTTCGGTGCAAATCAAGGGTTTGTCGTTTCCCAGCTTGCGCGAGAAGCTCTCGAAATCATAGTGATCGGGCAAGGCCTGGGTTGCTGCCACAGTGATGCCCTGGGCGGCCAGCATGGCAAAAAAAGACTCGGGGCGTGCCACGGCGGCCACGGCCTCCGGGCTCTGGTCGGCCAGACTGCGCAGCGGGATGCTTTGGCCATGGCCGTTGTAGGCGGTGTCGGCCAGGCTGCGCTGCAGCGCGAACGTGGGGGCCGTGCCCGGCGGCCTGGGCGGCTGGCCCACATGCAATGTGGCCGTCACTGGGCGGGGCCAGGGCTCGCGCAACGGGCCTGCGGGCAGCAGAAAGCCGTTTCCGACTCCTTCATCATTGAAGACGCACAGCTCGACATCGCGTGCCAGGGCCAGATGTTGCAGGCCATCATCGCTCACGATCACATCGACCTGCGGGTAGCGCTGGCGCAGCGCTTGCGCTGCCTCCAGGCGCCTGGAGGCGACAAAGACCGGCACGCCGGTGCTGCGCGCCAGCAGGGCGGGCTCGTCGCCGACTTCGCTGGCGGGGCTGTCCGGCAGGGCCTCGCGGCAATCCTGCCCGTTCTCGATCCTGCGGCCATAACCGCGCGAGATGATGGCCGGTTGCCAGCCTCTGGCTTTGAGGTGGGCCACTACGGCCTGAGTCACGGGGGTCTTGCCCGCGCCGCCTGCAATCACATTGCCGACGACGATGACCGGCAGCCCCGTGCTTTGCTGGCGGCTGCGCATGCGCCTGGCGTTCCAGGCCTGCAGCAATCCATAGAGTCGCGACAGCGGCCACAGCAGCCAGGCACCGGCTCCACGCTGGCGCCAGAGGGCGCGCAATCCATGTTGCGAGGAGGATGCTTGGGCGGTGTTTTGAGGCATAGGGGTTCGGATCATACGGGCGCGGCCGGAGTTCCCGCAGCCAACCGGCCTGTGATACGCAAATACCTGGGCCCTGATCCCGGCAGCCTGAGGTCAGAAGCTGCCAAAGAGGCGACCCAGCGCCACGATGACGGCAAGGGCTGAAGGGCAAGGCGGAAGGCCCGATTCTGCCGTCCAGCCATGGCGTGCCCTGCTGCTGCGGCACAGCCTCGCTGCAAGTGCTGTGCTGCCAGCCCATTGCGCAGCCTCATCACAATACAGATACGGCAACCGCGGGGCCGGCTCGGGCGGCTCAGGTCTCGAAGGGGCGGCTGCCCAGCGTTTCCACCACATGGTCCACAAAGCAGGTGATGCGCGCCGCGAGTGCGGTGTTTCGATAGTAGACCGCATTGATGGGCTGACAGATATCCAGCGTCTGCTTGCCGAACAGCTGCACCAGACTTCCTTGCTCGCGGTCAGCGCGGGTCATGAAGTCCGACAGGCAGACGATGCCCAAGCCGGCCAGCGCCATGTGCCGCAGCGTCTCGCCGCTGGAGGAGGCAATATCCGGGCGAATGTGCACGGCGTTGCCGTCGGCATCGCGCAGCGGCCAGTCATTGAGCGATTCGGGCTGGGTAAAGCCCAGCAGGCTGTGCTGGTTGAGCTGTGCCGGACTGGCGGGCATGCCGTGGCGCTTGAGATAGGCAGGGCTGGCCAGCACGCGTATGCGGCTGATGCCCACAGGGCGGGCATGGAGGGTGGAGTCCTTGAGCACGCCGATGCGGAATGCCACGTCGGTGCGCCTTTCGAGCAGGTCGATGATGCCTTCGTTGGAGTTCAGCTCCAGCTCCACCTCGGGGTAGCGCGCACGAAATCCCGCAATCAGCGGCACCAGCACATGCAGCATGAAGGGCGTGGCTGCATCGACACGCAACCTTCCCGCCGGACGCATGCGTCGCGCGGCCATCAGCTCCTCCGCTTCGTCGACCGATGCAAGAATGGCGCGGGCATGCTGCAAGAAAGTGGTGCCTTCCTCGGTCAGCGCCAGGCGTCTGGTGGTGCGGCGCAGCAGCGTGGTCTGCAGCTTTTCTTCCAGCCGCCCCAGCGTGCGGCTGGTGGCTGAAATCGTCAGACCCAGCAGTTCGGACGCGGCCGTGATGGACCCCGTGTCCACGACGGCCACAAAGGCCTGCAGTTCGTCGAGCGTGGTCTTCATTGTTGAATTCGGTTCAAGAAAAATGGGGGAGGCCAAGCTTGATCTGCAAATATTAATCGAGGACACCGCGCCGGAAACCTGTCCGTGGTTCTGTTGTTCGCCCTGGTCAACGGCGTGTTGCCGGATTCACCTCCATGGAACTGGCGCCAGTGATTGCCGATGGCGCTTAGACCAATGCTCCGCTGCTTCCCGCAGCGGGCATGGCGTTCAAGTCGTGCCAGGCGTGTGCAGTGGTCAGAGATCATGAAAATTGGTGACCGCTGCTGCAAGATTCTGGTTCTATATTTGATTTGGTTTCAAGAGTATTTGTGAAATACAAGGCTTAATCCGCGAATATGAACGCGGCAAACTTCAGGCATCGGGAAAGCCGGTACGGCCAGCAGACATGCAGGCTCCGGACGGGCTGCAGCCCTCAATCTCATTCAGGAGTGATTTCATGAGCCATATTCCTTCCTTCGGCGTCGGTACTTTCCGCCTCAACGGTCAGGTCGTGATCGATTCCGTGCGCAACGCACTCGATGTCGGTTACCGCGCGGTCGATACAGCCCAGATCTATGGCAACGAAGCCGAAGTCGGCCAGGCGATTGCAGACAGCGGTGTGGCGCGCAGCGATCTGTTTGTGACCACCAAGATCTGGACCGAAAACTACAGCCGCGCCAAGCTGATCCCCAGCCTGCAGGACAGCCTCAAGAAGCTGCGTTGCGATTATGTGGATCTGACCCTGATCCACTGGCCCGCACCCGGCAACGGCGTGGAGCTGTCCGAGTACATGGAAGCCCTGGCCGAAGCCAAGGCCCAGGGCCTGACCCGCCAGATCGGTATCTCCAACTTCAATATCGAGCTGACCCGCCAGGCCATCGCTGCCGTGGGCCAGGGCGAGATTGCCACCAACCAGATCGAGCTGAGCCCCTATCTGCAAGGCCGCAAGCTGACGGCCTTCCTCAAGGAGCAGGGCATTCAGGTCACTTCCTACATGACGCTGGCCTACGGCAAGGTGCTCAAGGACCCGGTGCTGGCGCAGATTGCGGCCAAGCATCAGGCCACGGTGGCGCAGGTGGCACTGGCCTGGGCGCTGCAGCTGGGTTATGCGGTGATTCCGTCGTCCACCAAGCGCGAAAACCTGGCCAGCAACCTGCTGGCGCGCGATCTGAAGCTGGACGCCGATGACATGGCGCTGATCGCGGCGCTGGAGCGCAACGGCCGTGAAGTCAGCCCCGAGGGCCTGGCTCCTGTCTGGGACTGATAACGGCGCCGTCATGAGCGCTCAAGCCTGCTTGAGCGTCCGATCCTTGCGCAGCAAGCAGGCGAGGGCACTCAGGCGGTGCTTGCGTTTCTTTCTGAGCCAGCGTCTTATTTCTTTCGCCTGATCCGGAGAAAGGATCAGGCGCGGGTTCTGCCTGAGCAGGCTTTCGCTAACAGCAAGGTCATTGAGCTCGCCAAGCGGCTGCTGGATTTTCTGCAGCCGCTTGAGCAGGCGGCGATGGTCTGCGGGCAGCAAAGGCCCGAACAGCTCCAGCAGATAACGTGTTTTCTTGCCGGCCTTTCTGACATCGTGAAAGCCTTCTAGGTCTGGCCTGCCAGAGGTGATCGCCCGCTTGATGCGTCGGCGCAGCTGTCTCACTGATTGCGCGACCCGTGCCTGCGCAAGAGCTCGCAGTCGCAGCTGACCGCACTCGGGGCCCAAGCTGGCCGACGTTTGCACCAGAGCTTCCTGCAAGAGCGTCTGCAGGTGAGGGGGCGAAAGATTTTCCCGGCCAGCCTGCAGAGCGGATTCGCGAGCGGTTGCTAGGGCAGCAATGCCGGCCGCGCTGCATTTGTCGTTACGTCTCAGCAGCTCGATCAAAATGTCGTAATCGCGGGCCATGCCTGCTGCACTGGCAATCGATTTCAGGCTGCTGCGCTGCCGTGCATACTCTCGTGCCTTCATCAGGGGCCGGTAAAACCACCACAGCGTCAGCAGGCTGCGCAAGGTGACGCGCAATTGATGGATCCCCTCGACGTCAGGTACCCGTGCAATGTCCCGGGCCTGTTCGACTGCCGAGTCGACGAGCGGG
This sequence comes from Comamonas sp. C24C, assembly GCF_053345995.1. Lineage (NCBI taxonomy): Bacteria > Pseudomonadati > Pseudomonadota > Betaproteobacteria > Burkholderiales > Comamonadaceae > Comamonas > Comamonas sp. C24C. The sequence goes on along the minus strand of NZ_JBKFBC010000011.1, from coordinate 97,156 downwards.
GTTGCGAGAGCTGAAAACGCCGCTTTGGCGCCGGATTTGCCTTTGTCCATACGAACCCCCGGGGCCGTTGTCATGAGGCTGCGACAGGCGGCGATGCGCAATGCGGCAATCGCCGATGTTCGCCACAGTGTGCCATGTTCCGTGCCTCTGGCCGTATGGGGAACGCTGCCAGGATTCCGGCAGCCGTGTGTGCAGATCGGTAGCGGCTCGGGTTGCGAAGAGCCTGAACATGCGCCTGAAGATCAGGCTATGGCAGATGGGCGACGAACACGGCCAAGCTCAACGCCGGCTCCTCACAGCGGCCATCGGGCGCAGCCTGGTCTGGCCCGGGCTGGCCCCACTCGGCATTGAGCCAGTCCTTTTCGACAATATCTGCGGCAATGGATGCAAGCTTCGCTCCAGGGTCGACGGCGCAGCCGAAAGGCAGCCGGCCATGCGCGGCGGATACAAGGCTGAAGCGCAGCTGCCTGGTCTGTGCCTCATGCCAGCAATAGAAAAGCATGGGCGCATTTCCACTCAATTGCTCCTGTCTGGCTGCCACGACCTGCCCGATGAAATCGGCAAGGGCTTCTGCGGTGATGCCCAGAGACTCCTCATCATCCGGAGAAAAGCACCATAGATTGGACGATGCTTCGTGGTTGATGTCGGTGGCATCGACGACGATCTCGTCATTGCGCGCCATGGTTAGCCATCTGCTTAATGTCGGCGAATCTTGCATGAGGTTTGTGGGGGCCGGAGCCGAAGCGGCCTGTCGGTGGGATAGGTGTGATGGCGTTGCGCCGAGGAGGCGGCTGATGAACATCCAAGAAAGCCTGGTAGCCAGCTGCGGTGATGAGGGCTAAGCTTGCTGGCCTCTATTTCAGGAGTCTCGCATGCCACAGACCATTCGACTGCACCGTGTGATCAAAGCTCCGCCCGAACGCGTCTATCGGGCCTTCACGACCCCCGAGGCCATGGTCAAGTGGCTGCCTCCGCATGGTTTCGCGGCGCAGGTGCATGAATTTGACGCACGCGTGGGCGGCCGCTACCGCATGAGCTTCATCAATTTTTCCGCCAACAGCAAAAACAGCTTTGGCGGTGAGTTTCTGGAACTGGTACCGGGCCGACGCATACGCCATACCGATCGATTCGAGGACGCCAACCTACCCGGCGAGATGATCACCACCGTTGATCTGAAGGAGGTCTTTTGCGGCACCGAGCTGCATGTGGTGCAGGAAGGCGTTCCCGACATGATTCCAGAGCAGGCCTGCTATCTGGGCTGGCAGGAATCACTGCAATTGCTTGCCCTCCTGGTGGAGCCAACCATCCCCGATGGAGCGTGAGGGCGGTCGTGCCCCTGAAAGCGGAATATGGGGCCTCAGGATCATTCCCTTGGGCTCACAACCACAAGCGCCATCTGTTGTCTGCATTGGCAAATATTCAGCACTGAGAGCGGTTTAAAAAGAAGCCTGCCGCAAGCTGCTTTGCGCCTCGTGCCATGGCCTGAAAATCGACAAAAGCTATCAATAGTGGAGCTGGTTGCGTATGTCTAACATTGGTTTCAATATCAAATGTATTTGAAATCAATATATAGAAGCGCAGCCAGCTATAAATTTTGAGTCTCAGAGGCCTATGGCGCATTGCGGCTTATCGGCCTGTGAATAGGCGCTGACCTAGCCAATGGGAAGCGTCGAACGGTGAACAGGCCCTTCATAATCGAGGCCCCCCAACTTGTTCGAGATGCCTCTTTTCGCTATGGATAAATTGTTGTTGCGGCAGCAGGTGCTGGAACGGCTCGCGGAGGACCTTCTGCAGGCCGAGAAGGCCGCTATGGCTGCCCATGAAGCTGCGACTCATGAGGAAAACATCGCCGAGAACAAGTACGACACATTGGGTCTCGAAGCTGCTTACCTGGCTACCGGCCAAGCTCGTCGCGCAGAAGCCATCCGCCAGGCGATGGCTGATTGGCGCCAGTTCCGCCCGCAACCCTACGACGCCAGCAAAGGGATTCAGCTCGGCGCGCTGTTCTGTCTGGTGGATTCGGACGACAAGCAACAACAGTTCTTTCTCGGACCGGATGGCGGGAATATGAAGCTGGGCAGCGGCGCAGATCCCATTCAGGTCATCAGCAGCAAAGCGCCTTTGGGCAGGGCGGTGCTGGGCAAGTGCGAAGGGGATGAGGCGTCGATACAGATCGCTTCAACCCGCCAGCAGTTTGAGGTGCTGTGGGTTCACTAAGCAGCCTGGCCTAGCCCCCGGCCCGATGCCGTGGCCAGCAAGCGGCTGACGTGAGCGCAGCATCAGCCTGCGCCTGATTTCGGACTCGCAAGTGAGATGGAGTTTTCGGCCATGAGCTGAATTTCTGCTCATCGACCCTGACGGCTGTTTCTGGCTACTTGCTGTCGGCAGTGGGCACAGACATGCCGATCAAGGCTGGGTCGAATGGAGCCGGGCTGATCCGTATCTATGGCTCGCATCACATCGCATGCATTTATTGAGAATAAGTCGCATTAACAATCTATAATTTTGCCGTGTAGTTGATCGCAACTCTTTGCGCCAGGGCTCCAAGGTTGTCTTATCGCCGCGCACGTTCGACCTCACTTCTTGCTACTGGCTTTTTGGATCGTGCTGACCCGCTACTACAGAGACCTGTTGAATTTCTGCATGCGCAAAGTGAGAGACCGCGATACTGCGGCTGACTTGGCGCAGGAAAGCTATGCCCGTGTGCTTTCCATGCAGCAGAAGGGGCAGGTCATTCTTGAGCCAGGTGCACTGCTGAGGCAGGTGGCCTTGCGCGCCAAAATCGATATGGATAGACGGGCTGAGGTGCGCCAGCATCAAAGTATCGATTCTTTGGAGGAGCTGGATCAGCCGGCGAGCCCTCTGCATCTGCAGCCCGAGCATGCCTATGCATCGTCCCAGAGCATTCAAGCGTATCTTGACACTATCGAGGGGCTGCCGCCTCGGTGTCGTGATGCCTTCTGCATGTACATCTTCGATGAGTTGCCCAACAAGGAGATTGCAGAGCGTCTGGGAGTGTCGCTGAGCATGGTGAATCAGTACATCAGCCGTGGAAAACTTGCATGTGCTGCGCGCAGAATGGAACTTGATAATGTCGAGTGATCGCGAATTTGCGTTCGTTTTGCGTAGCTGCTTCGCCGAGGGTGAATTCTTGCCGCGCCCCGCGCATCCCTATCCATAAGATGAGTCACTCTTTTGCATCCCAGCGCAATGTGCCAGCCTCCTTTGACGAGGCTGAGGAAGCGCGCGAGCTTGCGGATTTTTTCAGTCGACAGAATCCGGTAGAGGTGGCGGCCGTCGAATGGCACTCTCGCTGGGAGCAAGGCTTGAGCGAGAGCGAGCATGAAGCCCTGCGTCAGTGGTTGGCTGAGGATGCGGCACATGACGCGGCATTTCGTCGTCTGACGCAAGACATGGCGGTGCTGCGTTCTGCTCCTTCCGACATGGTTGCAAAAGCGCGATCCTCGTTCGAGCGCGAAGCCATTGCCGGTGGTGGAACTTCTGCGCAGTCTGCCAGTGGGCCTGCGAAACCGAAGGCGATGGAGGGATGGGCGCGCGCCGGCGCTCTGTTGAACTGGATGCAGCCGCGCTCTGCCTTGGTCGCTGCCTGTTGTGCTGCGGTCTTTGCTGCAGGGATTGGATGGCACCAATGGATGCAGCCGACATTCGAGAGCAGCTATGTTGCGCAGAAGGGGCAGCAAAAACTTGTCACCTTGCCAGATGGCACCGAGCTCGCCATGGACGCCGACACGCAGGCCCAGGTCACCATGTACCGCGACCGCCGAGAGGTGCGGATTGCTGATGGACAAATCATGTTCTCGGTTGCTGCCGATCCCAAGAAGCCATTCCATGTTCTCGCTGGGCCTGCGCGTGTCACGGTGCTGGGTACACGGTTTTCCGTTCGCTATCGCAACCAGGGGGCCGATGCCGGGGCTGTCAATGTTTCGGTGGAGAAGGGCCATGTACAGGTCGCCAGTTCCTACAGCAGCGCCAACGCGAAGGCTGATCTGCCTGTCGAATTGCTGGCAGGGCAAGGGCTGAGGGTGTCATCGAGCGGCGTATTAGGCCAGGTGGCCAGTGTTGCTCCCGGCAGTGTCGCCCTATGGCGCAAGGGCTTGGTGCGTTTTGATAACACCGCCTTGGCGGATGCATTGTTTGAACTGGAGCGCTACGGGTCTACGGGTCTGGAGATTCGCGACCCGGCGGTCGCTGCAATGACCATCGGCGGCAGCTATCAGATTGATAGACCCGGGGAATTTGCGCGCATGCTGACTCAGATCCTGCCCGTGAAGCTGGTCAGCGAACCATCTGGGAAGACCGAAATCGCCAGCGCGCCTTGAGCACTTTCAGGCTCGATGCGGGAATTTCAAATTTTCTTCGGACTAGGGGTGTATTTCTGGTGATCTGATGCGTCTTAAAGAGTAGTGAGTTTTATTTTCATTCATTACTCGACGTTCGGAATCCCTCTCCATGCGCTTCACGCAGCCTCATTTTCAGCCCGCTCCTCTTGCTCTGGCCGCAGCCCTGGCCGTCCTCTCTCCGGTGATTGCGCAGGCGCGATCCGCTGCTGAGAATGCCAAAAGCATCAGTTTCACGATCACTTCCCAGCCCTTGGGGAGCGCACTTAACGAGCTGGCAGCAGCCTCTGGCACTTCCATCGGGTTTGCTCCCGCGCTGGTAGCCGGCAAGACAGCGCGTCCCGTGCATGGAGCGCTCACGCTCAAGCAGGCGGCGGAGCAGATGCTGGCCGGAAGTGGTCTGGTCGCGATCCCTCAAGGCGGAGGTCTGGTCATCAAAGCCATCGCGCCAAACGATGATTCCTCATCCCTGGCCACCGTCACTGTGACTGCTCAGCTCGAGAGGGACGGCGTGACCGAGGGTATGGGCAGTTACACCCAGACCGGTCCCAGCAGGACAGCAACGGGACTGAACCTCTCGCTGCGCGAGACACCTCAGTCCGTGACCGTGATGACGCGTCAGCGCATGGATGACTTCAAGCTGGAGACCCTGACCGATGTGATGGAGCAGACCCCCGGCATCGCCGTGTACAGGCAGAACAACGCCACCGACTTTCAAGCGCGCGGGGCGAAGGTCAACCTGCAGACCGACGGCATGGCACAACTGAGCAGCGGCTGGTATTACCTGACCAGCACCATGTTTTCGCTCGACGACATGGCTGAGATTGACCGGATCGAGGTCCTCAAAGGCTCATCCGGTCTGGTGGTGGGCAAGGGTGACTACGGCGCCACAGTCAACATGATCCGCAAACGACCGACTCGCGAATTTCAGGCCAGCGTGCGCGCCAATGTGGGGAGTTGGGATACTTATCGAACACAGGCCGATGTGAGCGGCCCACTGAACGAGGCGGGCACGGTTCGGGGGCGTCTGGTTGCCTCCGCCATGGACGCCGGTGGTTTCCGCGACCATGAGAAGAGCCGCAGCAAGATGCTGTTTGGGGCACTTGAAGCGGACATCACCCCTGGCACAGTCCTCAACCTTGGCATGACCTATCGCGAACGCGAGGCGCAAGGCATTGGCACCACGCAACCGATCCAGCGCTACACGCGCTCAGGAGCTGAGGTTGCGTGGTTGCCCCGCTCGTTCAACACCGGCGCCCCCTGGGGGGGATATACGCAAAAAGGCCTCAATATCTTCGGCAGCCTGGAGCAGAGACTGGCGGATAACTGGGCCGCTACGCTCAAGTTCTCACATCAGAACGTCTCCATGGACGATATGAAGGCTGGCTACTTCTACGACCAGGACCGCGCCAGCTTTGGTCGATGGCGCAATATGGAGACCGATAACTGGAGCGTCAATCTGGATGTGAAGGGGACATTCGAGCTGCTGGGGCGCTCGCATGAGCTCCTGGCAGGTGCGGGCGTATCGCGCTTTCACAGCAATGTGCAGTTGCCGCTGAATGCGTTGAATCTGGTGCCGCTAGGCAATCTCGGCATCAACATGGCACAAGGAGGCGCTGTGCTGCCTCAGCCCGACTTCAGTGTCTTGAACTATGGCAACAACAAATTCAGTCAGAAGCAGCGTTATGCCTATGCAGCGGGGCGCTTCCGACTGGCGGATCCTCTGCAACTGATCACGGGGTTGCGCGTGACGCGGTTTGAAGAGCGTGACATCACACCCTACTGGTGGAACTATGACATGAAGGAAAACGGCGTGATCACCCCCTATGCCGGGTTGGTCTACGAGGTGCAGCCGAACGTGTCGCTGTACGCAAGCTATGCCAACATTTTCCAGCCGCAAACGGCTCAGGATGCACGGGGTGCAACACTGGCACCGGAGCAGGGCAACACCTATGAGATTGGCGCCAAGGGGGAGTTTTTCGACAAGCGCTTGAACGCCAGCATCGCGCACTTCTGGATGAAGACGGAAAACACTGCAGAGGAAAGCGGTGATCTCACTCCAGCGGGCAATACGGCCTATCGTTCGGTCTCTTCTGCCACGCGGCGTGGCTGGGAGCTGGAGTTGGCGGGCGAGCTCGCGCGCGGCTGGCAGGCACAGGGCAGCCTGGTGCAGCAAAGCAGCTCACTCACCAGCGCCAGTCAATATCCCAAATACCAGTTCAAGCTGGGCACGACCTATCGTTTCGACGCAGGCTTCTTGCGTGGGCTGACTGTGGGAGCCGCCACACGTTGGCAAGGCAAGACGTCTATGAGCAATAGCGCCGCCACTTTGTCGCAGAGGGGTTACGCGGTGCTGGACCTGATGGCGCGCTATCAAGTCGACAAGCATCTGTCGTTCAGCCTGAACGTGAACAATGCACTGGACAAGAAGTACATGGCCGGGCTCACCAACTTTACGGCGGCAGGCTTGTTCTATACCTGGGGTGCTCCGCGCAGCGTCAATGTAGGGATGCGTTATGACTTTTGAACGCCGACATTCAAGGTCATCCAGAGGATGGCCTGAGTCAGCTTCGATGCCAGATCAGACGCCAAGGTGAAGCAGGGCCTGGCTGCATATCTGGACCGGACTTCGGGTCGGTTCGGTGCGGTTCTTCATCCGCGTCAACGGAACGCCTAGCGGTTCCCCGCAAGGCGTCACGCGCTGAATGCAGTGCGAACGGCCACGGATGCTGATCGCCACTATCTGATGCGAGCAGGTAGCAGATAGTGGAGGCAGGGCCTGATCGTCGTAGCCTGCCCAGCCTTTGTTATGTGCTGCTCGACACCGGGTCTGGGTTGCAGGCCGGTGTCGGGCTGGAAGAAATCCAAGCGGCGCCAATAGGCCGAGCGCATTGGATGCAAGTTTGAGGACAAGGATTACCTAGTGCATTTACCTGATGTATTTCATCGAACGGCTCTGTGCCTGTTGAGCAGCAGCGTCCTATGGTGTTCGGCAAAGGCGCAAGCGGAGTATCTCTGGGTGCAGCCCGAAGGGGCGGAGGTCCGTGCCTACGTGGGAGAGCTGCACCGCCCTTTGGAAAAGTTGCCTGCCTTGCTGGAGCCCAGGGCAATGCAAGCGGATGGCAAGGCACTGCCAGTGCAGGCTGCGATCAACCATATCGTTGTTCCCCAACCTGTCAGCGATCTGCGCTTCACTGCTACCGGGTTCGATGATGGCGTTCTTACCCACTATCAAGCCCGCTACGGTCGCCAGGGCATCCAGGCCCTGAACGACCTGGAGCTGGTTCCGACCCAAGCTGATGGAAACACCTTTCGATTGATGTTCAAGGGACGGCCCGTCGCTGCCAGTCAGGTGAACATCGAAACGGAGGAGGGGTGGCGGCGTTCACTGGCTCCGTCAAAGGACGGTACGGTGAGCTTTACGCCGTCCTTCCCTGGCCTGTATGTGCTTGAGGTATCGGCTCGTGTAAATGATGCAGCGGTGACTGTGGGCGGTAGGAAATATCACGATGTGCGCTATACGGCGACGCTCAGCTTTACTGTCCCTCAGCCAGAGGGGCGGTGAGTTGTTAAGCGGTGGAGGCGCACCTCTATCGACTCTGCCAAGAAGCGCAGGCCAGTCATCGCGATAGCTGAGGTGAAGGACGGTGTCTGCTGCGAAGCTGCCATCGGCATGAATTTCGTGCATGGCTGCTAAGGGTCTATCGCACCAAGTCAAGACATGCAAAAGGCGGTCTCCCGGAGTTGCTGCGATTCCCCGGACGGGTGTGGTGCAACACTCGGCAGCGGCACAAGTTCGTGGAACAAAAATGCCCGGCGGTGAGCCGGGCAGTTCAGGGGAGAGTGCAGAAATTACTTGGCTGCCGTCTTCACAAACACCGGATTCGAATAGAACCACAGGTCGCCATAGTTGCGTGCATTGATCTTGTTGAAGCGCGCCACATGGTCGGTACCGTCATCGGTCTTCAGATCGGGCAACGGTTCGCCGTTCGCTGTCTCTCCGGCCACATCGGTGCCCAGGTTGGTGCCGCGCAAACGGAAGTACTGGTCGCCGGTGGCTTTCACCGTGGTGGTCACGGTGTAGTAGCCCTCGGAGTCAAGCTTCCAGTCCGCACGGGTAAAGCGCTTGAGCACGCGGGTCGATGGGTTGGTGGCTTCATCGTAGCCAGGGGTGCCCGGGGTCTTGCGGCCGGTGACATTGCCCGCGATCAGGTCGATATGGTCCACCACGGGTTTGACGTTGGCATACAGCCCGCTGCCCAGCTGGTATTCGAAATTGTTGCGATCAGGGCTCTTGAAGCGGATGGTGATGCTCAGGTCTTCGCCGCTTTGTGCCGACACTTCAGAGCCCATCTCGCCCGTGGCCTTGGCGCTCTTCACCTTGAAGTCCAGCGCATTGATCAGATCGCCATACACGGCAAACAGCTTGCCGGTGCGCAGCGTGGCCAGCAGCGATTGTGGGTCCTTGATATCGCCCCACAGGTAGTTCTTGGCATATTCGCCCGGCGCGTAGCCACTGCTGTATTTGCCTTGCGACATGGTGAAGTGGTAGTCGGAGTCGGCCACGTTCCAGATACGGCGTCCTTCGGACAGCAGCGCATCCCAGGTCCCTCCGAGCTTGGCCACCATATAGTCCACGCCGCCATAGGTGCGCGAAGGCAGATTGGCTTCGATGTAGTCGCTGGTGTAGCCTCCGCGGTCCGGCTCCATCTGGTTGCCCACCATGCCTTCGAGGGTGAAGACAATATTGGGGGCCAGATCATTCATCTCACGCAGTTGGGCAATCGTGTATTTGCCAGGGTTGCGAGATGGGTGGTTGATCTGCAGATAGCTTGTGCTGGGGTAGTTCTGCTTGAGCCAGGCAATCGCGGTCATGGCTTCGGCATGGGTGTTGTAGCCGGTGCCTGCCTTGGGGCCCCAGACCGCCACATCTTCGGGCTTGAACAGTGCTGCGTCGCGGTTGGTGAACAGATACTCGAACTGGCTGGCGGCCTTGAGCGCACCGGCCGACATCGGGTTGTCGGTCAAGATGCCGACGTTGCCGTGGTCGTGCGAAGGCATATCCCATTCAAAGGACGAGAAGATCACCTTGTCGGCGTATTTGCCCTGGGCCTGGAGCTCTTTGATGCGCGGCACCTGGAATTTGGCCATGGCTTCCGACATCGGAATCTGCGGATTCAGACGGTTGCCGTCATTGTCCCAACTGGTCAGGCGCAGATGATCGGACAGCGTAGCCCAGTCCAGACCAAAGCGGTCAAAAGCGGAGGCCAGCACTTTGTCCAAGGTGTTTACTTGCTGCGCATCGTCGGACTGCATGGTGTGCACATGCAGGTCACCCGTGGTCCAGCGGCCTTGTACGACCGGTGGCTGGGGTGTGGTGGGGAGGGGATCAGAATCGTCGGAGCCTCCGCATGCCACCAGCACGGCAGTGCTGAGGAAGAGTGTGGCAGCGGCATAGGCAACGCGTTTGGGGGCGAAGCCGGGGGATGCAGTTTTCATGACAGCGAATACAAGGAGGCAAGGCTTTGCAGCCCATCCACATGGCATGTGGATTGGTGAAAACCCGCAGTCTCCGCCTGTGCCGTGACAACCCAATGACAGCGGAGGATCGGAATGCTTCATCCGCTCATCGGCAGCTTTCGACCCAGAGCAGACATGGGCCGACAGCGCTTGAACGACCGCACTGGATGAACTTCTCTATGCCTTGCACGGTGCTGACTGGATAGCTTCGCGAGCCTGCCGCACAAGAAGTTCTCGCTGCTCGACCAGGAAATCCATCAACGCTCTTGTCTTGGCCGGCATCTGCGATCGTGATGGCACATATAGATAGAAGCCTGGAAACGGCGGGCACCAGGCGGCAAGGACCCTGACCAGCGAGCCGTCGGCCAGATGCTGACGTACGCAGAGGTCGATGTGCTGCACCAGCCCCACGCCCTGCAACGCGCCACGCAGCATGCTGTCGTCGTCGTTGAAGACGGCATTGCCTTGAGGCTCGAACACTACGGTGCGCTTTTCTTCATCGGGAGAGGTGAACGACCAGCGATCTATCGTTCCGCTGGAAGTGAAGCGGTAGGCGAGGCAGTTGTGCTTCATCAGGTCGGCTGGCGTTTCGGGCACACCGTAGCGCTCGAAATACTCCGGCGAGCCGACGATGGCCATCTCCAAAGGAGGCGTGATCGGCACTGCCACCATGTGCTCATCCAGGCTCTCGCCCAGGCGGATGCCGGCATCCAGCCCCTCGGCCACGATGTTGGAAAACCCATCGTCCATCACCAGCTCCAGCCGCAGCTTGGGGTAACGCGCCAGAAACTCCCCCATGTGCGGCTCGATCAACAGACGCGCGGCGACACGCGAAGAGTTCATGCGGATCAGGCCCGTGGGCTCTGCATGGGCTTCTCCGATTTCTGCGACCGCCCGCTGGATGGCCGTCAGCGCTGGTTGCAGGACATCCAGCAGCCGCTGCCCCTCGTCGGTCAACGACATGTCCCGCGTCGTGCGGTTGAGCAGTCGCACATTCAGATGTTGCTCCAGCCCCTTCAAGTGCTGGGACAGCGCCGCACGTGTCACTTCCATCTCCGCCGCAGCCTTGGTGAAGCTACGGTGGCGGGCGATGTGGGCGAACCAGGTAAGGGAAGAGACGAGAGAGGGCTCAATGGGCATATTGGTTAGTTTATCTAAACACTCATGTCTTTGAGAGCCTATTTATCAAACCCAATCCCATTCCTACCATGGAGTCCAGTGATTCAGCTTTCAGCACGTTTGCATCCACCCCTGGAGAACTTCATGTCCAAAGTCACTTTCAAGAACCTCAATGGCCAAGCCGTCACGATGGCCGCCATCATTCACTTTCCCGCCGGCTTCGATGAGTCCAGGAAGTACCCGGCCGTCGTCGTCTCCCATCCGGGCGGTGGCGTGAAAGAGCAGACTGCCGGCCTGTATGCCGGGAAGCTGGCCGAGCATGGCCTGATCACCATCGCCTTCGACCGCTCCTATCAGGGCGAGAGCACAGGCGAGCCGCGCCAGTTGGAGAATCCCTACGTCAGCACCGAAGACGTGAGCGCTGTCATCGACTACCTGACCACGCTGCCCTATGTCGACCAGAACAAGATCGGTGCCATGGGCATTTGCGCCGGCGCAGGCTACAGCGCCAATGCCGCTATCAACGACCGCCGCATCAAGGCGCTGGGCATGGTGAGTGCCGTGAACATCGGCCAGATGTTCCGCAATGGCTGGGATGGTTCTGTCAAGGACACCGATGCCATGCCCTATCTGGAGGCCGGTTCCGCAGCCCGCACGGCTGACGCCAGCAACCACGCCCTGGCCACCATGCCGCTGGCGCCGATGAAGGAAGAGGACGCGCCCAACGCCGAGCTGCGCGGTGCCTGGGAGTATTACCACACCGCTCGCTGCGAGCACCCCAACGCTCCCGGTTATGCACTACTGCGCAACCTCACGCAGATCATCACCTACGACGCATACCACAAGGCAGAGGCTTTCCTGAGTCAACCCATCCTGGCCGTGGCCGGCAGCAACGCAGGCAGCAAGTGGATGAGCGACGACCTGATCGCCCGCGCCGCCAGCCAGGACAAGCAGCTTCACGTCGTCAACGGCGCCGACCATATGGATCTGTACGACGTGCCCAAGTATGTGGACGAGGCGGTATCCCAACTGGCACCGTTCTTCCAAACCAAGCTGTGAGCGTACTCCGTTCACTATCCCTTTCATAGCTGCCAGTGCATTCCACGCAAGCGCTGGTGACAGAAAGCACTGAAATTTTCATCATGAACAAAATCACCATTCACACCGTCAGCTACCGCAACCTGGGCTGGGACACCGCTGCCGACATCTACCTGCCGCCCGGCTTTGACGACAGCCAGCAATACCCCGCCATCGTCAGCACCCACCCCATCGGCAGTTGCAAGGAGCAGACCGCCGGCAACATCTACGCCAAGGGCCTGGCCGAAGCAGGCTTTGTGGTGCTAGTGCATGACGCGAGCTTTCAGGGCGCCAGCGGCGGCACGCCGCGTTTCATCGAAGACCCGGCCATTCGCGTCTCCGACATCCGCTTTGCCGTGGATTACCTGCAGTCGCTTCCCTATGTGGACGCGCAGCGCATCGGCGCCATTGGCGTGTGCGGCGGCGGCGCCTACACCGTGCACGCGGCCATCACTGACCACCGCATCAAGGCGCTGGTGTCCATTACCGGCGTGAACTACGGCCGCCTGATCCGCGAAGGCTTTGCCCAGTTCAAGCCGCGCGAGCTGGCCCAGAACATCGCCAATATGCGCACCGCGCAATCTCAAGGCGCCATCCGCGACGTGACCAATCTGCTGCCCGAATCCGTCCAGGCAGCCCAGCAGGCGGGCATCACCGACATCGACGTGCTGGAAGCCACCGATTACTACAAGACCGCGCGCGGCCAACAGCCGAACGGCGCCACCAGCCAGCTCATGTCCTTCAGCGGCGCAGCGATGGGCTGGGACGCCTTCCTGCACGCCGAGGTGCTGCTAACCCAGCCGCTGATCGTGGTGATCGGCGACAAGCCGGGCGGCTTCGGTGCCTACCGCGATGGTCTAGAAATCTACAGCCGTGCCGCCTCAACGAACAAAGAGCTGCTCGTCGCCGAGGGCTGGTCGCACTACGATCTGTATGACAAGCCCGAGCCTGTGGCGATTGTCATGGCCAGGCTGGTGCCCTTCTTCCAGGCCAATCTCTGAGCCGAGGCGACACCATGACCAAAGTACTGATCCTGGGCGCCAGTGGCCAGATTGCCCGCTGGGCCGTCCAGATGCTGGGCGAACACAAGGAGGTCGAACAGACCCTGCTGGTGCGCGACCCCAGGAAGCTGAGCGGCCACGAGCCGGCCAACGCCAAGGTCATCATCGGCGATGTGATGGACAGGAAACTCCTGGCTCAGATCATGGAAGGTCATGACCTGGTCTATGCCAATCTGGCCGGCGAGGTGGATGCGCAAACCGAGCGCATCCTGGCCGCCATGCAGTCCAAGGGCGTCAAGCGACTGATCTTCGTGAACTCGCTGGGCATTTATGACGAAGTGCCGGGCAAGTTCGGCGAGTGGAACCGCCGCGAGATCGGCCAGTACCTGCCGCCGTATCGCAAGTCGGCCGACCTGATCGAAGCCTCCGACACCGACTACACCATCCTGCGCGCCGCCTGGCTGCAGGACGAGGACGAGGTGGACTACGAGACCACCGCCAGAAACGAGCCCTTCAAGGGCACAGAGGTCTCACGCAAGAGCGTGGCCGCACTGGTCGCCGATCTGGTGCTGCATCCCGAACGGCTGGTGCGAGCGAATGTGGGCGTGAGCAAGCCCAACACCGAAGGTGACAAGCCCGCCTTCGTTTGAGCCACCCCATGGCCGCAGCCTGGCACCGCCCATGGCAGAGCCGACTCTTTGACATCCCGATTCGACGTACTGATGACTGATACCCTGTTCCAGCCCTTTGCCTTTGCCAATGGCCTCACGCTGCGCAATCGCGTGGTGATGGCCCCCATGACCACCTGGTCGGCCAATCCGGACGGGACCATATCCGAGCAGGAGCTGGCCTATTACCGTGCCCGCGCACAGGGCGTGGGCCTGGTGCTCACGGGTTGCACTCATGTGCAACCCAGCGGCCTCGGCTTCACCGATGAATTTGCGGCCTATGACGACCGCTTCATCCCCAGTCTGCGCAAACTGGCCCAGGCCGCAAAAAGCGGTGGCGCGCCCGCTGTGCTGCAAATCTTCCACGCCGGCAACAAGGCCGTGCCCAGTCTGATCCCGAAGGGTGAACTGGTCAGCGCGAGTAGCCTGGCTGCGCCCAAGGGACCGTTCAATGATGGCAAGCTCGCCAGCCGGGCCCTGAGCCATGAAGAAATCCTGACCGTGATCCGCGATTTCGGTGAAGCCACGCGCCGCGCCATCGACGCCGGCTTTGACGGCGTGGAGCTGCATGGCGCCCACGGTTTTCTGATCCAGAACTTCCTCTCGCCTCTGTTCAATCAACGCACGGACTTATGGGGGGGCTCATTGGAGAGCCGCATGCGCTTCCCACTCGAAGTGGTTCGCGAGGTACGCCGCGTGATAGCCGCCCATGCCAAGCGTCCATTCCTGCTGGGCTACCGCATCTCTCCCGAAGAGCCTAGCGAGTGCGCGCTGCGCATAGGCGATGCACTGGCACTGGTGGACAAGCTGGTCGAGGAAGGCCTGACCGACTATCTGCACGCTTCGCTCTACGACCTGCTGACGGGCAAGCCGCAGAACAGTGGCTTGGAGGACGAGAGCGACAAGACGACCGCCGAGCAGTTCATTGAGCGCGTGGCAGGGCGAGTGCCGCTGCTAGCCGCGGGCCAAATCCGCACGCCTGACCAGGCGCGTCGCGCATTGGCTCTTGGGCTGCCTTTGGTGGCCGTGGGCAAGGGACTGGTGATGAACGCACAGTGGGTGGAGTTGGCACATGCCGGACGTGATCAGGAGATTGACACGGCATTGGATATGTTAGGAGAGGCTGGCGACCTTCAGGTGCCGGACAAGCTGTGGGCTGCGATCTCGGCGACGCCCGGCTGGTTCCCAATACGCGATGAAGCAGAGGATCTGGCCGAAGCGTGACGTCGTTCTGGAGCAGACATTCGTTTTGACGATATGGGTGTCTGCTCCCGGCCGAAAGCCATGCCACCATTGATTCAAGGTGGCTCTCGGCCTTGGGTAGCGCACTCAAGAAGAGGTGTCAGTGATGAATTACCAGATTGAAGCCTTCTCGTGACGATGGCTCAACAAAGTGTTTTGTGATCTGCTCGAACTGCTCGTCCGTTGTCTGGAATGGGTGATCGCCCGATAAGTTCCTGAGACGCAAACGCTGTTTGCATTCTTCGTCCGGCACATCGAGAAAGTGCAAGTAATGAGACGCTCCCGCTTTTTCAAAAATGCTGCGGCCCCATGCCCTTGCATTGAGGGTGTTGGAAGGGAAGTCCAGCACCACCGAGGTTCCTGACTTCAGAAGAGCCACGATGTGCGACTCCATTGCTGCTCTCAGCCGGCCCGAGAGCCTTATGTAGTCTGAGATGGAGCGAAGTTCATCGGGATAAAGCCGTGCCAGCCAGACATCCTCACTGAGGATCACCGTCTGCGGATGGGATGCAAGCTGTTTGGCAAGTGTGGATTTCCCAGCAGCAATCTTTCCGCAGACGAGGTGCAGCGAGCCCGTCCCGGACTGCCTGGCAGACAAGTTTTCGGCAGGTGTGAGGTTCATTCTCTCCATCTCCTTTAACAGTGCCCTGGAGACAGAAAACCCACCTCCAGGGTGGGTTGCATGGCTATACGGTCGCGAGCTATCCCACCTTCAATCTGAAGATGCCAATAATTCGTTGGGTAACGCAGTAGGCCATTCAAGGATGCTAGCAGATTGGCCATGCGTTGCTCTTGCAGCAGCTGCTCGTGATCATTGAGTGCGCGGCATGCGAGCAGCCGCAGGCATTCGCTGATAACTCGAAATGATCTAGCAGCTGACAAAGCTTTGGTGGTGACCGAGCCATGACGTTGATGCAAGGCCTCGTTGTGAAACAAGCAAAGGGGCAGGGCCATTGACCAAGCGGGCTCGCAAAGAGCAATTTGATTAGACGCTAGAATGAGAATAGTTCTCACTATCAAATAATACCGCGTCATCGCGGTCTACCGTCTGTGACCGCATCTTCCTCTGCTCCTGCTGATCCCGTTCACGCGCTGTACGTTGAACATCATGGCTGGCTACAGCATTGGCTGCGGCGCAAGCTGGGCAATGCCTTCGAGGCATCAGACATTGCTCACGACACATTTGTCAACGTCATCGTCTCCGGGATGGCGACGCGCATCGAGCAGCCACGGCCTTTCCTGGTCACAGTGGCCAAGAACCTGGTCATTCGTCACTACCGCCGTCGTGTGCTGGAGCAAGCCTATCTGGATGCTGTGGCGCTACTGGCAGAAGATCTGGTGCCGCCACCAGAGGAGCGCTTGATTGCTCTTGAGTCGTTGCAGGCAGTCGATCAAGTATTGGATGCTCTGGCTCCAAAGGCACGGGAAGCATTCTTGTTGGCACATCTGGAAGGCCTTACTTACGCCGCCATTGCAGAGCGGCTTGGTGTCTCGATGACTTCGGTGAAACGCTATCTGATGCAGGCGCATCGTCAATGCTTTCTCCTGGCGCTTTCCTGATCCGCTCCTGTTTCGTCATGACCAATCGCTCTACCTTCCGCCTGGCGGCCCCTGCACCGGGCACTGGTGCACAACTGCGTGCCGGTGGTGCCCCCTTGGATGCTGCCGTTGCCGAAGCTGCCGCAGACTGGTTTACGCGTCTTCACGGCGGTGCCATTACGACAGCAGAGAAACAGAGCTGGCGTCAGTGGCATGACGCCCACCCAGACCATGCCCGTGCCTGGCAACATTTGCAGTCCATTACCGGTGCATTGCAGGGTTTGAATGCGGACGGTGTGGGCTATCGAACCTTGCACACTGCGCCCACATCCGCGTCACGCCGCCGTTTGCTGGGCTTGTTCGTCGGCGTGGGAACGGCGGCAGGTACGGGCTGGGTGGTCACGCGCACACCGCAATGGAGGCAACTGGCGGCGGACTATCGCAGCGGTACCGGCGAACGCCAGCGTCACACATTGCCCGACGGCACCGAGCTGCTGCTGGGTACGCGCAGTGCGGTGGCACTGAACTTTGCACGCCCTGAGCGCCGCGTGCGTTTGCTGCAGGGCGAAGCCCTGTTCACCACCGGCCATCCGCAGGGCGAACTGGGCGAGTTGCCTTTTGTGGTTGAAACCGCCGAAGGACGTGTACGTGCCATAGGCACGCGTTTTACTGTGCGGCAGAACAGCGGCATGACGCAGGTGGCGGTGTTCGAGGGGGCCGTGGAGATACACCCCATTGATGCTTCCCCAGGCAGCCCACCTTTGCGACTGGATGCAGGGCAGGTCGTCGTTTTTGAGCGCACGCACGCGCATGATCCAGGCGCTGCGGGTGAGCGCGAGCTGGCCTGGAGTCAAGGGCAGTTGTGGGTGGACAACGAGCGCCTCGATGATTTCCTGGTCGAGCTGGGACGCTACCGCAGTGGCTGGCTACGCGTGGACCCTGCAGTGGCCGGGCTGCGCTTTTCAGGCGTCTTCCCTCTGGGGGCAGAAGGAGGCGTCGCCAATACCGATGCGGTTCTGGCCATGCTCCCGAGTTCATTGCCAGTGCAGGTGCGCTGGCGCTCACAGTGGTGGGTGAGAGTGGAGGCGGCCCAAGCCAGCGGTCGTTGAGGTAACGGTGGTAGTGCTTCTCGCCTGTCTTACCGTCTAGGATTCCGGCCGATTGAGTGCCTGGCTGGGCCGGCCTGTTTCTCGATCTCTCATGCTCCGGATCCAATCCAGAAGCGGCTTGCAGCCATAACTTTCAAAGCCTCCGAAAAATATTTGCACGGGAGCTGACCCGATTCGAACTCTCAGGCTTCTTTATTTCCGAAAGCTTTCATTCATTGCCATCGGATTTCAAAGACTGTCCAACGTCATGCACCTTCAAACTTATAAGCGGCCGGCGCGCCGCCTTTTCGCTCCATCCATACTGGCTCATTCCGTGCATTGGGCTTTGTGTGCAGGCGTCATCGCCACATCGCCGCTGGCCGTGACCGCCGCTCACGCCCAAGCTTCGCAACAGCACAGCTATGACATCCCCGCCGGACCGTTGGATACGGCTTTGCGCAGCGCAGCCGGTCAAGCAGGTGTGGCGCTGATCTTTACGCCGGAACAAACCGCAGGCCGAAGCAGCAGCGGGCTGCGCGGCAGCTACACCGTAGAGGGGGCTTTTGGAGCGCTGCTCAAGGGCACTGACTGGCAAGCCGTGCGCCAGAGTAACGGCGGCTGGGCGTTGCGCCGTGTGCCGCAGATAAGTCAGACCGCTGTCGGAGCCGCAGCGGGGGAGACCGAGATGGCTGCGGTCACGGTGACCGCAGCTGCAGAGCGCCCGGTTGTGGCTGAGGGTGCATACACGCCCACAGGAACTGTGGCCACGGCCACCCGTATGGGTATGACGCTGCGTGAAACGCCACAATCCGTGAGCGTCGTTACGCGCCAGTTGATGGACGATATGGCGTTGACGGCCATGCCCGACGTACTGGAGAAAACCCCTGGTATCACCGTGGGCCGCAACGACAGCGAGCGCTACACCTTTTATTCACGTGGCTTCACCATCGAGAACTTCCAGTTCGATGGCGTGCCCAACACCATGGACTCGGCCAACCAGTACACGACCTCGCTGGCCGACAGCGCCATTTACGAGCGCGTGGAGGTTGTCAAAGGCGCTACAGGTTTGTTGACCGGGGCGGGCAACCCATCGGCAGTGGTCAATCTGGTGCGCAAAAAGCCTACCAAGGAGCTCGCAGCCTCGGTGGAGGTGGGCGCAGGTTCATGGAACCGTTACCGCTCTACCGCCGATGTTTCCGGCCCGCTGAATGCGGCTGGGACGGTGCGCGGTCGTGTCGTGGTGGCCGGACAAAATGCCGAGTCCAATGTGGACTACTACAGCCGGGACACCCGCAACTTCTATGCCATCGTCGAGGCTGACCTCACGCCCAACACGCTGCTGAGCCTGGGCTTCGACTACATGCAGTCCAAGGCCGATGGCTCGACCTTCGGCCATTTGCCGTTGTTCTACAGCGATGGCACGCGCACCGATTTCAGCCGCTCGGTCAATCCGGCTGCGCGCTGGTCCTACTGGGACAACGACAGTCGTAACCTGTTTGGCAGTCTGAAGCATGATTTTGGTGGCGGCTGGGTGCTGGATGCATCGGTCAGCCACCTCACGCAGTCGCGTGACGTGGTCTACGGTGCGGCCTATAACGGCACCGTGAACCGGGTGACGGGGGCGGGTATCCGCATGATCGCCGGCACCATTCCCACGCAGACCGACGTCAACACCTTCAACGCTGCATTGAACGGCAAGTTTCAGCTGCTGGGCCGTAGCCATGATGTGATGCTGGGTGCGGGCTATTCGCGCCAGCACCGGGCAGCCCAGTTGTCGAACACGGTCTGGACGAACATCCCCAATTACTTTGCCTGGGACGGCAACATCGCTCAGCCCACGTTCACGCGCAACTCGGACCGCGAGATCGTGGTGCTGGAAAAGGGTTTGTCGGCGGCAACCCGCCTGCGGCCCACGGATGACCTGTCGGTGATTCTGGGCGCCCGCGCCAGCTGGTACGACATGCTGGACACCAACACGGCGCTGGCCACGGGCAAGACCAGCCTGAACAACGACCTGCAGGTGAACCGCAAGGTCACGCCCTATGCAGGCCTGGTCTATGACCTGAGCCCGCAGTGGTCCGTGTACGGCAGCGTGACCAATATCTTCAACCCGCAGACCTATTACAAGGATGCAAGCGGCAACCCTTTGTCGCCGCTGACGGGGCTGAGCAAGGAGGTGGGCGTGAAGGGCGAGCTGCTGGATGGCAAGCTCAACACCAGCGTTGCGCTGTTCCACATCAAGCAGAAGAATGCGGCACAGTACCAGGGCGTGAACGGGGCCAGCGGTGAAGAGATCTACACCGCCATCGATGGCATCACCAGCCGGGGCCTGGAGGCTGAGCTGTCCGGCAGCATCGCGCCGGGCTGGAACCTGTTCGGGGGGTATACCTACCGCACGTCCAAGGCGCCGGCACAGCCTGATGTGGTCACGCCAGCGGTGAATACCAATCAGCCCCGCCATCTGCTCAAGCTGGGCAGCACCTACCGCCTGCGCGGTGACTGGTCGCGCTGGACCGTGGGTGGCAATGTCACCTGGCAAACCGAGACCTATTACCAGCAACCCAGCGCACCTTACTGGCGTGCCACCCAGCCGTCATACGCCGTGGTCGGGCTGATGGCACGTTATGAGATGGACAAGCACTGGTCAATGTCGATCAACGTGAACAATCTGTTCGACAAGACCTATATGCCGGGTCTGGGCTCTTACGGCACGGGCGTCTACGGCGATCCGCGCAATGTACTGGTGACAGCGCGTTACCGGTTCTGAGGGCCGGGCGCGTAGCGCTCGACGATGCTAAATACCGACTGGCTGTTTGGCATCGTCATTCATCTTCGCGTGTCCGCCGCTGCCATGCAGGGTCGCGTATGGCCGAAAGCAACAACTGCACAGGAGCGGCAGAAGACGTCCATCCTCGCCGCAGCCGGTGCTATCGCCGCTCCGGTTCCTTCGTGCAGGTTCCGTTGACCTTTAAACTGTTCGCATGAATCGACGAAGTTTGGTCTTATCGGCCTTGGCTGCAGGGCTTGCTCAAATAGCAGTGGCGGGTCAGCCATTTCAGGAAATGAAGGAGTGGTCCCGGTTTTTCACGGAAGCCGATGCTCAAGGCAGCATTGTTGTGCTCGATGCGCGAGCTCCAGCCGAAACGACCCTGGTCTACAACGCCTCGCGCGCCCATCGCCGTTACTCGCCGGCCTCTACTTTCAAGATCCCGCACAGCCTGTTCGCGCTTGATGCGGGGTTGCTGCGTGACGAATTTCAGGTCATCCCCTGGGATGGCATGAAGCGTCCGACGCCCGCATGGAACATGGACCAGAACCTGCGCTCGGCGATGAGAAATTCCACAGTCTGGGTGTATGAGCGCTTTGCGCAGGAGCTCGGCGATGTGCGCGAGACCGAGTACATGCGAAAGATCGGGTATGGCAATGCTGTCGCCACGGGCGACAAGCCGTTCTGGGTTGAGGGCGACCTTGCCATCTCATCCTTCGAGCAGATTGCTTTCCTGCAGCGGCTATACCGCAATCAACTGCCTTTCCAGGTCGAACACCAACGACTTGTGAAGGATGTGATGGTCAATGAAGCCGGCCCTGACTGGATACTGCGTGCAAAAACGGGCTGGACCGGCCAAATCGGATGGTGGGTGGGCTGGGTGGAGTGGCCCAGCGGCCCCGTCTTCTTCGCGTTGAACATGGATACTCCGAACAGGCTCGGCGACCTTGCCAAACGCCAGAGCATTGCCCGCAAGGTTCTGCGTTCCATGAACGCGCTGCCGACTGCGCCCTAGGTGCCGGCTCAAGGCTCGCAAATTGCCGCCAGGCTTGCTGACCAGCAGAGCCTGCGAGGACTTGCTGCCACGTTCGCGGGTTCCACGGAGGTACTAGCGCGAACATGGAAGACCGACTTGCAAGCTCTGATCTCCCCATCCTATTGAGGCGGCCTCAAACCCGAGATGAGTCTCATGCTGCCATGAGCGAGCGGCGAGCTATATCGCTTTTCCAATCACAACCACATCGTTGAACGTCAGGCTTCGTCCGTCAGCACTTTGCACTTGCATGCGGGCAATGGGTTGACCGCTGGCTGTCTCCACAAGCCTCGAATGATGTTCATTGTGGTGAAAAAGGTTGTCTTCACCCCACTGGCGCAGCCCGACGACGATAGGAAACAGGGTCTGTCCTTTTGCCGTGAGCATGTACTGCTGATAAGCCGTGCCGTCGGCTGCGGGTTGTGCCTCCAGGATGCCTGCTTCCACCAATGCCTTGAGTCTGCCGGCCAGGATATTGCGTGCCACACCCAGATTTTTCTGGAAGTCGCTGAACCGGCTGATGCCGTCAAAGGCGTCTCGCACGATCAGCAGTGACCAGCGGTCACCGATGACATCAAGTGCCCGCGCTACCGGGCAAGTTGCGGTATCCATGCGTTTGCGTTCTGCCATCAGACCAGCTCCATCAAGTTTTCCGTCTTTTCTGGTTGCATTTTAAAACCAACTTCACTATGCTCAATCTGGTTTTATATTGAAACTAGATTGGCAATGTCCCAGAATTCTTCCCATGTTGCAGCGGCCATGCCACGAAAGCTCGTGGCTCTTTTTTCCTGTACCAGCGGTGCAAGCGTCGCCAACGTTTACTTTGCGCAGCCGTTGCTCGACCGATTGGCGGCGGACTTTGGCGTCTCGCTCGGCGCGATTGGTGGTGTGGTTACTGCAACGCAGGCTGGCTCGGTGCTTGCCTTGCTATTCCTCGTGCCTCTGGGGGATCAGCTTGATCGCCGTCGGCTCGCCCGATGGCAGCTGGTAAGCCTTGTTCTTGCTCTTGTCTGGCTGGCGATGGTCAAGAGCGCCATCGGCCTGATGGCGGGCATGCTGGTCGTGGGACTGCTTGGCACTGCGATGACACAGGGGATGATTGCCTACGCGGCAAGCGTTGCTGCACCTCAGGAGCGAGGACGGGTGGTGGGAGCCGCTCAGGCGGGTGTGGTCGTGGGGCTGTTGCTCGCCAGAGTCTGGTCCGGAGTGATTGCGGATCTGAGCAGTTGGCGCGGCGTGTATGCCGGCTCGGCGGTGCTCATGTGCATGTTTGCCGCGCTGATCTGGCGAAGCTTGCCGCCTCAGATAGCGCCTGTTCAGCGTCTGTCGTATTTCGAACTTGTCGGCTCAATGCTTGCACTGCTGCGGACGAGCCGGGTACTTCAGGTTCGAGGCATGCTGGCGCTGCTGATGTTCGCCGTGTTCAGCATCTTCTGGAGTGCGCTGGCTCTGCCACTGAGTGCTCCACCGTTGTCGCTGCCGCATTCGGCGATTGGCGCATTTGGGCTGATCGGCGCAGCAGGGGCTCTCATTGCCGGCCGAGCCGGCCGATGGGCCGACCAGGGCTTGAGTCACAGGGTCAGCGCGGCAGCCCTGGTTTTGCTACTGCTTGCGTGGATACCGCTGAGTTTTCTGGACGTATCGCTGTGGTGGCTGGCTGTCGGTATCCTGCTGCTCGACCTGGGCTGCCAGGCGCTGCATGTCACCAACCAGGCCATGATTTTTGAAAGTTCGACACAGGCGCATAGCCGGCTGGTCGCTTGCTACATGCTGTTCTACGCGATGGGCAGCGGCGCCGGTGCACTGGCTTCCACCGCGGTCTATGCGCGGGGTGGCTGGATTGGCGTCTGCATATTGGGCGCCTGCGTGAGTGTGGTTGCGTTCATGGTCTGGGCAGCGAGCGTGCAACGAAGCGGCGCTCGAAGCGTCTGCGCTCAGTCATGAAAATGCTTGCCCATACCTGAGCCGGTTTCACTACGGGCTCAGCGCCGCACGCATCTCCTTGGCAAGCGGCAAGATCCGCTGTGGGCCTCCGGCTCAGCCGCAACCGGAGCATGCGTTAGGTTCAGCCGGAATATACAGAGGCTAGGCTGTGCTGCCTTGTGGTGAGCTCGAGACCGCGTTAGCCATTGTTGTTCACTCGTGCGTGGCTGCTCACGCCTAGCATCTCTTCGAGTTGAGCCAGTTCATCATCGTTCTTGATGACATGCTTGAGCCACTCATGCAGAGGCAACCGGGCCCAGCGTGCGGCCTTCTGGGCCATATAGGCGGAAGGGCTGGATGGCTCGGTACGTTCAAAGAAGGCGGCGACCTGCTCGAGAAGTGCAATGGCATCTGCGCGGGTGCGCATAGGCGTGTCGGAGTGCGATCCGTATTCCGATCCCGTTGGCGCAGGCACCCGAGCGGCATTCTCGAAAGGTGCGGAATCGGCAGCGGCCCCATCAGCTGTGGGAGGCTGAATGGGTTCATCATTGGCGCCCCAACGCCGAGCCAGATGCTGAAGATCTTCCAATGCAGCCCATATGGCTGCAAAGCTGGGGGCTTCATCGCCCAGCCTGTCATTCAGCGTGTCCTCCAAGGACTTGGACGCTGCACGGAATTGAGCCAGTTGCGCGGCCAGCACTTTCAGACTGCTGTTGGGAACCGAGGATCGCTGTTTCTCCAGCTCTTCAAGAGTTGTTTTGCCCTTCACAATTTCATGCGCTTCGGAAGGATGGCGCCGTACGGCTTGATCCAGCGCCACTGCGGCTTGCCAAGCCTGCATATTGATGCGAATGCTGCCAGACTGTAGCAGAGGCGCATTTCCTAGCTGCTCTACGGAGCGTTTGAGAAACCAGCTGATATTGCCGATACGAGCCCCCATGTCGCCATCTTCCGGCTGCGGGTGAAGGCTGTCCCAATAGCGAGCTGCCAAAGCGCCGAGCAATGCATAGCCTTGCGTCAGACCAGGCAGGCCGTGCTGGCTGGCCAAGGCGTCAGTAAGCCATATGGCGAGTCGAAGGTCTTTGGTTTGATCCTGAAGCAATTCGATGCAACGCTGCGTGACAAATGGCAGGTCAGCTTCCTTGCGGGCCGTGATCCATTCACCTTGATCGAGTGACGGATCTTCCTGTTGGCGCGCACTCTGTATTTCGTCGAACTCCGTGCTCAGCAGCATGTCTGGTCCACCAGGATCCTCGCTGGTGACGGGCCGCAGCAGATCATTGAGGTCAAAGAGTGTGATGGACGACATGGGCTGGAGTTGATGTGTGTCAGAGCAAAAAATGAAGCGTATATGCAATGAAATCTGAAAGTATTGAGGAATATCCAGAGTCTGCAAGATTTCACTAGCTCACCAATGCCGCCCGCCTGCGCTCAGGTGACTTCCTCGCTGTGCTGCATTTCTGGTAGGCGATGTTCTGCCTCGCGGCAGCCGCCAGTCCGGCGATTGACTGTTTTCCAGGAGATCCTGCTTCACGAAGCAGGGTTGGTTGGGACCCGAGCGATACGACAAAGACGGGCATCAGGAGTCACTGATCTACCGGTGCTTGAGACCTCGATGAAGTCTTCAGTGTCAGCTGCTCCCAGCTCTCTTCATCGCGGGTGCTGTTTCTTTGGTTTGACCGGCACCGATATCGTCGTCGAACTGAAGTTGCAGGGCGGGATGAGCAAGTTTTTGCGTGCCATCCATTCATCGCGTTTTGACGCGCCTGTTCCGAAATGCAAAAACAAAAAAGCCCGCTGTGAAGCGGGCTGTCTTGTTTGCAAGCTCTGGTTTTGCTTGCGATATTTGGTAGGCGCGATTGGACTCGAACCAACGACCCCCACCATGTCAAGGTGGTGCTCTAACCAGCTGAGCTACGCGCCTGTCGTCGATGGGATGAATTCTAGCAGCGGAAAAATGGTGGTTTGGGCAAAGTCGCGACTTTTTTGCGTTCGAGCCACATTTTTCTCATTCTGCTACCCGCTCGAGGCTTGGCTGGGGACCGCTGATTCGCTACTAAACTTTGATGTGTTTTCCATCCAATGAATCGGCAACCCCATGACAAAAGCACAAGCAGGCATTCTGGCGTCTCTTCCTGAGCAGGGACGCTATGTTTTTTTCACCCTGGCCGGTGCAGGTACAGATTTGCAGGACAGCCTGAGGAAATTGCAGGCAAATGTTGACGGTCAGCAGGTAGTGGTGGGTCTGGGCCTGCAGGTGCTGCAGCAACTAGACAGGAAGCTGCCTCTGATGCGCGAGTTTCCCCCGCTCAAGGGCCCTGAGTTCGCAGCGCCCAGCACACCTTACGCGCTGTGCCTGTGGCTGCGTGGCGATCAGCGCGGTGAACTGATCACTTTGACGGCCAGGCTGGAGACCTTGTTGGCGCCGGCCTTCAAGCTTGATCATGTGGTGGATGCCTTTGTGCACCAGCGCTCGGATAACGGCCACGGCCGGGATCTGACGGGCTATGAAGACGGCACCGAGAACCCCGAGGAGGATGAAGCCGTGGCAGCCGGTATTGCTGCAGAGCAGGGGGCTGGGCTGGATGGCTGCAGCTACTGGGCCTTGCAGCAGTGGGAGCACGACTATTCGGCCTTTGAAAGCATGAGCACCACTCAGCAGGACCATGCCGTGGGTCGCCGCCGCAGCGACAACGAGGAGCTGGACGATGCTCCGGAGTCGGCCCATGTCAAGCGCACGGCGCAGGAGAGCTTTGAGCCTGAAGCCTTTGTGGTGCGCCGCTCCATGCCCTGGTGGAGCGTCAGTCCGCAGGGCAGCGATCGCAGCGGATTGATGTTCTCTGCCTTTGGTTGCAGCTTTGACGCGTTCGAGGCCCAGATGCGCCGCATGCTGGGCATGGATGACGGTATCAGCGATGGGTTGTTTCGTTTCTCCAGGCCGCTGACGGGCTGCTATTTCTGGTGCCCGCCGGTGTCTGGCGGCAAGCTGGATCTGACGGCACTGGGCCTGCTGGCCTGAGTCAGGACGCGAGGGTAAAGAAAAACGGGCCAGATGGCCCGTTTTTTTGTATTTCACCCATAAAGGGATGGAGGCGGGGGCGCCTAGTTGGCCTTGCCTGCGCTGACCGATGACTGGGTCGCAAACGTGATCTGCGACAGTCCGGCGTGGCGTGCAGCCTCCATGACGGTCACGACCGATTGGTGCGGGGAGTTGGCATCGGCGCTGATGATGACCACGCTGTCACGGCCTGCCGTTGCCGCGCCGGAAAGAGCGGCGGCGACGGAGGAGACGCTACGGTCATCCACGCCTTGCTTGTTGACGGAGTAGCGCCCGTCGGCAGAGACGCCGACAATGATTTCCTTGGGCCGGTCGCGTTGCTGATCGGCGTCTGCCACGGGCAGGGTCAGTTGCAGCTCGGTGAACTTGCTGTAAGTGGTGGAGAGCATCAAAAAGATCAGCACCACCAGCAGCACGTCGATGAAGGCGATCAGATTGATCTCGGGCTCATCGCGATGACGAGGACGGAAGTTCATGGTGGATGCGTTCCGCTTCTTACTTGGCAGGCTTGAGGCGGCCCAGGTGGCGCACGAACTGCTCGGATGCCAGTTCCATGCCCAGCAGATAGCCGTCCACCCGCGCGCGGAAGTAGCGCCAGAAAATCAGCGAGGGAATGGCGACCATCAGACCGAATGCCGTGTTGTAGAGCGCGATCGAGATGCCATGAGCGAGCTGGGCGGGGTTGCCGGCGCCTGAACTGGCACCGGGCTGGGAGCCGAAAATCTCGATCATGCCGATCACCGTTCCCAGCAGGCCCAGCAGCGGCGCTGCCGAGGCGATGGTAGCCAGGGCGCTCAAATACTTTTCGAGCTTGTGGGCGGCGGCGCGTCCTGCGCCTTCCATGGCCGAGCGCAGTTCTTCCTCGCTGCTTTCGGGATGTGCCTGGCGGGTGCGCAGGCCGGTGGCCAGCACCTCACCCAGTACCGAGCTTTGCGCCAGTTGCTGGGTGGTTTCTGCACTGGGCAGGTTTTTGTTGGAGACCGAAATCGCTTCGTTGAGCAAATTGGCTGGCGCAACCTTGCTGGCTTTCAGCGAGGCAAAGCGCTCAAAAATCAGGGCCAGAGCCAGAATCGAGCAGGCAATCAAAGGCCAGATAGGCCATCCTGCGGCTTGTATGATCGACAGCAACGTTGCTCTCCCTCGTCGTTCTGAAATTGCAGCCGACGATTATCACCCACTGCCGTGCTGTTGTGAGCCGTTTTTGGGGGCCTGATATGTTGACTTGAGTCAGCGCAGCAAGATCGTCAGGCGAGGCTTGAGCGATTGGAGCTTGCTCAGGCAGCAGGGCACGCGGTGCTTGCGTTTCTTTGCGAGTGCTTTCGCTTATAGCACAGAAATCTGTGGATAACTTTGTGATCTAGTCGTCGTGCCGGCAGGTTGTTTGCATTGCAGTGAAGGTTTGTTACGAGTTTGACAGCTGTGTGAATGGCAATAAATTGTTTTAAATCAATAAGATGGGTTTTGTTTTTAAGGTGATTTTTAGAGTCATACCGGATTTGTCGCCGACAAGGCTGGATGCCGACATCTGTGGAGAATCCGGCCCGCGTAAGACCTCGCTGACACCGCATGAATTCAATGTTTGAACGATCAAACCCAGCAGCCATGCAGCATGTATGGGAAGTTGGCGCGCTATGCCACGCCATTGGTGATGCCTTGCAGGCGCGCTTCAATCCAGTTGCGGTGCGTGGCGAACTCAGTGGCTTTTCGCGCGCAGCCAGCGGGCATTGCTATTTCAACCTCAAGGATGCGAGCGGGCAGATTCGCTGCGCCATGTTCCGCCGTGCGGCCGAGCAGGTCGGTTTCTCGCCACGTGATGGCGAGCTGGTCGAAGTCAGAGGGCGCCTAGGCGTCTACGAGCAACGCGGTGATTTGCAACTGGTGGTGGAGACCATGCAGCGAGCCGGGCAGGGGGCTCTGTTCGAGCAGTTTTTGCGCCTCAAGGCCCAACTGGAGTCAGAGGGGCTGTTCGACCCTGCACGCAAGAGGCCGCTGCCTCCCTTGCCGCGCGGCATCGGCCTGGTCACGTCCCTGGGGGCGGCCGCCTTGCATGACGTGGTGACGGCGCTGCGCCGTCGTGTGCCGCATATCCCGGTGGTGATCGTGCCAGCTCTGGTACAAGGCGCACAGGCGCCGCAGTCACTGGTGCAGGCATTGTCAAAGCTGTATCGGCTGGCACAAGACGGGCAAGGCCCAAGCGGCAATCTGACTGCTGACTCCGCACGGCAGCCGGTGATTGACACCATCTTGCTGGTGCGCGGTGGCGGCTCGCTGGAAGACCTCTGGGCCTTCAACGATGAACAGCTGGCGCGCACCATTGTGCAAAGCCCGGTGCCGCTGATCAGTGGCGTTGGCCATGAGACTGATTTCACCATTGCCGATTTCTGCGCCGATCTGCGCGCGCCCACGCCCACGGCAGCGGCCGAGCTGGTGACCCAGCCGCGCGAGGTCTGGTTGGGTGCGTTGGGCCTGTTGGGGGACCGTCTGGACAACGCCGTGCAGCGGGTGATGGATCGCCAGGCCCAGCGCCTGGATATGGCGGCCCAGCGCCTGGGCCGGCCCAGCGAGCAGCTGACACGCAACCAGTTGCAGCTCAGCCGACAAGCGCAGCGTCTGCGTCATGCGATGCTACTTAAATTGCAGCATCTATCGCAGAGCCAGAAAGCGTTTCAGGCTAATTTTCCCAATATTCTCCGGCGCAGCCTGGAGCAGCAAAGGCACAAGCTCGATCACATCGACCTGCGTTTGCAGTTGCTGGACCCCCGCCTGGTGCTGCAGCGTGGCTATGCCTTGCTGACGGATGAGCAGGGCAGGCCTGTGACAAAGGTTGGACAGGCCGTGCCGGGAGCGGCGCTGAAGGCCCAGTTGTCGGACGGGGCGGTGGATGTGGTGGTCACTCAGCCGCGTCTGCTATGAGGCTTGCCAGCCACAAGCGGGCCACAAAACACCTCCACGCTCACCGGGTTCTTCATCAGAACTCTTTTGCAATCGGCGCAGGCAATGCAGCAGGGTCCAGCGTTCATGCGCTGTAATCCGTGAGCGCATGCTTTTTCCTGCGTGCGCAATAGTCCTGATGAATGGCGCGCAGCCTCTCAGTTCTTTCTACAATGGTTCGGTTAGTGCAATACTTGACGTCTGCAGTACAGCAATGTGCTTGCCGCCCTGGCCGGCACAACGGTCACCGCTCAGGCGCCATGGCACTGGACGGCTCCCAAAAATTTCAACCACGAGGAAAACCATCATGGAACGCACCCTGCCCCCCCTGCCATACGCTATTGATGCACTGGCTCCGTTCGGCTACAGCCAGGAAACGCTGGAATTCCATCACGGCAAGCACCATAACGCCTATGTGGTGAACCTGAACAACCTGCAAAAGGGTACCGAGTTCGAAAACATGGATCTGGAAGAAGTCGTCAAGAAGTCTTCCGGCGGCATCTACAACAACGCTGCCCAGATCTGGAACCACACCTTCTTCTGGAACTGCATGACTCCCAACGGCGGTGCAGAGCCTACAGGCGCTCTGGCCGATGCCATCAACAAGAAGTGGGGCTCCTACGCCGAGTTCAAGAAGGCTTTCGTGGCTTCGGCTGCCGGCAATTTCGGTTCTGGCTGGACCTGGCTGGTGAAGAAGGCCGACGGTTCCGTGGACATCGTCAACATGGGCGCTGCCGGCACCCCCCTGACCACCGCCGACAAGGCGCTGCTGACCGTGGACGTGTGGGAACACGCTTACTACATCGACTACCGTAACCTGCGTCCCAAGTTTGTCGAAACCTTCCTGGAAAAGCTGGTGAACTGGAAGTTCGCTGAAGCCAACTTCGCTTGATGCTGCAAAGCTGCGGTCTCTGACCGCAGGCTGTCTGCATTGACGAATGGGCCCACGATATTGCTATCGTGGGCCCATTTTTTTTTACGTTGGTGTGCCGGGAGCGACGGCAAAGGTGGCCGGACGGGGCCCGGTCGTACGTCGCCGCCATTGCCCGCGGGTGGCCCGATCTGCATAGCCTGGCTTCATTCAAGTTCGTCCAGCGGGCCGTTCAGGAACTCCTCTCTGTCGGAGTCGATGGAATCGGCTGCCGCCTGCAGGTAGGCGCCGAAGCTGGGCGCGATCCACTGGATCTGGTCGGGGTCGTGTACGTAGGCGATGATCTGGCCACGCTGGCCTTCAGGACCGGGGTGTTGATCGACCAGCAGCACGATATCTCCGTAAAAGCTGGCAAATGGCTGCCAGCCGGTCTGCCACCAGCGCCCGCTCAGGCGTGGGTCCTGTGACGCCGGACCGGCCAGATCCCACATGCGTTGGGCCCGCTTTTCCATGCCGGCTGCCTGGGCGGTTGCCTGTGCTGGCGTGAGAAGGTCCAGCGCATCCACAAAGCCTGGCCGCTGGAACAAGGGCTGGGTGCTGTCGGAACTGCTGCCCGTCGTAAGACGCCAGAGGGCGGCGAGATCGGGATCCAGCGGCCCGAGCTTTGCAGCCAGAGTGGCCAGCTCTTGCTCGCTGGCCGGAGGCATCGGATCGAAGGGCAACTGGAATGCGGCATACACGGCCTGCAAATGCGCAAGATACTGATCAGGTCTCATGGTGATTGGGGCGCCTTCATCAAAGGTGGACAGATTGGAGCGAGGGGGCCGTTGGGCTCGGATATCGGATGGAGGAAGTTCAGGGAGTGACCCATGTTCGCAGGAAACTGCGACCGATCGGGGCTTGGGAGACCTCGCGATGGGAGAGCTTCCAGAGGGTACGCCAGTCAGAGGAACATTTCTGCGCTGAATGGGCCGGCGCCGGTGATGCCGCATGTTTTTTGGCGAGGTTTTGCCGCTAGTTCGGTGGACGCAGTGGCGCATCGATCGGCTTTTCGTGAGCCGGTCGCTTTGAAGCGGGACGTGGCAGGCTGCTACCGTTGCTGAAATCAGGAGAGCTGGGCGTGCACGCAGGCGCGTCTCCGCGCGCAAGAGCGCCCGGCTTACAACCCATATGGTTTGACGCGAGGAGATTCAGCTTGGGGCAGCTCGTCCCTGGCTCAGAGGACGCTCACAGATGGACTATGGCTGGCCGCTCGATATTGATCGCGTTAGAAGAGCTGTAGCCAGATGAGGCACGGCGTCATTGGTAGAAACTGGACGGTGGGGTCTTGAAGTGGCGCCTGAACATCGCAGCAAACGCGCTCGGGCTGGAGTAGCCGCAGTCCAGGGCCACATCGATGAGCTTGTCGCCCTCGGCGATCCGGCGCAAGGCGTGGAGCAAGCGCGCCTGTTCACGCCACTGCGCGAAAGTCATACCGGTTTCCTTGGCAAAAAGCCGGTGCAATGTTCGCTCGGCCACGCCTATGGATTGCGCCCAGTCAGCGGCACTGGATGTATCCGAGGGATGTTTGGACAAGGCATCGCATATCGAGCGTATCCGCGTGTCGACCGGCATGGGCAGGTGCAGCGGTATGGTGCTGGAGACTCGAAGTTCGCAGACCAGCAAGTCCAACAGCAAGGCTTCGCGGCCTTCGACTTGCGCGGTTGGCGCAATCCTGACGGCTTCGACCAGCAGCTCGCGCAATAACGGCGATACGTTGATGACGCAACTTTCGGCGGGCAGATTCGCAATCTTTGTCTCGTCGATGTACGCGGTGCGCATCAGCACATCACCGGACATGGTCACATTGTGTCGCAGCCCCGCGAGCATCCATAGAGCACGGTTGGGCGGAACCACCCAGGAGCCGATGTCCGAGTGCACCACCATCACACCATCGGTGGCGTACAGCAGCTGCCCCCTCGGGTGTGAGTGCCATCCGGTAGAGCTTCCCGTCGGCCAGGCATTCTCCATGACGACCAAAGGGCGCGGCAGGTTGTCGAAGTGCTTGTGCTTTTCTGATGGATGGGCGTGCATGGCAGAAACTCTACAGAAGTTGGCAGATCAGCGTGCGACTGCCGTTCAGCTTCTCGGTACGCTTCAGTGCTGGCAGTGACCTTGATCATCCTCAAGGTCTAGATGCCCGAATCCATTTTGTCCATTGGGTCTGTCGAACTTCTCGTTCGCAGGCTTCCATCTGCTCTATGAGCCTTTCCATGTCTGCGAAATCTGCAACGCTCGACGCGCCGGCCGTGTCATCTTCTGGATCAGTGGCGGAGCAAAAGCCACACGGCTTTTTGCTGCCCATCGTCGGAGGCGCGGCCTTTGCCCACCTGCTCAACGACCTGATCCAGGCCATGCTGCCGTCGATCTATCCCCTGCTCAAGTCGAATTTCTCGCTCAGCTTCGGGCAGATCGGCATCATTGCCCTTGTTTATCAGGTCACAGCCTCCCTGCTGCAACCCTGGATCGGGATGTACACCGACAAGCATCCCAAGCCCTACCTGCTGCCTTCTGGCATGGTGATGACCTTGATTGGCATTGCACTGATCGCCACGGCAAATTCCTTTCCCATGCTGCTGATCGCCTCGGCCGTCATCGGCGTGGGCTCTGCCACTTTCCACCCCGAAGCATCGCGCATAGCGCGTCTGGCGTCGGGTGGCCGCTTCGGCACGGCGCAGTCCACCTTCCAGGTCGGCGGCAATACCGGAAGCGCTATCGGGCCGCTTCTCACGGCCGCCATCGTCATACCGCTCGGCCAGGGCGGAGTAGCCTGGTTCATGCTCGTGGCACTGGTCGCCATTTTTGTGCTGTATCGCCTTACGGTGTGGGTGCAGCATCATGGCCAGGCCAAGGCCAAGAGTCTGGCCAAGAGCCATGGAGCCGGCCTCAGCCGGGCCCATGTGATCCAGGCCGTGATCGTCATCTGTATTCTGATGTTTGCGAAATTTGTCTACATCGCATCGTTCACGAATTACTTCACCTTCTACTTGATCGAGCGCTTCGACCTCAGCGTGCAGCAAAGCCAGATGTTTCTTTTCATGTTCCTCGCTGCCATCGCCGCTGGAACGTTCGCGGGCGGCCCGGTGGGTGATCGCATAGGGCGTAAGGCCGTCATCTGGATTTCCTTTCTCGGCGTTGCTCCGTTCGCCCTAGCGCTTCCCTACGCAAACCTGTTCTGGACGGCGGTACTGGCCATCACCGTGGGTCTGGTGATGTCATCGGCATTCGCAGCACTCGTTGTCTACGCACAGGAGGCTGTTCCCGGCCGCGTGGGATTGGTATCTGGCCTGATGTTTGGTCTGATGTTCGGCATTGGTGGCATCGGCGCCGCCGGCCTTGGCGAACTGGCAGATATAAAGGGCATCGTCTGGGTCTACGGAGTCACATCGTTCCTGCCCTTGCTGGGTTTGGCCACCGCCTTTCTCCCCAGCACGCACCACAAGGCGTGATCTTCAGGCCTGCGACGATCGCTTCCGGGCCATGTCCTGCAAGGGCGCGTGGCTTCCAGATGCCCGCAATGCAAGTCCGCTGATGGACACCTGCTTCGCGCAGGCAGAGTCAAGGTCTAGCTGCAGGCGATCCGGCCAGAAGCCGTCGGTCACAAACGTCAGCCTTTGTGCACAGTAGCAGCGGTACTATCGAACCCAAAGTCGTCACCACCTTCCCGGCGAACCAGCCAATCAAGTTCAGGGCCAGCATGCCTGGGCATTGGTCTGGTTGCAGTTCGCCACAGACAATGTTGAATGCTCAGGCTCGGCTCATATTGCCCGAGCCTGAGCTGCGAGCCCAAAGGATCCACGTTGAAAGCAATGCAGCGGCGGACCCGGCGGGCATTCTGTAGCGGTGTTGTTCAAGCACCGACGGGCCAACTTGGCAGGAGTGAAAACATGTCATATATCGATGGTTTCGTGATCGCAGTCCCGACCGCCAACAAGGAAAAATTCATCGAGCACGCACGCAAGCTCGATCCGATATTCATCGAACTGGGTGCAATCCGCGTGATTGAGGGGTGGGGCGATGATGTCCCTGAGGGCAAGGTCACGGATTTCCGGCGCTCCGTCCTGGCCACGGCCGAAGAGACGGTGGCTTTCTCCTGGGTTGAATGGCCGGACAAGGCCACGCGCGATGCCGCTATGAAGAAGATGATGGAAGACCCGCGCATGGACCCGTCAGCTCCCGGCAACCCGCCCATGCCCTTCGACGGCAAGCGCATGATCTTCGGTGGCTTTGAACAGGTCGTCGAAGTGAAGGCATAAACCCTGCGCCGTGCCACTGGTTGCGGCTTGCTGATTGGCTCGCCAACGGCCTCACTTCACATGTGGCTGCGGTATCGGCTTGCGCCAATCCCGGGCGCAAGCGCAGCCGGGAATGTGCAACGCCCGACCCAGAACAAGGTCGGGCGTCTTTTCATGGCGATGGCACGCGAGGCTGGGCAGTAGCCCTATACGGCCCAGGTCAGGCTCGGAGCTTGTGGCTGATGAATAGCTTGAGCCGTCTGTAGCCCAGCACGATGCCTGTGAGTGCCAGCGCAAACGCACCCAGGCTGAGCAAGACCAGCATGACATCTCGCGGCCAAGCGCTGCGCAGCATCCACGGCAAGTCCCAGCTGTGCAGGAAATTGAACAGCCACCTGCCTGCACGCTGGCTACGGTCCAGGCTCAGCACCACATCACCGGAGTACGGGCTGATGTAGACGATGGTGTTGCCCGGATCCAGGAACTGCACCCTGAGTGCGGGTAGCTCGCGCGCCGCTGCCGCATACATGGAGGCCTCTCCCCGGCGGTAGTAGTAGGCGTCGTATTCGTTCAACCAGGCGGTGGAGCGTATGGCATAGGGCAGCAGCCTCTGCGCTGCCTGCTCCAGTAGAGACTGCTCAAGTGCGCGCTCCACCGTGGGAACAGCATTTGCGGGCAGCACGCGGGTGTCACCCGCTCCGTCAAAGGCCAGCAGGTAGGGCTGCCCATTCAGCCATTTCCATTCGACCTCGCGCGTGTCAAAGCCCTGGGCATCGAGCAGTGTCAGTGCTTGGTGTGCGGAGAGTCCAAAGCTCGTGACACCAGGGACTGCATGCTGGTAGGCGCGCAGGTCGGGACGGATTCCCTGCGGGCTGAAGAGTCCCAGTGGATTCATGGACATCAGACCGCTGAAAATCCAGCAGGTCATCACTGCCCCGAATACGAGGCCCGTGATGTGGTGCCAGCGCATCTGGAACTCTCGATAAGGAGTCTTGGCTCCAGATTTGTAGCGGCCATTGAAGCGCCATCGCCAGATGCCCACGAAGGTGCCGGTGATGGCAGACAAGGTGCCCAAGGCGGAGAGGCCGATGACCAACCAGCTCCATACGGGATCCCTGGAGCCATCGCGGAACATGTATACCCAGTGAAGCCAAGCCCCCACGTAGTTCCAGTAGCGTTGATGGCGCGGCACATCCATGACCACCTCACCGGTGCTTGAGGAGATGTAAAGCAGGCTTGATGCGGAATCATCCATCTGGACCTTGATGAGAGGCCTATGGGGATTCAGCAGGGCCGAGTGCGTCCAGCGATCGTCCTGGGTTCGACCTTGCAGAACGCCATTCGCTCCAGACGCGAATGCCCGGGCGCTGTGCAGTACGGTTGCGTCATCGGGTGGCGGAGCAACAGCGCCCGTCCCGGCATCAACGACTCGCAGCGTGCCGTCAGCCTCCTTGAGCCGGTAGCTTGGGCGGCCTGCAATCGTGGTGAGTGTGAGCTGCTGCACCTTGTCCGGAGATGGGCTGTGCTTGAGCTCGGATTCGAGCGGCAGGCAGCACTGACCGGTGCTCAGAGAGGGCAGTGCGCGCAGATGCTCGGACGGCAGCAGCTTGGGGTAGCCGACAAAGAGCATGACCACTCCGCTGAAGACCCATAGGGCCATCAGCACACAGGCAGCCACTGCTGTCCATCGATGCACCAGGAACACCAATCGTTTGGCATGGGCGGAAGTCCACATCAGCGGCCCGATCAGAAACGATGGTTCAAAGTCAGCTCGACACGTCGTCCTTCCCCGACAAACCACTGGGTATTGGTGTAGTAGGAAGTCGTGAAGTAGTGCTTGTCGAAGAGGTTGAACCCGCGCACTGTGAGCGTGGTGGCCTTGGTTGCCTTCCATTGCAGCGCCAGGTCAGCGGTGGTGTATGCCGGCAGCTTCAAGGTGTTTGCGTTATCTGCATAGCGCTTGCCCACATGGCGCAGACCGCCGGACAGCGTCCAGTCAGGCACGAGCTTCCAGCTGACCCAGACATTGGCAACGCGTTCCGGTACGTCCGTCGGCACATTGCCGTTACGCGAGACCGTAACGCCGCCTGCCGACTCGCTGAAATCGTCATAACGAGCCCTGAGCAAGGAGATGTTGGCATCGATCTGCACCGTCTTGCCAAGCGGCATCGATAGCGTGCCTTCAATCCCCCTGGACGAACGCTCGCCGACCTGCACGCGCAAGGCAGGGTTGGCGGGGTCTCGTGTCAGCAGATTGTTCTTGGTGATGGAATATGCGGCAAGCGTCCAGTCTCCCTTGCCCTCCCAGAACGATTGCTTGACGCCGATCTCGAACTGTTTGCCGGTCGATACATCGAAGGTGGAATTGGCCGCCGACAGCAGAAGCAAGCCGCTGACGGGGTCTGCCGCCCTGGAGGCTTGCGCATAGAGTGACAGATCGGGGTTCAGCTTGTAGACGGTGCCAAGGCGCCAACCGGTATTGGAATAGCTGCGCTTGAAGGCTTGATTGCCGGCGACCAGATCCTGGCGTGAGAGGTCCGTGTGGTCGAAGCGCGCGCCCGCCACGACAGACCAGCGATCGGTCAGTTCCAGCCTGTCTTCCGCGAACAGCGCATACTGCTCGGCCTTGTTCTGGTAGCGGGGAATGAAAGGGACGGAGCTGTTGTAGTTGCCGGGGGCCGGGTTGTAGGGATCCACGGAGCCCGAGCTGCCTGTGTAGGTGTTGTTGGTGTGCTGAAACGATGCCCGATTGACGTCGAACCCCA
Organism: Comamonas sp. C24C; assembly: GCF_053345995.1. Lineage (NCBI taxonomy): Bacteria > Pseudomonadati > Pseudomonadota > Betaproteobacteria > Burkholderiales > Comamonadaceae > Comamonas > Comamonas sp. C24C. The sequence goes on along the minus strand of NZ_JBKFBC010000011.1, from coordinate 59,922 downwards.
GGGAGAGCTGATTGGCGCGCCCGAACAGACTGCCGCTGAAGCTCACATCCGTCGTGTTGCCTGTCTGGGTCTGGTCGTGACCGATTTCCGTATTGTCCGAGCGGTCGATCAGCCCCGTGACCGTGTTGTATCGATAGGCTTCCGCATTGCGCCAATAGCGATCACTGCCGATGTGATAGAGCTTGCTGCGCACCACCACCTTGCTGCTGGGGGCCCATTGGGCGAGCAACTCGGTCCAGCGGTCCTTGTACTGAATACGGCTGTCCGCGACGTTGTAGTTGCGCTCGCGGATGGCTGGGTCCTGGACCCCATTGATCAGCGGTGTGCCGAAGTAGCGCATGGGCTTTTGCCGGCCCTGCGCATGCGACAGCTGCAGGTTGAGATCCGGGGTCACATCCCAGCGCAATGCGCCGGAGACTGTGCGATTGCTGGAGTCCCCGCGGTCCACCCAGCCCTGTGATTGATCGCCGCTGACATCCAGGCGGTAGGACCACTGGTCGTTGATTGCGCCGCCGCTGCCAAAGGCCAGCGCACGCCTGCCATTGGTTCCTGCCGTGGCCTGGATCTCGTTCTGAACAGGCCCGCGTGCCGGCTTTTTGGGGATCACGTTGACCACGCCGCCAATCGCGCCGTCACCATAGATCACGGATGCCGGTCCACGCAGAACCTCAATACGCTCGATGGACCAGGTGTCGAAGGGAAAGCTCACCCCGACGCCGCCGTACTGTCGCGTGCCGTCGTATAGACGCATGACCGAGGTGGTGTCCGTGAAACCTCTTGCCGATAGAGAGCTGCCGCTATTGCCCGGATGTCCGAGGCTGGTGATGCCGGTAGATCGCGTGATGGCGTCGACGAGAGTCGTGTCGCCGCGAGCCTCCAGTTGCTCGCGCGTGGTGACCTCGACACTGGCCGGTGTATCGCGTGCGCTGAGGTCGAGTCGGCTACCGGTGCTTACTGCGCGCTCCAGAGAGGTATTGCCCGAAGAGTGAACGGTGACCGTGTCCAGGGTGACATCGGCCTGCGCCCAACCCGCTGAAGAGGCCGCGAGAAGAGGCGCGGCTAGCGATAGCTGGGCAACGGTCAGCGCCACATGCTGGCGTTGGAACGGTAGGGACGAAACAGAGCGAGCGCTGCCATCAGGCGTCGCACCAAAAGAGTAAGAGGTCATGGAAAAACTGCGTGCAAGTGGAATCGGCCGGGCAGGGCTGAGCCCGACGGCGATAAGGTGCGGCCGTCTCAGTAGACGGGCACAGCTGACTTACACGAGTGCTGGTGGCCCTCGCGGGGGCAAAGCGGCCCCCACCAGCGCGGCAATGCGCGCTGAAACCACGGGATGCAGTGCCAGGCCGAGCGGCTGTGGCTGTACAAGATGCTGGGAGGTATAGGCCGGAGGTGCCGTGATGGTCAGGCACAGGGGGCAGTCCAGCGAATGATGCAGACCGGGTGTGGCTTGCCCGTCGTCATCCAGCATGATCACCTGCATGCTGCCGCTTGAGGTACAAACAACCTCGATGACTTTGGGATGCACGATGGGTGATGCGACTGCAATTCCCAAAGTCAGCATGAACCACGCCAAAACCAGGCGGGTCAGTGACAGGGAGTTACGCAGCGCTTGCATGGTCGCGCATTATGAAGCCTTCGCGCGGGAACTGAGCAAAGACCTGCGTTTGCCGCGTTTGAGCAGAGTCGAGTCACTCTAATCCTCCAGCATTCTTGCCCAGGCCTGGCTCTCAAAGGCCTGCGATAAAAAACGCCTGGTCTTCCAGAGGCCGGGTGTGTTTTTGCTCCTGACCGCGGCAAGCGGTTTCTGGAGCAGCATCGTCCAAGTCTCTGCGGTCAATGATTTTGCGACGGCCGTGTCGCCAGGAGCAGGGCGTCAGCAGGCGGTGCAGCCAGTATTTGACGAAGTGATAGCGAGAGAGACCACAAGCCTCAGCGATGCACCGGAAAAGGTGTCGCCGACAGGCCGTCGGTCGTGACTGTCTCCATAAAGAAAAAGTGGCCGCTAGGGCCACTTTTAAATCGCAAACTGCGAACGGTCTTGATCCTTGATCCAGTTCGGCGGCTTTCCTCGGCCGGTCCAGGTCTGGCCAGTCACTGGGTCGCGGTATTTGGGAGCCACTGTGCCTGCCTCGCGCTTTTGCTTTTGCTTGGCAGGAGGAAAGACATCATCCTGTGTCAGGCCGAAAGCCTCAATCAAATTCTTGATCTTTTGCACCGCGTCTGCGACTTCAGTCTTTCGGGCCGCAGCAATCTGTTGCTCAAGAGCCTCGCGTTGCGCCAACAAATCCTTATAAGAATGTGTACTCATCTAAAAGAGGTCCTATGTAAAGTTATGAACCAGCACTAAAGGGATGCACCCATACATGAGATACGTCGTTTATGCAGTTGGTTCACTTTCAGTCGAAAGTGACCGCGTACATTGTGTCTTGGTTTGAGGTAGGTCAACTTCAAAAAACTCAGGCGCAACACAAAAAAACGATTCTCGTGGGTTGCGCTGATCTGCGCTCAGGCATCTCGCAGGGCTCATATTCCATCGCAAGCGATGGAATGCCTGGCTGAGTTCAGATAGCCGCAATCTTTGAAACTTGAGGAGTCAGGGTCTACCGTGACTCGTATATATGATCGCAATATGAATTCAACCTCCCGTCTGCTGATTGCTGTCGCCGCAGTTGGCGGCTTTGTCGCCTGCTCGGCCCACGGTTCGGATGCAAGTATTTCACCGACATCTCGAATTCCAACGCCGAATTCCGATCTGCAGCCCCGAACCGATAACAAAGTCAAAGTCGTCGTCCGTGTGTTTGTCGAGGCAGATGGTCAGCAAACACAGGCACAAGTGAGCGAGTCCAGCGGAAATCCCAAAATTGACAAGGCCGCGCTGGAGACGGTTGCCGGTTGGAAATTTGTACCTGGAAAGCGCGATGGCATTGCCCATCCTATGTGGCACGTCGTTCCACTTATTTTCCAGCTGAATTAATCAGAGCGCGACTGGTCATCCATCGACACGCATGCCGAACTTCCGGGCTCGGGTCAGTCTGGGGCAGCGGGACAAGATCGCTGAATGGCTGTGGGGAAGTGATCGTTCTGGCGCCCAGGACTGGCGTTTGCAATGGCGGGCGCTCGAGTGAATTCCTGTTCTTGGCTGCAAAGCACCAACTTGTTGCAAGCCAGGCCTCTAGAAACGAATAGAGCGCCTTAATGTAGAGAGCCAGGTCATGGTCTCGGTGCAAACGTCGCAGAAATACTGTGAAGTCCCAGGGCCAGGGCATTCACCAACAGCACATGGCCTGGGTGATGGCTCCGGTGATCAGTGAGAAAACAACACATTCTGGGGCCTGAACGCTTGCCAATTCGTCAGCCTTGGTGCCAAGGCCTGTGCTACTTTGTGCCAAAGGCCGCGCAACGCAACTCTCTTTCGCAACCTTCATGACGGCGATGGCCGCAGAATGACTGCAGGATTCGATATTTTTACATGGTCGAAAACACGGAGAAAAGGCCGGTTTCCCTATGAAAACAGCTGATGAAAGTTGAGCTAAATCCCTGAGTCTTGTACAAGACTTAAAAAAACCGGCCCGGTTGCGCGTAGAATTTTGTATTGTGGGAACGCATTGCATCAAGAAAGTGTCGTCCCGCTGTGTCAGGCCCCATTGCGCAAGCCCGGGATGCAGGCCCAAGGCACCTTTCCCCCTTTTTTCACAACCTGAGACAAGAGATGAGTACGCAGCAACCCACCATCATCTACACATTGACTGACGAGGCTCCTCGCCTGGCTACCAGCGCATTCCTGCCCGTGATCCGTGCTTTCGCAGCACCGGCCGGCATCAATGTGGAAACCAGCGACATCTCGTTGGCAGGCCGTATCCTGGGCGAGTTTCCCGAGTTTCTGACGGAAGAACAACGCGTTCCCAACAATCTGGCCGATCTGGGCAAGCTGACGCTGACCCCCGAAGCCAACATCATCAAGCTGCCCAATATCTCCGCTTCCGTGGGCCAGCTGACTGCCGCCATCAAGGAGCTGCAGTTCAAGGGTTACAAGATCCCCAATCTGCCTGAGAACCCCACTACGGACGAAGAAAAAGACATCAAGGCGCGCTACAGCAAGTGCCTGGGCTCGGCTGTGAACCCCGTGCTGCGTGAAGGCAACTCCGACCGTCGCGCGCCTGCTGCGGTGAAGAACTACGCCAAGAAGCACCCCCACTCGATGGGTGAGTGGAAGCAGTGGTCGCAGACGCATGTCTCGCACATGAGCGAAGGCGACTTCTACCACGGCGAAAAGTCCATGACCCTGGACAAGGCCCGTGACGTGAAGATGGTGCTGGAGACCAAGTCCGGCAAGAGCATCGTGCTCAAGGAAAAGGTCAAGCTGCAGGACGCAGAAGTGATCGACTCCATGTTCATGAGCAAGAAGGCCCTGTGCGCTTTCTACGAGAAGGAAATCGAGGACTGCAAGGAGTCCGGCATTCTGTTCTCGCTGCACGTGAAGGCCACGATGATGAAGGTGTCCCACCCCATCGTGTTCGGTCACTGCGTGAAGATCTTCTACAAGGAAGCCTTCGAGAAGCACGGCAAGCTGTTCGACGAACTGGGCGTGAACGTGAACAACGGCATGGCCAATCTGTACGAGAAGATCGAGACTCTGCCCGCTTCGCAGCGCGAAGAGATCATTCGTGATCTGCACAAGTGCCAGGAAGATCGTCCCCGTCTGGCCATGGTCGATTCCGCCAAGGGCATCACCAACTTCCACTCGCCCAACGATGTGATCGTCGATGCTTCCATGCCCGCCATGATCCGCGTGGGCGGCAAGATGTGGGCTGCCGACGGCAAGCCTTACGACTGCAAGGCCGTGATGCCTGAGTCCACCTTTGCCCGTATCTACCAGGAAGTGATCAACTTCTGCAAGTGGCACGGCAACTTCGACCCCAAGACCATGGGCACCGTGCCCAACGTGGGTCTGATGGCGCAAAAGGCCGAAGAGTACGGCTCGCACGACAAGACTTTCGAGATCGCTGAAGACGGCGTGGCCAACATCGTGGACATCGCCACCGGCGAAGTGCTGATGAGCCAGAACGTGGAAGAGGGCGATATCTGGCGCATGTGCCAGGTCAAGGACGCTCCCATCCGCGACTGGGTGAAGCTGGCCGTGACCCGTGCCCGCAACTCCGGCATGCCTGCCGTGTTCTGGCTGGACCCCTATCGTCCCCACGAAGCCGAGCTGATCAAGAAGGTGCAGACCTATCTGAAGGACTACGACACCAACGGTCTCGAAATTCACATCCTCTCGCAAGTGCGCGCCATGCGCTACACGCTGGAGCGCGTGGCCCGTGGTCTGGACACCATCTCGGTGACCGGCAACATTTTGCGCGACTACCTGACCGACCTGTTCCCCATCCTGGAACTGGGCACCTCGGCCAAGATGCTGTCCATCGTGCCTCTGATGGCCGGTGGCGGCATGTACGAAACCGGTGCCGGTGGCTCCGCTCCCAAGCATGTGCAGCAACTGGTGGAAGAAAACCACCTGCGCTGGGACTCGCTGGGTGAATTCCTGGCCCTGGCCGTCTCCTTCGAGGACCTGGGCATCAAGGAAAACAATGCCCGCGCCAAGCTGCTGGCCAAGACCCTGGACGAAGCGACAGGCAAGCTGCTGGACCTGAACAAGTCGCCTTCGCGCCGTACCGGCGAGCTGGACAACCGTGGTTCGCAGTTCTACATCGCTCAGTTCTGGGCTCAAGCTCTGGCCGCTCAGACCGAAGATGCAGAGTTGGCTGCCAAGTTCGCGCCTCTGGCCAAGGCCCTGGCCGAGAACGAAGCCAAGATCCTGGCTGAGTTCAAGGAAGTGCAAGGCAAGGCTGCCGATATCGGCGGTTACTACATGCCCGACGTGGCCAAGATGGACGCCATCATGCGCCCCAGCGCGACCTTCAACGCCGCCATCGCGTCGGCGTAAGCCGGCTTGCCTCGCAGGGCGGGTGACCCCGCCTGCCCGCAGGCATTGACCCATAAAAAG